>NZ_JBSEDY010000022.1:0-61500 GCF_053570945.1 Paenibacillus sp. CMM36
AGGCGTAAATTAGAATGTCAATCAATGGAGTGATAACTACACATAACATAATATTCAAGCTGCGGCCCCGTTGGAGCCTAGGTCTGTGAGAAGGATTTCGGAGAGGCATTTCAGCAGACAACCCCTTCGGGGTTCATGAATACAAAAACGTTAAGTGAAATCACCTAAATACTAAATTGGAGTTGATCTTATGGGATTTTCTGAGGTGATTGATTTTCTAAGTAATGATAATAGTTATTGGAGTTCTCGTGGACATGAAGAAATAGATATACCATTTGATGTTACGCCTTCAGAATACTTGTCCTTTGCTGAATTTGATTTAGAATCGGGAACTGAAAAACACAGTTTAATAAATGCTCTCTCAAATGCAAAGAGATCTCTTGACTGCCAAATTGATTGTTTGATGATTGCATTCGGTTTTTTTGGAAATTCAAAAAAATGGAATGTACCTAAGAAGATAGAGACTTTAAAAAACTTAGGAATTATTGCTCCTAGAATATTAAATAAAATAAATTCTGTAAGGAATTTAGTTGAACATGAATTTGTTGTTCCAAATAAAGAACAAGTGTCAGACTTTATAGATATTGTTGCACTATTCAATGCAAGTACAGAAAAACATATTTTTAATTTCCCGGGAGATAGTCAAATAGAACACGGTTTAATAAAAGAAGTTTTTCTAGATATCAAGTTTAAACGTAACCAAAGAAACATAAAAATAGAAGTAAGAGAGAAAGGTGTAACAGATAGACAGATATTTAATATTGATTCAAGTCATGATAATTATATAATTTTTATGAAACATTATATTGAGAATTTTTCTAAATCGTGACGAATATAACTCGAAGATAAGTGACTTTACTTAAACAATATACTCACGCACCGGGCATGTACCCTCGGTCCGGCAGAGGCCAGACATCCCAGCATTCGCTAGGGTCGTGAATACAGGAACGTTAAGTGAAATTCTAATTAAATGATATAATGTAACCATAAAAAGGACAGGAGGGATTAACGTGAAGTGGCAAGAAGTACAACAAATCTTCCCGAATCAATTTGTAAAGTTTGAAATTCTTCATTTCGAAGAGACAGAAAATAAAGAAATCATAGATGACGTCGCTGTGATTGGTCCTGTAAGTGACGAAGAAGCAACAAGAGAGTTGTTGAATAGCCGAGACAAAACCTTGGTTTATCATACTTCTAAGGACCAGGTCATTGTGAAGGTTCGGAAGAATGTTGGTTTAAGGAGAAATCTATAAATGAAAATTGAATATAGGGATGGGCTGTTGTTCACCGAAATAACAGTCCATTTTAATGGAGAAAAGAAAGTCATAAATAACATAGTTATTGACACAGGAGCAAGCCATACATTGATTTCACAGGATGAAGTAGATGATATTGGGATTCTGGTCGGGATGGATGACGAAATCATAACAAGTTACGGAATTGGAGGGAAAGAACACGCATTTTCCAAACGGATCAAGGGAATACAGGTAGGAGATTTTATTTTAAGAGATGTACTCATAGACTTTACTTCATTTAAATATCACAATATCAACGGATTATTGGGATTAGACATATTGGTAAAAGGCAAATTCAATGTAGATCTAGAGAACTTTAAACTCTCTCGTTCATAAAGCCATTAAATTTAAAAAGGTTATTCAAAAAAAAGTTGAACTTCACTTAACAAAATATTTACACTATGTTTTCGATGGAACCTTGGTCTGCGGGATGAGTTTCGGAGAGGAATTTCAGCAGACACCCCCTAACGGGTTCATAAATACAAGAACGTTATAGGAGATACTTGATAAAAGGAGAAAGCAAAATGTTTTAGAAATATCTGCGGACGAAAGGGTATTAAAGATAGATGTTTCACCGAATATGGCTTATGAATCCAAAGGAACATTTTATGAGTTTCCACATTCAGAATTTAATGAAGAGCATCCACAAATTTATCATACAAACCTCTGTTGTAGTTTCAATGGAACAAATGGATATGGAATGTACATTGACGCAAGAGGTAGAAATCAATGAAAAGAAAAATATTCTTTTGAAGAAAATGAAGATCAAATAGTTGTTGCTAGATTAGAAATAACGGAACTCCCAAATGAATGGAAAGAAAAAATGGGAGATTCTTGGTTTTATTGGCTTGATACATTAGACGATGATTATGCAGTAATTAGTAAAAGAGCTGATAGAATTGTAAATGAAGATATAGCGGTTTACATGTCGCATTAGTCCGGCTGAAATGTCGCAAAAGTACATGGTAACGCGATGTGGAGATATATTATACTCGCCTTATATTTCGATAATGAAAATCATTATCATACATAAGGAGGATTCACCATGAATAAAGGAACAAAGAGGCAAGCTGCCGGAAGCATGGCACATGCTAACCATAAATCACGATTTTTAATGGGCTGGATGCTGGCCCTTGTTCTTGTACTGACGGCTTGCGGTGCCGGAGCAGGTACAAATGGCGGCAATGAGTCTGCTACAACTCCAACGGACACGCCTTCGAATGGAGCGTCTCAGACTGCCGGAGCCTTCCCGGTTACGATCTCGCATATGAAGGGTCAGTATACGCTTAACGAGAAACCAAAGAAAATTGCTGTGCTTGATGTCAAATTTCTGGATCAATTGCTAGCCGTTGGCGAGCAGCCGGCAGGCAGTGTTATCGCTGAAGGCAATACCACATTTCCGGAATATTTAGGCGATAAGCCGGGTGACGTACAGGTTTTAGGTACACGGGACAAGCCCAATCTGGAAGCGATTGTAGCATTGGACCCGGATCTTATTTTAATGACTGATTTTCAAGAGAAAGAGTATGAGAGTGTAAGCAAAATAGCACCCACAATCGTACTTGACTTCTACGAGGATTGGCGAGATACGTTAGCTACGGTGGCTGCGATCACAGGTAAGCAGGCAGAGGCAGAAACTGTGCGTAAGGCTTATGAGGACAAAATTGCAGGACTGAAGGAGAAGCTGTCGGAGAAGTTGGGAGAGGAAACGGTAGCACTTATTCGTCCGAGAAAAGAAGGCATTCGTGTTCATGGTCTTGAGCATCGAACAGGCGGCATTCTGTATGAGGATTTGGGCTTAAAAATGCCTGCATTAGTCCAGAAGATCAAAAATGATACCTCCGTTGAAATCTCGATGGAGAAAGTTCCTGAGATTGGTGCAGATCATTATTTTGTTCTGTCTGATGAGTTGTTTGCGGCAGAGGCAGAGGCTTTGGATAGCAGTTCAGTATGGAAATCCCTTGATGCAGTCAAAAATAACCGTGCATATGATGTTAATTCTACACTTTGGATCGCTTATTATGGCCCACTTGCAATTAATATTATTGTAGATCAGGCATCGGAAGCACTGTTGGGATCGAATTAAAATGGACCATTATCTATCGACTGACTTATGGCAGCAAACGGTGGATGAACACTCGATTCGGCTTGGTGAGCCGTCTGAAGATAATGTCCGTATTATTGCTTTGAGCCAACTACATGAAGAAGCTGCATGCCGAGAGTATTTAAGCTGGCTTCAAGAGTATATTGGTGCGCCTGACATGAGGGTAGCTGCTTCAATGTTAGCTAAGCGAATCGGCTACCTGTGGATTGCTCCGTTGCTGATCGCGATGACCGTTCATCATCAGCATGTTTCTTTTCGGCTAGACAACAGCTTTCTCTATCATCCGACGCTCACAGCTAACGAGGGGGGGGACGCATTTTCCTTTTCTAGCTATGAACGGGCTTCGGGCAGAAGCACTAACTGGAGACAGGGAAGTGTGGCGGGAAAAGGTGGTAAAGGAGATGTTTGCGTTACACCTTGCACCGCTGTTAAAGACGCTTGCTGCGATTGCTCCTCTTTCGATGAGTATCCTTTGGGAGAATATCATGATACGTATTGTCCCATTATATACTCCTGAAGTAGACAATGCTGACCAAGAAAGTCAGCACATCCAGGCAGATTTTTCATATCTGACGCAAGGAGCGCCTGGGCATTTGTTCGGTGTAAAAATAAATCCGTTCACCCGGTTCACAAAAAATAAGGACAGCATTCCAGCCGTGAAAAGCAAGCGTACCACCTGTTGTTTTTATTACGAGATG
Organism: Paenibacillus sp. CMM36; assembly: GCF_053570945.1. Taxonomy (NCBI): domain Bacteria; kingdom Bacillati; phylum Bacillota; class Bacilli; order Caryophanales; family Paenibacillaceae; genus Paenibacillus; species Paenibacillus sp. CMM36. The sequence continues at coordinate 4,098 of NZ_JBSEDY010000022.1, forward strand.
TCAGGGGAATATTGCAGAAAATGTCCGAAAATTGACAATGAGAATAAATCTCAATTAAAATGACAACAGCAACAATTTTACTTTTGCTAACAGGCCTGATTGTAGTTAATTGGTTAAGCCCAGTCATGAGAGTCACTCTAGCAAAGGATGCTATTGTCAGGAGATGAGAGAAATGCCGCTACAAGAACAGACAAATCTATGGAGTGATACAACGATCAAGATGCTTGACGAGTATAGCGGTACTTTGCAGACAGGCAGTGTTCTTCGCGAAACGGAATTAACTTCGAATGTGTTGTTGCTGGCATACGGAGGGGAAGGGGAGCTTGCAATGAATGGTGAGGTTTGCCACATTGGAGCTTCTTTTGCTGGTCATGTTGTTAAGGGGACATCCTTAACGCTGACGGCCAGATCAGACGACATTTATTATATCGTGATCATGTACAAGGCTTCTTCTATGGAGGGAGCCTCTCTTGTTTTGCCTTCATATCGAAAACATCCGTTGCGCACTTCATTTGTGCAAAATTCGGTAACCCAAGCAGAATGGATCGAGAATGCAGAAAAAATCGTTGCCAAATGGCGTCGTGGCGAAGGGATGGAACGTTTTCATGCCAATGCGTTGCTTCAGGGCATGATCTACGAACTGATCATGGATTACGAACGTGATCAGGGAGGAGAAGCATCTGACATGGTGGATGTTGTCGCTTCATATATAGCGTCGCATTATCGCCAGAATCTGGAGCTTAAAGAGCTGGCAGCCCTTGCTGGATGCAGCTTAAGACAGCTGCAGCGACGATTCAAACAAGAGAAGCAGCTCGGACTGACTGAGTATGTCATTCAGTTGCGCATGGAGAGTGCATCGCGGATGCTGCGTCACACGGATGCTCCCATCGGTGAAATTGCTGACAGAATGGGCTATCGCGACATGTATTATTTCAGTAGGGCGTTTAAGAAATATTATGGCATCCCTCCGCTGCGTTATAGGCTTGATGCCGCTTCGAAAACAGATATAGACTATGCCCATTCCTTGCAGCGGAACCGCACAGCTTCTTCATATGAGTCGGCCCAAGGCTCGGTGATATGCCATATGCGAGGGGAATACTATGTTATCGGATCTCCGAAGCGTATCGCTGTACTCGATGTGCAATATGCCGATCATTTGCTTGCGCTGGGGCTCTTTCCAGCAGGTAGTGTAGGACTAGGCAATGCAGTGTTACATTTCCCTCAAACGATCAGGGCAGGACTTCAGAATACTGAATTACTCGGAACATATGAGTACCCCGACCTGCTTGCAGTGGAACGACTGTCTCCGGATCTAATTATTTGCACCGAGGTACATGAGCCGCACTATGAACAGTTAAGCCGGATCGCTCCAGTTCTCATGTTTAAGCGCAATGAAAACTGGCAGACTATTCTGACTCTGTTCGGTGAATTGACAGGCAAACGAGAAGAGGCAAAGCGTATTATAGCGGATTATCACCGACGAACCACATTGCTGTCCGAAGAACTTGCTCGCGTTCTGGCAGGCAAGAGCGTGGCACTGATCCGTCCGCTGGATTCTCTGGTTCGCGTGCATTCTGCCTCTCATCGTACAGGGGCTGTGCTGTACCATGATCTAGGTCTGCCTGTTCCGTTATTTGTGGCAGATACCTCCGACACGGCCTATCACATCTCAGTTGACAGACTACCGGCTGTACATGCCAGCCATTACTTCTTGCTTAGCCATGAACTCATGCAGGAGGGAATATCCGCGACAGAGCAACGTGTCTGGGGAATGCTTGATACCGTTGAGCGCCAGCACATACACTCGGTCGATGCCGCGACATGGATCGGCTGTTATGGACCCACAGGCATCAATGGCATTGTGGATCAGATCGCTCAGGCTTTGTTGGCTTGATGGGAGAAGAAGTTGCTACTTGTGCGCATAGAGATTTTAACAGGAACTAAAGACAGTTCATCTTTGCCTTATGTCATAGAGGGAAAGTTGAACTGTTTTTTTATGGCCAATCCATCAGATAACATCATATCCACGCATCGGAGCCTGGCGGTTCCTCGGTCCGGCAAAGAGGATTGCCAGGGAGGGGTAGGCGGACACATACGCACGGCGGCCGCTCATTTCGTTCGCATAAGTCAGAGGAACATCGTGAACACAGGTAAAATATAGATACAATTGACTCTTGGGTGGGCATGGTTTTCCTTCGAAAAGTGAGACCATGGATGTAAAAGATGCGGTGACTCTAATGTTACTATTGTGGACATCTATTCTTGCATTTTTAACATACATCAATAACAACAAGAGAAGGTGAAAAATCACCTAAAGGTTAAGAGCCGAAGGTGGGTTTTTATTATCTGAGACTTAGAAGGGAATAAACCCTCCAAGCCAATTGTAATGACCAGATGTTGACCGTAATTGGTCTTTCTTTAAGTGTGCTAACAGATGAAAAAAGATGAATTAAAGAAAAAATAAGATAAGTGAAAAGCAAGTTAGTAAGCAAACTCATATGCGAAATACTATGCAACAATTTTAAAAATCTATTAAAACAAAAACAAGAAAATGAGGGATGTGCCCAATGACATTACAGGACCTATTTAATGAAAAACCAACTCAATTGTAAAAACAAAAGAATGGTTGAATACGGAGATGACCTTTTTACAGAAGAGAGATTATTAATGTGTGATAAAGTCCTGGATAACTATCTAAACCAATTAATATTATTACAAGAAACTAAACATCCTGAAAGTATTATGAAGGCTGTAGAAGAAATTGTAATTACGTTTAATGAATTGAATGAAAAGAACACTATTTTATTGAAACGATGGAACGTGAAGAACTGGCTGAATTTATAGATAAGGCAGCAAGACTAGCTGGATTAGAAATTGAGGAGGATCAAGATATTACAGAAGAATGGAGAGAATGGTGATGGTGAATTAAACAGGATTTCTAAGTAGATTCAATGAATTCATGGTACCTTTGTATAACATCACATCCAAGCATCGTCGCATTCGTTCCTCGGTTCGGCAGAAGGATTTTGGAAAAGGAGATCACTGTAGGACACCTGAGCACTCGCTGGGATCGTGAATGTAGAATCGTTAGATGAAAGCACCCAAATAAATAAAACCATCTAAAAAGGATGAAAAGAAAAAATGATAAAATCTATTAGTATCGATGAATGGAATGGGACCACATTCAACGAAGAAATAGTTATGAATCCTACATGGGCAGACACTTTAAGTTTTTTAATAAAACTCGACGGAGATAAATTTACATTAGTTTTTTTTGAGGTATCAGATACAGATTCAGCATTGGTTGGAGGCGGACCGGAATATTTTATAGTGTCTATTACAATTGATGGTAATATATATACTCTTATGAACAATAAACAGGGAAACGGTGAAATTCATCTGGTTGCTGGTGGCCAGTTAGGCAATTATTGCGATAACATTTGTGTAGAATTAATTCCTATGCTTGAAGTAATAAAGTATTTTTATGAAACTGGAAAACTACTCGAAACACATAAATGGAAACGAGAATAATAATTACTTAACTCGAAAAAAGTCAACGTTATATAACATAGCATTCAACTCATCTGGCCGGGACAAGCCCGACCCTTAGCCCGGAAGATGCATTTCGGAAGGGCGGATTCAACGGAAACATTCAGCCGGCTAAGTAGCAGAGCCACCCGGACTACGTGCCTTATCCATTGACGAAAGTAGATTTTAGAAGTGAATCCGTCATATAACGTTAAATTCAAGCAGTGGCTCCTAACGGAGCCTTGGTCTGTTGAAGGATCTCAAAGGGGCGTGAAGATATTGAATTACATAAGAGAATTAAGAGAGTTAGTAGGTACCCGACCTATAATTATGGCAGGAGCATGTGTGATTCTCATAGATGATGAGGGACGATTACTATTGCAGCAAAGAACTGACAATGGTCTATGGGGATTACCAGGAGGTTCAATGGAGCCTGGTGAGAATATGAAGGAGGTTGCAAGCCGGGAACTTTTTGAAGAGGTAGGCTTAGAAGCCGAAGAGTTAGAATTACTTGATATATTTTCAGGCCCGGAACTCTACTATCGATATCCGCATGGAGATGAAGTATATAACGTAGTTGCAGCTTATATATGTAAAGAATACAGTGGAATAATTAAAGGTGATAAAGCTGAAGTACAAGATATACGATTTTTTGATTTAAACAAGATACCTAATCAAATAAGTCCTCCCGACCTACCGATAATAACAAGATTTTTAAATGAAGTAAGATCATGAAAACATTTTTTTAGTAAATCAAGGATGTCCCCGACATCACCTAACAAAGGGCTGTTTGAACTTCGGGAATTCCCTACATTATGTGAAATCAACGAAATTATTTAAGAGGTAAACATGGGTGTGACCACTAGGCGCTTTTTCTTACTTCACGAGCAAGTTGCAATAAAATGAACATGAAGTAGACGGAGCTGAGTGTCTACTTCATGTTCGCCTAAATTTTTGCAAATTGAATTACAGGTGGATCAATGGATTTGTGGAGGTTCAGAATTCATCGTATCGTTAAGCTGAGTCACAAAAACACCTTCGTTCGGGCCAGGGTTATTTCGAAACATTTTCGCTTCTTCCACCAGAACTTCGTCTGTATCCGTGCCAAGTATCTTTATTGTTGCATCAATGAATGAATCAAGTGGCATCGCACGCGGTTCATCGTTGTTGCTTTGAACCCATGGGGGTACAATTTCTATTACTTTTACCGATGTGTCTTTAAGCATGTACCTTTGGGACAGCGTATAGGTATGAAGTGCTGCCTTTGTCGCGGAGTATACAGCAGTTGTCGCTAATGGTACAAATCCAAGTATCGAAGTCGTGTTGATGACAACGGCTTCTTCTTTGGACTTCAAATGCTCGATGAATGCAGAAATCAACCGAATGGGACCTAGAAAGTTTGTCGTGACAGTCGAAATCAAAACATCCTCATCGATCACGCCCGCCGCGTCATCGGACTGTATGATGCCGGCGTTGTTAATCAAGACATTAACATCCGGGTATTCTTTGATTAACCGCTTGGCGGCCGCCTTTATGCTGGCAGGGTCTTGTACATTCAATTCCACTGCGGACATGCCGGGATTCGCTTTGATCGTCTCCTCCAGACGCTCTTTACGTCGACCGGCGATAATAACTTTGTTTCCAAGATTGTGGAGAGCTTCTGCTAACGCACGTCCAATTCCCGAACCGCCGCCTGTAATAAAAATCGTGTTTCCTGTAAGTTTCAATTTTTAAACCCTCCTAATTCAATGTGATTTAAATCATTCCAAAGATTGTAAAACAATAGATTTCATGATTACAGCTCCACTAAAATTGAACATATGTTGAATCATCAACATAAATTTTATAAAGTGAATGTATCAGAGCGGTATATGGGGTTCAATGGTTAAAACAAGCGTGGTTGTTGATTTTTCAACAGAGGACTTCGAAGTGTTCATTTTTTCGGATAGCACAAAGGGGAGAAGGATATGGACAGGCGTATTCAAAAATCGAGGCAAGCCATTATTGATGCTTTTATGAGGCTGATGTCAGAAAAGGAATTCGAGAGAATTACGATCAATCAAATTGCTGAGGAAGCGAATGTCAATCGCGGAACGGTTTATTTGCATTTTGCTGATAAGTACGATCTGCGCGATCAATGCATGGAAGCTCAAATTAAAGAGTTACTACGCAATTGTATGTCTGAAGATAACTTCTTTCATCTCCCTTCCAAAACCGCACTACTGCGTACGTTTGAATATTTGGAGCAGCATGCTTCATTCTACTCAATAATGCTGACGAACAAGGGAAGTACGGTTTTTCGAAACCAAATAGAGACAATGTTCCGGCAAAGTCTGTGCGAGCATCTGGATTCGATCAACCTCGATCAGGATATGAACAGGGACATTACGGTGCAATTTTTAATTTCAGCGGCAGTGGGGGTATTGGAATGGTGGATTACCCGTTCAATGCCATATCCGGCATCGGTCATGGTCGAACAATTTTGGAATTTGCTGAACCGTGGTGTCGAGGGACACGAACAATAGTGGTTCAAATGATAGAAATAGAAATAACAGAAGAAGAGTCACTAAAAGCTCAAAAAAGTGAAAGAGATGCAGATGAACTAATAATCAAATTACAAAATAAAAAAAGACCATATAAGAAAATTCGCTGATAAAAAAATTGCAGATTGATTTTGAATGCATAATGAAGAAGTTCGGTAACTTCTGATAACATAATATTCAAGCATCGAATCCTTACGGAGCCTTGACCTGCTGGTATAGAGTTTGGGGGGGGCAATTTAGCAGACAACCCTGGAAAAAATAAAAAGATAATGGAGGTATGTTTGGTGCTGACATTAGAAAAAGCTAGAAAAAATGATGCGCAAAGACTTGCTGAAATACAAAAGGCCAGTTTTGAGGATGAATCAAAGCATTTTAATAATAACGAAACCGTTGGGCCCATAGGATATGACTCCATAAGTTGGCAAGAAGAGATGATGCAAAATTGCGAATATTTCAAGGTGCTCTTTAATGGAGAAATAATCGGGGGAACTATGATATTTGTAGAATGTAATCAAGTGCATAATCTAGGAAGGATCTTTATTGATCCAAATTTTAAAAATCTAGGAATCGGAACGAAGGTGATGGAGAAAATTGAAAATAAATTTCCGGACAGCACTAAATGGTGGCTGGATACTCCTAGCTGGAGTGTGAAGAATCATCACTTCTATTCAAAGTGTGGGTTTACTAAGGTTAGAGAAGAAGGTGACTTATACATTTTTAAAAAGACTTTATAAACTTATGTAATGTACAAACGTTATGAGACATCAGTGCTGAGTGTTACAAAGAAGATATTCGATGAAAAGAGTGAAAGGGAGGATTACAATGCAGATTGATTTTGCGATTGAATCAGATTATGAGTACATCTTGTTAAGAGACAAGCACATACATAAGACACTTATAAGACCAAAAATAAAAGAAAATGAAATCCTAATAATCAGAGAATCCAATCAAGAAATAGGTTGGATGAGATACGGATTTTTTTGGGACAACACACCATTTATGAATATGATATGGATAGATGAGGAGTATAGAGGAACAGGTATTGGTAAAAAAGTTGTCCACTATTGGGAGGAATTAATGAAACAAAAAGGTTTTGAAATGGTTATGACCTCAACACTTTCGAATGAAGAAGCTCAACATTTTTATAGGAAGCTTGGATATAGAGATGCTGGATGTTTAATGTTTGAGAATGAACCTCTGGAAATAATACTGACAAAGGTTTTAAACAAAAATTGACGTTGAGGAAATCAATGTAAAAAGCATTTTAAGAAGAGAGTGCTAATAATATGTGGTGTATTTCTTCCAATATAGAACTAAAAAAGGAATTGACTTTAGACTACAGAGATTTTTCTAATAGAGTAATCTAGAATAGACGAGACCAAATAATATTAAACAAGGATTGAAGAATATATTAAATAAGAACTAGAGGTATCACATAACATCGTTTTCCTGAAAGTGAAAGTCAGGTAGACAATCCTGCGAGGCTAAGAACCGAAGCTAGCCGGTCGCTACGCTTCTTTAAGCTTCTCGGGTTCAGGAACACAAGAAAGCTATTAGACATAATTGCTGATAAAGTAATGTTGAGGTGAATGATGAAAGTATTTCAAAAAAAAGCAATCCCAATCATTGTTAGACATTATCAATTCATTTGCATTGTTGACGAGAAACCTTATGAGGTATTGTTTAGAGCTTATTCAAGGAAGTATAAAACTTCTTTTATTGAAATTTCTTTCGACTGGAAAGAATGTTATTACATTAACTTATATAGACCTTTAATAAAATCCATATTAATTGAATATTGTATAAAGCTTGCTTGGATATATGATAAACCGAAGCAAATTCTAAGAATAAAGGACAGTAGAAAAATTGTTCAAGAACTATCATTAAGGGATTATGATTACAAATAAATGTTGGCATTTTCATGCGAAGCAATTTTGTCTACGATTAAGAGAATTGCTTATAGATATTTTATTGAGAATTATAAACAGCTCGAAGGCGAGGATGATAAAGGGCTGATTTTGTAAGTGAATCGAAGAAGTTATGTTTCGTTAGCTCCTATGGAACCTTGGTCTGCGAGCTGGATATCGAAGAGGAATTTCAGCAGACAACCCCTGATAGGGTTCATGAATATAGAAGCGTTAGAGAAAATCACCATATAAACCAAGTTGAAAAGTGGGGAGCATAGTATGGCGAACACCATTTCATTACCAAAACAATTAAATGATGTAGTTGAACCCATAGGTATGTCAAATGGATTAACATCAGTCTTTATTGAAGTTCTAGCTATTAGTGGATCAGTACTAGCTAAAACGAATCGAGAAAAAGAATTAATTATTTGGCTAGCACAAAGGGATCAGTCTGTAGTTGGAATAGGAACAGTTGGTTTTGATATTGATGAAATGCCTTGGACTATAGACTCCTTTGAAAGCGAGAAAGATTTTATACTAGATACTATTTCAAATGCAGCAGATGGCTTAGGGTGGGAGAAATTAAGCTATAAACCACGGCAAGATTGGGTTGTTAATTGTTTGAATCAATTTGGCTTAATGATTAAAGCATTCAATAAAGAAGATTTTGACATGAATAATTATACAGAATGGTCAGAAATTGAAGAGGGGGATGATAACCCTACAATTCCAAGAGGTTATCCCAAATGCGAAAAACATGATATCTATTTAAATTGTCATGGATGTATACTTTGCAATAATGGAAGCTGAATTAAGGACTGTAGGTATTTCATAGAAGATGATGGCAATATAACATAATATTCAAGCTTCGGGTCATGCAGTGCCCTTGGTCTGCAGAGGGATTTCGAAGAGGCTGGAGCAGATAGACAATCCCTGAGGGAGTTCATGAATACAGAAACGTTGGGCGAAATATTGTGATCATACAATGAAGTTCGGGGAGAGCGATGAGGATTTTCTTGAAAAAAGCAGATGAAAATAAACTTGATGTACTGTCAGTAGATATGGAAATTGACATAAGAAAAGAATACAAAAATATTACAAGACATTCTGGGCGAATGGTCCATGTTATTGATTGGAGGATAGCTTTATATATAAACGGAAATAAGTTGCACGAAGATGAAGTGTTTGTAGAAGACGAATTTTTAAAATCATTAATTTGTCCAGGAAAGTATCCTATGTTCACTTGTACTTGCGGTATATTTGGTTGTGGGGGATACTATGTTGAAGTCAGTCATGAGGATGATAGATTGTTTTGGTTAACTGAGCAATCGCCTTTTAAGGAACAATTCGTTAAGACTTCTAATAAATTTGCTTTCTCTTGGAACCAAATAATCTATTTTTTGGAAGAATTAATACATAAATTTAATGATCTAAAGAGCATAATGATTACGCATGGCTTAAATTTTCAATATGATGTAGAAAGATATAGAGAAATAATTAAAGAGATAAAAGAGCGAGCAGATCAGAATAAAAATTAAAGAAAATTCAAAGATGTTACAATGCTTCGCCTAACAATTTATTCTATGCTAAGGGCCGAGGCAAGTCGACCATCGGTCCAAGAAGCATCAGGCGATGAAGTGACTGTCGGGACAGCCCTGAACTGATTAACCGCATCACGCCAGGCCTTCGGCCTTTAAGTCGGTGAGGGTTTGTGAATACATCAACGTTAAGTGAAATCTATATATGATAATCAACAAGGAGAGAAACCAATGACAACGATAAATACTCTACAAACTAAACTTTCCAGCCGATATGATGAATTTGACCCAGAACGAGATGAGAATAAGAACACAAAATTTGCAGATTTAATTATTGATGGAAAATCACTTTACCAAATGCTCAAGAAACACGATCTGGTTCCATCCTTAGGATGGGGAAGCGAAGATCACCAAAAAGAAATGATTCAATACTTTTTGCTAAAGAAACCACATGAGTATATATACTATAGATTTCCAATATTGGTATGTCCCTGGTGTGGAGATGAAGAGTGTGGTTATATCTCAGTGAAAATTGACAGGGAAGAAGAAATTGTAATATGGAAGGATTTCAAGTTGGAGCATGAGAACAAACCAATAAATATAGGTCCCTTTTATTTTGAATGGGCAAACTATGAAAGAGTCATTAATGATACTTTTGGAATAATAGAAAAACAATAATGCACACTGCTTCGAAGAAGCAAAGACATCACTTAACATCATATTCAAGTAGCAGCTCCTACGGTGCCTTAGTCTGCGAGATAGATTTCGAGAAGGCATTTCAGCAGACAACCCCTGACGGAGCTCATGAATACAAGCGTTATAGAAAAGGGACGCAAACCATAAAAAGAAGGTGTTTAAGTTGTTTGGTTTATTTAAGAAGAAAATAATATTTGAAGATCAACTAAACAAACTTTCTGAATTGGGCATCTTCATGAGTGCAGATTTAAAAAAAGAATTACTTTTGGAAGAATTTTCGAGAAATGAATATGAAGAAGATCCCTACAACTTGCTACTACTTACTTTAGGTGGAGAAGTTGAAGTGAATGGTGAATTTATAAATGTATCTGAGGAAATTTGGTATTTAGATACTGAATGTATTGAGGACCATGGAGACTATGCAAGAATAATAATACGATTAGAGAATATGACAAAACTTAATTTAAATAATATAACGGATTACGTAGATATTCAGAATGGTACTGCATGGGTCTCTTTTGAATATATGAATGAACTTATCAGATGGGAAATGAAAGTATATGATGATTGGTTGGATATGGAGATATTCAAGAAATTTAACGAACTAATAAAGACTGAACAATCCATGAAATTGTATATTTCAATTTTAGATCAAGGTTGCCTAATGGGCTATTTTAATAAAGAACAAGTAATTGAAATAAATAAATTAACAAAATATAAATTTGAAGAATATCAGTGAAATATGAATAAAAAGGAGCCAAAACAAATGAGTGAATTGACTTCAGGAAGCTTATCACTATTGAAATATAAAGAAGCACTTCTTGAGCATGATCCTATATACGCGGAGGATTTAAATGACAAATGGTTTGTTTTCATAACCAAAGATACAGAAGAAAGTGAAGAAATTCCAGAAAGTTTATTTCAAATTTCAGAAAAAATCCCAGTGTTATATTTTTATAATTTTGAAGATCACTGTTGGGGATACCGGGTAGTTTACAATTCACAAGAGATAGCAAGTCTTCATATATCATATGTGTTATTAGATACTTCAATTATTAAGCTTGCAGAAGAAAGATATCCAGAGGAAGATCACATTGAATTTTTATATGTCGACCCTAGAGGGGACAAAATCAGAACTGAATTAATTGAAGAAGTCCTGAGATCTAATGAATACAATGAGAAAATAGCAAAACAGTTTACAAATTGCAATCTAAAAACATTTAGATTTTTTGAACTAGATAATGAGCGAATAAAACAATTAGACGATATTTTGAATAATAATTACTATATACAACTGGAATCTAAGCATCAGTTAGTAGAAGAGTTTAAAGAATTATTAAACATTGAGGAAATGAGTTGGATACGAGCAGATAGAATGAATGAAGATTAGAAGCTAATAGATGGTGAGAGCTCGGAGATACAAGAACGTTAGATGAAATGCGGAGTGTTAGGAGGTTTGCATGAATTACGATGAAGTAATGAATGAAGTATTCTTTAAAGGTGGAAGTCTAAGGGATATTTATGTATTGGATACAGACATCCAAGTATGGGCTTTAATTTTTGATTATTTGGAAAGTGATAGAATTAATTATCGAGTGACTATAGATGGGCTAATAACTAAAATTAGGGATATTGCTGAGTTGTTAAGAATTAAAAAAGAAGCAAGTATTGGAATAACTATTGAATATAGTGAAATTGATATTTGTGGATATTTTTATGAAGGAAGCGTTATTGAATTTGATGTTTCACCAATACAGATAAATTCAGAGAAAAAAAAGATGTACTCATGAACTTCCTAAAAGACCTAAGTCGAAAACTAAACAAAACGATAATTATAACTCCAGAAATGACTATGGAAGAATTATTAGTTCAAGTAGAGCCCTGAAGGGAAGTTGAATTGAGTAACTTAAAGAAACGGGAGAATCCATCGGATGGTTGTTGTTCAGGAATAAAAGACGAGCTTCCAGCAACCAATAGAGAAATCATGTATGGTATCTCAAAAGATTATAGAAGTAGAGGATATACGACTCAAGCGGTTCAGGGAGTAATACAGTATTAATTTGAAAATACGGGATTAAAGAATTAAACGCAATTGCATTACTTGAGAATGCAGCATCAAATAAGTTATTCAAAAAAGTAATTTTAAGTTTGTAGGAGAGATAGAAATAGATGCTGAAAGATATAATTATTATAGAATTCATAAAAAAGATTTTCAGAAGGCAACCCCTTTGGGGTTCATGAATACAAATACGTTATTCTAACTAACTCAAATTTGAAAAGAGGAGTCGGAAACCATGAATGAGAGGTCGCGGTTACTAGAGGAGTTCAAGGAATGGATACGTTTTGTTTCTGAGATTCGTGAAATGGATTGGAAAATAAAGATTGCTGAAGATAAATGGTCAGTTCACGATATCGTAAGTCATATATTACTGTGGGATAAATACTTTTATGAAGTAGCCATAAATCCGATATTAAACGATGCGCCTTTGACATTAACACATATGGATTTTGAACAATTTAATCAGGATGCTGTTGAATATGGAAAAACAAAAACGAAAGAAGAATTAATTAAAATGACTATTCAGTACCGTAACATGATATTGGAGAGTATAGAGAGTTTTGAAGACGACAAGTTTACTAAAGAATATGCTGACGGGAAGTTTACTGTAATATCATATTTAAGAGATTTTATCTGGCATGATCAACATCATATCAGACAGATTGATGAGCTTAAAAGAAGAGCTATGTGAGTATATAGGCGGGTGAATAATATGAGAGATTATTGGAACAAAAGGTTTGCTGAAGAAGGAATGATTTGGGGTTGTGAACCAAGTCAAACTGTAACCCAAGCTATAGATTTGTTCAAAAAGAATAATGCACATAATATTTTGGTTCCCGGTTCTGGGTATGGGAGAAATACCAAGATGTTTTCTTCTTATTTTCAGGTTGATGGAATTGAGATATCTAGTTCAGCTATAGATCTAGCAAAAGAATGGGATTTAAGAACGAATTTTATTCAAGAATCGGTGTTAGAGTTTAGTACAAGCAAAAGGTATGACGGCATATATTGTTATGATTTATTACATTTATTTTTGTTAGAAGACCGAAAAAAATTGATACAGAATTGTGTGATGCATTTGAAGGAACAGGGAGTGATGTATTTTACGTGTTTTTCTGACCGTGATTCTAATAATGGTGTGGGTAGGAAAGTTGAGGAAGGAACATATGAATACAAGAAAGGGAAATATGCTCACTTCTTTACTGAAAAAGATTTAAAAGAACATTTTAATGATTTGAATATATTAGAAACGGGTTCCATGAGAGAAACTCTGATACATGCAGAGAAACAACAGAAAGAATATGAATTAAGATATATAGTTGTTCAAAATATTGGATAGCTATTTCGAGGAAGTAATTCAACAGACATGTCCCATCGCTTAGCTGCCGCAAGTGGCAGCCGGACTGTTAATCTTAAAGCGCTGGGACATCGTGAATAAAGAAACGTTATATGTAATTGGAACCGAAGGGAATAAAAAATGAGGATGCAAGATAAACCGATAGTAAGTATTATAGGCTTGGGATTATTTAGTCTGACACTAGTGGTGCACATTTGTTTTAGATCAATAAGAACAATGGATGTAGGAATGGGGATATTATTGTCTCTAGTAAATGCCGTATTTTTAGTATTTACATTGCTATGGGGAGTATTAGGCGCAGTAGAATTCTCAAGATTAATGAGTTGGAGAGAGAAAATAAAGAAAAGAGAAGTGAACGAAGAAGTAGATTTACATAAATACAAGAAAAAAATTAAAATATATCTATGTATAAACGTAATTTATTTATTACTAGTTATATGTCAACTCGGCTATGTTATTTATAGATGGGATGAGGTGAACGTATAGTGCATAGAGCAATGCGATGCTATTCGAAGGCGAAATAAGTTCCAGTTAACAACGTATTTTTGTACCGGCTATCATCTCAATCTGGTAGAAGAATTTCGGGAGATGTGGAACCAGTCAGAAACTTACGCCAAATCGTCAGGACGTAGAAAAAAATCAGCTTTGGAATTCTATATAAGGTCGCTTCACTCGGCTCAAGTTGATTTTTTATGTACTTTTTAACAAAGCAAATAAACTGCCATGAGCCAAATCGCTTAAGGCAGTTTATTTGTCTTTTGAACCTGTATATCCGTTGAAACTTTTTATTCCTCTCCGGTCGCCACCGGATTCTCCTCATAGCTGATCCAGTCGCTCCAGCTTCCCGGATATAAACGGACCTTACTAAATCCAGCTTCATTCAGGGCCAGTACATTGGGACAGGCGGATACGCCAGAACCACAATACACGATAATTTCTGCGTTTGGATCAAGATCGGCAAAGTGCTGCTGCAATTGTTCCGCATTTTTAAAGCTGCCTTTTTCGTCCAAGATCTCTTTCCAGAAGAAATTCACTGCACCGGGGATATGTCCCGCTGCTTGATCAATGGGCTCCTCCAGCCCCAGGTAGCGAGGCCGCTCTCTGGAGTCGATTAATATAGGTGAAAAACCGATATAGGAGCCAACAGGAACAGAATCTTCGGATACACGGTGCACCTCTTGCATACTTGAGAGCATTTGCGGCTGAACATTTGCTACAAAGGTCGAGGGAATGCGAATCGGCTGGTCTGCCGTCACGGGGAACTTCGCTTCCTTCCAAGCGCTGTAGCCTTCTTCCAGCACATATACCTGCTCATGTCCAAGATAGCGCAGGAGCCACCAAAAGCGGGAAGCCATCATACCGCCTTGGTCATCATAAGCGACGATACGCGAAGCAGCATTGATTCCGGCACGACTTAGACGTCCAGCAAGTGTATCCACATCAGGTAATGGATGGCGACCACCATGCTTACCAAGAGGAGCAGTAAGGTCTTCTTCCAAATCGAAGTGAACCGCCCCTGGAATATGGTCTTCATTAAATTGAGTCCGTCCAGCTCCGGCTTGTCCGAGCAGGGAACGGCAGTCGACAATGATCATGTCTGGCTCATACAATCGGGCCAACAGCCAGCGTTTGGATACGATGGATTTCATAGAGGATTCCGCCTTCCTTTATTTAACAGTAAATTTAATCCATTGAGTATGGTTTATGAAAATGGGGTAAATAAGTTAAGAGCTGGCCCTCAGGGGGTGCTCAGTGTCGGGCAATTCACTTTGATGAATGACTTTCTTTTTAAAATCCGCTCCGTATCGGATAAAAATCCATACCCCAAACAGGATGAAAAAGCCTGCACCAAATTGTAAGGTAGACAGCCTTTCCCCGAGCAACACCCAAGCCAGCAGGGAAGAAATAACGGGCTCACCGAGTACCGCCATCGACACCGCAGTGGCGTTAATGTATTTGAGTAGCCAGTTAAACAGGTAATGTCCGAACAGCGTAGGCACAATGGCTAGCAGCAGGAACAGTCCCCATTCCCGTGGAGCGTATCCGGTAAAAGGAATGGCATTGACCACATTATACAGCGCAAGTGATGTGGCTGCGATCGCGAAAACCCAAAAATTATAGACAAATGCGCTCAAATGCTCGCGCAGGTGCTTG
The DNA here is from genome assembly GCF_053570945.1 of Paenibacillus sp. CMM36. Classification (NCBI taxonomy): domain Bacteria; kingdom Bacillati; phylum Bacillota; class Bacilli; order Caryophanales; family Paenibacillaceae; genus Paenibacillus; species Paenibacillus sp. CMM36. Next base: position 19,880 of record NZ_JBSEDY010000022.1, read on the forward strand.
CCCATTAGCATATGGATAGACACGGCTACCATACCCAAGAAGGACAGTGCGTCCCCGAGCAGGGCTTGTCCTGAGACATGGAAGTCTCCAGCTCCGATGGCCAGCGAGCCGATAAAAGCCATACCCATCCCGATGAGCATAGCGCGATTCGTGCCCGTCCGGAAAAACAAAAATGAACCGAGCATGACAAGGATCGGCTCCAATGTCATAATAACGGTAGAGCTTGCAACGGTGGTCAGTCGCAGTGAGCCCATCCAGAGCAAGAAATGCAGCCCCAGCGCAATACCGGACCAGAGGATCAGCATCCACTGCTTGCGGGTCAGGCTAAACAGCTCAGTGCGGTACTTCCAGACCAAAGGCAGCATGATCAGATTGGTTAGGTACAAACGGTACATAGCGATGACGGACACCTCGGCTTCAGACCATCTTACGAAGATCGAGGAGAACGAAATAGCGATAATACCTATGATGTACAATAATTCAAAGGAAAACGACGGTTTGTGTGCTTGATTCACGTGGCAGCTCCATCCGTATGGGGGAAAATAAATACGTCTATGTTCCTTCCAAGCGGTATCTCGAAAATTAGGTTAATACAGCCCATTATACCGTACCTAACATTCCCGTGGTATTAGGATTTTGCAAAATCCTGAGAATATAATAAACGGGAGCAGGAGGTAGGATTTTGGATTTTAAGTGAGATGCTGCGTAGAACTTTTGCTGCACAAGCTCGTCTATCATAGTGGAGGTGGATTTTATGAAAAAACAAAACACAATTTCAATCATACTACTGACTGTAGTGGCAGTGCTGGCTCTGTCAGCCTGTGGAACGAAACCGCAAACCAATAGCACCGCACCTCAAGGGTCAGACCAACCGCAAACGCAACAGCAGCCGCAAGTTAAACCGGAGACAATCGCTGAGTCGGAGGTTAAAAAAGGCACAGGTGTATACAATGGAGCTGCTGACCCGCATACGGTAGAGATTGGAACCAATGGCGAAGCCCAATCCTTCCAATTGGGGGACGGACTGGACACGGTAATAGCTGGACTTAAGGAAGGCGATACAGTAGCGTTTGAATACACCGAAAAAGCAGTAGAGGGCGACGCGACGGCGAAGCAACTGACTTTAACGAAAATACAAAAAACAGAGGCTGCAACAGATGGCAATCAAAACGGAAGAGCTGGTCAAGCAGTAGGCGGAGAACGCACAAAGACTCAAACTTTTGATCTCACCCTTGAGGGAAAAAAGGAAAAGCAGACTGCGACATTAGCAAAAGGAGAGGGATATTCGCTGTATGTGTTTGATCCGATGTCCCTGTTTCCTGATCAAAACCGTGTTGCCTTGGCTGTAGATGATAACTATTATGCTGAAATTACGAAGCTACCCTCCGATTTTAATCTGGACGAACTTCAAAAAGAAGGCGAAAAGGATCTAGCTTCCATCGGTAAGGTGCAAAAGCTGGACAAAGCAGCCATACCTGAAGCGTTATCCAGTAGCCGTCTGTTCTTACAAGCGAGCAGTTCGAAGATGACACAGCAATATATAGTTGTAGAAAATAAAACAGGCGGTTTCATCGTGAAAGTGAACATTCCACAAGGTGAACCTGCTGAAGGATTCCAATCCTACATTTATACATCGCTGGAGAGCCTGCAAGCTAATAAATAACCCTACTTTGATGCGGGATGATCGGCGGCTTACAATCATGAATTTAAGGCAGTCATGCCGCTGAAAATGGTTATTTTAAGGGCTAGGTTAGAGCTATAAGGGTCTAATCTATAATTGCGAGACCTGCACTTTTGTGCTATAAAGGATGAGAGAATAAGATCATTCCGGCTTGCGAAGTCGTATGAAGCGATGAAGGAGTTGTTAGATTTACTATGTCCATCGAAATGAATACACAAGAAGTCATCAACGTGATTAAAAACAGCAAGAAAAAGACGCCTGTTAAAGTATATGTAAAAGGAGCTTTGGCTTCCGCATCATTTGGCGAGAATGTTCAAGCTTTTATTTCTGGAGACAGTGGTGTTGTATTTGGTGATTGGGCTGATATCAAGCCGGTACTGGATAGCGCAAACGCTAAAGAAGAAGATTATGTGGTGGAAAATGATCGCCGTAACTCCGCTGTTCCAATGTTGGATCTGAAAGGCATTAATGCACGCATTGAGCCAGGCGCATATATCCGTGATATGGTTGGCATCGGTAACAACGCAGTCATCATGATGGGTGCAGTGATTAACATCGGTGTCACCATTGGTGAAGGCACGATGATTGATATGAATGCTGTGCTGGGCGGTCGTGTTAAAGTAGGCAACATGTGCCACATCGGTGCAGGCGTTGTCCTGGCGGGTGTCATTGAGCCACCGTCCGCACAGCCTGTTATCGTAGAAGACGAAGTATTGATCGGTGCGAACTCGGTTGTACTGGAAGGCGTACGCATTGGTAAAGGTGCAGTTGTTGCAGCCGGAGCGGTTGTAACTGAAGATGTGCCTGAATACTCCGTAGTGGCGGGTACACCTGCACGTGTGATCAAACAGGTCGACGATAAGACCAAATCTAAAACTGAGATTTTGAAAGAACTGCGCGTTCTGTAAGAATGCAGAAGTTTTTTATGTACCAAAGGTGAACGATTCCTTGTCAGAAGCATGATGCACTGACAGCATAACTTAGGGACGAAGCACAACGGACAAGGCTCGGCGGCTGCGCCGGGCTTTTGTCCTTTTGTTCTTTTGCCCGATAAGAGCTGATGAGCTATAAAGAGGAGGCGTGGCAGCAATGAGTACGGTCGACTATCGTTCTTTTGTCCAAATACGAAGAGATTTACACCAAATTCCCGAACCGGGTTTTGAGGAGTACAAAACACAACAATATTTGCTGGATTATTTGGAAACGCTCCCTCAGGAGCGGTTGGACATTCGTACATGGCGTACGGGCGTGTTAGTGTTCATTCATGGATCAGCTCCTGAACGCCGCTATGGATATCGTTGTGATATGGATGGTTTACCGATTGAAGAAGAGACAGGTTACGATTTCCGTTCGACCCATCCCGGCTATATGCATGCTTGTGGACACGATTTACATATGACGATTGGATTGGGAATTGTTACTCACTTTGCAAGCCATCCGATTAAGGATGATCTGGTTGTATTGTTTCAACCGGCTGAGGAAGGGCCGGGAGGAGCCTTGCCTATGCGGGACAGCACAGAGCTGGCAGACTGGATACCCGATGAAATTGTCGCGCTGCATGTTGCACCTGAATATCCTGTCGGTACCATTGCGACTCGCCCGGGCATCCTATTTGCCAATACGTCGGAGCTTTTCATCGACCTGAAGGGTACGGGCGGGCATGCTGCGTATCCACACAAGGCGAATGATATGGTAGTGGCTGCTTGCCAACTGGTGGGACAATTACAAACGGTTGTAGCCCGTAATGTGAATCCACTCGATGCAGCAGTCATTACTGTGGGTAAGGTTAGCGGAGGCACGAAGCAAAATATTATCGCAGAAACCGCCCGGTTGGAGGGTACGATCCGAACGTTGTCTGCCGATACGATGGCGCTGGTTAAATCGCGGATCGAAGCGCTGGTGCGCGGTGTGGAAGCTGGGTTTGAATGCCATGCCGAGATTCATTATGGCTCCAATTATTTGCAAGTGTACAATGAAGCTCAGGTGACCGAGGAATTTATGAACTGGGTCAGTAACCGGCAGGATGTGCAGCTTATTGAATGCGGAGAAGCGATGACCGGAGAAGACTTCGGGTATTTTCTGGAGCGAATTCCCGGTCTGATGTTCTGGCTTGGCGTTGATACGCCTTATGGTTTGCATCATGCGAAGCTGGAGCCTGCGGAAGAAGCGATTGGTGTAGCCATTCGTGTGCTGACAGACTATTTTACATGGAAGTCTCAAGGGTAAATGAGGCGCCCTGAATAATTATGTTTAATAAAATGGAATGAAGTCGAATTTTTGAAGGAGGGTGTTATGGGAGAGCAAACCATCATCCGATTTGAACGGGTGACCAAGCAATATGACAACGATCCCCCAGTGCTGGCGGACGTCAGCTTTGAAATTGAGCGTGGTAAATTTTATACACTGCTGGGGCCTTCCGGCTGTGGTAAAACGACGATTCTGCGTATGATTGCAGGTTTTGCGGAGCCGACAGAAGGCTCTATTTATTTAAATGGAAAACTCATTAATCGTGTTCCAGCCAATGAGCGGCAGGTCAATACGGTTTTTCAAGATTATGCGCTATTTCCGCATCTGAATGTGTTTGAAAATGTAGCCTTTGGTCTGCGAATCAAAAAGATGAATAAAAAGGACATCCAAGAGAAGGTGACACAGGCGTTGTCCTTTGTCAATCTGGAAGGCTACGGCGAGCGGGAAATTTCTGAGATGTCCGGAGGACAGCGTCAGCGTGTTGCCATCGCACGGGCTATCGTTAATGAGCCTGACGTTCTCTTGTTGGATGAACCGTTGTCTGCATTGGATTTAAAGCTGCGTACTGAAATGCAGTACATTTTGCGCGAAATGCAGCAGCGCCTTGGAATTACCTTTATTTTCGTTACGCATGATCAGGAGGAAGCACTGGCCATGTCGGACGAAATTTTTGTCATGAACAAAGGTAAGATTGAGCAGAGTGGTACGCCTAATGATATTTATGATGAGCCGATCAATCGGTTTGTTGCTGATTTCATCGGCGAATCCAATATTGTCCCAGGACGGATGATTGCGGATTACCAAGTGGAATTTAACGGCCGACAGTTTGAATGTGTCGACGGAGGCTTACGTCCGAACGAGCCCATTGAAATCGTGATCCGACCGGAGGATCTGGAGATTACGAGTGTTGTTGAAGGCAAGCTGCGTGTAAAAGTGGATACCCAATTGTTCCGTGGTGTTCACTATGAAATAAGCTGCTATGATGATTCGGGACAGGAATGGCTCGTGCATTCTACCAAAAAGGCGGAGCTGGGCAGTGAAATCGGTCTGCGATTTGACCCGGAAGCGATCCATGTGATGCGGTTCGGGGAAACAGAGGAAGAATTTGATCGGCGTCTGGAAGCCTATGAAGAGGTGGATCAGCATGTCCGGTAATACAAGAGCAGCGTATCTGCTGCCTTATTATTTATGGATTGTGCTGTTTGTGGCGGCTCCGGTTGTACTTGTGTTTTACTATTCACTATTTGATGTGGATGGTCATCTCACATTCAACAACTATGCTCAGTTTCTGACACCTGTTTATTTGAGCATGACGCTTAGCTCGTTTTGGTATGCATTTCTGATCACTGTATTTTCACTGTTAGTTGCTTACCCGGCAGCCTATTTACTCACACGCACCAAGCATAAGCAGCTGTGGCTGTTGCTCATTATTTTGCCGACCTGGATTAACCTGTTACTCAAAACGTATGCTTTTATTGGGATTTTCGGAACCTATGGTCCGGTGAATGCGGTGTTAGGTATGGTTGGGTTGGGAGGTCAGCAATTATTGTTTACCAGCTCCAGCTTTGTGTTTGTGTCGGTTTATATTTTTGTGCCTTTTATGATTTTGCCCATCTATAACGCGTTGGAAGGGTTAAACCCTTCATTGCTGGACGCAGCCCGTGATTTGGGAGCCTCCAAGTGGACTGCGTTTCGCAGGGTTATTTTTCCGTTAACGCTTGCGGGTGTGCGATCTGGTTGCATGGCTGTGTTTATTCCAGCGTTGTCGCTGTTTATGATTACCCGCCTGATTGCAGGTAACCGTGTGATTACACTGGGGACGGCGATAGAGCAGCATTTTCTGGTTACTCAGGATTGGGGTATGGGCTCTACGGTTGCCGTGTTCCTGATTTTGGCGATGGGGATCATTATGCTGCTCACCTCGGGAACGAAACGGAGGGTGCGGCATGGTAAATAAAAACCGATTCGGAAATATTTATTTGGTGATTGTTTTTCTCGTTTTGTACGCGCCTATTTTGTATTTGATGTACTATTCCTTCAATAGCGGCGGGACGATGCATGAGTTTGAGGGTTTTACACTCCAGTATTACAAAGAGGTGTTTGCAGACACTCGCTTGATCATTATTGTCATTAACACCTTGGTGATTGCTTTGCTGTCATCTGCGTTGGCTACGATTATTGGCATTATGGGTGCGCTGGCTATCCATCAGATGCAGAACCGTCGAGTCAAAAATACGCTGCTGTCGCTCAATAATGTATTGATCGTGAACCCGGACGTCATTATCGGCGCTTCCTTCCTTATTTTGTTCACGATGGTCGGGATTAAGCTGGGTTTCTACTCCGTTTTATTGTCCCATATTGCGTTTAGTGTGCCGATTGCGGTCATTATGATTTTGCCGCGGCTTCAGGAAATGAGTCCATCCCTGGTGGATGCTGCGCGTGATTTGGGTGCCAGCCGGCTGGATGTACTGACCAAGGTGATTTTGCCCTTTATCAAGCCAGGGATTTATGCGGGCTTTTTTATGGCGTTAACGTACTCGCTGGATGATTTTGCGGTGACCTTTTTTGTGACAGGCAGTGGCTATTCGACTTTATCGGTGGAAATATACTCACGTGCCCGGCAAGGGGTTTCCTTGTCCATCAATGCGCTGTCCACGCTCATTTTCCTATTTACTGTGTTGTTGGTAGTGGGCTACTACTTTATTATGCGCAAGGCGAATCGCAATGGTAAAAAAGAGCCTGCGGCAGAAATGGGGGTGCCTAGATGAAGTCACTTGTGCGCGTGTTTCTGTCGATTTTCATCATCTCGTTTGGGCTGATGGGAGTGGCGGCATGGCTGAATTCCAGTCAAGGCTACTCCGGTGGCAACACACTGACGGTGTACAACTGGGGAGACTACATTGACCCTGAGTTGTTGGAACGGTTTCAGAAGGAGACGGGGATTACTGTCATTTATCAGACCTTTGATTCCAATGAGGCGATGCTGACGAAAATCGAGCAGGGAGGAACTTCGTTTGATGTAGCGGTTCCCTCGGAATATGCTTTGGCTAAAATGAAGCAGGAGCACTTGTTGCTCCCGTTGGACCATAGCAAGCTGCCGAATTTGAAGCATGTAGATTCACATTATCTAAACCTTTCGTTTGATCCGAATAACCAATATTCGGTTCCGTATTTTTGGGGTACAGTCGGGATTGTGTTTAACCCGGAGCTGACGAAAGGCATTGATTTTCATAGCTGGGATGGCCTGTGGGACCCGAAGTTACGTAATAACCTGTTGCTGGTTGATGGAGCTAGGGAGATTATGGGCATGTCGCTGAACAGTCTCCACTACTCCTTGAATGATACGAATGAGGCACATTTGCAGCAGGCTTTGACGAAGTTGGAGAAATTAGCGCCCAATGTCAAAGCGGTTGTTGGTGACGAGATTAAAATGCTGCTGGCAAACGAGGAAGCTGCTGCCGGGGTTGTATGGTCCGGTGATGCGTCTGAAATCATGGATGAGAACGATAAGCTCGATTACATCGTGCCGGATGAAGGTTCCAACCTGTGGTTTGATAATATAGTTATTCCAAAAACCGCTACCCATGTGGATGCGGCCCATAAGTTCATCAATTTCATGATGCAGCCCGATGTAGCCGCTCAAAATGCCGAATTTGTAGGATACTCCACGCCAAACAAGGATGCAAAGAAATTGCTGCCTAAAGATATCTCTGGCGACGAGCGTTTTTACCCTCCGTCCGACATTACAGATAAGCTGGAAGTGTACGACAATCTGGGCAAGCGCATGCTCGCTCATTACAACGAATTGTTCCTGCAATTCAAAATGCATTTAAAGTAGGGGAGTGGCGTGAGGATTCAGGTTTGCGCTTTAGAGGTCGCTGCGGAGGCGGATGGTGCTTACCATCGCTGTTAAATTCCGATTTTTATGATTACCGCATAAAGGTGGAAATCGGAATTTAAAGGCGACCGCTTCGCTTGTCCAGTACCATTCCGCCCCCTCCGCTGCACCGTGCTTAAAGCTAGTCACCCATGAATCCCTACGCCGATAGCGCGTGGGAGTAGTGGAAGAATAGGCCTCTGAGCCACCCGTAGGGGTGCCTCAGAGGCCTATTCTGTTTACTCACCGTGTAAAGCGGTGAGTATTCTTTTATCCTGCTGCTCCACACACACGTTAGAGAATTTTGGGACTTTAAGGTGGGCAGTGAGCGAAGCGGGTCATTTGAATCTGGAGAAGCGGCAGCGTTCGCTTTTGTGGCGGGATTCTTACCTATAAATGTTTTATCCAATTCAAGAATCCCCCAGCAACAGCGATCGGAAGATCAAATGGACTGCGTAGCGCCTCTAACCACCTTAACCCCTCACCATTCCTCTAACAAACTTCTCTATTTTATCCAATCCTTGCTCCAGCACATCCTGTCCGTAAGCATAGGACAAGCGAACGTATCCTTCGCCATAGGAAGAAAAGGCATCTCCAGGTACTACAGCCACTCCATGCTCTTCCAGCAGCTTCAAGGTAAAACCCATCGAGCTTAATCCAAAATGGGCGATGGAAGGGAAGAGATAAAAGGCTCCCTCAGGCTTCTCTAGTGGAATTCCCATATCAGTCAGTCTTCCGTGTACATAGTCGCGACGTCGGCGGTACTCCTCGCGCATCGGAAGTGCATCATCCACCCCGACGGTCAGGGCTTCGAGTGCTGCATATTGGCTAATTGAGCTAGCGCAGGTCACGTTGTACTGATGGACTTTGACCATGTGCTGTGTAATTACAGCGGGTGCAAGTGTAAAACCAATACGCCATCCCGTCATGGAATGTGATTTGGACAGACCGTTAATGACGATGGTGCGCTCCCGCATACCTGGAAGAGCTGCAATGGACACGTGGGGGGTATCGTAAATCAGTTCGCTGTATATTTCGTCCGAAATGATAAACAGATCGCGCTCCTTCAGTAAATCGGCGACCGCTTCCAGTTCTTCGCGGCTCATCACTCGCCCGGTCGGATTCGAAGGATATCCGAGAATGACTGCTTTTGTCCGTTCGGTCAGATAAGGCTCCAGCACCTCGGCTGTGAGCTTGAATCCGCTACTGCGGGTATCGGCAAACACAGGAATGCCGCCTGACAAACGGATCAATGGCTCGTACCCTGGGTAGATTGGCACGGGTAGAATGACTTCATCACCGGGTGACAAAATCGTGCGTAAGGTAATATCCAGCGCTTCACTGGCTCCGTTCGTTACGATAACCTCATCCTGTCCACGGTAATTTAGGCCGTATTTACGGGCTACAAACGCCGCTGCGGCTTCTCGTAATTCCGGCAGTCCCGGATTAGGTGTATAAGTGGTCCGGCCTTCATCAATCGCCCGATGGGCAGCTTCCATAATATGCGCAGGGGTAGGGAAATCCGGCTGTCCAATCGTTAAGGAGAGCGTTCCGGGTAATGCGGCAACTTTATTTGCGATTTTGCGGATGCCGCTGATTTGAATATTTTTGACCTGATCGTTAAGCAAATGCTCCATAGCGTGTGTGCCACCTTTTTCTGTATTAGAACAAGTTTACAATAATATGATCTGATTACGCTACGGCAAGAAGAATTCATTTTTACATAATTTAAGTACTAAATTGGCTAATTTGTGGTATCTTAAATATAGGATATGTTTGTAAGCGTAATCATGGCTAAATTGGGGAAGGGAACAGCTTCTAAATCCAAGAGTGGATGATCAAGTGGATCAGGATGAAAAAACATCTGAAGCCATTTTGTTGTACAAGCCTATTCTTGGTGTAAAGCAAGCTAAGGGACAAGGTAAGAGTTGTTAGTTTAATTGCAAATGTCAGATTGATTGACTTTGTGAGGTAGTTAAGTTATCTTTTGTGGAGAAGTCGTATGATAAAGTAGAATGAAGAGGTGAAGCATCGTGGGAGTAACAGCTAAACAAATTTTTGTGAATTTACCAGTTAAAAACCTACAGCACTCCATTGATTTTTTCACTACAATTGGATTTGAATTTAACGCTCAGTTCACTGATGAACATGCAACCTGCATGGTTGTTAGTGAGCATATTTTTGTCATGCTATTGGTTGAAGAACGTTTTAAAGCGTTCACTACAAAGGAAATTTCAGATGCCACGAAAAGCACAGAAGCGATTGTTGCTCTATCGGTGGAGAGCCGAGAAAAGGTGAACGAGATCGTTCGCAAGGCTTTGGAAGCAGGCGGCCAGCCCTCGAATGAACCTCAAGATCATGGTTTTATGTATGGATGGAGCTTTCAGGATTTGGATGGTCATTTGTGGGAGTTCTTTTATATGGCAGAGCAGTAATAGAAGTAAGGGTGATTAAGTAGTAAACAAAGTACCATGGAAAGTAAGCTATCCTAAAAAGATAGTTTACTTTCTTTATTGTATGTTATCGAACTCACCGGGAGGAATCACAATGTCTAACGAAGTGAGAGTTTACCCTGTTCAAGCTCTGAACGAAGCCCTGACAGATTCACTGAGTCGACTGTTAATCGACGTGGTTGCAGACGGTGCATCTATAGGTTTCTTACCTCCATTAGGTTATCAGGAAGCAGCAGCTTATTGGAATAATGTACTTGAGGATGGCGTAGTTCTGTGGATTGCCGAGAAGGACGAAGTACCTGTAGGGACGGTCCAGCTTCATTTGGCTCAAAAAGCTAACGCAATTCATCGTGCGGAAATTGCAAAGCTTATGGTACATCCGTCCGGGCGCAGGCTTGGGATCGCACGTCAGTTAATGAAGGCAGCGGAAGAAGAGGCACTAAGTCAGGGTAGAACGTTACTGGTGCTAGATACGCGGGTGGGTGATCCCTCCAATGGACTATACGAGTCGATCGGGTTCGTGGAAGCTGGTGTTATTCCGGATTACGCTCAATCAGCCGATGGTCAACTGCATGCCACTCGATATTATTATAAGCCATTAAATCCGTATTCCAGTCATAGCGGAGCATTTGCCGAATAACCCTGGTATATACGGGTAATCATAACTTGTCATAGGATTACATAACCTTTTTCCGCGTTTATTCGACTGGTAAAGCACGGGAATCGGAACGTATAATGAAGAGGGGATCAGAAGAGGTCTTTTTATGTCAATTTGGCTGTACTGAATTGAAGAACGTAGCAAACACAGCGGAGGAATCAGAGAATATGAGGTTGGAGCATGATTTTTTAGGTACCAAGGAAGTACCATTAGATGCCTATTACGGTGTACAAACGCTGAGGGCAAAAGAAAATTTTCCAATTACAGGCCAACGACTGCACCCTGAGTTGATTAAAGCCATGGCGATCGTGAAAAAGGGAGCAGCGACGGTAAATATGGAACTAACCCGTTTACACCGCCCCAAAGCAGAGGCCATTATTCAGGCTGCTGATGAGATTATACAAGGACAGTTGCATGATCATTTCATCGTCGATCCCATTCAGGGCGGCGCAGGCACGTCCATTAATATGAATACAAATGAAGTGATTGCGAACCGCGCGTTGGAGCTGATTGGCAAGCAACGCGGAGATTATCAGGAGATCAGTCCTAATAATCATGTTAATATGGCGCAATCGACGAACGATGCTTTTCCTACAGCCGTACACTTGGCTGTATTAAGCATGATTGATAAACTGTTGGATACCATGAGTGAGCTTCAGGAGGCATTTTCCCGCAAGGCCAATGAGTTTGATAGTGTGATTAAGATGGGTAGAACCCACTTGCAGGATGCAGTGCCAATCCGATTAGGACAGGAGTTTCAGGCTTATGCGCGTGTGCTGGGTCGTGATATCGGACGCGTGCGTGCGACCAAACAGCACCTGTTAACGATTAATATGGGTGCAACTGCGGTGGGTACTGGCCTGAATGCAGACCGTCGTTATATTCAGCGTGTTGCAGAGGTACTGGCAGACGTCAGTGGCTTCCCTGTGGAAGCTGACGAAAATCTTGTAGATGCTACACAAAATACGGATGCTTATACCGAAGTGTCTGCCGCCTTGAAAATTTGTATGATGAATATGTCTAAGGTGGCAAATGACATCCGCTTAATGGCTTCCGGACCTCGTGCAGGTCTGGGAGAACTGAGTCTGCCTGCTCGTCAGCCAGGGTCATCCATTATGCCAGGTAAGGTAAATCCGGTGATGTGTGAGGTCATTAACCAAATTGCTTTTCAGGTCATTGGTAATGATCATACGATCTGCCTGGCTTCAGAGGCGGGTCAGCTGGAGCTGAACGTGATGGAGCCTGTGCTTGTCTACAATCTGCTGCAATCGCTGGAAATTATGAAGCAGGGCTTCCACGTTTTCCGTATACATTGTGTAGAAGGAATTGAAGCAAATGTGGAGCGGTGCCGTGAATATGTGGAGAACAGTGTAGGTATTATTACAGCACTCAATCCCCACCTTGGATATGAGGTAGTATCACGTATTGCCCGCGAAGCAATTACGACGGGGAAATCGGTGCGCGAGCTGTGCCTGCTGTATAATGTACTGACCGAGGAAGAGTTGGACATTATATTGGACCCGTACCAAATGACTCAGCCTGGTATTGCCGGAGAATCTTTGCTGAATCGCGAATAATGATACGGAGTATGGAATTTAGATAGCTTTGAGGCAAGACGAAGATAGCCCCGTCGAATCTGGCGGGGCTATTGTTATGGTGATAAGAGAGATGTAATACGGGAGCCAGCGTGCATAGGGGAGTCCCCTGTTAAGGATGATACGGCTACGCTTACGGTAGAAAAGGGAGAGTTGGGTGTTGCTAGAAAAATTATTGGCATACAAGGAATTAGGAATAGGACTCATTGTACTTTTGGTGTTGTTTGCGCTCATCATCAGAGGACTGATACGTGGTCGCAGAAATCGGATTTTACGTGATCTGGACCCACGCAAAATTGGAATTCAGGATATAGATCGTATGGAGGATGGCTCGGAATTTGAGCTTTATTTGCAACGGTTATTATCCGCGCTTGGCTATAAGGACATCTATAAAACAACCAGTAGCCGGGATTTTGGAGCGGATCTGGTTTTTACAGACCGTGAAGGCATCAGAGTTGTCATACAGGCCAAACGTTATGGCGTACAACATCCGGTGGGCTTGGGAGCAGTACAGGAAATTTACACCTCTATGCGTTATTATGCGGCCGACAAGTCTATCGTTATCACCTCCGGCCGTTATACGGAATCTTGTAAAACACTTGCTGCTGTCAACGGGGTTAAATTATTAGATCGCAACGACTTGATCGACATCATAGATTTATTCAAGGCTAGGCACCGCGAGGAGGTTATGGACCTATTAGAAAGTAAAGTAGATGTGATTGCTTCCAAATGGAGTGAAAGATAATCATAAAAGGGACTGAACTACTGGCGACGAGTTTGAAGGCCAGTAATCAGTCCCTTTTATTTTTTAACATGATGCTTGTTCTTATACTGTTATCATTAGATGCCTGTCCAGACATCCTTGGCATAGCGTTTTTCCTGTTGGAGACGATCCAACCATTGCTGTGCTTCTTCTTTACTGGTATGGTGTGCTTCCGCGTAAGCAGCACAAAGGGTGTTTTCTACATCGGGAGCCATCCGGCTACCATCACCGCATACATATAGATGCGCTCCTTCATCAAGCAAGTGAATCAGAGTGTCCGCATCTTCTTTCATGACATGCTGCACGTATCTTTTGGGTTGATCGGGCAGACGTGAAAAGGCTGTATGAAGCGTAACGATTCCTTCCTGCTCCCAGGCTTGCAGCTCTTGCTTGTACAGATAGTCAAGCTTAGGATTACGGCAGCCATAGTATAGGTGAGCCTCGCCGAGCTGTTCCCCTCTTTCTTTAAGTACATGGCGGGTTTGGAGGAATCCGCGGAATGGTGCCACTCCAGTACCTGGACCGACCATGATGACAGGCACCGTCGGATCTTCCGGCAAACGGAAGCCCGACTGAGGCTTACGCACAAAAATGACAATTGGATCATCTGGTTGGAGCTGCGCCAAATAGTTGGAGGCAATTCCCAGGTATTCGCCCTGTCCGCTACGGGCTGGTCCACGCACGACGCCCACGGTTATACTCGCTGAATTCTCCGATTCAAGCGGAGAGCTTGAGATGGAGTAGTACCTAGGCTTGAGTGGAGGTAACAGCGAGATAAAGTTTTCAAATGGCAGCTCGCAGGCTGGATACTTCTCCAGAATATCCAGCATCGTGACGTGCTTCTGTCGTATCTCTTGATCAAAGGTAGAATCCTCTAGCAAAGCTTCGATTTCTTTCTTGTGCGGTGGACACACTGTAAAGGATGCTAGTTGCCGTAGCTGGGCTCTCGTTGCCGGTTCTTGCAGTTCCACACTGAGAGTGAGCAAATCTCCTACGCTGACAGGCCGATCTAAGGGGAGATGCGCCGCATCCCGGTCACTGCCTCTCAATACGATGTAGTCTTGATCCTGTAACTTAAAGCGTTGCATTACTCTATTCGCCAACGAAGCAGGATTACGCGGCAAAACACCCAGATGATCACCCTCGCGATAGGACAATCCGGTTGGTAATTGGATCTCCAGATGCCGTGTACTGCGTTCACTTTCAGCAGCGTGCAATTCACGATTCGCGGTAACAACGGCAGTAGTTGCCTCATAGTTGGCCGCCAGAGGAGCGCTAAGTACGTCGCTTACAAACTCTATGCTCAGACTGCTGGTGTCCTGTGGTTCTGTATCACTGTGCTCTATGCCGAAAGCATTCAGCAATTCCGGCCATAGGCCGCGATTCCAGACTTCCCAATCCTTCTCGAAGTCACCACTGGCGTCGCCCTCGCCCCGATCATACAGTCGCTTTGCCCCTTTGGCAGCCATTAGCTCATCAATCATCCTTGGAATACGCTGATACGTGCTGGCCCAATTCCGGTCACCGCAACCAAAGACAGCGTACCTTATGCCTGCCAGTTGGCCCTCGTCTACCTGCTTCAACCATTCTACAAAGGCATCAGCATTATCCGGCGGATGTCCGTTATAAGATGCAGTCGTAATAAGTACCACGCCTTCTTTAGGCAAATGGTCCACATGTTCATTCAGAGTTGCTATGCTACTGTTAAAACCCCAATTCCGACCTAAATCGGCTAGTTCACCCGCAAGTCCCTCAGCTGTACCCAGATTCGAGCCGTACAAAGACAGCAAAGAAGTATCATGTTTTTCGGCATGAGGAGCTGCAACTTTTTGTTCCTCCTGTTCATGAAGTTCTTGAGCGGCACCCGGCAGCATGACGGCAGTCTGTGTGCTACGCGGTCGTACTTGAATGGTGAAGCCCTCAGGCTTGAGTGTGAGCGTCTCTTTGACTTTCAACTCATAATGAGTATGATCAATCAGCTCAAAATGTTTCAGTACCATACCCAGCACAAGGGTGGCCTCCTGTAAGGCAAACTGTTGTCCAATACAGGCCCGTTGACCGTTGCCAAACGGTTTATAGGCATCTTGTGGAATGGCGGAGGGGTCCTCAAAGCGTTCCGGTCTAAATTCCTCAACATCTTCACCCCAAGCCTCGGTATCACGGTGCAGTTTCGGGATGAGTACATTTACACTGTCGCCCTTTTTAAGCGGATAGGTTCCGTCGAGCAGTGTATCTTCTTTGGCGAAGAGCGAGAAGGCGGGCGCTGTCGGCCATAGCCGCAGAGCTTCATTCAGTATCATCCTTATGTACTTGAGCTCACGCACCTGAGTATAGGAAGGCAGCGAATCGGTGAGCACGCGATCCACTTCTTCATAGGCTTTGGTTAGCGTTCGTGGATTTTTAAGCAAATAGTAAATGGCAAAGGATAAAAGCCCACTGGTCGTTTCATGACCGGCGATGAGGAAGGTGA
The DNA here is from genome assembly GCF_053570945.1 of Paenibacillus sp. CMM36. Taxonomy (NCBI): domain Bacteria; kingdom Bacillati; phylum Bacillota; class Bacilli; order Caryophanales; family Paenibacillaceae; genus Paenibacillus; species Paenibacillus sp. CMM36. The sequence continues at coordinate 35,624 of NZ_JBSEDY010000022.1, forward strand.
TGATCTGATAACGGATATTTTCATCATCCAGCGTTTCACCTGTTTCCGGGTCCTTGCCTTCCAGCATACGCGCCAGTAAATCCTCTTCACCTTGGTTGCCCAGGGTTTTGCGTTCTTGAATAATGCTGTCCACCAGAGAGAACATCGTTTCGATGTCGTGTTTAAACTGTTTTTTCTTCGATAACATCAGCTTGTTTTGCAAATTGAGGCGTTGCAACTGACCCATTGCTTCATCCAGTGCGCGTGTCATACTGGTCACGAACGGATGGGGCTGGTCGCGGTAAAAGCTGTTAAAACGATAATTAAAGCCGCATAATCCGATGGTATCCAAAGTCAGCCGGGTCATATCTTCCGGTACCTCTACACTTTCATCTGGATTGAGCCGAGACCATTTCTGCACCAGCTGAACCGCAAGATCAAGCATCATATTGTGGTAACCCTTCATAGCCCGCTGGCTAAAGCTTGGTAGCAATATTTGGTGGGCCTTGCGCCAGTTCGGTTCCTCAGTCCAGCTTGTGAATAGTCCGTCTCCAGCAAAAGCTCGTACTTTTTGTAAGGGAGCCCACACCTGCTTATCGAAACGGGATTCATCACAAGCATCTGCCACCAGCTTATGATCGGAAATATAAATGTTCGTTCCTTCAGGCAGATCCATGCGAAAGATGGGACCGTACTCATTAGCAAGCTTAACCAGAGACTGGACAGGGGCATGTGTATCGATCAAGGGCAGATTTCCTAAGGGACCATATGTTTTGGGTTGTGGAATTAAATGGGTCGAAGTCATTTTAAATGTTGCTCCTTTCAGATTGAAATAGGGTGATGGTTTCAAAGTACCTATGTTTTCCAAATTACACTTTATTCTTCCGGTATAAACGAAAATAAATGAATTTGGACAGTTCGTATAATAAAAACAAAGCAAAATATACATTTTTTACATAATAAACAAAGACATCACACTTATCACACTTCTATTAACAATGAATTTACAGAAACTCTTATGAAAAAATATGCTTTTATAACCGATATAAAGATGTTGGGGATTTGCATTTTATGTTGAGGTGATATGTCATGAAGAAACGAGCTCTATTATTAACTTTTAGGTGGATTCCCATTGTCACGATCTTTGCATTATTGGTAAGTGCATGTGGGCAATCAGACGTACAAACCAAGGCCGAACCCATTAAGGTGGGAATCGTACTGTCAGATATTGGTCTGGGTGACCAATCTTACAGCGACGCGGCTTTTCGAGGTTTGGTCAAGGCACGGGATGAGGGGAAGATTGTTTTTGAATACCGGGAAATAACGGAGACCAAGACGTATGATGCGGCTTTTGAGCAGCTTGCTCAAGAAAAAGCGGATTTAATCATTGGGTTGGGTTATATGGTGAAGGACAGTATGGAATCCATTGCCAAAAAATACCCAGACCGTAAATTTTTAATCGTGGATGAGAAATCAGATTTACCGAATGTGGCCTCTATTAGCTTCAAAGCAGAAGAGGGCAGTTTTATGGCTGGGGTCGTTGCCGGTTTGACGAGTCGCACCGAACAGGTGGGTTTTCTTGGAGGTGCGGAATCTCCTCTGTTGAAAAAATTTGAAATTGGGTACCGCGCAGGGGTGCAATCAGTCAAGCCTAATGCCAAAGTTACTGCAACGTATGCAGGAGATTTTGGAAAGCCGGAACTGGGTACGAAAATTGCAGATGACATGATTAATCAGGATCAGATTGATGTTATCTTTGCAGCCGCAGGTCTAACGGGCGTAGGTGCGCTACAGGAAGCGCAAAAACAGCAAAAATTAGCCATCGGGGTCGATAGCGACCAGTTTTTTATTGCGGAAAAGGCGGTAGTGACCTCGATGTTTAAAAATGTAGACATTGCAATTTATACAGCAGTCAAAGGCTTTGCAGATCATCAAAGAAAATTTACGGAGAAGGATATGGTGTTTGGTCTTGCAGAAGATGGCGTAGGTTTAGCGCCTATTCGTGTCGTGACACTGAGTCCGGATCAGCAAAAGTTGTTGGATGATTTAAAGGAAAAAATCAAATCCGGCACACTTACTGTTCCCACCCAATAAATTTTCGCAAACGGAGGATGAAAGCTGATGAAACTGCAAGGTAAACTGGTGCTGAATGCGATGATTTCCTTGATCGCTTGTCTGGCTTTAGTGGCATATATCATTTTTGAATTAATTCGTATTAACTCGCAAAGTAGTAATTTGGTTCCGGCTATGTTGAATGTACAGCAGCTCAATGCCTATTTGATTCAGTCGGGACAGGCGTTGCAAAATTATTCTGCTTCCATGACAGAGAGCAACAAAGCTGATGTGCAAAATCAACTGACTCAGTCTGAAAAGACGATTGCTTTGCTTTCACAGGGCATGATGCAGACCGAAGAACAGCAAAAACGACTGAATACGATTAAAACAAAATTCAGCCAATTGAAAGTAGCAACGGAGAAAGCAATGAGTACCCAAAACAGTCCGGAGTCCAAGCGGGAGGCCATGCGCGCCCAGGGGATTCAGAACGATGTTTTTATGCTGGATCTGCTGACCAAGGCACGTTATGACCAATACACAGAAGATTTGACCAAGAGCATTCGTTTTACTTGGCAATTGGCCTTAGCAGGTGCAGTTTTACTTCTGGTGGCAGTTGGGCTATATAATACATACACCTCCAGGCAGCTTGCCCTTAGAACACGTAAGTTAACGGATGCCGCAAAGCAAATTGCCGAGGGGAATCTGACCGTTCAGCTCGCACAAACGAAGGGACGCGATGAGCTGGACGAGCTCAATGAATCTTTCCGGGTAATGATCGGGAACTTGCGCAGCATTGTACTCTCCATTGATCAGGCGGGTAATCGTGTCGATCTGATGGCTCGGGATATTGATCACCATAATGAGGCCATGAAGGAAATTGTGACACAAGTCAGCACGTCAACAGAGGAACTGGCGATAGGCAGTCAGAAAATTGCTGAGGATCTGTCGTCGACAGTTGGTGTTGTGGACGAGATGCAGCAAAAGTTTGAATCGAATCTGCTGGAGACCACTCAATCGACCGCGTATAGTGAGGATGCTTTGCGTGTCATTGAGCAGGGTACGCGGGTCATGAGCGATCAACTGCGTATTGTTGCAGAAAATCGTTCAGCCATGTCCGAAGTGGAGCAGACAGTCAAGGAGCTGGAAGCTAATGCAGCCGAGATTACAACCATGACTGGATACGTATCCGAAATTGCGAGCCAAACATCGCTGTTGTCCTTGAATGCTTCTATTGAGGCTGCACGTGCGGGTGAAGCAGGAAAAGGTTTTGCTGTGGTTGCCAATGAAGTGAAAAAGCTGGCGAATCAATCAGAGTCTGCTGTAAAGAAAATTTATACCGCAGTTGACGGTATTACGCAGGCTATGGATAAAGTGAAGACTTCTGTGGCGCAAAGTCAGGAGCTGTTCCGTGAGCAGGAGAAGGCAACCTCCTCGACCGGAGAATCGTTTACAGAGATTAGTGGCAAAGTGCAGCAAATTGCCGGCCAAGTCAGCAAGCTATCAACGGACATGAATGTATCGCGAGAATTGAGCGTACAGGTGCAGCAAGCTATCGAAAATATCAGCGCAATCACTCAGCAATCCGCCGCAGGCAGCGAAGAGATTACAGCTTCCACGGTAGAGCAGAAGCGTTCATTTGAGGAATCGGCTGAGAAGGTAAAAGAGCTTCGTCAGATTCGCGAGGAAATGCAGCGGGAACTGGATCGTTTTCAGGTGGAAAAGACAAGCTAAAACCTGTGAAGCGAGTATCTGTTTTTGCTGAATAATGAATATAAGCAGCCAAAGAAGAAGTTCTACCTAACACAGGGAGACTTCTTCTTTTTTTATTTTAATGATGTACTCATATGAAGTTTTATTAAGTTTGATTTACATAGGCAGGGAATTCCAACTCTTACGTCAAATAGATTTAGGGAGAATATGTCACCACGTATATGGGCAAGAGGAAGATGGACAACGAAGTCCGGAAGGATGAAGTTACGGGAATGTTGCGACTTAAGCTTCGATTGATACTGAAAAATAAACAGACAAGACTGATTCTACTGCTCACTTTGTGTGTGTCGCTCGTGATTAGCGTGATCGGCTTGCTATCGTATTCAGGATACCGTGAAGGTTTGGATACCGAGTTGAACACACCCAATATAGAATTATTGCAAATCAATCTGGATGTAACCAATCGGGCTTTTCGTGAGTCTGATAACAAGGCGCTGGATGCAGCATATCATCCGGATGTAGAGGCTTTTGTACGTGTCCAAACGGATAGGAAATCGCTGGAAGATAACGCCTCCGTCATAGATCGGCTTCAGAAATACTTGAAAACCCTTTCTTCACACGAAGAAATTTATTCGGTTGAAGTGATTTCTTTGGACAATCATGCTCTCGTATCCAGCAATTATGGTTACATGCCTGATTGGAAGCAGGCGCCGGATACCACATGGGTTCCCTGGATTCAGGACATTCAAAAAAAGCCGTTGTTGATTAAGCGGAGATGGTACGGCACCGATCGTGAGCAGGGGACGTTAGAGCTGCTTTCGCTGGCCAGGCCCATAGTAGAGAATGGTCAGGTCATGGGTGCGGTGCTAATCAATCTGGATTACGATCGTTTTTTCTCCAAACTATATATTCATTTATCCAACTCGCAATACGTGTATGATCTGGAGGGCGAGTTGATCTATCCCAAGCTGAGATTGTCCTTACCCTTAAATGATATGGGCAGGGTTTTGAAAGAGCTGGATGTGAGCCCCTATGCTTATGTGGAGATAGGGAATATGGAATATATGGCGAACCAAACCTTTTCTGATGTAACGGGCTGGCGTCTAGTCTCGCTCGTTCCGATGGACAAGCTGCTAAAAAATGTAAAGCTGGCGCGCAATATGATGCTGTGGCTGGCCTTTATCTCCATACTGGCTGGGTGCTCAGCAGTTTACTATTACAACTATGCAGCTTTTCGCCCCATGAAAAAAATTAATAGCCTATTGAATTCGGGTAATAAGGGAACGCGCCAAGGAGGATTGTATGACCTGGAACCTGTGATTAGCAAACTGGTTGGAGAGTTTCATCGCAAATCATTGGTGGTAGAGCGAAGCCTGCCGGAGCTGCGTTCCAAATATATGGAAGATGTCATCCAGCGTAGAATGGGCATACAGGAAATGCGTATGAAATGGGAACAGTATTTTTCCGATTGGGACGGTAATTCTTTGTTTGTCATAATCGTGTCCATCGACCGATATTCTGCGTGGGCTGCAAGCTTTCCAGAAGAGGATAAAATGCTGCTCAAGTATGCGCTGAACAATATTTTGCTAGAGATGCTTGAACCTTACTGGAAAGCAGTATGCTCGCCGGAAGAGGAAAGTGGTTTTATTGTGCTGTTACAGTACAGCGAGAGTTCGAATGAAGTTGAAGTTGGTTCGGAGACTGCCCTCCAAGAGAGTATTTTGCTTCACAAAAGCGTTGATAGACTGATTCAGGTTGTCGGTGAGTATCTTCCTTTGACCATTTCTATAGGGATTGGTCATATGGTCACGGATATTCAAGAGGCACGGGCATCTTTTATAAAAGGAAAAGAGGCCCTTAATTTGCGTTTGTATGAGGGGTATGGACGTTCATATACGAATATGGACAGCGATATAAGTGTGAAAAAGGATAATACAGTGGATGAACAGTCAAAGGAGCAAATTCAGGATTCAACATTGTTGGACGATCGGCGTGTGGAAATAATTCATGCCCTGGAGTCGCAGGAACCGGGTGCAAGTGTAAAGCTAATCAGCCACTGGGTAGAAGAACTTCGACTCCACAGAACATCCCCAGCCCAGGTCTACTTGTTTGTTCATGAATTGCTGGAAGATTTGCTGAAATGGTGTGCCACTCAGAGTGTGACGCCGCCGGATCAGCTTGCTGATTACCACTGGAATCAGATTCTGACGCTAGACCTTCAAGACATTGAGGTATTGCTGGTCACTATGTTGACTGAAATTGAAGAAAAATGGCACGGACGTATTCAGTCCAAAGATTTTGTGCGTGTACAAGAGATGATCGAATATATGGAACATCATTTGCATTTGAACATCGGGCTTCAGGAAATTGCGGATCATGTTCACATGAGCGTGTCCTCGGTGAGCAGTATGTTCAAGGAAGAAACAGGGACCACCGTTTACGATTATTTGACTGGATTACGCGTAAAAAAGGCATGCACATTACTATGTGAAACCCATTTGAAAATCGGAGAAATTGCAGAGCAGGTTGGATACCGAAATGAGAACAGCTTTATTCGGGTATTCCGCAAGCATAAGCAAGTGACCCCAGGGAAATTCAGACAAATCAGCAAATCTTCCAATGAATATGCAGATCGGTCAAAAGGTTGATACTTGGCGAAATAGAAGATAAATACGAAGATTAAGCGATAGCTGTAGCCCTCCACGTTGCGGTACATTGACTTCATGTAAACGCAAACAACAAGACCGAAAACGTTGGAGGTGAAAACGGGCGCATGACGGGCCCAGTTCATTTTTGAGAAGAGGAAACGTAATGAAGAAAAAGCCATGGCAAAAATATGTGCTGGTTGCGGCGGGAGTAGCTATGCTTTCTGCCTTGAGTATCAGTGAATATGTGGATCACCGCACCCTGCAGGATCACAGCCGTATATTTCCTACGAAGCCAATAACCCTTGTCGTTCCCTATGCAGCCGGAGGCGGTACAGATATTACCGCGAGAGCGTTGGCGAAAGCCGCCGAAAAGCATCTCGATCAGCCGATCATCGTCGTTAATCGAACGGGAGGAGGCGGTTCTGTCGGGCTGATGGAAGGGGCTGAGGCGCAGGCGGATGGTTATACCGTAACGTATCTGGTCGCTGAGCTGACTACGTTGCCTCATCTGGGACTGCTACCGCTCACCTATGAGCGATTTAAGCCGCTGCTTCAAACCAATATGGACCCTTCTGCCATTACGGTCCGGGCGGATGCACCATGGAAGACAGCGGAGGCATTTCTGGAGGATGCTGAGGCCCATCCCGGCAAACTCAAAATGGGGAATGCAGGCACAGGGAGCATATGGCACCTTGCTGCCGCAATGCTGGAACAGAAAAGTGGAGTCCGCTTTACCCATATCCCTTATGAGGGAGCAGGCCCAGCCGTCTCCGCTTTAATGAGCGGATTTGTGGATGCTGTACCCGTCAGTCCCGCAGAAGTGAAGAAATACGTGGACGAAGGGAAACTTCGCATACTGGCGATCCAGTCAGACACTATTTCGGAAGCGTTTCCAAAAGTGCCGACACTACAGCAAGCCACTGGGCTGCGTGTACATTTTATCGGCACTTGGAGAGGGCTGGCTGTGCCTAAGGATACACCGGATGCAGTTGCTCAAACGCTAACGGATGCACTGATCAAGGGAACGAAAGACGAGGAATTCAGGGAGGAAATGCGTAAGCATGGGTTGGGATTGCGTGTCCAGGATGCAGACGCATTCGCGCGACAACTGAAGGAGAGTCATGATACCTTCGCGAGACTGATTCCCGAGCTCGGTTTGAGCCGCAAGTGACACGGCCTTGTTTTTGCATTGGCAAAAACGAAAGGGTTGAACGAAGTTATGAAAATCAAACAAAACATTGATAAAATTCCAGGGGGCATTATGCTGGTGCCGCTGTTTATTGGCGCGCTTTTTCATACATTTACTCCATGGGCAGGCGACTATTTTGGATCTTTTACCAAGGGGCTGATGACAGGTACGGTACCCATTTTAGCAGTGTGGTTTTTTTGTATGGGGGCTTCTATAGATGTGCGAGCGACGGGTACTGTATTGCGTAAATCAGGAACGCTCGTATTGACTAAAATCGCGGTCGCGTGGGTAGTGGCAATCATTGCATCCAGATTGCTGCCTGTTGGGGGTGTAGAAAGTGGGCTATTTGCAGGTTTGTCGGTGCTGGCGCTGATCTCGGCTATGGATATGACGAACGGCGGGTTATACGCCTCCATTATGCAGCAGTATGGCTCCAAGGAAGAGGCGGGAGCATTTGTACTGATGTCACTGGAATCGGGTCCATTAGTGACCATGATTATTTTGGGTAGCACCGGACTGGCCGTTTTCGAACCGCAGACATTTGTGGGGGCGGTATTACCATTTTTGATCGGCTTTATGTTGGGCAATCTGGATCATGATTTCCGAAAGTATTTTGGGAACGCAACGCAAGCCTTAATTCCATTTTTCGGTTTTGCACTTGGTTGTTCCATTGACTTGAGTGTCATTGTCCAGACAGGTATGCTCGGTATTTTATTGGGTATTTTTGTCATTCTCGTTACAGGTATTCCACTAATTTTGGCGGACAAATATATCGGTGGTGGCAACGGTACAGCAGGAATCGCAGCTTCCAGTACAGCAGGTGCAGCAGTAGCGAACCCAGTCATTGTCGCCAATATCAAGCCTGAGTTCCTGCCTGTTGCGCAATCTGCAACGGCCTTAGTTGCCGCTTCGGTCATTGTGACCTCGATTTTGGTACCTATTCTGACGGCATACTGGGCCAATTATATGAAGCGTAAGGAGAAATCCCGAGGAGCAGGGCCTGTAAATCCAGGAGCGAATATATCTAAATAAGGATTTTGCAGTATCCTAAAATCTTTCCATTACCCGGGAAATGCTTTTGCAGTTATGCCTTCAATCCTAACATCACAAAACTTGTCCTAAAACACTTCTGCAAACATACATATGTAAGCAGAGGAGCGTGATGGGATTGGAAAACAAGGTGCGCCGATACTACCAGTTAAAGCAAAAGCAAAAAGAAATTGAAGGTGAACTGACTGATTTGCGTAATGACATTACCGCTCATTGTGCGCAGAAGGAAGTGTCAGATTGGGAAATTGGCAACTATCGGGTCAAGATTGTGCAGCAGCACCGTAAGGAATACGATCATACAAAGCTGTATGATTCACTGCCTGATCCGCAGCTATGGCGCTTGTTTTCCAAGCCGGATACGTCGAAGATTGCCAGTTTGCTTAAGCTCAAGGTCATCGCAGAGGAGCAAATAAAAGATGCTGTTTCTCTTAAAACGGTGACGCTATTGCAAGTGGATAAAAAATAAATAAAAAGAGCTGCCCCCGTTTTCGGAGCCAGCTCTTTTTATTGTCTGTTGTTACTAGTCTTCCACCTTCACACTCTATGAGTTATTTATCAGACAAACTTTTTCCCACTCCTTTGAGAAAATGAATGCCAAATCCCATTGCACGGTTTACATCTGGATCATTCATCGCCTTCATAAGATCGCGCAGACGAGTCTTTTTATTCTGTTTTAGATGTTCATTGGCTTCGTTCAGGCCATTAGTAACGCTGTTTGTCAGCTTTTTCATCAGCTCGGGGTCTACCTCAGACAGCATTCCGGCTGCTCCCATGAGATTATTGATGATGTTCGTCACAGGCTTACGCGTCGCTTGTCCTACAGCGATTTTGGCGATGCTTTCTTTAGCCTTTAGCATAGACTGGGCTGCTTCGAGAAGACCACTATCGTGCAGCTCACGTACGATTTCAAGTGTCTTCTGCAGTGCCGCCCCATTGTCCGCCAGATCAGCAGTAAGCTGATCTAGCGATTGTTTTTGCCGTTCTTCTTCTGTCAAAATGCGTTTTCTCACAATTGAAATAGGCTTAGCCACGGTTCGACCTCCTTATTTTTGATCCACCAAATCGACGTAACCGGGACGATTCCACTTACGGTCCACTTCAACCCCATTTTGCGGATGACGCTTTTTGTAACGCGGATTGATACGTGGTAGTGGATTTTGACCGTCTACCTCCAAAATTTGCATCCTTACTTTGGCTTGTTTATAGGCCGGTGTGCGAGTGACCACATCGAATGCTCCACCAGTTAACAGATTGACCGCACTATCATGGCTGGTAGAGTGCATCGGCACATAAATTTCAGTTCCTTGCACCCGGTCTGTCACCAGAACTCGTAGCTTGACCGCACCATAAGGAGATTCCAGTCGAACCAGCGATCCATTATGGATTCCGCGCTCCTCAGCCAATTCAGGTGACACTTCCACAAATACTTTTGGGAGTTTGAGCTGAATGCCTGCCGATTTGGTCGTCATATTTCCCTCATGAAACTGTTCGAGCAGTCGACCATTATTTAAGGTCAGATCGAATTCAACAGGGTACTCTTTTGGTGGTACATATTCGAAAAGTCCCAAACGCGCTTTTTTATCTGGAAAGTTAAAGCCGTTGGTGTGCAGCAGCGGTGTATTGCTACCATCCGGCGATCCCCAGTGGAAGCTGTTCCAGCCTTCCAATACGTCATAATTACATTGGGAGAAAAATGGAGTGAGCGACGCCATTTCCTCAAAAATTTCACTTGGATGGCTGTAATCCCAATCAAATCCCATATGCTTGGCAAATTGGCTGAAAATCCACCAATCCGGTTTACTGTCTCCCATAGGGCGGAGTGCTTCGTATAAACGCTGGACACGACGTTCGGTGTTCGTAAAGGTTCCGTCTTTTTCAAGTGAAGGTACGGCTGGCAAAATAACGTCAGCGAATTCAGCTGTCTTGCTCAGAAATACATCTTGAACGACAAGGAAATCCAAATTCGCCAGCATTTCTTGGGTATGGTTGGAGTCGGCATCCACCCATGCCATCTCTTCTCCAGCGATATACATCGCTTTAAGCTTACCTGTTTCAATGGCTTCCAGCATCTGGATGTTGTCCAGTCCGCGTTGACCTGGAATTTGTACGCCGTAGGCCGCTTCAAACTTGGCACGAACGACATCGTTTGTCACGGGCTGATAGCCCGGGAAAATATCCGGCATCGTACCCATATCGGCAGCACCCTGAACATTGTTATGACCGCGAAGCGGATATGCGCCCGCACCTGGACGCATAAAGTTTCCGGTCACCAGCAGCAGATTGGCAATCGCAATTGAAGTATAAGAGCCTGCAATGTTTTGCGTCACACCCATGCCCCAGCAAATGGCAGTGCCGTCGGCTTCGTGAATCATAGTCGCTACCTGAATCAGTGTCTCTTTGGAAATACCAGTTTCCTGTTCGGCAAAGTCCAGGGTGAATCGCTCTAGCAATTTCAAATATTCAGGATAGAAGTTTACATGCTCTTCAATGAATTTTGCATCATGCCAGTTTTGCTCAATGATGTATTTGGCTACAGCGGATAACCATACATAATCAGTACCTTGCTTCGGACGAATGAACAGATCTGCGCGTTCTGCCATTTCATGCTTGCGCAGGTCGACCGAGATTAACTTTTGACCGTGCAGCTTATGCGCACGTTTGATACGCGTAGCCAGCACCGGATGTCCTTCTCCCGGCGCGCAACCGACCAGCACGACCAAACCTGCTTTGGCAATATCTTTAATCGTACCGCTGTCCCCACCGATGCCTCCGGTGTATTGCAGCCCCCATGACGCAGGAGATTGGCAATACCGTGAGCAATTATCGACGTTATTCGTTTGGAAGACCTGACGAGCCAACTTCTGCATCAAATAGTTTTCTTCATTGGTAAATTTGGACGAAGAAATAAAGCCGAGTGCTTCGCCACCGTAAGTTTCTTGAATAGCTCCCATTTTACTGGCCATCAGGCTCAGTGCTTCTTCCCAGGTTGCTTCCACAAATTCGTCACCTTGACGAATTAAAGGGGAGGTCAGACGCTGATCGCTGTTCACAAAATCCCAGCCAAATTTTCCTTTTACGCATGTCGAGATACCGTTAACAGGTCCTTCAGAGGTAGGTTGTACCTTCAAAATTTTACGGCCTTTGGTCCAAACCTCAAAGCTGCAACCTACACCGCAAAACGTACAGACGGTTTTCGTTTTTTGCGTACGGGTTTCGCGCATCGCTGCTTCGGCTTCGGAAATAGCAAAAATCCCACTATAGCCCGGTTCCACTTCCTTTATTAAATCCACCATCGGATTTAATAAATCCTTGCTCATGCCACTCATGAAGCCTGCTTCTCCCAGCATAGATTTCTCCATCAAGGCATTACATGGACAGACGGTTACACACTGACCACAGCTAACGCAGGAGGAATCGTTAATCGCAACCCGGTCATCCCATATGACGCGAGGACGTTCAGTCTCCCAGTCGAGGGACAGCGTTTCATTAACCTGAAGGTTTTGGCATACCTCTACGCATTGGCCGCATGCAATACATTGATTGGGGTCATATCGGTAGAAGGGATGAGACATATCTACTTCTGTTGGGTCAACTTTCGGTTGATATGGATATTTTTGATGTTCAATTTCCATAAGCTCTGCTGTATTATGCAAAGTACAATTACCGTTGTTATTATCGCATACGGTGCAGTAGAGGAGATGATTTTCCAGCAATCGGTCCATAGCCTCGGTTTGAGCTGCTTTCGCGCGATCCGAATGTAAATGAATATTCATTCCATCCGAAGCCAATGTCGAGCAAGAACGCATAAGTTTTCCGTCCACTTCCACGATACATGTGTCACAGGTACGGATCGGATCGACCTCGGGAACGTAACACAGCTGGGGATGGGCGATATTGTTTTCGTTAATCACTTCAAGAATCGTTGCGCTGCTCTTCGTTTTCAGTTCCTGTCCGTTTAATGTAATTTTGATCGTACTATCAGTCACGGTTCAGGCTCCTTTCAGATTTTAAATTTAAAAATTAGGAATAAAAAAACTCCACCATAAACACAAGTGCTCATGTTCCAGCACTTGTGTTTATGGTGGAGTAGTGACCAAGCTCTAGGTCCTGGAGGCCAATCCGCCATTTGAATATGTATTAATAACAAACAGTACGCACCGTCTGTATATCAATAACTTCTGAATAACTTAGATATGTCATTTTCTGCATGTTATCTCGTGTAACTATAACGTAAAATTTAAGATAGTTCAACGGTACATTACTAATTTTTTAATTGATAATGATTATCGTTTGAGAAAACGAAAAATCATTGACAAACGTTCCAGGATTGCTAACAATAGGAATGTAGTCTATTTCTGAGCAATCGTAAATGGAGTGTACGTGGGAATCGCGTATATTTTATTTGTCGCAGCGCTTGTTAGTTTGATTTTTCTATATCGCATGATGTGGGATTCGTAAAATCCTGATGTAGATAAATTAACCGGCATTTAGCAGATTCTTCGATATTCATAAGCGAAGAAGTTGTTGTGATGCCGGTTTTTTGGTTCAGTATAAAATGAATGGAAATACCGTTCCGATTTAAAGGGTAAAGAGTTTTATTAATGAAGACGGATTGAGGTGAACAGGATGGCGAACCGGAGCGACGATCAATGGAATCGTCCGTTACGGGACTTAAGAATATCCGTCATAGACCGATGTAATTTTCGGTGCCGATATTGTATGCCGGAAGAAATATTTGGCCATGACTATCCGTTTTTGCCAAAAGAGAAAATATTGACCTTTGAGGAAATCACACGCCTTTCCCGTATTTTTGTCTCGCTGGGCGTTACGAAGCTGCGTATTACTGGTGGTGAGCCGTTGCTGAGGAAAAATTTGTCCTCGCTTATTCATTCGTTAACTCAACTCGATGGGGTTGAAGATATTGCAATGACGACAAACGGCGTATTTTTGCCTAAATATGCTGCAGCACTGCGAGAGGCGGGACTGAAGAGAGTGACGGTTAGTCTGGATTCGCTCGATGATGATCGGTTCCGCCAAATGAACGGGGGCAGAAGCAGCGTAAAGGCGGTGCTGGATGGTATTGAGGCTGCGGATCAAGCAGGGATGCAGGTGAAAATAAATATGGTCGTGCAAAAGGGCTTTAACGATCAGGATATTGTTCCCATGGCCGACTATTTCCAAAAGAAAAAGCATATTTTACGTTTTGTTGAGTTTATGGATGTAGGCAACACCAATGGCTGGAAATTGGATCAGGTCGTTTCCAAGCAGCAGATCATCGAAGCCATTCACGAGCATATGCCGTTAGAGCCTGTCGCACCCCAGTACAAAGGTGAGGTGGCGACGCGCTACAGGTATCAGGAAAGGGACGGGGAAATCGGTATTATTTCGTCTGTTACGGACGCCTTCTGCTCCACATGTACACGAGCGAGAATTTCTGCTGAAGGCTCCTTGTACACGTGCCTGTTTGCCTCTCAAGGGTACAAGCTTCGCGCGATGCTACGTTCCGAACAGTCCGATGACGAGATTAGAGCTTACATTGAGCGTGTTTGGAGAGACCGTACCGACCGCTATTCAGAGGAACGGCTGAATCATACACAGCAAGCAACGTCTAAAATTGAAATGTCACACATCGGCGGGTGAGCCGGAGAGCCAGCCTGTCAGAAATGAGGGAGTGGAGCACATGGAAAAGCCAGCTGAGGTGAAACGTGAGATTTTCCGTTATCGTGACGGTCAGATCAAGCGTTTTGAAGACACGGTGGTGACGGAGCATCCGGTGACCATCAAAATCAATCAGCAGGAATTTGCTACCATGGTTTGTACACCGGAGTATGTGGAGGATATGGCAGTAGGTTTTTTGGCCTCTGAAGGCGTCATTCAACGGTACGATGATATCGAAGATATTTGGGTTCAGGAAAAAGAAGGCTTTGTTCATATTAAAACCCGTCGAATGAATGAGTTTTATCAAAACTTTCATTCCAAACGGTACATTACCTCCTGTTGCGGAAAAAGTAGACAGGGCTTTTATTTTATCAATGATGCCAAAGTGGCAAAAAGAATGAATGACACCCATGTTACGCTGTCTTTTGACGATTGTTTTCGTTTGATGAATTTAATGCAAAACTCGGCACTTACGTTTCAGGAGACCGGTGGTGTTCATAATGCAGCGCTGTGCGATAAAAACGGGATGATCCTATCCAGAATAGATATCGGCCGACACAATGCGCTAGATAAAATCTATGGGCATTGCCTAAAACATGATATTGTATTACAAGACAAAATCATAGTATTCAGCGGACGCATTTCGTCTGAAATTTTGTTGAAGGTTGCGAAGATTGGCTGTGAAGTTGTTTTGTCCAAGTCAGCTCCTACAGAGCTTGCACTTGAGTTGGCTGAGGACCTGGGGATTACGACCGTTGGCTTTATACGCAGTCGTTCTCTGAATGTATATACGCATACCGAACGGATTGATGAACTGGTCGAATCTAAAATATAATATAATAATCTTCAATGTACACCGTCATAGTTAACCAGCATGGAATAAAACCTTTCGAGGTATTCATTCATGTTGGTTTTTCTTGGTACATATGTGGTGGGCAGTCACTGTACTGAAAAGGAGGGGATGTTAAATGAACTATCATATTCAAGTATTTGCTGGACTTGCGGAACAGATGGGAGGGCCTATAATTATGGTGCCTACTGAGCAAGAAACGATGACCGTTGCCGCATTAAAAGACTTGCTATCCGAGCGTTTCCCTGAATCAGCAGCTCAGTTGCAGGGTTCTTTTGTTGCCAGAAATCAAGCCTACGCCGCTCCTGAGGACCTCGTGAGTATACATGATGAGATTGCGATTATTCCTCCGGTTTCAGGAGGGTAGATTTTATTTAATAGGATAGGTGAATTCGATAGAATAGGTGCAAGGGGGCAGATCATATGCAATATCGTATTCAACTATTCGCAGATATGGCGGAGCAACTTGGTGATGTGATCACGGTAGAACTTTCACAGGAAGCGGTGACCATTGCAGACATTCGAAAAAGGCTGAATGAGCTGTACCCGGAAGTGGCTTCACAACTGGCAGGTTCTTTTTTTACCCATCATAAAAAGCTGGCTTCTCCAAATGAACTTGTGCTTCCATCAGATGCAATTGCTCTTCATCAGTCAGCATCCGGGATGGAGACGGTCGTTTCAAAATGTGGTTTATTTGCCATTACGTACGACCCGATTGATGCCGATGAAGTAACCTCAAAGGTACTCGACCCTTCTCATGGCGCCTCGCTGACCTTTAATGGTACGACTCGGGAATTTACGCAAGGTCAGCGAACGGTGTTGCTTGAATATGAGGCGTATGTCCCGATGGCCATGAACACGATGAAGCAGATTGGTGACGAAATTGCAGAACGTTGGCCTTCCACACGTACTGCGATTACACATCGGCTTGGCACGGTAAGAATTGGAGAGACGAGTGTGGTGATTGCTGTCTCAGCTGCACACCGCGATACTTGCTATGAAGCCAGCCGCCATGCCATTGAACGGTTAAAGCAAATCGTACCGATTTGGAAAAAGGAAGTGTGGGAGGACGGCTCAGAATGGAAGGGGCATCAGCTGGGTGGCTGGAACCCTCAAAGTACCCCAAAGCTTTCAAATAAGGGCGAGGACATCTAAGCTTTTAGCTTGTCTGATCAACTTGTAGCTATTCAATGGATAAGTATGGAGGCGTAAATCAACGATGTCAGAAATGGACAAGATCCAGAAAATAGAAGTTGCTGCACATGCGCATACGTCTCATGCCCGTTATTCTAGACAGGAATTATTCTCGAAAATTGGACCGACAGGCCAGCAAAATATCCGTAGTAAGCACGTGCTGATGGTGGGGGCCGGCGCACTGGGCACTGCCAATGCTGACATGCTGGTGCGAGCGGGCATCGGACGGCTGACGTTGGTAGACCGTGATTATGTAGACTGGAGTAATTTGCAGCGCCAACAGCTCTATGACGAAGCGGATGCCCGTAATCAGATCCCCAAGGCAGTGGCCGCGCAGAAGCGATTGCAGCAAACCAATTCGGACGTGGACATTCGTGCGCTAGTCCGGGACGTCTCGCTGGAGGAAATCGACGATATCGCAGCAGGGGTGGATCTCATCGTAGATGCCACTGACAATTTCGATACACGTTTGCTTATGAACGATTATGCGGTCAAGCACAGAATACCCTGGATTTACGGGGCATGTGTAGGTAGTTATGGGACAACCTTTACCATCGTGCCAGGGCAGACACCGTGCCTGCATTGCCTGCTCGGAACTGTACCGCTCGGCGGTGCAACCTGTGATACGGTCGGTGTGATTAGCCCGGCTGTACAGATGGTAGCGGCTTATCAAAGCGCCGAGGCATTGAAGCTGCTCACAGGGGACGATTCGGCTTTGCAAAATAAGCTGATTTCTTTCGATCTGTGGAATAATCAGCATCAGGCAATCCAAATCAGCGCCATGAAGAAAGCCGATTGTCCAACGTGTGGTGAGCACCCAGTGTATCCTTTTTTACAATCGGAGCATCAGGCTAAAACGGCTGTCTTGTGCGGACGAGATACGGTTCAAATCCGCCCGGCTTCGGGTGCTGTACGTGATCTGAATGAAGCGGCACGTTTGTTATCCCGTCAGGGGGGCAAAGTGGAGCATAATCCATACCTGGTATCCGTTGTTATCGGGACGCATCGAATCGTTCTTTTTCAGGATGGTCGCGTCTTAATTCATGGCACGAAGGACATCGCCGAGGCGAGATCAATTTATCACAAATATTTGGGTTGACCCAATAGATTCGACCCGTTATGAGATGTACAATGCTTCCTTATTTTCGCTATCTCATTTTGGAATTTATAGGATAGGGGAAGAACAAGTTGAAAAAGAAATTTGGGTACATATTCACGTTCGTTGGATTGTTGGCATGGGTTCTGGCTGGGTGTTCGTCTCTGGCTGCTGTACAATCGGCACAGTCCGCACCCAAGACAGAACTAGTCGTATCTGCCGCTGCAAGTCTTCAAGATAGTCTGAATACGCTCAAGGGCCAGTATGAGAAACAGCACCCAGATATCAAACTTACCTTTAACTACGCTTCATCTGGTACATTACAAAAACAAATTGAGCAAGGTGCACCTGTTGACGTATTTATTTCGGCAGGCATGAAGCAAATGAAGGCATTAACCGATGCTTCATTGGTGGAAAAGGATAACGTGCTGCTTCAAAATAAACTGGTTGTGGTTGTTCCGCAAGATAAGGCGAAAAGCACAGATAACAAAAGCATTACGCTCAATGACTTGATGGGTCCTTCTTTCCTGAAAGTGGCTGTTGGGGAGCCTACTACCGTTCCCGCCGGACAATATTCTAAAGAATCGTTAACGAAGGCTGGGCTATGGGACAAGCTGGAACCTAAGATGGTATTCGCCAAGGACGTAAGACAGGTATTAAATTATGTTGAAACAGGCAACGCCGATGCAGGACTCGTCTATCTAACGGATGCCAAATCATCCGATAAAACGGTCATAGCACTGGAAGTGCCCGAGGAATTGCACGCACCCATCCTGTATCCTGAAGGCATTGTAAAAGCAACCAAACACAGCCAGGAAGCAGGAGAGTTTCTTGATTTTCTACGAACAGATGAAGCTATGAGTGTGTTCAGTAAAGATGGATTTTCAGCCCCTACAGAAATGACGGGAAAATAGAATTTACAGATAAAGGAGGGGGTCCCGTTGGATTGGTCAGCTTTTCTTCCTCCGGTTATCGTATCTGTTAAAGTCGCTGTCGTCGCCAGCATCATCGTCTTTTTATTAGCTACTGTGGTAGCGCGGATGATGGCGAACTGCACGTCGCGGAGGGGAACCAGCGTGATTGAGACCGTCCTACTTCTTCCGCTCGTTTTGCCTCCTACTGTTATCGGCTTTATTTTGCTCATCTTGCTGGGAAGGAAAAGCTGGATTGGCACTGCCTTCGAAAGCCTGTTCCAGCAGACGATTGTATTTACGTGGGGAGCTGCAGTGGTGGCGGCCGTAGTTGTTGCTTTTCCACTGGCTTACCGCACCATTAAAGCAGGTTTTGAAGCTGTAGACCCGGAGGTAGAGCAGGCTGCACGTGCGCAAGGTGCCAACGAATGGCAAGTGTTTCGCCACATTACGATGCCCCTTGCCTACCGACCCCTCATTTCAGGATACATTCTCGGATTTGCCCGAGGGTTAGGGGAATTTGGTGCTACGCTGATGCTTGCAGGTAATATTCCTGAACAGACTCAAACCCTGCCTACAGCGATTTACACCGCGTCCGAGGTCGGAAATATGACACTCTCTTGGAGCTGGGTAGCTGTCATCATTTTATTCTCTTTTATCATGTTGATGCTTTCTAATCGACTGGTAAAGGATTAGTCCGTTTGGAGTAAGAACATGCGCAGTCTGCCGACAGGGTAGCTGCGGCAACGTTAGCAGCTTTGATCACCAAGAAACCTTGCGATTACTAAAACGCAGGGTTTCTTGTTTCTTTCGACAGCAATTACGGTGACCTCCTGGTCCTTGGTATGGCGCATTAGGTTGCACTAATGGCCGATGCCAAAGAACAGATTTAGTGGAATTAGGGTACAATTTACAAGAAAAACAAAGGGGGATGAGGAACATGAAGAAATTCGGGCAAATGTTTCTGGTAGGTTTAGCCATGGTTTTCGGGCTTGGTCTGGTGGCCGGAAATGTGCAACCTCCCGTCGCTTCCGCGGCCGGTTCAGAATATTATGTGGCCACGAGCGGCAGCGACTCTAACGCCGGAACGAACGATGCGCCGTGGAAGACGTTGCAGCACGCGGCCGACGTGGCTCCTGCGGGCAGCACGGTTTACGTCCGGGGCGGCGTGTACAAGCAGAAAGTAAAGATCACCCGCTCTGGCTCCGCTTCACAGGGTCCCATTGTGTTCACCAACTATGGGACAGAGACCGCCATTATTGATGGCAGCGGACTTTCGGTCAGCGGGAACGAAGGGCTGATCGAACTGGCCGATGTCAATTACGTTACTGTTCGGGGGTTTGAAATCCGCAATTTTACCACTGCTTCCAAGAACGTGGTGCCTGTAGGTATTTATGTCCACGGTTCGGGCGGCTTCATTAATCTGTCCAACAATAAAATCCATGACATCAAAAACATGGTCACTCCGACCGGCAAAGATCGGCTGGGCCGGGATGCTCACGGTATCGCTGTTTACGGCACGAAAGCTCCGGCTTCGATTCACGATCTTACGATCAGCGGCAATGAGCTGTACAATCTCGTGCTGGGCTCCAGCGAATCGCTCGTTTTAAACGGCAACGTGGATGGCTTTGCGGTGACCGACAACCTCATTCACGATAATGACAACATCGGGATTGATTTGATCGGCTTTGAGGGCACCGCGCCGAATACGACTTACGATCAGGCGCGGAACGGGTTGGTGAAGGGCAATCGGGTGTATAATAATTCAGTTCAAAATAACCCATCTTACAAGAGCGATGACAACTCGGCCGGGGGCATTTATGTAGATGGGGGCAAGGACAGTATTATTGAGCAGAACTACAGCTACAACAACGATATCGGCGTCGAAATTGCCTCCGAGCACGCCGGTAAAGCCACCAGCAATATTACGGTCCGCAGCAACGTGATATATAACAACCGACTGACCGGCATTGCCATGGGCGGTTACAATGAGGAGCGTGGCTCCACGGTAAACTGCAAGATCGTGAACAATACACTATACAAGAACGATACATTTGAAGATGGAAGCGGCCAGTTTTTGGTTCAATATGATACGCGAAACAACGTGATCCAAAACAATATTTTCGTGGCCAGCTCCACGGATATGCTGATCTCCAATGGATACACCAAAAATTCCGGCAATGTTGTGGATTATAATTTATATTTTGCTCCGAGAGGCAGCTCGGAAGCGAATTGGATCTGGAAAAATAAGGAGTATACGGGTTTCTCCGCGTACAAATCGGGGACCGGCAACGATACGCATTCTCTATTTGCCGATCCTAAATTCGTGAGTGCCGCGAACAGCGACTTCCATTTGCAGTCTTCGTCACCTGCGATCGATGCCGGGAACACGGACCTTGCCATCATTGGAACACTGGATATCGACGGGAAGCCAAGAGTACAGGGAGTCGCTGTGAACATCGGTGCCTACGAGTAAGCCGTATATTTTATGACAAACAGTGCAACCGAAACGATGTGAGGCCACTGCTTGTACGTTTTTACAATGTTCCTTGCAATTAAAACACCTTCAAAGTGAAACCCCATGTCGTAAGATATGGAGATAACCTTGGAGGTGTTTTTGCGTTGGCAACAAGATTAAGCTATCTTCGGAAAGTAAAAATGAAAGTCATATAAATGAGATTAGAAAGTTGTTCCTGTTCGATAGGCTCCGATTAACATAGTTGTTGCACACCTTTGAACCATACGGATTTGATCGACAAAGTATCAGAGATGTTGGTTGTCGGATCACCGTTTACTAGTATAAGGTCAGCGAGCGAACCTTCGGCAATACAGCCGCGATCGTTAAGCCCAAAGCAACGGGCCGGTTTCGCGGTAGCCGACTGAAGCGCTTCTATGGGAGTAAATCCGGCCTCAACCAGCAATTGCATTTCATGATGAACGCTGGCTCCATGAGCAAGGCCGCCAAGATTGGGAACAGGAACGGGAGCGACATCCGTCCCGACCAGAATATCCACACCGGCACGGTGGAGATCCATCACATTTTTAAAGCTATTCTCCAAATTGCCTTGCGGGAAAGTATGGAAGCTTGATTTCAAAATATCGATCCATTCCGGACTTAATTTGGAATAAACACGTGAATCATTCGCCAATTCTGATGCTGGATTCCCCAGAATGGATGAGTTCAATACTAAGCACGGTATAACAAATGCGCCTGAATCCGCTATGGATTTCACCAACTCAGATGTGTATTCGGGCCTGTCGAGAAATAAGTGACCCAATCCGTCGACTCCAATGTCGATGGCGGTTTGCGAAGAATGAGCCGTCAAGACGTGGGCTATGACTATTTTATCGAACTTATGGGCTTCTACCACAGCTGCTTTTAAAATCTCGTCGCTTAAAATAGGCAGTCCAGGGGCACCCAAGACCGTCCCTTCTTCAATCATGATTTTAATAAAGTCGGCGCCACTCTCCACTTGGGTATGCACATGTTTGATCGCTTCTTCCACTGTCGTCACTTGGGGCACTTTTTCGTGATCGTGAGCGTAAGCGGCTAGCATAGCTTCCCGGTCTTTCTTGGGTAACTTCTCCAATTCCTTTAATACGAACTCAGGAATTTCATCCTCATCCTGCAATAATTCATCCGGATGACCACCTGGAGCAGTGATCGCTGTGCCGGCGGAACGGACTTCAGCGGCATCATTCACGTTTTTCAACTGGATTTTGCGCCCTCTTTCTGTAAAACTGCCGTTCATTTCGAGTTCTGTCGTGACGCCGAATTTTAAAGCATCTTTTAACCCTCCGATTGAAGTGTGAACATGCGCATCAATCAAGCCGGGTAATAATGTCCCATTTTCCCCATCGATGATCGTTGCATGCGTCGGAAGGTCTCCGCCTACCGAAATAATAGTTTCCCCCTGGATGATAACATTTCTGGGCTCAATAACTTTTTCTCCATCGAAAATACGTACATTCGTAATCGCTGTAACTTTTTCTACCGTAGAGCTTTGAGTTACATTCTTCATGTCGTTCCTCCTTAGTGTTCATCTTCAAACAATTAGAATTCTAACTGTTAGTTATATAACTGTCAATAAACTGATTTTCATTTGACAAACAGTTTATAGATTTATATAGTTTATTTACTGACAATTAGACTTCTAATAATTTGAGGAGGTACGATGATGAAAACCCAACAGGATACGGTTTTTCTGGATTTGTTTCAGGTTATCGGTCTTAAGCTAAAGAAAAGAGCGGACGAGAGCATAAAAGAGTTGGGATTAAATGCTCAACAAGGAAAAATGATTAGATATATCTACGAGAATCAAGAAAATAATTTAATTCAGAAGGATCTTGCCGATCGGTTTCATCTGCGCGGAGCCAGCATTACAAGCATACTTCAAGGTCTTGAGCAAAAAGGATTCATCGAGCGCAAAATCCCGGCCAATAATGAACGGCAAAAAAATATTTATGTTTTACCAAAAGCCATTGAATTGATTGAAGCTTTTAGTGACTCTTTCCAAAAGGTGGAGGACGAAGTTGTTCAGGCCCTGACCGAAGAGGAGAAGCGAATTTTAGAGGGAATGTTAAATAAAATTAATGAACGCCTATAATTGCGTAAAATCATGTTCCAAAAATCACTTTCGCTAGTCTCTGTTTTATATGATAGGAATCGGTTATGATGGAAATAGTAATAGGGATTTTAGTAGATTTTAGGAGAGCGGTGCGATATGAGAAGGGAAACGGGTTTTAACGAAATTATTCGAAAAGTACGTAAAGAGCTATTTGGGAAAGGCCCGGAGCGCATACATACAACCTTTGTAGATAATATGGCCATCACGATGCTATATGGAAATTTAACCCCATCCGAAAAGTTTCTGGCACAAGAAGAATCCGGGAAAGAGATGGTGCATGCAGCCCGAACCAAAATGGTTCAAAAAATATATCCCACACACTTCAATAAAGAACTGGAGGATTACATGGATTCCCGGCTGCTGCACCTCTTTTCAGATATTAAAGTGGAGGAAGATATAGCTATATCCGTTTTTGTATTTGAAGATAATATTACTGCAAAATAAAAAAGAAAGCGGAACCGACATCGAATCCATATTGTTGGAGAGCTCGGCTACACCCTCGATTTAATTAACGATGTCCTAACCCAAGCGATCAGCAGAAAAAAGACGGCAAGAAGCTGATTAAACCTTTGCTGTTCTCGGTCCTCCTGCACATACGAGGAGGGGCTTTTCTTCAAGAAAAGCTTGGCTATCCGCACCCCATATCGCCCTGTACTGCGTACGTAAATCACGGATCATGAAAGGAACCTACATAGTTTATGAAAAAAAATGATTTTGGAAATAGGATGAAGGAATATGAAAATGCCTATAGATTAAGCCTACCACGCCGTTTACCAGTAATCATCAGAATTGATGGTGCGCATTTTCATACCTTTACGCGTGGGATGACGAAACCTTTTGATGAGAAACTAATTTTTGCATTATGGGAGACGTGTAAATATTTGGCCTATAACATTATGGGATGTAAATTGGTGTATCATCAGAGCGATGAAATCTCACTGCTTCTTACGAATGATGACAAATTAACGACGCAATCCTGGTTTGAAAATAATCTTCAAAAGATGGTGTCCATATCTGCCTCTCTGGCTACAGCCAAATTTAATGAGGAAATCCAAAAGGTTTACCCAGGTCAGCCTTTAGCCACTTTTGATGCGAGAGCTTGGGTTTTGCCTCAGGATGAGGTTACAAACTACTTCCTATGGAGACAACAAGATGCTACTAAAAACAGCATTTCTATGGTAGCTCAAGCCCATTTCAGGCATTTAGAACTAGAAGGATTGAACGGAAATCAGCTCCAAGACAAGCTTTTTGTGGAAAAAGGGCTAAACTGGAACGACCTTCCGGTCTGGCAAAAGCGGGGAATTTGCATTACCAAACAACAATACAACAAAGGCGAAGCCGTTAGAAGCAAGTGGGATGTTGATCATGAGACACCGATTTTTTCGCAGAATAGAGATTATATTAACCAATATGTATACTTGGACAAGGATGTGTAGATTTGGAGTGTGTTATTTTTATAGGAATTCAGGCTTCGGGCAAGTCGACTTTTTATAAAGAACAATTCTTCAAAACACATATGCGAATAAATCTGGATATGCTTAAAACACGAAATAGGGAAAATATTTACCTTCAGGCCTCTATCGAAACGATGCAGCGTTTTGTAGTGGACAATACCAATCCAACAGTCGAAGAACGAAAGAAATATATAGGTGCTTGTAAAAACAAGGGATTTAAAATCATTGGCTACTACTTTGAACCTGATTATGCAGAATCTATTAAGCGTAATGAGCAGCGCACAGGCAAAGAGTATATTCCTGAGATTGGTATTAAGAGTGTAATGAGTAAACTGGAGGTTCCGAGCTACGAAGAAGGATTTGATGAACTCTATAGCGTGATTTCCATGGAAGGAACGTTTCAGATTAGAAGGCTACCGGAAAACTATACAATATAGGGGGACTACCATGAACATACCTGAGAGATTCATCAAACGTTTTCCAGCATACGAGGACGTATTTGCCAGCGATCTTGAACATCATCGCAAGCATTTTCTGCCGATTTGCTCGATTAATCTTCAGTTCTTATTTCCAGAGCAGGACGAGTGGTTGCATTTTGTTTCCGTAAAAGAAATCTACGAAGGCTGTGTGGGTGAAAATACTCAGGACTTTCATACCTCATATACCAAGGAAGATATGCTGGGATTCGATGTAGTTGACGGCAAATACAAGTTCGAAGCAGACTGGAATTATTTTAGTCTTCATCAGAAGGAGCAATTGGAAGCTACCTATGAAGCGCTGAAATCAACCGGGGATAAAGCGTACCTACGTATGAAGAGAGAAGTCATGGCGTTGGGCGGACTGGAACAGGTGTATATGGATAATGAACAAGACTACCAAGCTCGCAAAGCGTTTTTCCTGGAAAATAATAAAATTTATCCATATTCCTCCTTTGGAGAGGCCAAAAAGTCTGTTGAAGAACTTACCCGTGATTTTGAGGAAAAGCAATCCAGTGGTTGGGGGCTGAGTTACCCTGAAGTTAACGGAATTTTAGATGATATCGCTTTTCAGTCTGACAAGGCTCAAAGTTACATCAAGGAATATGATGAATCTCTGGAAGAGATGCTCCAGTTCGAGCAAACCAATCTGCTTCATGTGCCTAAGCGTCCCAATGGTGAGACTTTTACCTATATCGGTTCCATTACCGGGTATTATTTTCAAGCGTGTGGGGCGGATACCGTCTATTTATTTTACGACCAAGAATTAAGTAAAGCGGTAATTTGCTTCGAATATTCATAAGTGAGGATTTTGCAAAATCCTGAAGTGAAAAAACTCCCATAATGGTCGTTTCAGGCTGTCGAGAAAGTCTCGACAGCCTATTTTATGTTAATTTTGTTTAAGACGACACCGCGTTAATGTTGTATAATATAGGTAACTATTGTAGAACGGATGGTGTTGATATGCTACGCTCCAACC
>NZ_JBSEDY010000023.1:0-59648 GCF_053570945.1 Paenibacillus sp. CMM36
TTCGTAGGATTGTTGTTTTTCGCGGTTGGAGCGTAGCATATCAACACCATCCGTTCTACAATAGTTACCTATATTATACAACATTAACGCGGTGTCGTCTTAAACAAAATTAACATAAAATAGGCTGGTTTAAAAACCAGCCTTTTTTCTTTATTTAGATTTCGTATGCAAGATCATAATTTGAGCAGCAATATCATTGTAAATGGCTCCTGTCGCCGACTCGGATTTATATACTGATGGAGAAAAGTCGGCTTCTGACGGATGATTATCTGGAATACCCAGCGGAATTTGAGCAAGAAGTTTTGTATGAAGAGTGTCTGCCAGCATAGCCCCTCCTCCTCGCCCAAAAACATAGTCCTTTTCTCCAGTGGAGGACACATAATAAGACATGTTCTCCACAACACCGATGACCTTATGATCCGTTTGAAGCGCCATTGCGCCTGCACGTGCAGCTACAAAAGCCGCCGTCGCATGTGGAGTAGTAACAATGATTTCTTCACTCTGCGGAATCATTTGATGTACGTCAAGCGCTACATCGCCAGTGCCTGGTGGTAAATCGAGAATCATATAGTCCAGCTTTCCCCATTCGACATCACTAAAAAACTGTCTGAGCATTCTCCCTAGCATGGGACCTCTCCAGATCACCGGGTTATTCTCTCTGACAAAGAAGCCCATTGACATGATTTTGATACCAAATCGCTCCACTGGCTGAATGATACCCTCTTCGACCGAAGGCACATCCTCTACTCCAATCATATCCGGCACACTGAATCCATAGATATCCGCATCAATTAAACCCACACGCTTCCCCTGTCTAGCTAAAGCAGCAGCCAAATTTACAGCTACTGTCGATTTTCCGACACCACCTTTTCCGCTTGCAATAGCAATAAACCGGACGCCAGATGCTGGGTTAAGCAGCTCATGTTCTTCCATACCGACAGCATGTCCTTTGGTCAAAACCGGGTCAGCGGCGTCCTCGGTATTCTCCCCAGCTTGAATTGCGGACTTTTCATGCTCAGATGCCTCACGAATACGAATATGGACGTGGCTTAATCCCGCCTCTTCTAAAGTCTGCCGGATTTCCCGCTCCAGTTCTGCAAGCGTCTCTTCCTGGTTATTAAGACTAATAGCGGTCAAGGATACACGATCCTCTTTAACAACCACATCCCGAATAAAATGGAGATCGACTAGACGGCGTCCTGTATAAGGCTCCCGCACTTGTTGAAGTAACTCTATAACTTGCTCTCTTGATTGCATGATTTATCAGCACCTCTGCTTTGATGAATTTACGGAGTGGTAAACACTTACAGTATACCACTATCTGGCCTCAGGTGCTGGTGAGATCCCCTTTTCCCCGGCACAGTAACGCAAAATCCCCTTATATATGGACGCCGCCACCTGTCTTTGATAGTTCACGTCACTTAGTCGTCTGGCCTCCTCTGGATGGGACAAAAATCCGACTTCAACAAGGGCTGATGGCATTTTGAGAGCTTTCAATAAATAAACTGTGTTCACGGTCTTAGCCACTCTGTCCGTATTTTCCAAGTTACGTTTGATCTCTTCCTGAATTAAAGACGCCAAATTCTCGTTATCTGCATGGTTAGGTACGTAAAAGGTCTGGGCTCCACTCCAACGGCTCGACGGGATACTGTTCATATGAATACTTAGAAAGAGGTCTGCTTTCTGCTCCTCAATTATACGCACACGCTGCTTCAAATCCTCCGTTTTTCTTTTGGAATAACCTTTCGTTTCTTGCTGCGCCAGGTCACGGTCATCCTCACGTGTCATGACAACAACAGCACCTGCTTGCTGTAAATAATCCCGCAAATAAAAAGCGATTGCCAGATTAATATCCTTTTCAATAATCCCTTCTTTGCTAACCGCCCCTCCATCAGGCCCTCCGTGTCCAGCATCTATGGCAATTACTTTACCTGTAAGGGGTAAACTCCAATGGGTCCAAGCTCTCGAAGCAGGTATCTCATACAATGCCAGCGTAATAAATAGAACGGCGAGACAACAGCCCAACAGCATTTTTTGCAACGTCCGATAGCGAATCCACAGTGTAACCTCGTTTTTACGATTATTTTTTTGCATAACAAAACGCCTCCGTCCTATACAGATACTAATAATCTATATGGGACGAGGCGTGTAGATAGTACAACTCAGGCATGAACAAATTCTTTCATACCTTCAATCAGCACTTGAGCAACCTCCGGTCGTGTAAATTCAGGTGGCGGGCAAACCCCAGAGCGCAACAATTCCCGTACCTTGGTGCCCGAGAGCGTTAAATGTTGCTCCTTGGGATGTGGGCATGTTTTACTTGAAGCCATGTTTCCACATCGGGTGCAATAAAAGCTGTGTTCAAAGAACAATGGAGTAATCCCCAGCTCTTCAGGTGTAAAGTGCCTGAAAATTTCCTGTGCCTCGTAGGTACCATAATAGTCTCCTACACCAGCATGATCCCTTCCAACAATAAAATGGGTGCAGCCATAGTTCTTTCGCACAATAGCATGAAAAATGGCCTCTCTAGGGCCCGCGTATCGCATGGCAGCAGGAAATACCCCCAGAAAAGTCCGATCAGCCGGATAATAATTGTCCAGCAGCACCAGATAGCTCTTCATACGCACATCTGCCGGAACGTCATCTGACTTGGTTTCACCAACGAGTGGGTTTAGAAACAATGCATCCACAATCTCCATCGCGCTTTTTTGGATGTACTCATGTGCTCGGTGTACCGGATTTCGTGTTTGAAAACCGACCACTGTTTTCCAGCCTTTTTCTGCAAAATAGTCGCGTGTCTGTGATGGTGTATAGTAAAACTCACTAAATTGTGTGGCCTCCGGCCGATTCAGCACTTGCACAGATCCACCAACATACGTAGCAGGTCGATCTAACAGTTTGTTTACGCCAGGATGAGCCGGGTCATCCGTCTTGAATACTCTTCTGGCTTCCTCAGCCTGATCTACCTGATAAATACTTTCAATATTAAGTACAGCATAAATGGTACCGTCTGTTTCCCCCACTAAAGCCACCTGCTGACCTAATTTCAATTCACTGGCTATACTTTCTGCAACTGCAAGAGTAATGGGAATACTCCAGACTGTACCATCGGCAAGACGCATATCTGTTACCACTGACCTATAGTCAGATTCATTCATAAACCCCGTCAAAGGAGAGAAAGCCCCCACTCCAATCAAATCCAGATCAGAAATGGTCCATGAGTTTACACGGATAGGAAACAATTCCTCTGCGGCCTGCAAAAGTGCTTTTTGCTTCGGTCCTGTAATGATTTTATCAACAAGTGTTCCGCCATGCGGAAGAATTGCAGTCATAATGCACTTCCCTTCTTCTTCATAAATATGACTCATAGCTACCTGAATATCATTTTATTGATGGAGCCCGCACTCCGTTTTCTCATTGCCAGACCAGCGACCTGCACGAGGATCTTCACCTGGTAGGACCTCACGGGTACATTGCTCACAACCGATACTTGGATAATTGCGGTCATGCAATGGATTATACAGCACTTCATGAGTGCGGATATAGTTCCATACATCCTCGGATGTCCAGCTTGCCAAGGGGTTAAATTTAACGAGTCCAAACTTTTCATCATACTCTATCTTTTTTGAATTCGCACGAGTAGGGGCCTGATCGCGGCGAATACCGGTAATCCATGCATCGTATTGTGACAAAATGCGTGTCAGCGGCTCAACTTTGCGTATACCACAACATGTGTTAGGATCTGTTTTCCACAGTTCCTCTCCATGTTTAGCCGCTTGCTCTTCGGGAGTAATTAAGGGAGAGACTCTAACAAAATCCAAGTTGTACCTGGCCTTCATCTGATCTCGCGTATCGTAAGTTTCTTGAAAATGAAAGTCGGTGTCCAAGTAAAAAATGTCGGTGGAAGGGCTAATTTTTTGAAGCATGTCTACTAGTACTACATCTTCTGCTCCGAAGCTACAAGCAAAGGTAAGATTGGGAAATGTAAGAACAGCATACTGGATAATTTCCTCTGGCGTAGCATCTTCCAGTTCAATTGCCTTGACTCTAATCAACGCTTCTTTCTCCAATAAATTCATTATCAATGCGCCTCCATATGAAGATTCATAAATAGTGTCACTCCAATACCGACTAAACTAATAAGATTAAATACAGTATAAAACTTTCTTAATCATTGTCAATCCAAGGCAAAATGTCCTGATGCAAGCATTTATCCACCCAAACTTGTAGGAATGTTGTTCTGTCAGCATTCTTTAATGCTTTCTTGCGTATCCAACCAAGTTCATTGACTTTATATAAAATATTCTTATACCAAACATTTGAGAATGGTCCATAGGCTCTTTGGTTACTAAAGGTAACTATTGTAGCTGAAAGTATGCTTGAATTAGGGATTTTTTCCGTCAAGAAAGATGGCTTGTTCTCCACCCTGTCGAAGACAAAGATGTACTAACAGTACGCTTTTAAAAAAAGGCCTTTCTTATACAACAACATATGGAAGTAGTTTGGTCCTTGAAGGAATATTCCCTATGGTGACTTTGGAAGAGCAAACCGAACGTACGGATAAGCATTTTTTTGACAACCTATCATGCTACGTAAAATCACTTGGTTGAATGATTTGATAGCCAAAATGTTTTTTTGTACTTAACGTCTGCTTGCGGATTTTCTGAGTAAAATGCTTTAGAGTCAACTAGGAGCAGCGTATCCTAATCCTGTGCCCAGTGCGAGGCAGCCATCGGTAATACTGAACAGCTTTGGGTTACTTGATCATGCAAAACTATCTATAGAAGATAACAAGCATCGTTTCTGAATCTAAGATTATCGAAGGACGCCAACTGAGGGATTTGAAAATACCTTTAGCTTCAGAATTCTTATTCTGCATTCAAAAGATGAAGTCCGTATGTGGATAAGTTCAGAAGAGGGTAAAAGCGAAATAGCATTTACCCGAATTTTTAGCCAGATGAAAACACTATACTATTCAGGAGCTCTGGCGTCAGCGATACCTTCATTGTGGAAATTATAAAAGAAATGACTCCGCGGTGAATTCTTATTATGCCTCTATCCAATCCTATAGCGCTTGTAGAGGCAATTACCGAACAATTGATCCACTGGACACAAACAAGGCTCTTATCGCTCTGGAAGTCTTTTTAAAGCTGTCATCAATGAGGAGCGATTTTATGAGGGTAAACAGTCGGACAATGCATAGTGCTCCTGTTTATAGTTTGTGGCGATTGCTGTGTAGACTATTTCTATTACCAGCAACAAGTTCATCGCCGTTGCAATTGCAGCAGCCTAGGCAGCCGACAGTTAGGTTAAGGATCGTCCTTCTGCTCAGTACACACAAATAAAAAGAGGTATTCCTTGCTGTATCCCTGCTGCGCCCAAAACAGCTCTACAAGAGGCATAGACAGTGCTCCCAGAACATATCAACGAGAACTTTACATAAACAGGTGAAAGCAAAGTACCCTCGCGAAACAGCACTTAGCAGAGAATATTAAGACCAGGCTAAACTAAATTGCCGGACAATATATTTAGTCACAGGTTATAAACATTACAGAATAAACTACGTTGAAATAGCAAACTGTATTTGTGTATAACAATATCATCTTCAATTCCTTCGTGGATAACTTCTCGTTTTCCGTGCATTTGCATGCGGTTATTTATGTATTCGCTGAAACATGCCGAAACTCATAGCTTTAAACTAGGTCTACTTATCCACATGTGGGTAATGATTAGGAAATTAAAAAAAGAACCCTTTCCATAAGGAAAAGGTTCTTCTGTATTCGAAATATTAACGTTTCGAGAACTGTGGTGCACGACGAGCAGCTTTGAGACCGTATTTTTTACGTTCTTTCATACGTGGGTCACGAGTCAAGAAGCCTGCTTTTTTCAAAGCTGGACGGAATTCCGGATCTGCTTTCAACAAAGCACGGGAAATACCGTGGCGAATTGCGCCGGCTTGACCAGAGATACCACCACCATGAGCGATAACGAGTACGTCATAGCTACCAACTGTTTCTGTCAGGTTCAGTGGTTGTTTTACGATCAGTTTGAGAGTTTCCAAACCGAAATATTCATTAATATCACGCTTATTGATGACAATGCGTCCTTCACCCGGTACGAGACGAACACGAGCTACCGAATGTTTACGACGACCTGTCCCATAGTATTGTACTTGTGCCATGAAACTGTCCTCCCTTTTAATTATCCGCGAAGTTCGTAAACTTCAGGTTTTTGTGCTGCATGTGGATGCTCAGTGCCTCTGTAAGCTTTAAGTCTCAGCTTCATTTTCTCGCCTTGACGAGTTTTAGGAAGCATACCGTGAACAGCCAATTCCAACATACGCTCAGGCTTGTTCTTAACCATTTCTTGTGCAACCGTTACTTTCAGACCACCCGGATGCAGGGAGTGACGGTAGTATTTCTTGTTCTCCATTTTTTTACCGGTCAATACGATTTTTTCCGCATTGATTACAACAACAAAATCACCTGTGTCCACATGTGGTGTAAATTGTGGCTTGTGTTTGCCGCGAATCAACGCAGCCGCTTCGCTTGCCAGACGACCGAGCGTTTTGCCTTCGGCATCAATGATGTGCCAGTTGCGCTCAACTTCATTTGGCTTCGCCATATACGTAGTACGCATGAAAAGTATCCTCCTTAAGTTCGTTAACAGAAATCATCATTTATCTTCGTTCGTTAAGTTGCTGCATTATTGATGGATTAGATGTTACTTTAAAGTGATTATCTTAATTGGGGCTGTGGGAAAGCCATTAAGAAAACACAACTTTTATATTACAGGATAACCATCAATTCCGCAAGAGTAAAATCAATGTTTTTTGATGTTTTTGTCGTACTCTACATTCCAGAGAGTTAAAGCGTGTCCGACGGCCGTAGGTCCAGCCTTTGAACGATTTTTCGCCTCCAAAATGGAAGGAATATCATCCGACGATTTTTTGCCTTCTCCCACTTCCAGCAAAGTCCCCATAATAATCCGAACCATGTGCTGCAAAAATCCGCTACCTGTAATATAAGTATGGATAATTCCCTGATCATCCGAGCCCGGACGTGAAAAGGAATGGTCTACTGTCATATAGGCTTCGTAAATAGTGCGAACATGATTCGTCTTTTGGGAACGTCGAGATGCGAACGAAGTATAATCAAAGGTGCCAACTAAATGAGCCAACCCTTCCTCCATCGCTCTTACATCCAAACTCGTTGGATGATGGGCCTGTGTACGACGGTGAAAGATGTCCGGAAACCGGTTCGCATTAATACTGTACCGATATGTCTTCCGCTTCGCCATGCGGCGTGCATGAAAGGACATTGGCACCTCTCTCGCATCCGTAACGATGATATCACGAGGCAACCAGGCATTAAGTGCCAGACACCAGCGCTGTATTGGAATCGGCGATTCAGTGTGAAAATTGAATACCTGCCCGTATGCATGTACACCTGCATCTGTACGGCCTGAGCCTGTAATTTTAAGACGCTCGCCCGTCAATGAGTAGATAGCATGTTCAAGGCAGTCCTGAATGGTGTTACCGTTAGGCTGCGTCTGAAAGCCATCATAGTGGGTTCCGTCATAGTTCACCTTCATGCACAAGTTCCGCATGCTTCTCACACCTTTATAGGGGTAGTCTCTGGCCTTACAAGGAATAACCGAACATAACAAAGGAGAAGTCCCTCAAGGACTCCTCCAAGAGAAAAAAAGGGTTGTTCAGAATCAAGCCGATTCTGTCCACCCTTCCCTCATCTTCGCCTGTTTACGCGCGGTCAACCAATTCCAGATATACCATTGGAGCGGCGTCGCCACGACGAGGTCCCAATTTCAAGATACGAGTGTATCCACCTGGACGCTCAGTGTAACGTGTAGCCAATTCGCTAAACAGCTTTTGGATTGCATCCTGCTCACCATCCAAAGTTTCACGGCGAACGAACGCAGCCACTTGACGACGTGCGTGCAGATCTCCTTTTTTCGCTTTGGTGATCAGTTTTTCAGCAATAGAACGAACTTCTTTTGCTTTAGCCTCAGTAGTTTGGATACGCTCATACAAGAACAGATCGGTTACCAAATCACGAAACAAAGCTTTACGGGCACTGGAGTTACGGCCCAATTTTTGGTATGCCATGTAATTTCCCCTCCTTCACAAAAACGTCGCTGTACTATTCTTCCGTACGAAGTCCTAAACCAAGTTCCTCAAGCTTCTCTTGTACTTCTTCCAAAGATTTGCGACCCAAGTTACGGACCTTCATCATATCTTCTTCAGATTTAGTCGTGAGTTCTTGTACCGTATTGATACCAGCGCGCTTAAGGCAGTTATAGGAACGGACGGAGAGATCCAGCTCTTCGATCGTCATTTCAAGAACTTTTTCTTTCTTGTCTTCTTCTTTTTCAACCATAATTTCAGCATCTTTAGCCTCGTCCGTGAGACCCACGAACAACATCACATGCTCGGTCAAAATTTTGGCTCCAAGGCTCACTGCTTCCTCGGGACGAATACTTCCGTCAGTCCAAACCTCAAGTGTCAGCTTGTCATAATTCGTAACCTGGCCGACACGCGTATTTTCTACGCCGTAGTTCACGCGTGCAATCGGAGTGTAGATGGAGTCGACGGGAATGACGCCGATCGGCTGGTCATCACGTTTGTTCCGATCCTGCTTAACGTAACCGCGACCGCGATTGGCAAAAATACGCATGTGAAGTCTCGAACCCGGTCCGAGCGTAGCAATGTGAAGATCCGGATTAAGAATTTCCACATCACTATCCGCACGGATATCTCCTGCCGTTACAACTCCTTCGCCTTCCGCATCGATTTCGAGTACTTTCTCTTCATCCGAGTGGATTTTAAGCGATAAAGCTTTCAAGTTCAGAATGATCTCCGTTACGTCTTCCTTCACACCGGGAACCGTTGCAAACTCGTGCAGAACCCCATCGATTTGAACCGATGTGACTGCTGCCCCCGGTAACGAGGATAACAGAATACGGCGAAGCGAGTTTCCAAGCGTCGTACCGTATCCGCGTTCCAGCGGTTCTACTACGAATTTTCCATAGGTGCCATCATCATTGACGTCAACCGTCTCAATTTTCGGCTTTTCGATTTCTATCACTGCAATATCCCTCCTTCAAAACGTCGCTCCTATATGAAACATTCACCTTATCCATAGTCTATCATGCAGTATACCTAAACATCCATTCTTGGCAGTTTGTGCCGGATCTATACTACACGCAGAGGAGAAATCTCATTAGACGCGACGACGTTTTGGAGGACGGCATCCGTTATGAGGTACCGGAGTTACGTCTTTGATCAGGTTAACTTCCAAACCAGCAGCTTGCAAAGAGCGGATTGCTGCTTCGCGACCTGCACCAGGTCCTTTAACCATGACTTCGACAGTTTTCATGCCGTGTTCCATAGCAGCTTTAGCAGCAGTTTCTGCGGCCATTTGCGCTGCGAATGGAGTAGATTTACGGGAACCACGGAATCCCATGCCGCCTGAGCTGGCCCAAGAGATTGCGTTACCGTGTGGATCTGTGATCGTAACGATCGTGTTGTTGAACGTGGAACGGATGTGTGCCACGCCAGTCTCGATATTTTTACGGTCACGGCGTTTTGTACGTACAACTTTTTTCGGTTTAGCCATTGAATGTTATCCTCCCTTCTTATTTCTTTTTGTTCGCTACAGTCCGACGAGGACCTTTACGCGTACGAGCATTAGTTTTAGTACGTTGTCCGCGAACAGGCAACCCACGACGGTGACGAACACCACGGTAGCAGCCAATCTCAGTCAGACGTTTAATATTCAAGGAAATTTCACGACGCAGATCGCCTTCTACTTTAACTTCTTTGTCGATCGTTTCACGTAATTTGCTCACTTCATCTTCAGTCAAATCACGAACACGCGTGTTTGCACTGATGCCTGTTTCCTTCAAGATTTTCTGAGAAGTCGTTTTACCGATTCCGAAAATGTAAGTCAAGGCGATCTCAACGCGTTTGTCACGTGGCAAATCCACACCAGCTATACGAGCCATTTTACGCTACACCCCCTTCTATTAACCTTGTTTTTGTTTGTGTTTCGGATTTTCGCAAATAACCATTACATTCCCTTTGCGGCGAATGACTTTGCATTTTTCGCAAATAGGTTTTACAGAAGGTCTTACCTTCATGTTGATTACCTCCTCCAAGCTTTACCCTGGTAAAACTCGCTTCGTGAACATTCACATCGTTTTGCCGAGCAAAACAAGTTTTTTTAAATGATATACGTTTAATAAAAACCTGCATGAATTACTTGCGGTACGTTATACGGCCTTTGGTTAAATCGTAAGGCGATAACTGTACAACCACCTTGTCGCCTGTCAAAATACGGATAAAGTGCATCCGCAGCTTTCCGGAAACATGAGCAAGAATTTGATGACCGTTCTCCAGCTCTACCTTGAACGTAGCGTTCGGCAGTGGCTCGATTACCGTACCTTCAACCTCAATGACATCTTCTTTGGCCAAAGTCAGTCTCCTTTCTCTTCAGCTTGGTATTCGGACGAATCCAGGAAAGTTTTCACTGCATGGCGCAGCTTTCCATTCGTCACCCGACCGCTTTCGTTTAAACTGTTTACAATCTCGCTACTAATCTTTGGCTGAGGCACCAAATGAAGAACATTTTTCTTCTTCGCTTGATCAAACTTTCGTTTATCCCCATCCGCAATATATACAAACCTGCTATCTGCTACTGAAACGACAACCGCAATCTGTCCGGCACCTCTGCCTTTCAGAATCTTCACCAGCTGACCGATTTGCAGGTTTCCTTGCTGAATCATTCCAATCACCTACGCACTCAGTTTCGTGAAAATGTCCATGCCGCCCGTTTCGCACGTCACCGCTTGCTCGTTATGAGCACATGAGGTTACGTTCATCGTAACGACCGTCCAGTTGTCTTCCAGCGTCCCTACATGGTGAGAACCTATTTGAATCATAGATTCAATAGCCAGCACAATGCCGGTTTTCAGCCTCGGCCCCTGCTCAGGAATACCACGGTTTGGATTCTCAATATATTGCCGAATGGCATGCGACATTGTAAACTGGCGAGTTTTCGCGATGATATCGCCTTTGTTTAACTTGCGTTTGCCGGGAAATCCGTGCACCAGTTGTTCGTTGACTGAAGCGCAAATGCTAGCAGGAAAACCGTTATAACCTTTAAAAGACGGCACAGCTCCCTGACTGCGAATATACCGATCAGCTAAATGATCAAGTTCACCGGTCGTAATACCGGGCTCGATGTGTCCTGCCAAGAAATGATCCGTTTCCGTAACTATTCTCTCAGCTTTCCTCATAAAGCTTGATTCCGCCCCCGACTTGCAAATGATCATTACAGCTAACCCCGCAACAAGGACACGATATTTTGGGAAACCACATCAATATCCTGTTCTCCGTCGATATGACGCAGAAGATTCTGGTTCTCATAAAACGTGAGGAGTGGTGCTGTTTTATTACTATATTCGTCAAGTCGTGTTCTTACGCTATCTTCATTATCGTCAGGACGCTGATAGAGTTCCCCACCGTCTTTGTCGCAAATGCCTTCAACCTTAGGAGGATTAAAGACAATATGATAGCTAGTTCCGCAGGTTTTACAAACCCGCCGTCCTGT
This sequence comes from Paenibacillus sp. CMM36, assembly GCF_053570945.1. Classification (NCBI taxonomy): domain Bacteria; kingdom Bacillati; phylum Bacillota; class Bacilli; order Caryophanales; family Paenibacillaceae; genus Paenibacillus; species Paenibacillus sp. CMM36. The sequence goes on from NZ_JBSEDY010000023.1 coordinate 11,631, forward strand.
GATTCGTGCCAACAAGTTGTCACTATCCACTTTCAAGTTAATAACGTCATCTAGCTTCGTATTCAAACGACCCAAAATTTGATCCAAGGCTTCAGCCTGAGCCAAAGTTCTTGGAAAACCGTCCAGCAAGAACCCTTTCTTGCAATCTGGCTGTTGCAGCCGTTCTTCAACGATGCCGATTGTTACGTCATCCGGAACAAGTTCACCCTTGTCGATATATTCTTTAGCTTTAATGCCAATAGGTGTTCCCTGTTTCATCGCTAGGCGAAAAGCATCACCTGTCGAGATATGAGGAATGCCGAATTCCTTCACAATGACATCTGCTTGTGTACCTTTACCAGCCCCCGGAGGGCCCATGATCAAAATATTCACAATCTGTCACTCCTCAAGACGACCCCTACACAAGAAACAGCACAAAAGGTGCCGGTAAGCATGCGAACATCCTAAGCCGGTACCTATTGCCTATTTGTTGATGAAGCCTTTGTAATGGCGTTTGATCAGTTGGCTTTCGATTTGCTTCATTGTATCCAATGCTACACCAATGATGATGAGCAATGAAGTACCGCCAATTTGCACGGAACGAGGCAAGCCCGAAAGCGAACCGAAGAATACCGGCAAAACGGATATGACTGCCAGAAACAAAGCTCCTGTCATTGTCAAACGTGACATTACTCGTGTCAAGTATTTCTCCGTGGCTTTACCCGGACGAATTCCCGGAATATAACCGCCGTTTTTCTTCATATTGTCGGCCATTTGCTGCGGATTCATCTGTACAAAGGTATAGAAGAATGTGAAACCGATAATCATTACGACATACAAAACCATGCCCAGCGGCTTGTCATAATACAAGTAAGTGGTAACCCACTTAGCCCAAACATGATCTGCCCAGAAACTCGCAATAATTGTCGGGAATTGCAGCAATGATACCGCAAAGATTACCGGAATAACGCCTGCCGCATTAATTTTCATCGGAATATGCGTATTCTGGCCACCGTACATTTTGTTGCCAACTACACGTTTCGCGTATTGTACCGGGATTTTCCGAATACCTTGCTGGATGTAGATAACACCAACAATAATCAGAACAATCACCAGAGCAATTATAATTGCCTTCAGAATATTCATAAACAGCTGATCCGCCTGAATAAACTGAGATTCTACAACCGTCCGAATATGTCTTGGAATACCCGCCGCAATCCCTGCGAAGATAACAATAGAGATACCATTGCCGATTCCCTTTTCGGTAATTTGCTCACCGAGCCACATAAGGAACGTAGTTCCTGCTGTAAGCACAATGGCAATGACCAGATAATCTGCAAAAGTGGCTCCTGGAATCATCGCTGCACCGTACAGTCGATTAAAGCCAATCGACGTTCCGAATGCTTGAATCAGGCCAAGTATTACCGTACCATAACGCGTAATTTGAGCCAACTTCTTTTTACCATGCTCTCCTTGTTTAGCCCATTCCGCAAGTTTCGGAATCACGTCCATTGACAGCAACTGTACAATGATGGACGCTGTAATATATGGCATAATCCCGAGGGCGAAGATCGAAAACTGATACAATGCGCCCCCTGAGAAGGTGTTAAGGAGTCCAAACAACTCGCTTCCTGCTTGATCCTGAGAAGTAAAGACTTGCTTGTTCACGCCGGGAACCGGCACGAAGGAGCCAATACGATATACAAAGAGTATAAACAGGGTGAACAGGATTCGGGTTCTAAGATCCTCAACCCGCCATATATTTTTCAGGGTCTTGAACATTAGATCACCTCGGTTTTACCGCCGGCAGCTTCAATTTTCTCTACCGCAGATTGAGAGAACTTGTTCGCTTTAACTGTCAATTTCACAGTGATTTCACCGTTACCCAGAATTTTAATTCCGGATTTGGCGTTTTTCACAATGCCATTGTTCAGCAAAAACTCAGGGCTTACTTCTGTACCCGCTGCAAAACTGTTCAAATCTTCGATATTCAAAACCGCATACTCTTTACGAGTAGGATTTACGAAACCGCGTTTAGGCAAGCGACGATACAGTGGGTTTTGACCACCCTCGAAGCCCGGACGTACACCACCGCCGGAACGAGCGTTTTGACCTTTATGACCACGACCAGAAGTTTTACCCGTACCACTACTAGGACCACGACCCAAACGTTTACGTTCTTTGCGGGAGCCTGGAGCTGGGGAAAGCTCATGTAACTTCATCGTTCGTTGCACCTCCTTGATTATTGTTAAAATACTTTATTTCTTAAGCCTCAATTTCTTTAACAGAAACCAAATGGCTAACTTGATTAATCATCCCGCGAATAGCTGCATTGTCGGGTTGAACTACTTTATGGTTGATTTTACGCAAGCCGAGCGTTTTAACAGTCGTTCTCTGATTACCAGGACGGCCGATCAACGAACGAACGAGGGTAATTTCTAATTTCGCCATGATATTCCCTCCTTAGCCCAGCAGCTCTTCGATGGATTTGCCGCGCAATTTTGCAACTTCTTCAGCGCGTTTCAAACGGGACAAACCTTCCAAAGTCGCATTGACCATATTCATGGAATTCGAAGAACCCAAAGATTTTGTCAAGATATCACCTACACCAGCAAGTTCCAGTACAGCACGAACCGGACCGCCAGCGATAACTCCAGTACCTTCCGATGCCGGTTTCAACAGAACCCGGCCAGCACCGAACTTACCTGTAACAAGGTGAGGAATTGTTGTTCCTACGAGTGGAACGTGAACCAGGTTTTTCTTAGCATCTTCAATACCTTTGCGAATTGCATCAGGTACTTCGCCAGCTTTACCGATTCCAGCGCCTACCCAGCCGTTGCCGTCGCCCACTACTACCAGAGCGCTGAAGCTGAAACGGCGTCCGCCTTTGACAACTTTAGCTACACGATTAATATTTACTACTCTTTCAGTCAGTTCCAAAGTATTCGGATCTACACGCAAGTCGTTAACCTCCTTTTGAGAAATGTCTTAGAATTCAAGGCCTGCTTCGCGAGCTGCATCAGCCAAAGCTTGAATCCGTCCATGATACAAGTATCCACCACGGTCAAATACGATGTTAGCATGACCTTTTTCTTTCGCACGTTTAGCAACGAGTTCGCCAACCTTACGAGCTGCTTCTACACTACCGCCGTTTTTGATTTCACTGCTCAGTTCTTTATCCATAGTGGATGCAGATACCAATGTTACACCAGCTACATCATCAATCAGTTGTGCGTAGATATGCTTGGAAGAGCGGAATACGTTCAAACGAGGACGTACAGCCGTACCTTCGATTTTCTTACGTACACGCAGATGTCTTCTGACACGTGCTTTATTTTTATCTTGTTTTGTAATCATCTCAAGTTTTCACTCCCTTCAGTTTGCCTTTTAAATCTTTATACTAAGACGCACTGGGTAAAAAAGAAGTACGAAGTCTTTCCAGCAGAAAGACCGCACAAAGTCGGTAAGAAACTTATTTCTTCTTACCGGCTTTACCTTCTTTACGGATGATGCGCTCGCCTTCGTATTTAATCCCTTTACCTTTGTACGGTTCAGGTTCACGAACGGAACGAATTTTAGCAGCGTAGGCACCTACACGCTCTTTATCAATTCCGCGAACGATGATTTTAGTGTTCGAAGGAACTTCGAATTCGATGCCCGCTTCCGGTGTGATTTCAACCGGATGAGAATATCCAACGTTCAGAACGATTTTATCTCCGGATTTGCTTGCACGATATCCGACCCCAACCAGCTCCAGAGATTTTGAAAATCCTTCAGTTACACCACTTACCATGTTGCTGACAACGCTGCGGGTTGTTCCATGCAAAGAGCGGTGAAGTTTGTTGTCCGAAGGACGAACTACATTAATTTCATTGTTTTCCACAGTAACGGACATGTCTTTATGAAGCTCACGAGTCAATGTTCCTTTAGGACCTTTAACTGTGATCGCTGTGTTGTTCAAAGTCACGTCAACACCACTTGGTACTGTGATTGGTTTACGACCAATACGGGACATATCTGTTGCACCTCCTATCTTTTAAACGTTATCTTACCAAACGTAGCAAACAACTTCTCCGCCGGCTTTAGACTGACGTGCTTCTTTGTCGGTCATGATACCTTTGGATGTTGAAATGATTGCGATCCCGAGTCCACCCAGTACGCGTGGAATCTCATTGCTCTTCGTGTAAACGCGAAGACCTGGTTTACTGATTCTTTTCAAACCTGTGATAACACGCTCGTTGTTCGCACCGTATTTCAAGAAAATACGGATGATCCCTTGTTTGCTATCTTCAACAAATTCCGCATCACGAATGAATCCTTCACGTTTCAGGATGTCGGCGATTTGTTTTTTCATTGTAGATGCAGGCATTTCTACTGTTTCGTGACGAACTGTGTTCGCGTTACGAATACGAGTAAGCATATCTGCAATTGGATCAGACATAGTCATTGTGTATAAACCTCCTTCCCAAACAGGACTTTTTACCAGCTTGCTTTTTTCACGCCAGGAATCTGGCCTTTATAAGCTAATTCACGGAAGCAAATTCTGCAGATCTTAAACTTTTGCAGTACCGAATGTGGACGACCACAACGCTCGCAACGAGTGTAAGCACGAACTTTAAACTTTGGTGCGCGTTGTTGTTTGACTTTCATCGAAGTTTTTGCCACTTAGCCTGACACCTCCTAAATAGTTTCGGAGAACAGGGTGTCTTTAAAATCAGACGCCCGAAACGTTATGCCAACATTATTTTGCGAAAGGCATGCCCAGCTGAGTCAGAAGCTCACGGGACTCTTCGTCAGTTTTGGCAGTCGTTACGATAACGATGTCCATACCACGAACTTTATCAACTTGATCATACTCGATTTCCGGGAAGATCAACTGTTCTTTCAGACCAAGCGTGTAGTTACCACGTCCGTCGAAAGCTTTTGTTGATACACCATGGAAGTCACGTACGCGAGGAAGAGTAATGTTGAACAATTTGTCCAAGAAATAATACATACGCTCGCCACGAAGTGTTACCTTTACACCGATTGGCATGTTTTCACGCAATTTAAAACCTGCGATAGATTTTTTCGCGCGAGTGATTACTGGCTTTTGACCAGCGATCAGCTGCATGTCGTTGAGAGCTGAATCAAGCACTTTGGAGTTTTGGACTGCGTCGCCAACACCCATGTTGATTACAACTTTCTCGATTTTAGGCACTTGCATCACTGTTGTATAGTTGAACTTCTGCATCAAGGCAGGAGTGATTTCTTTCAAGAAACGTTCTTTCATTCTTGTTGTAGCCATGAATCATATACCTCCTTTCTTTAAAAAATAATTAGTCGATCACTTCGCCAGAACGTTTTGCAATGCGCACTTTTTTTCCGTTGTCCAAAACTTTGTAACCAACACGGGTTACTTTTCCGCTCTTCGGATCAATGTGCATAACGTTGGAAACGTGAATCGGAGCTTCTTTCTCGATGATGCCGCCTTGTGGATTCAGCTGATTAGGCTTTTGGTGTTTTTTAATCATGTTAACACCTTCCACAAGCACACGGTTTTGACGAGGGTAGGCAGCGATAACGCGACCTTTTTTACCTTTATCTTTACCTGTAATCACCAGAACAGTGTCGTCTTTTTTGACGTGCAGCTTGTTGTTATGGGATTCCAGAACTTTTTTCACTTTTGGCATTTCGTACACCTCCTACGGGCACATTTTAAGGTGAGTTTAGATCACTTCCGGAGCCAAGGAAACGATTTTCATGAAGTCCTTGTCACGAAGTTCGCGAGCAACTGGTCCGAAAATACGAGTACCACGTGGGCTCTTGTCTTCTTTAACGACCACTGCTGCGTTCTCGTCAAATCCGATGTAGGAACCGTCTTTACGGCGGATAGAACGTTTAGTACGAACAACAACCGCTCTTACTACATCACCCTTTTTGACAACGCCGCCTGGTGTTGCTTGTTTTACGGAACAAACGATCAGGTCACCAATTTGAGCTGTACGACGTCCCGTACCACCGAGCACACGGATACACATCAGTTCCTTCGCGCCGGAATTGTCAGCTACAGTCAAACGTGTAAATGGTTGAATCATTTATTTATCCTCCTTTCGGAAAAACTACACTACATTAGATTATAACAGCTTTTTCAACGATTTCGACCAGTCTCCAGTTTTTGTCTTTGGACAGAGGGCGAGTTTCCATGATTTTAACAGTATCACCGATTTGTGCAGTGTTGTTTTCATCATGAGCTTTGAATTTCTTAGTTACTTTAATGCGTTTATGGTAGAGATCATGTTTTTTGTAAGTTTCTACAGCAATCACAATCGTTTTATCCATTTTGTCGCTGACTACTTTACCGACTAATACTTTACGGGCATTACGTTCGCTCATTGTTGGCCTCCTTCCTAATTACAGGCGGATTTTCCACCCGGTCTGATATCTTAGCTAATCCCAAGTTCTCTTTCACGGATCACAGTTTTAGCACGAGCAATTTCCTTACGCACAGCGCCGATCCGAGTCGGGTTATCAAGCTGACCGGTAGCGAGTTGAAAACGAAGGTTAAAAAGTTCTTCTTTAAAACCGGAGATCTTTTGTTCGATTTCAGCAGTGGTTAGGTTGCGGAATTCACTAGCCTTCATTTGCTTCACCACCCAATTCTTCACGTTTCACAAACTTAGTTTTGATTGGCAGTTTGTGAGCGGCAAGACGCATTGCTTCACGAGCAATCTCTTCCGGAACACCAGCAAGTTCAAACATAATCTTGCCTGGTTTCACTACTGCAACCCATTTTTCTACGTTACCTTTACCACTACCCATACGAACCTCAAGAGGCTTCTGAGTAATTGGTTTATCAGGGAAAATTTTAATCCAAACCTTACCACCACGTTTGATGTAACGAGTCATCGCAATACGAGCAGCTTCGATTTGACGGTTAGTAATCCATGCAGGTTCAGTAGCTTGCAAACCGTACTCACCAAAGTTCAGTGTAGTACCGCCTTTTGCACGACCCTTCATATGACCACGTTGTTGTTTACGATGTTTTACGCGTTTTGGTACCAACATGATTAGTTGCCTCCTTCCTGAGGAGCTTGTTTCTTAGCTGGAGGAAGAACCTCTCCACGATAGATCCATACTTTTACGCCAAGACGGCCGTAAGTAGTATGAGCTTCCGCTGTACCATAGTCAATGTCGGCACGAAGCGTATGCAGTGGAACAGTTCCTTCGCTGTACCCTTCGGAACGAGCGATTTCGGCACCGCCAAGACGTCCGCCTACTTGAGTTTTAATTCCTTTTGCTCCGGAACGCATAGTTCTTTGAATCGCTTGTTTCAAAGCACGACGGAAAGAAACACGACGTTCCAATTGTTGTGCAATGCTTTCAGCAACCAAGATTGCGTCCAGTTCAGGATTTTTAATTTCAGAAATATTGATGTGCACCTTTTTACCGCCTGCGATTTTAGTAATTTCATTACGCAGATTTTCAACTTCGGAACCACCCTTACCGATAACCATACCTGGTTTCGCAGTGTGAATCGTTACATTGACACGGTTAGCTGCTCTCTCGATTTCAACACGGGATACAGCGGAGTCTTTCAATCTTTTTTTCAGATGTTCACGAATTCTAACGTCTTCCAGCAAAAGATCACCGAAATCTTTGCCTGCATACCATTTGGATTCCCAATCACGGATAATACCGATTCGGAGTCCGACGGGATTTACCTTTTGGCCCACACGTTTTCCCTCCTTATTTTTCAGATACCACCAGAGTAATATGACTGGTGCGTTTGTTAATACGGCTTGCACGACCCATTGCACGCGGGCGGAATCGTTTCATTGTAGGACCTTGGTTTACAAAAACCTGAGATACTACCAATTTATTTACGTCCAAAGAGTAGTTGTGATCTGCATTTGCAATCGCAGAATTCAACAATTTCTCAACGACTGGAGAAGCGGACTTTGGAGTGTGACGAAGAATTGCAATCGCCTCACCAACCTGCTTACCGCGAATCAAATCGATAACAAGTTTCACTTTGCGAGCAGAAATCCGTACGGATTTAGCATGTGCTTTTGCTTCCATTGAGTTTACCTCCTCTCAAACACTACGCTGTGTTGATTATCTTCTTGTTTTCTTATCGTCATCCGTATGGCCTTTGTACGTACGTGTTGGAGCAAATTCGCCCAATTTGTGTCCGACCATATCTTCCGTTACGTATACTGGCACGTGTTTACGGCCATCGTATACACCAAACGTATGTCCGATAAATTGCGGGAAAATCGTAGAGCGACGGGACCAAGTTTTGATTACCACTTTTTTCTCCGACTCGTTCAAAACCTCTACTTTTTTCAACAGGTAACCATCAATGAATGGTCCTTTTTTGAGACTGCGACCCATTTATGAATCCTCCCTTCGTTAAAACGTAGTCGTTCCTTAATATGTTAACGTGCGACTTAAGCGCACGTTTTATTACTTAGTACGACGACGAACGATGTACTTATCAGATGCTTTACCTTTTTTACGTGTCTTGTAACCAAGGGTTGGTTTACCCCATGGAGACATTGGAGATTTACGTCCGATTGGAGCGCGACCTTCACCACCACCGTGTGGGTGATCGTTAGGGTTCATTACAACACCGCGAACTTCAGGACGTTGTCCCAACCAGCGACTACGACCAGCTTTACCGATTTTCACCAGTTCATGGTCTTCGTTACCTACAGAACCGATTGTCGCGCGGCAAACTTTCAGAATGCGGCGAACTTCACCAGAAGTCAAACGAATTGTAACATACTTTTCTTCTTTACCAAGAAGTTGGGCTTCCGTACCAGCGGCACGAACGAGTTGGCCACCTTTACCCGGTTTCAATTCGATGTTGTGGATAACCGTACCTACTGGAATGTTTTCCAATGGCAAAGAGTTACCGATTTTAATATCGGAACCTGCACCGGATACCACTTCGTCTCCTACTTTCAGACCTTTAGGAGCGATGATGTAACGTTTTTCACCATCCACATAGTGGATAAGTGCGATGTTGGACGTACGGTTTGGATCATATTCGATCGTAGCAACGCGGCCCGGTATTCCATCTTTGTTACGTTTGAAGTCAATAATACGGTACTTACGTTTGTGTCCGCCGCCATGATGACGAACCGTAATTTTACCTTGGTTATTGCGTCCAGCTTGCTTGCTCAGAGGTGCCAGCAACGATTTCTCGGGCTGATTAGTTGTAATCTCCTCGAAAGTAGATACAGACATAGCACGTCTGGCCGGGGACGTTGGTTTATACTTTTTAATTGGCACTGAGTTTCCCTCCTTACTTTACAGTTTCAATTATACCGTTTCAAAAAACTCAAGCGGCTTACTGTCTTTGCTCAGCGTTACGAACGCTTTCTTCCACTCGCTCGTATAGCCGGAATGACGTCCGTAGCGTTTTGGTTTTGCAGGAACACGAAGCGTATTTACGTTACTTACTTTCACGTTAAAAATGGCTTCGATTGCTTTTTTAACTTCGACTTTGTTAGAACGAATGTCAACCTCGAAAACGTATTTCAAGTCATTCATCATACCAGCCGTACGTTCGGTGATAACCGGACGTTTGATAATATCACGAGGATCCTTCATTACGCGAGCACCTCCTCTACCTTCTGAACTGCTTCCTTCGTAATGATCAGTTTGTCGTGTCCGAGCACATCAAGAACATTAATGCCATCTGCGGCTACAAACTTCACACCAGGAATATTACGAGCGGACAGTGCTACATTATCATCATAGCTAGGAGCTACGATCAATGCTTTACGATCAGCTTTAAGGTTATTCAAAATGGCTGCGAATTCTTTCGTTTTAGGTCCGTTCAGTGTAAGAGCGTCCAATACGATAATTTCATTCTCAATCACTTTGGATGACAACGCCGATTTGATCGCCAGACGACGAACTTTCTTAGGCAATTTGTATGCATAGCTGCGTGGAGTCGGACCAAATACAGTACCGCCACCAACCCATTGCGGTGCACGGATCGAACCTTGACGAGCGCGGCCAGTACCTTTTTGTTTCCAAGGTTTACGTCCGCCACCACGTACTTCAGAACGTCCTTTTACTTTGTGAGTACCTTGACGCAGGGAAGCCAATTGCATAACAACAGCGTCATGAAGAACGTGCTTATTCGGCTCGATACCGAACACTGCGTCGTTCAATTCAATTTCACCAACTTGGCTGCCGCTAATATTAAATAGTGCTACTTTTGGCATTTCGTGTTCCTCCTTTCTTCAGTTGTTTATTTTTTCACCGTTTCTAATACTTTAACGAAGCTATTTTTAGGTCCTGGAATGGAACCTTTCACGAGCAACACATTACGTTCTGTATCGATCTTAACAACTTCAAGACGTTGGATAGTTACCGTTTCATGCCCCATGTGTCCTGGCAGGTGTTTACCTTTAGGAACGCGGTTAGCTTGAATGGAACCCATAGAACCTGGACCTCTGTGGTAACGCGAGCCGTGTGCCATTGGTCCGCGGCTTTGTCCCCAACGTTTGATAACGCCGGCAAAACCTTTACCTTTAGAAATACCTGTTACGTCAACGAACTCGCCTTCTGTGAAGACATCAGCCTTCAGTTCTTGGCCAACCTCGTACGCAGCAAGGTCGATGCCACGAAGTTCACGAACGTAGCGCTTAGGTGCAGTATTTGCTTTTTTCGCATGTCCTGCTTCAGGTTTGTTGGATCTTTTTTCTTTTTTATCAGAGAAACCGAGTTGGATAGCTTCGTATCCATCGTTTTCCAGATCTTTCTTTTGCAGAACAACACAAGGACCTGCTTCGATAACCGTAACAGCAAGTACGTTACCTTCAGGGGTAAACACTTGAGTCATTCCGAGTTTTTTTCCTAAGATACCTTTCATGTTGACACCTCATTTCTTTTCCTAATTACATATTACAATTTAATTTCGATATCTACACCGGACGGCAGGTCCAAGCGCATCAAGGCATCCACAGTTTGTGGAGTCGGGTTAACAATGTCGATCAAACGCTTGTGTGTGCGCATTTCGAACTGCTCCCGGGAATCCTTGTACTTGTGTACCGCACGGAGAATAGTAATGATTTGTTTTTCAGTTGGCAGCGGAATTGGCCCGGATACACCTGCGCCCGAACGTTTTGCTGTTTCAACAATTTTCTCAGCGGATTGATCAAGAATTCTATGATCGTAAGCTTTCAAACGGATACGAATTTTTTGCTTTGCCATTTTAGTCCCTCCTTCTATCGCCCAATTTGGTATCGGACATACTCCGTGAAAATTTTCCGACAGCCCTCCCATGGCAAAGGGGCCGGGTGTGTCAGTAACCTCTCACATCATCGCACAGTCACAAACAACATTAGTTATTATATCGAATAGTTCTGCCTATTGCAAGCAAAAACGAAAAAACAATGCATCTTATTTTCAAAAGATACAATTGTGCTCGCAGCTCGCGATTTTTTCAAGAGAAAAGCCCCCGCACCAGGGCAGGGGCTCGTTAAGCTTCGTTCCAATACAACGTTACTCGTTCCAGTACACTGTTGCTCTATTTAAAGGCAAAAGCCTTCTTATTTGGAGATTGTTGCTACGGCACCAGCGCCAACTGTACGTCCGCCTTCACGAATAGAGAACTTAGTTCCTTCTTCGATAGCGATCGGGTTGATCAGTTGAACAGTAACCGTGATGTTATCACCAGGCATTACCATTTCGGAACCTTCTGGCAAAGTAATGATTCCAGTTACGTCAGTTGTACGGAAGTAGAACTGTGGACGGTAACCAGTGAAGAAAGGTTTGTGACGTCCGCCTTCTTCTTTAGTCAAAACGTAGATTTGAGCAGAAAATTCTGTATGTGGGTTAACAGAACCTGGTTTAGCCAATACTTGGCCGCGCTCGATTTGTGCACGATCTACACCGCGAAGCAGTGCGCCGATGTTGTCACCAGCTTGAGCGGAATCAAGCAATTTACGGAACATTTCTACGCCTGTTACTACGGATTTACGGGATTCTTCTTGAATACCGATGATTTCGATTTCGTCGCCCACTTTAACTGTACCACGCTCTACACGGCCTGTAGCAACTGTACCACGACCAGTGATGGAGAATACGTCCTCGACAGGCATAAGGAAAGGCTTGTCAGTGTCGCGTTCTGGAGTTGGGATGTAAGTGTCGATTGTTTCGAACATTTCAACGATTTTCTTAGCCCAGTCGCCATCTGGGTTTTGCAGTGCTTCACGAGCGGAACCACGAGTGATTGGAGTGTCGTCGCCTGGGAAGTCATACTCGCTCAGCAAGTCGCGAACTTCCATTTCAACCAATTCCAGCAACTCTTCGTCTTCAACCATGTCGCATTTGTTCAAGAATACAACGATATAAGGAACACCAACTTGGCGGGACAACAGGATGTGCTCGCGAGTTTGCGGCATTGGGCCGTCAGCTGCAGATACAACCAGAATCGCTCCGTCCATTTGTGCAGCGCCAGTGATCATGTTTTTAACATAGTCGGCGTGACCTGGGCAGTCAACGTGTGCATAGTGACGGTTAGGTGTTTCATACTCCACGTGTGCAGTGGAGATTGTGATACCGCGTTCGCGCTCTTCTGGAGCTTTATCGATTTGATCGAATGCTACAGCAGCACCACCGTAAGTTTTGGACAATACAGTTGTGATTGCAGCAGTCAAAGTAGTTTTACCATGATCGACGTGACCAATAGTACCGATATTAACGTGCGGTTTGTTACGCTCAAACTTAGCCTTTGCCATTTGAACAATTCCTCCTCAATAACTTGTATTATTTTAGGCTGCCAGATGCCCTTTTGGTAAAACCCAGAGCATACCGGTCAGCTGATACATTGTATTACTCGCCGCCTTTGGTTTTGGCAACGATCTCTTCAGCAATGCTCTTCGGAACTTCTTCATAATGAGAAAGTTCCATGGAGAACACACCGCGTCCTTGTGTACCGGAGCGAAGTGTAGTCGAGTATCCGAACATTTCGGACAAAGGCACCTTCGCACGAATGATTTGAGCTCCACTGCGGGAATCCATACCTTCAATCCGACCACGACGGGAGTTCAACATACCCATTACGTCACCCATATATTCCTCAGGAACCGTTACTTCAACTTTCATAATCGGCTCGAGCAATACTGGTTTACATTTATCTTTCGCTGCTTTCAGCGCCATTGATCCGGCAATTTTAAATGCCATTTCATTGGAATCGACATCATGGTATGATCCGTCCACGATTGTAGCTTTAACGTCCACAAGCGGGAAGCCTGCGATAACGCCGTTTTTCATTTGTTCCTCAATACCAGCAAGAGCAGGAGCGATGTACTCTCTAGGAACAGAGCCGCCGACTACCTTACTTTCGAATTGACTACCAGTACCTGGCTCAAGCGGTTCGAACTCAACCCATACGTGACCATATTGACCACGACCACCGGACTGACGAACGAATTTACCTTCGACACGTGCTGGAGCACGGAACGTTTCACGGTAAGCAACCTGTGGTTTACCCACATTTGTTTCTACCTTGAACTCACGACGCATACGGTCAATGATGATGTCCAAGTGAAGCTCACCCATACCCGCCAAGATGGTTTGACCTGTTTCTTCGTTAGTATGAGCGCGAAGAGTCGGATCCTCTTCAGTCAACTTACCGAGAGCTACAGACATTTTATCTTGGTCAGCTTTGGTTTTAGGCTCAACCGCGATTTCGATAACCGGATCAGGGAAGTTCATGGACTCGAGAATAACAGGACTCTTCTCATCACACAGTGTATCACCTGTACCTGTATCTTTCAAACCTACGGCAGCCGCAATATCACCAGAGTAAACTACAGTGATTTCTTGACGACTGTTCGCATGCATTTGAAGAATACGTCCGATACGTTCGCGTTTACCTTTTGTTGCATTCAATACGTAAGAACCGGATTGAAGAACACCGGAGTATACGCGGAAGAATGTCAACTTACCAACGTAAGGATCCGTCATGATTTTGAATGCCAATGCGGAGAATGGCTCTTCATCGGAAGAGTGACGTTCAACTTCCGTACCGTCTTCCAAATGCCCTTGAATACTTGGCACATCAATAGGAGCCGGCAAATAGTCGAGAACAGCATCCAACATCAGCTGAACACCTTTATTGCGGTAAGAAGATCCACAGATAACTGGGAAGATTTTAACTTCTACAACACCTTTACGGAGAGCGGCTTTAATTTCGGCAACCGAAATTTCTTCGCCTTCCAGGTATTTCATTGTCAATTCTTCGTCCAGTTCAGCAACCTTCTCGATCAATTCATTACGAAGTTCTTCAACTTGATCTTTGAATTCCGCAGGAACTTCTACTTCTTCGATATCTTGACCAAGATCATCTTTGTACATATGAGCTTTTTGTTCAACGATATCGATAATACCAGTAAAATCATTTTCTGCGCCGATTGGCAATTGAATCGCAACTGCGTTCGCTTGAAGGCGATCACGCATGTCAGAGACAACATTCAGGAAGTCGGCACCAATGATATCCATTTTGTTTACATATGCGATCCGTGGAACGCCGTAGCGATCAGCCTGTCTCCATACGGTTTCGGACTGAGGCTCAACGCCTTCTTTCGCACTGAAAACACCAACTGCTCCGTCCAATACACGAAGGGAACGTTCAACTTCAACAGTGAAGTCAACGTGCCCCGGGGTGTCGATGATATTGACGCGATGACCTTTCCAGGCAGCGGTCGTCGCAGCGGAAGTAATCGTGATTCCGCGCTCTTGTTCTTGTTCCATCCAGTCCATTGTCGCAGCGCCTTCGTGAACTTCACCGATTTTGTGCGTACGGCCTGTGTAGAACAAGATCCGCTCTGTTGTTGTGGTTTTACCCGCGTCAATATGAGCCATGATCCCGATATTACGTGTATTTTTCAAGGAGAACTCTCTTGCCATGAAATGGGTCTCCCTTCAAAATTGAAGTTATTTTTTTGAGCTGAATCCTACCAACGATAGTGAGCAAACGCTTTGTTCGCTTCAGCCATTTTGTGCGTGTCTTCACGTTTTTTCACGGAAGCGCCTGTGTTGTTGGAAGCATCGATAATTTCAGCCGCCAAACGCTCTTCCATGGTTTTCTCACCGCGGTTGCGGGAGTAGTTTACGAGCCAACGTAATCCCAGGGACGTACGTCTTTCTGGTTTTACCTCGATTGGTACTTGGTAGTTGGCACCGCCGACACGGCGTGCTTTAACTTCCAGGACTGGCATGATATTCTTGATAGCTGCTTCAAAAACTTCCATCGGGTCATTCCCCGTACGTTCTTGGATAAGCTTGAACGCATTGTACAGAATGCTTTGAGCAACGCCTCGTTTTCCGTCGAGCATGATGCGATTGATCAAGCGGGTAACCAACTTGCTGTTGTATACCGGATCTGGCAACACGTCTCTTTTGGTAACTGGACCTTTGCGTGGCATGGATATCCCCCTTTCTTACATGTTAAACCGACATACGCGGTTTATATTCATTAGGATTTTTTAGCTTTAGGGCGTTTTGCGCCGTATTTGGAACGAGCTTGCATGCGGTTGTTTACGCCTGCAGTATCCAAAGCACCGCGAACGATATGGTAACGCACACCCGGAAGGTCTTTTACACGACCGCCGCGAATCAGCACTACGCTGTGTTCTTGAAGGTTATGTCCAATACCTGGAATGTAAG
Source organism: Paenibacillus sp. CMM36 (assembly GCF_053570945.1). NCBI lineage: Bacteria > Bacillati > Bacillota > Bacilli > Caryophanales > Paenibacillaceae > Paenibacillus > Paenibacillus sp. CMM36. Next base: position 27,285 of record NZ_JBSEDY010000023.1, read on the forward strand.
CAGTCACCTCTACACGGTTCGTCAAGCGAACACGAGCATATTTACGAAGTGCGGAGTTTGGTTTTTTCGGAGTCATAGTACCTACACGAGTGCACACTCCGCGTTTTTGCGGGGCACTGATGTCGGTAGCTTCACGTTTCAAGGCATTAAAACCTTTTTGCAAAGCCGGTGATTTCGATTTCTCGATTTTGGCTTGACGTCCTTTACGAACCAGTTGGTTAATAGTTGGCATGTTGGTTGCCACCCCCTTCCTCAATTTTTGCTGTTACTTTACAAACCTTATCTAAGCCCACAGACCCAGGCGGTTCATAAAAGAACAAATGAAAAGTCTTTGCCGCCAAGAATAACGATTCCTTAGACAAAAACGTTCCTTACCCTATTGTTTTACGATAGCAGCCATTGCGGCTCCCACTTCAATCCCACATGCAGCTCCGAGATTTTTCATTGTGTCTACGAGAGTCACTTTGACTCCTTGCTTGTTGCACAAAGCAATGATGTTGGAAGTGAGACGCTGATCTGCGTCTTCTGCCACATATACTTCTGAGGCAAAGCCCAATTCTACCATACGAATGGTTTGTTTGGTACCGATTTTGACATGAGCATCTTGCAGTCCCTGTTCTTTAGACATATCTCATTCCTCCGAAAAGACCCAATAGCATATAGGCTGCTCACGCACCTTTGCTATATTAGCATTGACTATAAGTAATGTCAAGACAAATATAAACCATAATTCATTTAAACAGAATAACACGATTCATTTTTGAAAAAAGCACCGGAGCACCGTCTACTGCAGCTTTTATACAAAGCTTATGTCAGCGGTGTTCCGGTAATCATACTATTTTTGTATTACTCTGCCGAAATTGGTTCGAGCTCCTCAGATGGAGACTGCCCCTCTTCCGGCTGGGCAAATTTCACGCTACGGTAACGGTTCATGCCTGTTCCCGCAGGAATCAATTTACCAATAATTACGTTCTCTTTCAGTCCAAGCAGCTGATCAACCTTGCCTTTAATAGCTGCATCAGTCAGGACACGAGTAGTTTCCTGGAAGGATGCTGCTGACAAGAAGGAGTCAGTTTCCAGAGATGCCTTGGTAATACCGAGCAGTACTGGCTTAGCTACCGCTGGTTCTTGGCCGCTGAGAATCGCTATCTTGTTCGCATTTTCATACTCATGGACATCAACAAAGGAGCCTGGAAGTAAGATTGTGTCGCCCGCATCAATGATACGGATTTTACGCAACATTTGACGAATCATAACTTCTACGTGCTTGTCGTTGATTTCTACGCCCTGGTTCCGGTATACGCGTTGAACTTCCTGAAGGATATAGTTCTGTACCCCGCGAATACCTTTAATACGCAGCATTTCTTTAGGATCAATTGAACCATCCGTCAGTTCGTCCCCAGCTTCAACAGTCATACCTTCGCTTACGCGCAGGCGGGAACCATACGTTACTGAGTATGTTTTCGTTTCAGCTTCACCCTGAATGTCGATCTCACGGCGGTCTTTACCTTCACGAACTTCTTTAACTGTACCGTCAATTTCACTAATCGTTGCCTGACCTTTAGGATTACGCGCTTCAAAAAGCTCCTGGATACGAGGCAAACCTTGTGTAATATCGTCACCCGCTACGCCGCCTGTGTGGAACGTACGCATAGTAAGCTGTGTTCCCGGCTCACCGATGGATTGTGCAGCGATGATACCAACTGCTTCACCAATCTCAACGTGTTTACCAGTCGCCAGATTGCGACCGTAACATTTCTTGCAGACGCCATGTTTAGCACGGCAACTTAATACAGAACGTATTTGAACTTTGTGTACGCCAGCTTTAACAATCGCTTCAGCTTTGTCGGAGTCAATCAATTCGTTACGTCTAGCCAAAATCTCGCCAGTCTCAGGATGACGTACCGTTTCAAAGCAATAGCGACCTTCCAGACGGTCATAGAGATCTTCAATTACTTCTTTACCATCCTGGATACGACTTACTGTGAAGCCTTTATCCGTTCCGCAGTCTTCTTCACGCACGATAACATCCTGTGCGACATCTACGAGACGACGAGTCAGGTAACCCGAGTCAGCCGTACGAAGGGCAGTATCCGCCAAACCTTTACGCGCTCCGTGAGTGGAGATGAAGTACTCGAGTACTGTCAGACCTTCACGGAAGTTTGATTTGATTGGGAGTTCGATAATACGTCCGGATGGATTCGCCATCAGACCACGCATACCGCCGAGCTGAGTAATCTGTGATTTGTTACCCCGCGCTTTGGAGTCCACCATCATCATGATGGAGTTGTAGCGATCCATGGACTTCATCAATACTTCAGTAATATCATCTTTCGCTTTAGACCAAATATCGATAATCCGGTCATAGCGTTCTTCATTCGTAATCAGACCACGACGGTACTGATTCGTTACAACTTGCGCTTTGTCTTCGGATCCCTTAAGAATCTCTTGTTTTTCCACCGGCACGATTACGTCCGATACAGCAACCGTTACCCCTGCACGAGTGGAATACGTAAAGCCAAGCTGCTTGATTTTATCCAGAATTACAGCTGTTTCTGTTGTATGGTAAGTCTCAAAACAACGGGCAATGATATTACCAAGGTAATCCTTGCCTACCCCGCTAGCTTGCGGAGCGTTTTGAATGGCTTCTGTAAGATTTACACCCTTCTCGTAAACAAAGAACTCCTCCGCAGTACCATAAAGCAGGTTCGCACGGGTAGCATCATTGATGTACGGGAAGCTTGCCGGGAAAATTTCATTAAAGATAATTTTACCAACCGTTGTGATCAACATCGCTTCCTGTTGTTTTTCCGTAAAGCTCGTTTTATTCAAAGCTTTAACCGGAATAGCTACACGAGCATGAAGTCCAGCTGTACCACGTTGGTAAGCCGATATAGCTTCATTCATGTTGCGAAGGATCATATTACTTCCTTCTTCTTCTTTGTTATCCATAGTCAGATAGAAAGAACCAAGAACCATATCCTGGGAAGGTGTAACAACTGGCTTGCCGTCTTTCGGATTCAAAATGTTGCCGGATGCTAGCATAAGCAAACGAGCTTCAGCTTGGGCTTCCGCAGACAACGGAACGTGAACAGCCATTTGGTCACCGTCAAAGTCGGCATTATATGCAGTACATACGAGCGGATGCAGACGAATCGCACGACCTTCAACCAAAATCGGTTCGAACGCCTGGATACCGAGTCTATGCAACGTAGGGGCACGGTTCAGAAGAACCGGATGCTCCTTGATTACTTCTTCCAGCACATCCCATACTTCTGCACTCACACGCTCTACTTTACGTTTCGCGCTCTTGATATTGTGCGCCAAACCTTTGTTCACCAGTTCTTTCATAACAAAAGGTTTGAACAGTTCCAACGCCATTTCTTTTGGCAAACCGCATTGATACATTTTCAAGTACGGACCTACAACGATAACGGAACGACCAGAGTAGTCAACACGTTTTCCGAGCAAGTTTTGACGGAAACGTCCTTGTTTACCTTTCAGCATGTGGCTGAGGGATTTCAAAGGACGGTTACCTGGACCTGTAACAGGACGACCACGACGACCATTATCAATCAAAGCGTCAACAGCTTCCTGCAACATCCGTTTTTCATTTTGTACGATAATATCTGGCGCACCTAGATCTAACAGACGTTTCAGACGGTTATTACGGTTAATAACACGACGATACAAGTCGTTAAGGTCAGAGGTAGCGAAACGACCACCATCCAACTGTACCATTGGACGAAGCTCAGGAGGAATAACAGGAAGTACGTCCATGATCATCCAATCCGGTTGGTTGCCTGAGTTACGGAAGGCCTCAATAACTTCAAGGCGTTTGATCGCACGGTTACGACGTTGTCCTTGAGCTGTACGCAGCTCTTCTTTCAAAAATTCTAACTCTTTGTCTATATCCAAATCTTGAAGAAGCTTTTTAACCGCTTCAGCACCCATACCTGCCTGGAAGCCATAGCCGTATTTCTCACGGTAGCTACGGTATTCTTTTTCGGACAGGAGTTGTTTTTTCTCCAAAGGCGTATCTCCTGGATCGGTTACAACATAAGATGCGAAGTAAATGATCTCTTCCAGAGATCTTGGAGACATATCAAGAGCAAGACCCATACGACTTGGAATGCCTTTGAAGTACCAAATGTGCGATACAGGAGCAGCCAACTCAATATGGCCCATACGCTCACGGCGAACCTTAGCGCGAGTAACTTCTACTCCACAACGGTCACAGACAACACCTTTATAGCGTACACGTTTGTACTTACCGCAATGACATTCCCAGTCTTTCGTAGGTCCGAAAATTTTCTCGCAAAATAGTCCTTCTTTTTCCGGTTTAAGCGTACGATAGTTAATCGTCTCCGGTTTTTTGACTTCTCCGCGGGACCAAGAACGAATCTTTTCGGGGGAAGCAAGCCCGATTTTCATATATTCGAAATTGTTAACGTCCAACAAGGAGCAACCCTCCTTAACCAAATCCTGAGTTTTTAGGTTTGATACCGCCCAGCAGCACCGGGCGGTATCAAGAAACCTGATCCATCCTAGAATGGATCAAGGTATATAACAAAGCTGATATGAGTCAGTTAGCAGTCAAACTACTCTACGCCAACCTCAGAGCCTTCCAGATTCAAACTCAGCTTATCGCCGCTTGTGTCATCCTCATCATCAAGCTCTCTCATTTCGATCTCTTGTTCGTCTTCAGACAGAATCTTCACGTCCATACCCAAGCTTTGCAGCTCTTTGATCAAGACCTTAAATGATTCTGGAACACCCGGTTCAGGTACATTTTCACCTTTGACAATGGATTCGTAAGTTTTAACACGTCCAACCACATCATCGGATTTCACAGTCAAAATTTCCTGAAGCGTGTACGCCGCGCCGTAGGCTTCCAATGCCCATACTTCCATCTCCCCGAAGCGCTGTCCACCGAATTGAGCTTTACCACCCAATGGTTGCTGCGTAACGAGAGAGTAAGGACCTGTAGAACGAGCATGGATTTTATCATCGACCATGTGCGCCAGTTTGATCATGTGCATGACACCGACAGTAACTTCACGTTCAAAACGATCACCCGTACGTCCGTCATACAACACAGTCTTACCATTACGCTGCATGCCTGCCTCTTCCATTGTATCGAACACGTCATACTCCTTGGCACCATCGAATACTGGAGTTGCCACATGAATACCAAGACGCATTGCAGCCATACCCAGATGGACTTCAAGCACCTGTCCGATGTTCATCCGTGAAGGTACCCCCAGCGGGTTCAGAACGACCTGTACTGGTGTGCCATCCGGCAGGAACGGCATATCTTCTTCAGGCAAAATACGGGCAACGACACCCTTGTTACCGTGACGTCCAGCCATTTTATCGCCTTCGGAGATTTTACGTTTTTGAGCAATATATACACGAACCAACTGATTTACACCTGGTGGCAGTTCATCGCCATTTTCACGTGTAAACACCTTTACATCTACAACAATCCCATCTGTTCCGTGAGGAACTCTCAAAGAAGTATCGCGAACCTCGCGTGCCTTCTCACCAAAGATTGCGTGTAAGAGACGTTCTTCAGCTGTCAATTCAGTCACACCTTTAGGTGTAACTTTACCAACAAGAATGTCACCTGCACCGATTTCGGCACCAATACGAATGATTCCACGCTCATCCAAGTTGCGAAGCGCCTCTTCACCGACATTTGGAATGTCACGAGTGATTTCTTCAGGTCCAAGTTTCGTGTCACGAGCCTCGGATTCGTATTCCTCAATATGGATCGAGGTGTATACATCCTCCTTGACCAGTTTCTCACTCAGCAGGATCGCATCCTCGTAGTTGTAACCTTCCCAAGTCATGAAGGCAACGACAACGTTACGTCCCAACGCCAACTCACCCATCTCTGTAGATGGACCATCCGCAAGAATATCGCCAACTTTGACAATATCTCCTCTGTTCACAATCGGACGTTGGTTAATGCAAGTTCCTTGGTTAGATCGCATGAATTTGTGTAATTTATACTTAACAATGTCGCCCTTCACTTCAGCACCATCTACAGTTTCGATACGACGCAACCAAATTTCGTTAGCCGAAGAGCGTTCGATAACTCCGTTGTATTTGGATACAATGCAAACACCAGAATCTTTTGCAGACTTGTGCTCCATTCCTGTTCCGACCAATGGAGACTTTGGAATCAAAAGTGGGACAGCCTGACGTTGCATGTTGGAACCCATCAATGCGCGGTTAGAGTCATCATTCTCCAGAAACGGAATCAGTGCTGTCGCAACTGATACGACCTGTTTAGGTGATACGTCCATGTAATCGACACGGCTACTAGCCATTGGAATAATGTTATCAGACTGTTTGTTATAACGGACAATGACGACCTCATCCTTAAAGGTGTTTTCCTCCGTCAATTCCGCGTTCGCCTGAGCTACGATGTAGTTATCTTCTTCATCAGCAGTCAGGTAATCAATCTGGTCTGTAACTTTTCCGGTTTTCGGATCTACCCAACGATAAGGAGCTTCGATAAATCCGTACTCGTTGATACGTGCAAATGTGGACAAAGAGTTGATCAAACCAATGTTTGGTCCCTCTGGTGTCTCGATAGGACACATACGGCCGTAGTGACTTGGATGGACGTCACGCACTTCCATGCCTGCGCGTTCACGCGTCAAACCGCCGGGTCCGAGTGCGGACAGACGACGTTTGTGCGTTAATTCAGCAAGCGGGTTTGTCTGATCCATAAACTGTGACAGCTGCGAGCTACCAAAAAACTCTTTAATCGAAGCAATTACTGGACGTATGTTAATCAACGCTTGTGGCGTAATTACATTAGCATCCTGAATCGACATTCTTTCACGCACCACGCGTTCCATACGGGATAAACCGATACGGAACTGGTTTTGGAGCAACTCACCTACAGAACGTAAACGACGGTTACCCAAATGGTCAATATCGTCCGTACTTCCGATACCGTGAAGCAAGTTAATAAAATAACTGATGGAGGAAATAATATCGGCAGGCGTAATATTCTTAACCGATTTATCAATATTTCCGTTAGCAATCAATTTTACTACTTTACCGTCCTCAATTGGCGAGAATACATCAATCGTTTGAAGTGGAATATCATTGCTTTCCAGCACGCCGCTAGCAACATGATACGTGCGGTGTCCTACTGATTCCTCCAGTTGGGCCAAAATCTCGTCCAACAGGCGACGATCCACCATTTGTCCTGCTTCAGCGATAATTTCACCAGTTGTTGTATCAATCAATGTCTCAGCAAGACGTTGATTGAACAGACGGTTTTTGATGTGAAGCTTTTTATTGATTTTGTAACGGCCTACGTTGGCCAGATCATAACGTTTTGGATCAAAGAAGCGTGCAACAAGCAAGCTCTTTGCGTTATCCAGTGTAGGTGGCTCACCCGGGCGAAGACGCTCATAAATTTCAATCAGCGCTTTCTCCGTGGAATCCGTATTGTCTTTATCAAGTGTGTTGCGGATATATTCGTCATTGCCGAGCAAATCCAGAATCTCAGCATCAGTGCCAAAGCCAAGTGCACGCAGCAACACCGTAACCGGAATTTTACGGGTACGGTCAATCCGGACATAGATAATATCCTTCGCATCCATCTCCAGTTCGAGCCAAGCCCCCCGGTTAGGAATTACCGTTGCGGTGTATGTTGTTTTCGCATTCTTGTCGACTTTTGTGCTGAAATAGACGCTGGGAGAGCGAACCAACTGGCTGACAATAACCCGTTCCGCACCGTTAATAATAAACGTACCCGTTTCAGTCATCAGCGGGAAGTCTCCCATGAATACTTCCTGCTCTTTCACTTCCCCGGTCTCTTTATTAATAAGCCGGACTTTTACCCGAAGCGGTGCTGCATACGTAACGTCGCGTTCCTTTGCGTCGTCAACGGTATATTTGGGTTCTCCGAGAGAATAGTCGATAAACTCCAAAATCAGATTTCCAGTGAAATCTTGAATTGGTGAAATATCCCGAAACATTTCCCGTAATCCTTCCTCCAAAAACCAATCATAGGATTTTTGTTGGATCTCAATCAGGTTCGGAACCTCGAGTACCTCATTAATACGTGCATAACTGCGCCGAGTGCGTCGACCATATTGAACAAGATGTCCTGCCAACTTAAACTCACCCCTCATGTCTACTCACTTTAAAAATACATTGCGAACCTCTGTTTGTGACCTTATAATAAGACACATACAGAAGATTCAATCTTACAAATACAGAAAAGCCCTTACTCGAATGCATTCGAAAAAAGAGCAACGTATCTGCAGAATCCTCTTACCGGAAGATCTTCATCACTTGTAGATTTGCCCAAAATGGTTGTATTATACGTAATAGCGATAAATACTATACCTACTACGCATAAATCTATTGACATTTCAACAAACTAAAGCCATGGAGGGCATCCTAATACTGACATTTTATAATGATATCACAGACCAGGATTCAAGTCAATGGTCCTATTGCATTTTCTTAAAAACTTTTTTTGGCCTTCAAAATTCGATAGCCCTTATCCTTTGTAACTTCCTCCACATGACCGAAAAGACTCTCTATCTTAGCACTCGCCGAAGGGGCCCCCTGCTTTTTCTGAATGACTACCCACAAAGTTCCACCCTCATTTAAATGCTCATAAGCAAGTTCAAAAATGGTATGCACTGTTTCTTTTCCTGCACGTATAGGAGGATTCGTCAAAATTACGTCAAAACGTTCATTCTTCACTTCCGCAAACAAATCGCTTTGCTTAACGGTGACATTCTTAACCCCATTACGTTCCGCATTCTCTATCGCTAGTTGAACGGCTCGCTCATTAATATCAACCATTGTGACGTGTCCTTCTGGGACAAGCGCGGCTGCCGCCAAACCAATCGGCCCGTAACCGCATCCTACATCTAATACCGAGGCTTGTGCAGGAAGCTGCATCGCTTCAATCAGCACGCGACTCCCATAATCAATGCCCTGCTTCGAAAAAACGCCTGAATCGCTGACAAAACGGTATGACCGCCCCCGCAGCACTGTTTCCAGGCTCCGTCTTTCATGCGCCGTCTCTGGCCGCTTGGAGTAGTAATGATCAGCCATTCATGCCCACCTCTTTCGGTTGTACTACCATCATAGCCTTTACAATTACCTTTCAGACATGCTGGCACTACCGTTTTACAGCAACAAACCCCTTGAAGATCACCTCAAGGGGTTTGTTTTAGTTCATTGTCTGCTAGAAAGCAGTCAATTATTTCACTTCTACAGAAGCGCCTGCTTCTTCCAATTTTGCTTTAATGGATTCAGCTTCTTCTTTAGCGATTTTTTCTTTCAGTGGTTTTGGAGCGTTGTCAACCAGTTCTTTTGCTTCTTTCAGGCCAAGACCTGTGATTTCGCGAACTGCTTTGATAACGTTGATTTTGGAACCGCCAGCGCTTGTCAAGATTACGTCGAACTCGGATTGCTCAGCTTCAGCTGCGCCACCTGCTGCGCCACCTGCTACAGCTACTGGAGCTGCTGCAGTTACGCCGAATTCTTCTTCGATTGCTTTCACGAGATCGTTCAGTTCCAATACGGACATACCTTTAATTGCTTCCAAGATTTGCTCTTTACTCATGGTTGAACCTCCATTTAAATTCGTATTTTTTTGTTCTCAACTGCTATACAGCAGGTTTAATCCCTAACTTATGCGCTTTGCTCTTCTTTTTCTGCAACAGCTTTAACTGCAAGCGCGAAGTTGCGCACAGGAGCTTGAAGCACGCTGAGGAGCATGGAAAGGAGACCTTCGCGGGATGGCAGTTCTGCCAGTGCTTTGATTTCCTCAACACCGATAACGCGACCTTCTACAACTGCACCTTTCAGTTCCAGTGCATTGTTCTTCTTAGCGAAATCGTTCAAGATTTTAGCTGCAGACACTGCATCATCTTTGCCGAACGCGATTGCAGTAGGACCTGTCAATACTGCGTCCAGTTCAGTCAATTCTGCTGCCGCAGTTGCACGGCGGAGCAGTGTGTTTTTCAGCACTTGAAATTCGATTCCGGCTTCGCGAAGCTGCTTACGCAGCTCAGTTACTTGGGCAACATTCAGACCGCGATAGTCTGCAACCACAGTCGTTACGCTCTCACGCAATTTCGCAGCTACAACTTCAACAGCTTCTTGTTTTGCTTGAATCACCTTTGCATTTGCCAAACTGTACACCTCCTGATCAATTTATCCGCTTTGTTCGAAGCACCCGATCTGGTGATCTCACAAAGCTTGCTTTCATAAGCATGAAAAAAGCCTCCGTAGAGTACGAAGGCTTGATAAATCTACATGGACGGGACAAGCCCGTCACATGAAACGTTCTATCATAACACCTCGGTAGGAAATTAAGCCCTAAGGCACCTACTGTCTACGGTAAGCATATTCAACTTTAATGGTCAGTCACAAGGACTCACAACTTTTATAGAATAACAATTTTGATTGAACATGTCAATCAAAATATTATCTGTAAACAGATGCGTTCACACGTGCACTTGGTCCCATAGTCGAAGAAATAGCGATGTTTTTCAGGTATACACCTTTAGCAGCCGCTGGCTTCGCACGGTTCAAGGCTTCAACCAAGGCTTTAAGGTTCTCGTTCAGCTGTTCAGCACTGAAGGAAGCTTTGCCGATTGGCGCATGAATTTGACCGGCTTTGTCGAGACGGTATTCGATTTTACCGGCTTTAATTTCTTGAACAGCCTTGGCAACGTCGAAAGTAACTGTGCCTGCTTTAGGGTTAGGCATCAAACCTTTACCACCGAGCAAACGACCCAGTTTACCAACCTCACTCATCATATCAGGTGTCGCAACGCAGACGTCGAATTCAAACCAGCCTTGTTGGATTTTGTTGATCATATCTTGATCGCCAACAAAATCAGCGCCAGCAGCTTCCGCTTCTTTCACTTTGTCACCTTTTGCAAATACCAGAACGCGTTGTGTTTTACCCGTACCATGCGGCAGGACAACAACACCACGAACAGCCTGGTCTTGTTTACGGGAATCTACGCCCAGACGAACTGCAGCTTCAACGGTTTCGTCGAATTTAGCAGTCGCAGCCTTTTTCACCAGTTCAACGGCTTCTAAAGGCTCGTAAGTTGCTTCGCTGTCAATCAGCTTAGCAGCTTCCAGGTACTTCTTACCATGTTTAGCCATAATGTTTTCCTCCTTATGTGGTATTAGCGGATATTCCTCCCACACTTGCCGGACAGTCAAACTGCCGGCACACGTAGATTAATAAAATTAATCTACGATGGTGATACCCATGCTGCGAGCAGTACCTTCAACCATACGCATTGCCGATTCTACGGAAGCTGCGTTAAGGTCAGGCATTTTTTGCTCTGCAATTTGACGAACAGCAGCGCGATTTACAGTTGCAACTTTCGTTTTATTCGGTTCACCGGAACCTTTTTCGATTTTAGCAGCAACTTTCAACAGAACAGCAGCCGGTGGAGTTTTGGTGATGAACGTAAAAGAACGATCCTCAAATACCGAAATTTCAACCGGAATAATCAGGCCTGCTTGATCAGCAGTACGAGCATTGAACTCTTTACAGAATGCCATGATGTTGACACCTGCTTGACCCAAAGCTGGACCTACTGGAGGCGCTGGATTAGCTTTCCCTGCAGGAATCTGCAGTTTTACCATTTTAATTACCTTTTTTGCCATGGATGACACCTCCTTGACTCAATAGTGGTAGACGGACCTATCGATCCTCCCACAAGAAACCTGTAAGAAAAATCTATATTTTCTCCACTTGAGTATAATCCAACTCAAGCGGGGTTTCCCGTCCAAACATGTTGACGTGAACTTTAAGCTTGCTCTTCTCAACCAAAATTTCTTCCACGGAGCCCACAAAATTCGCAAAAGGACCAACTTTAATTCGCACGGATTCCTTAACATCGAATTCAATCTTCGGTTTCGGCTCTACCATGCCCATATGCTTCAGAATCTGTTCAACTTCTTCTGGAAGCAATGGCGTCGGTTTGGAACCCGAGCCTGTTGACCCTACAAATCCCGTAACACCTGGTGTGTTGCGTACAACATACCAAGAGTCGTCGGTTTGGACCATTTCGACTAAGACATAACCAGGGTAGACTTTACGCATAACGGTTTTTTTCTTACCGTCCTTGGTTACCAGTTCTTCTTCCATAGGAACAAGAACACGGAATATCTTGTCTTCCATGCCCATGGACTCAACGCGTTTTTCCAAATTGGCTTTGACTTTGTTCTCATACCCTGAATAGGTATGAACGACGTACCATCTTTTTTCCATATCAAGCCACCTGGAACCCTTCCTAGATAATCGCTTCGATCACAGCGGAAATGCCGATGTCGAGAACCCAAAAATAAATCGTGACGAACGCAATTGTCCCTATGACAATCAGCGTATAGTTGGTCAGTTCTTTACGATTGGGCCAGCGAACCTTCTTGAGTTCAGCCCAGCTTTCAGAGAAAAAGGAAAACAGAGACTTGAAACTGCGTTTCACGCCGACTACACCTCCAAAAACTATCTGGTTTCCCGATGAGAAGTCTGTTCGTTACAGGACTTACAGAATTTCTTCATCTCCATGCGGTCGGGGTGATTACGCTTGTTTTTCGTCGTTGTGTAATTTCTTTGTTTGCATGTTGTACAAGCCAAAGTAATAATTACCCGCATGATGTGCACCTCCCGAAGACATCCAACACCGGAAGTCTCATAATTGATCCTAAAAAAAACCGCGAATTTAGGCCTACCTAAAACACTTTATCACACGGGGTTTTCCATGTCAACGAATGTTTGCATACAATTCGCAGTCCCGACTGTGGTGCATTTTAACATCTGTGCATCCTTTTAAACTGTTCTCTGAAAAGCCGCTTCAAAAATCAAGGCGATATCTATTATTCGTCTTTTTTAGTATAAATCATTTGTAACACTTATAAACCTGCATAGCCTACCTATAACGAATAAAAAAAGACTCGGACTCGAGCCTTTTTCCCTGTCAGCCTCTACTTTCAACTATCTCTTACTTCCAGATACTTTTCAAGTTTACGCTTGACCCGTTGCAGCGCGTTATCAATGGATTTCACATGGCGGTCAAGATCCTCTGCAATCTCCTGATACGAACGTCCGTCCAGATACAACATAAGTACCTTGCGTTCCAGTTCGCTCAGAATCTCGGACATCTTGTCCTCAAGGCCCACAAATTCTTCCTGATTGATGATCAGCTCTTCAGGGTCACTTACTTGTGTTCCGCAAATCACATCGAGCAACGTCCGGTCTGACTCTTCATCATAGATGGGCTTGTCCAGAGACACGTAAGAGTTCAGAGGAATGTGCTTTTGTCGTGTAGCCGTCTTAATTGCCGTAATAATCTGTCGTGTAATGCACAACTCGGCGAAAGCCTTGAACGAAGCAAGCTTGTCTCCTTTAAAATCACGAATGGATTTGTAGAGACCAATCATGCCCTCCTGAATAATATCCTCGCGATCAGCACCAATCAGGAAGTAGGATCTGGCCTTGGCCCGCACAAAGTTCCGGTATTTGTTGATCAGAAACTCCAGCGCTTCCCCATCACCTTCATGGACTGCTCCGACAATGTCTTCATCATTTTTGTAATCAAACTTTGACAACATGATATCCTTGAGGTCCACACTCACTAACAATCCCTCCGGCTGCAACGCAAGGTACCCGTTACTCTCTCAAATATACGACAAGTATACGCGATGTAACCTGATACCGTCAACCACAACAACCTAAAAAAGAAGAGCGCTAACAAAATTGTCAATGGTTTCAAAATGGAGTGGCGTCCAATTATTGGTTTATTCTCTTCTCCATCGTTCAAACAACTTTCGAAGCTCCGGGCTCAGTTTGGCATCTAGCGAGTTACGGGACAATTTAGCACTATCCTGCTGGATTCGCTTCTGCACTTCTCTTTCGGATTCCTCAATCTCGATCAGTAATTCTCGCGCCGACACCCTAAGTGCACCTTGCCCAAATGCGACATGTTGCTCTACCTGATCGCTTGTCGCTACGTAAATACTTCTTCTTTTACTGCTCAGCTCCCGAACCAATCGCTCGATGCACTCATCAGCAGTTTCTTTTTCTCTGGTAAAATAAATCTGGACTTTGCTCTGAGCAAAAGTTTTACCTAATCCTGGCACCCTGTAAGCATCAAATACGACGATGACTCTTCTGCCGGAATACGCCTGATGATCCGCCAGTCGTTCAAGAAGTCTGTCCCTCGCTTCCTGCATACCAGATTGTACCAGTGCGGAAAGTTCGGGCCAGGCTCCAATCATGTTGTAACCGTCCACAAGCAGAACATCCCGCGTGTCAGCCATATCGTTAGCCCCGTGCCTGTCGTCCGCGCAATACTTCGTACATGACAACACCTGCAGCTACAGAAGCATTAAGGGAATTAATTTGCCCCGCCATTGGCAGCTTGACGAGTACATCGCATTTCTCACGAATCAAACGGCCCATACCTTTATTTTCGTTACCAATGACAATGGCTACTGGTCCCGTGAATACTCCATTCCCAAAGACAGGGTCTGTCGCTGTAACATCCGTGCCAACTACCCATACACCTTCTTCTTTAAGACGATCAATGGTTTGTCCCAGATTGTTTACACGCGCCACCGGAACGTACTCCACAGCACCTGCCGATGTTTTGGACACCGTTACAGTTACAGCTGCAGAACGCCTTTTCGGCACAATAACACCATGCGCTCCAGTACAGTCCGCTGTACGAAGGATGGAGCCCAAATTATGAGGGTCTTCAATCTCATCCAGCAAAATCAAAAACGGCTCTTCTCCCTTATCACGAGCAGTTGCGAGCAATTCTTCCACTTCAACATAGGCAAAAGGCGCAGCTTGCGCGACCACTCCCTGATGTTGAATGCCCGGAACCATTTGATCCAGCTTACGCTTGTCCACCTGCAAAACAATAATTCCTGCTTTTTTCGCCTCAGCTGTAATCGGCAGTGTCAAATGTTTTTGCGCATTATCCGCAATCCAAATTTTATTTATTGTTCTGCCTGAACGCAATGCCTCCGTTACCGAATGCTTACCGGCAATCCATTCTTCTTCCATCTCTAGCTTCCTCCCGGGAAACGGCTGATACTTGTTCCATCCAGTCCATTCCCATTTATGATTTTCCTGTATTTTCCATTTGTGCAATTCCGTACGTAATCAACTCTCTTAATCTGTCCAAATGTCCATCACAATAAAGAGATCCAATCAACCCCTCCAGTGCAGTGGCGTGCCGATACTCAAGCACATCAGCATTTTTGGGCAAACTTCCTGATTTAGCATTTCTTCCTTGTCGGACAATATCGCGTTCTTCTTCCGTCAGTACATTTTCCAATAGCCCCAACATGCGACTCTGCGCCTTGGCGGAGACTAGCCCTGTGGCTCGCCGATGCAGATGATTTGGACGCAGGTTAGGCTGTGCCAACAAATATTGCCGGACAGCTACCTCGTACACTGCATCACCAATGTAAGCTAGTGCAATGGGGGGCATCAAACGTGCTGGCTTGGACGCAGGGTACGGGAACCAGTTCCCCGTACCTTCCGATGCTCCTGAGTTCAGTGGCTTTTCATTCATTTTCGCCGCCACCGCATCCCCTGCGTCGTATCTTCAAGCACAATGCCTTTTGCAGCCAACAGATCGCGAATTTCGTCAGCTCTACCCCAATTTTTGGTCTTACGAGCTTCGACACGTTCAGCAATTAACTGCTCAATTTCGTCATCCAGCAACTCTTCACTCGGCTCCGAATAAATGCGAAGCACGTTATTCATCGAATGAAAGGTATGCAATACAGCTTGTAATTCTGCCTGATGTACGACATCTCGTTGCAACAAATGGTTTGCTTCGCTAACCCAATCGAATACAGCAGTAATCGCATCAGGTGTGTTGAAATCATCATTCATTTTTTCGCCAAACTGCTGCAAAATTCCGTCGAGCTTCGTTTGCAGTTCCGTCGATACTCCCTCATTACCTTTCAGCGCATTAGCTAAACGATGCTTCACATTGGCAACTGCATTGGCGATCCGTTCGACACTGTTCTCCGCCTGACTCATAGTCTCTTGGTTGTAGTTTAACGGATTTCGGTAATGCGTCGACAACATAAAATAACGTATAGCCTCAGGCTTGTGATGAGCGCGCAAATCTTTAACCAAAATACCATTACCGAGTGATTTCGACATTTTTTCATTATCTATGCGAATATATCCGTTATGCATCCAGTAGCGAGATAATGGCTTACCTGTAATCACTTCGGATTGTGCGCATTCACATTCATGATGCGGAAATTGCAGATCCTGTCCGCCCCCATGAATATCCAGTGTATCCCCCAAATAATGGCGAGCCATAGCAGAGCATTCGATATGCCAGCCTGGTCGTCCATTTCCCCAAGGGCTCGACCAATGAATTTCGCCCGGCTTCGCTGCCTTCCAGAGTACAAAGTCCTCGGCATTTTCCTTGCGTTCATCCACATTGATACGAATTCCGAACTGAAGCTCTTCCAGATTTTGACCTGACAGTTGTCCGTAATCTTTGAACTTTTTGGTCCGATAGAACACGTCGCCATCATTCTCATAGGCATAGTCTTTGTCTACCAATTCCTTAATAAAATCAATAATCAGATCCATGCTCTCTGTTACACGAGGGTTCATACTGGCAGCAGGAACATTCAATCCTGCCAGATCCTCATGGTAGGCGGCAATAAATTTCTCAGCAACTGCCGAAACATTCATGTCAAGTTCCCTAGCTTTGCGGATTAGTTTATCATCAACATCTGTAAAGTTCACCACATAGTTTACATCATAGCCCAAATACTCCAGGTAGCTGCGCACCACGTCAAATACAATTACAGGCCGTGCATTACCAATATGAATGTAATCATACACGGTAGGTCCGCATACATACATTTTAACCTTTCCAGGCTCCAGTGGCACAAAGGGCTCCCGACTCCTCGTCATTGTATTATAAATTTGAAGCGGCATTGTTATGTTCCTCCCTCATGAAAATCATTTTTCTAATTTATTCTCTTGGGCCACCTGATGTTTCTGAGCGGTTGGCCCATCCTTCAAATCAGACATTTCTGCACGCAAACGTTCTATTTCCCGTTGAAGCTCTCGCATAGAATCCACAACCGGATCAGGCAACTGATGACTAAGTCGGTCTGGACGCCTACCATCCTGTCTGACAACTCGCCCCGGGATGCCCACCACCGTACTGTTTGGTGGAACTTCTTTGAGCACAACCGAGTTAGAGCCAATGTTGGATTGTGCCCCAATCGTGAAAGAGCCTAATATCTTCGCACCAGAGCCGATAACAACATTATTCCCAATGGTCGGATGGCGCTTACCTTTCTCTTTCCCAGTCCCGCCGAGTGTGACCCCCTGATACAATACGACATCGTCGCCAATCTCACAGGTTTCCCCGATGACAACTCCCATGCCATGGTCAATGAACAGCCGATCTCCGATACGAGCGCCAGGATGAATTTCAATGCCTGTCATAAACCTTGATACCTGGGATATAACACGGGCTAGAGTACACCAGTTTCGCAAATAAAACCAATGTGCGATTCGGTGTGCCCAAAGGGCATGAACACCGGAATACGTAAAAATGACCTCCAGCTTACTCCGGGCGGCCGGATCATTATCCAAAACAGTCTGAATGTCGGATTTGAAATGTCTGAACATGTCGCCCTCCTATTCCCTTCATATCCTTGCCGCATCATCACAACACTTCACGTTCCGCCAATTTTCGCATCCACCAGCACTCTTCGACATTTTTCTATCTATAACGAGTCTGAGTCTGATAAAAAAGAAAAAGCGCCTCCGCAGCCTAAGCTGCAGAGACGCATGAACGTGGTCCCACTCTGCTTTCGAACATATCTGCTGCATAAAAAGCAGATAATCCGTCTTTGGCGTCCTGTAACGGGAACGAATCGGCACGCCCTTGTCACATCAGCATTTGATGCTAATGAGGGTTCGGGCGCACGGCTCCCAGGCGCATTTCCTCCGCAGGTCAACTGGACGGCTCTCAGCCTGGGGTTTCCCCTCGACCGTCCTCTCTGGCAGATGCCCTTATGCAGTGTACTTCTCCTGTTCGCAGCCTTTACACGTAAATATCAATCCGTATCAATGGAGTCATTATAGCGAAAAGACAACAAATTGACAAGAAATATCAGCCTTTAATTTGTGCCTTGAGACGATCCAGTACCTTGTCACGTCCAAGCAAAAAGATAGTTTCATTCAGATCCCGTCCATGCGTTTGGCCTGTAAGAGCCACACGAATCGGCATGAATAATTGTTTCCCCTTAAAACCGGTTTCCTTTTGAACTTCTTTGATCAGCTTAGCCATTTGTGGAGCTGTAAATTCCTCACTCGTTTCAACTTTACCTGCAAAAGCTCTAAGTACCTCAGGAACCTGCTCTTCGGCCAATACAGCTGCTGCTTCAGCATCCAGTTCCAGATGTGAACGGAAAAACAACTCAGACAACGTTACAATATCGGACGCAGATGTCATCTGTTCCTGGTATAAGCGAACAAGGGCCTTAGCCCAATCCAGTTGTTCCGCAGACAGCTCAGTAGGCAACAGCCCCGCTGTCTGGAGATGTGGAATCGCCATGCTGGCAATTCGCTCAGGATCAGCCTTTTTAATATAGTGATTGTTCAAATAAGCAAGCTTATTTGTATCAAACACAGCTGGACTTTTGGACAAACGATTAGGATCGAAAATCGAAATCAGTTGTTCCCGATCATAGATCTCTTCTTCGCCTTCTGGGGACCAACCCAGCAGTGCGATGAAGTTGAATATAGCTTCTGGCAAATAGCCCAACTTGTCATACTGCTCCATAAACTGAATAATGGATTCGTTACGTTTACTGAGCTTTTTGTGATCCTCACCTACAATCAGCGTCATATGACCGAAGCGTGGCGGTTCCCACCCGAGAGCTTCAAAGATCATCAACTGCCGCGGTGTATTGGAAACATGGTCTTCGCCCCGTAGTACATGCGATATTTTCATCAAATAATCGTCAACTGCTACAGCGAAGTTATATGTCGGAATACCGTCTTTTTTGACGATAACAAAATCGCCGCTTTCCTTGGAATTGAACGTAATTTGTCCTTTAACGATATCGTCAAACGTATATTCACGATCTTCCGGTACACGAAAACGAATACTTGGTACACGGCCCTCTGCTTCAAATGCCTGGCACTGTTCTTCTGTTAGATCACGATGTTTTCCAGAATAGCGCGGTGTCTCCCCACGTGCCGTCTGCTCTTCACGCTCGCGCTCCAGCTCTTCTTCAGTGCAGTAACAGCGGTAAGCCAAACCACGATCCAGCAAATCCTGCCAGTATGTTTTATATATGTCCAAGCGTTCAGTCTGACGATAAGGTCCAAACTCTCCTCCCACGTCTACGCTCTCATCCCAGTCCATACCCAACCATTTCAAATATTTAAGTTGGCTTTCTTCTCCGCCCTCAATATTGCGCTTCACATCTGTGTCTTCGATTCGAATAATAAATTTCCCACCTTGATTGCGGGCAAACAAATAATTAAATAATGCCGTTCTGGCATTTCCAATGTGCAGATGCCCTGTAGGGCTTGGTGCATAACGTACACGAACTTCCGTGCTCATATAATCTCCTCCAAATTGAATTACTCAAGATGATAGCATTTACTTGATAAGACAGACAACCGATTGAGCCGCGATTCCTTCACCCCGGCCGGGAAACCCGAGTTGCTCTGTCGTGGTCGCCTTGACGTTCACCTGGGATAGCTCCTCTGCTTCCAGCGCCCGAGCGATGACTTCATTCATCTGCGGAATATACGATGCCATTTTGGGCTTTTGTGCGATAATCGTAGAATCGATATTCCCCAAGCGATATCCTCGCTCTTTAGCTAGCCCCCACACATGCTCCAGTAGCTTAAGACTGTCAGCATCCTTAAATTCTGGGTCATTATCCGGAAAATGCTTCCCGATGTCTCCCAAGCCAAGCGCGCCCAGGATAGCATCGCTAATGGCATGCAGCAGTACGTCTGCATCGGAATGGCCCAATAAACCTTTTTCATACGGAATATTCACACCTCCGATGATGCATGGCCTTCCTTCCACCAGCTGGTGGACGTCAAATCCCTGTCCCACTCTGATCATTTGATATCCTCTCCCTCTGTTTTCACCCATAGCGCCGCCATATCCAAATCCTCCGGTGTAGTAATTTTGATGTTCTTGTAGCTGCCTTGAACGACAGTAACCGGAATGCCTAGCCGCTCTATCAGCATAGAATCATCTGTTCCCAAGAATCTCGACTGCTCCGCTTCCTCATAGGCTCGCAGCAGATCGGAAAGACGAAAAGTCTGTGGCGTTTGAATACTCCACAGACTTCGGCGATCCGGCGTTGCTGTAATGATACCATCCCCGTTCACTTGCTTGACCGTATCCTTTACAGGTACTGCCGCTACAGAAGCACCAGTACGCTGGGCTGCCTCAAGGCATGAACGTACAAGCTCAGGTTGAATGAGTGGACGCACACCATCATGCACCATCACCCAATCCGCTTGTAAGTGGCGCAGACCGCGATAGACCGAATGCTGGCGTTCACTGCCACCAGCTACCACCCGTACATTTTTACCGATTTTGTATTGATGAATCCAATCTCGGCAGCGTTCCACATCTGCTGTCCCAGTCACCATCACCATTTCATCCACTTCGGGCATAGCTGCGAATATTTCAAGTGTATGTATGAAGATGGGCTTGTCCCGCAAAAGCAGAAATTGCTTGCTCTCCTGCGTCCCCATACGGGAGCCGCGCCCTGCTGCCACAATGACAACTCCTACCCGATTGTTCATTCAAATAACTCCTGCCCTGATCGCACTTGGACGATCCGTATGATAACACATCTACTTCATCATACCGCGTTTATTGAGCTTTTTCCAATAATTTCGGTTTGGCAAAGATCATACGTCCGGCAGAGGTCTGAAGTACACTCGTGACCAGCACCTCCATAAGAGAGCCAATATAGTCACGTCCGCCTTCCACAACAATCATCGTACCATCATCCAGATAGGCTACACCCTGCCCATGCTCCTTGCCGTCTTTAATAATCTGCACCATAATTTCCTCACCGGGTAGTACGACAGGCTTCACTGCATTCGCCAAATCGTTAATATTCAGCACTGATACACCTTGCAGTTCGCATACTTTATTCAGGTTAAAATCGTTAGTTACAACTTTACCCTGTAACACCTTTGCCAGCTTGACCAACTTACTGTCAACCTCTGAAATTTCCTCAAAATCACCTTCGTAAATGAGCACATTCACATCCAGCTCTTTTTGGATTTTATTCAAAATATCCAGGCCCCGTCGTCCACGATTACGCTTAAGTAAATCTGATGAATCTGCAATATGCTGAAGCTCCTCTAACACAAATTCAGGAATCACAATCGTTCCTTCAATAAAACCTGTCTTGCAGATATCTGCAATACGCCCATCTATAATGACGCTGGTGTCCAAAATTTTATGTTCCTCCAGCTTGCGTTCTTCTGCACCCGTTCCCCGACCAAAAAAGCCAGAACTCCAAAAGGATGACAGCTCGTCCCGCTTTTCTAGTCCAACCATTAATCCCACATATCCACATATCACGGTAACAGCCGTCTGGATAAGTTGACCCGGGGCCCCCAACCATGAAAAAAGCGGATAGACTGCTAAGGAAAGTATCAATCCCACCGCTAAACCAATCACACCTGCCATCATCTCGTTCATCGGAATTCGTACCAAGCCTTCAATGCCCTGTTGCAACCGGTTCGCCACGGATGCTCCTGCGAATGAGCACCCGGCCATAAATAACACTGCTCCCGCCATCATCCAAACAACCATTCCCGGTAAAGACCCATCACTCAACCATTCTGGCATCCACGATACAATGCCCCCTACCCGCTGGTATAACGTATAGCCAAACCATGCTCCGCACAATCCTGTAAAAGTTAAAATAGCCTTTCTCCACATTGAATCTCTATACCTCCTTTATTTTCTTTTCATTAGTCTGCTATTTATTGGATACATAGCATTTCTCTTACCAGTATGATCCATTTCCCACATAACTAACCCTGTGTTTTCACTTTTTATGCATAAAAAAAGCATTTATCTCCTTGAAATAATTCAAGGAAATAAATGCTTATACTTGCTTGATACTACCGCTGTGAATGACGATATTGATCGTCCTGTTCTTCCTGACTGGAACGATCCCGATCACGCCCACGTCTGCGTGATAGTTTACGAATGTTCAGCCTCATACCATACAATGCATACAGCACCAGTGGCACAAAAATCAGCTTCGACAGCTGGTCAGGGAATTTAACAGCCAACACCACCGCTGCAATTACGACCCATGGAGCCACCCAAATTGCTTTTTTCGGGAGGCCAACCTTTTTAAAATTTGGATATTTCATGGAGCTGACCATCAAATAAGAGACCAGCAACATGGCAATCGACATGTATAACAAAGAAATATCGTTATGGAATAAGGACAAAGTGGCTAATACGCCACCTGCTGCCGGAATTGGTAGACCCGTAAAATAACCTGGTACACCAGGACGTACGTTAAATCGAGCCAAACGCAACGCTCCGCACATCGGGAAAATGGCAGTAACCGTCCAAGCGAGAGCCGAATTCGCATCATGAAAAGCAACCATGTACATAATAACTGCGGGAGCAACACCAAAAGATATCATATCTGATAAGGAGTCCAGTTCTTTACCGAATTCGCTTTGGGCATTCAGGACCCGGGCCATTCTTCCATCCAGTCCGTCCAACAACATGGCGACAATAACCATAATAGCGGCAAGACTGTATTTTCCGTCTACAGCCAATAAAATGGCGATCATTCCGAGAAACAAGTTACCTAAGGTACACAAGTTCGGAATTGATTTGGTAATCATCTCTTCACCTCAATGTATGAATTGTTCCATTATAATCCTTTCACTGTATTACATTTACATTTGCCTGTCAATGAAAACTTGTTCCTGCAAACGTTTAAGACCTTCTTTAATCGTACGCGCACGAACCTCTCCAATACCATCCACTTCATCCAGTTCTTCTATCGTTGCTGTGATGACATGTGGAAAACGTCCAAACCGCTCTACCAGATTATGAATAATCACATTCGGTAAACGCGGTATCTTGTTCAGTACCCGATAGCCGCGTGCAGCAATATACTCCTCTGATGTCGCAGCTGAAGAAGGGTAGCCTAGTAAACGTACAATATGATTCACATCCAACAATTCGTCGTCCGTAGAACGTTTGAGTCCCAATATAATTTCACGAATCTTTTCGTCGCTATCGTCTTTGGCATAATCCTTATACAACAACCATGCTTCTTCCTCAATATTGCTGACAAGCTCTTCCATCTGCATACTAATTAGACGGCCCTCATTTCCGAGCTCGTTAATAAATCGTTTGATCTCCATTTTGATGCGCAGCACCATTTCGATCCGTTGGATGACATTAACGACCTCCGGCATGGTAACCAGCTCTTCAAATTCAGATGCTGTCAAATTCGTAGAGGCTTGCCCCAACACAGATCTATATTTTTCTAACGTCTGAATAGCCTGATTGGCTTTCGTTAAAATAACCCCGATTTCCTTGAGCGCATACCGTAATGTCCCCTGATACAAGGTAATAATATTACGCCGCTGGGAAATAGACACAACTAATTTGCCAGTCTGCTTTGCAACTCGTTCTGCTGTCCGGTGCCGAATTCCTGTTTCAATTGAAGAAATGGAGGAGTCCGGAATCAGTTGCGTATTGGCATATAAAATTCGTTTTAAATCCTCGCTTAATATGATTGCGCCGTCCATTTTAGCCAACTCATATAAATAGTTCGGTGAAAAATCACAATTGATGGAGAAACCGCCATCCACGACTTCCATAACTTCTGGGCTATAGCCAACGACCAGAAGAGCACCCGTTTTGGCACGCAAAACGTTTTCCAACCCGTCGCGAAAGGGAGTTCCCGGTGCCACAAGCCGCAGCAAATCGTTCATTTTATCCAGTTGGCTCGCTTCTTTCATTCTCAATGCCCCCTAATCTAATGCGGCTGCTAGTGCATCTGCCACCGTTCCTACTCCTATAATTTGTATCCCTTTCGGATGTGTCCAACCCTTCAAGCTTTTCTCCGGCATGATCACCCGTTTGAAACCTAGTTTCTCCGCTTCTCGTACTCGCTGTTCTGCTCGGGATACCGCGCGCACCTCACCTGTCAGTCCCACCTCGCCAAAAATCACATCATACGGCTTTGTAGGAGCATCTCTAAAGCTGGAAGCAATACTCACAGCTATAGCCAAATCTACCGCCGGTTCATCCAACTTTACACCTCCGGCTACGTTGAGATAAGCGTCCTGGTTTTGCAAAAACATGCCCATCCGCTTTTCTAGCACGGCTATGATTAATCCCATTCGATGATGATCGACTCCTGTGCCCATCCGGCGTGGAGATGGAAAATGCGTAGCTGCAATCAATGCTTGCAGTTCAACCAATACAGGCCGGGTTCCTTCCATACTGGCTACAACAGTAGAACCCGCCACCCCTAGTGGGCGTTCAGACAGAAACAACTCGGAAGGATTGGATACCTCACGCAAACCGCTTTCAGCCATTTCAAAAATACCAATTTCATTTGTAGAACCAAAACGATTTTTAACTGCACGCAAAAGCCGATACGTATGATGACGCTCTCCTTCAAAATAAAGCACACAATCAACCATATGTTCCAACAAACGCGGACCTGCAATGGCACCTTCCTTGGTCACATGCCCTACCAGTACCGTAGCAATACCTAGCCCCTTGGCAATTCGCATAAAGCGTGAAGTACATTCCCGCACCTGAGCCACACTACCTGGTGCACTCGTCACCTCAGGCAAATATACAGTCTGTATCGAGTCGATGACCAAAAACTCCGGCTTCAAGCTGTCCACCGCTTCTTCAATCGTCTCCAAATTCGTCTCACATAATACGTATAGGCTGGGGGACAAGGCACCGAGTCGATCTGCACGTAGTTTCGTTTGACGGACAGATTCCTCACCAGACACGTACAGCACCTTTAAACCAGTTAAAGCCAGCTCATTAGATGTTTGCAGCATAAGCGTAGATTTACCGATTCCCGGATCACCGCCCACCAAAACGAGTGAACCCGGCACCACACCTCCACCGAGTACTCGATTCAATTCGCCAATCCCCGTCAAAATTCGTGTTTCTTTGCCACTCTCCACCTCTATAATAGGGAGTGGCTTGTCTTTTGTGCTATGAGTAAGAAGGGAAGACCCCATTCCTTGAGTTTTTACAACGCTTTCCGTTTCTTCGACCATGGAATTCCATGCCTGGCATCCAGGACATTTTCCGTACCATTTGGGCGATTCATATCCACATTCCGTACAGGAAAACTTAGTTTTCACTTTAGCCATACTTTGTTCCTTGGCTCCTTATTGACGACGATGATGTCAAATTTATGTTCATACAGCCCAGAAAGAGCTGTAACAATAAAAGTTTACCATTGAAGCTTGGCGGACGTAAAGCAATATCACAAACTTTCCCAAAGCATTTACCCAACCTTTTCACCGTGTTTTATACACAAAAAGGGTGTCTTCGCAATAGCTTTCCAGCCTGCGAGACACCCTTTTCTACTATTTATTTAGTAAACTGCCTTAGGACTTGGCAGATACATTATCCTTTTTCGTTACAGTCAATGCACCGTTCTCCTCATCAATGAAAAGAGAGTCACCTTTAGTGATGTTGCCAGTCAATAGTTCCTCGGACAGGCGATCTTCAATATGCTTCTGGATTGCACGACGCAATGGACGCGCACCATACGCTGGATCAAAGCCTTCCTTGGCAAGGAATTTTTTAGCATTGTCTGTCAACTCGAAGTCCACTTCATACTCATTCAGGCGCTTACGCAGCTCCTCAGACATGAGTGACACAATTTCAGCAATATGTTTTTCTTCGAGAGAATGGAAAACGATAATTTCATCAATCCGGTTCAAGAACTCAGGACGGAAACTTTTCTTCAATTCATCCATCACTTTGCCCTTCATATTATCGTAATCCGCTCCAGCGTCCACTACAGCTGTAAAACCAAGCGTGGAGTTACGTTTAATCGCCTGTGCACCAACATTTGATGTTAGGATGATGAGTGTATTACGGAAATCAACGACACGACCTTTGGAATCTGTCAGACGACCATCTTCCAGTACTTGCAGAAGAATATTGAATACTTCTGGGTGTGCTTTTTCAATTTCATCCAGCAATACAACAGAGTAAGGCTTACGACGTACCTTCTCGGTCAGTTGACCGCCTTCCTCATATCCAACGTACCCTGGAGGCGCTCCTACCAGACGAGACGTTGAGTGTTTCTCCATATATTCAGACATATCAATACGGATAACCGCATTTTCATCTCCAAACATGGATTCAGCCAAGGCGCGTGCCAACTCTGTTTTGCCAACCCCAGTTGGACCGAGGAAAATAAAGGACCCAATTGGACGCTTCGGATCTTTCAGTCCGGCACGTGCCCGGCGAATCGCCCGGCTTACTGCCTTAACTGCTTCGTCCTGTCCAATTACCCGCTCATGCAGCAACTCTTCCATATTCAACAAGCGGTGTGTTTCTTCCTCTTTCAGCTTGCTGACTGGAACACCTGTCCAGATTGCAACGACTTGAGCGATATCCTCTGGGGTAACTTCAGAATCTGTACGCCCCTGTTGTTCTTTCCATTGGTTTTTCGTCACGTCTAGCTCTTCGCGGATTTTTTGCTCTGTATCGCGCAGGGCTGCCGCTTTTTCAAACTCCTGACTTTGTACCGCTGAATCCTTTTCCTTCCGGATATCTTCCAGACGGTTTTCCAGCTGTTTCAGGTTTGGCGGTACAGTGTAAGAATTCAGCCTTACTTTGGAGCCCGCTTCATCAATAAGATCAATAGCCTTATCTGGAAGGAAGCGGTCGGTGATATAACGATCTGACAATTTTACGGCCGCTTCAATAGCTTCATCTGTGATCTTTACACGGTGATGCGCTTCGTAACGGTCACGCAGACCATACAGAATTTGAATCGCCTCTTCTGGAGAAGGTTGATCCACTGTAATGGGTTGAAAGCGACGCTCCAAAGCAGCATCTTTCTCAATATATTTGCGGTATTCATCCAGCGTGGTCGCACCGATGCATTGCAGCTCGCCACGTGCCAGAGCAGGTTTCAGGATGTTGGACGCATCAATTGCGCCTTCCGCTCCACCAGCACCAATCAGCGTATGCAGCTCGTCAATGAACAACACGATATTACCCGCTTGACGAATCTCGTCCATAATCTTTTTCAAACGATCCTCGAATTCGCCACGATACTTGGTGCCTGCTACCACAGAGCCCATATCCAGTGTCATTACGCGCTTGTCGCGCAACGTTTCGGGAATCTCATTCGCTATGATTTTTTGAGCCAATCCTTCGGCAATCGCCGTTTTACCTACCCCAGGCTCACCAATCAGAACCGGATTGTTCTTTGTACGGCGGCTGAGCACCTGAATTACGCGTTCAATTTCCTTGCTACGCCCAATAACAGGGTCCAGGTTGTTTTCCTTCGCAGATGCCGTCAGATCGCGTGCCAGACTGTCCAGGGTTGGCGTGCTGACATTAGCTGGAGCACCGTGATGGCTGGAAACAGCCTCGCTGCTGCCGAGCAATTGAAGCACTTGCTGACGCGCTTTGTTCAGACTGATGCCCAGGTTATTCAGTACCCGTGCTGCTACGCCTTCGCCTTCACGAATAAGACCCAGCAAAATATGTTCTGTACCTACATAGGTATGGCCCAGTTTGCGGGCTTCATCCATAGACAGTTCGATGACTTTTTTGGCACGTGGAGTATAGGCAATGTTCGTCGGTTGCTCTTGACCGCGTCCAATCAACGTTTCCACTTCATCCTGGATTTTTTCCAGTCCCAGGCCCAAACCGATTAAGGCTTTCGCTGCTATTCCTTCACCTTCACGAATGAGGCCTAGCAAAATGTGCTCTGTACCAATGTTGTTGTGTCCCAATCGAACTGCTTCTTCCTGAGCCAAAGCAAGCACTTTCTGTGCACGTTCCGTAAATCTTCCAAACATCATATATCCTGCACCTCCACAGTGTGTATTTCAGATCATTTTATATATTAAAGGGTTGTGCCTAATTTTTGCCGGATCAGCTTCGCCCGGTACATATCGCGCTCTTCGGTATTCATTTTATCCCCAAAGCTTTTTTGCAGGAACCCGGGTTGTGTCATCACATTCAGCTCATTCATCGCTGCGGTGGAAGGACGCTCCAAAATTCCCAAATCTACGCCAAGACGTACATCAGACAGCCGCTGTGCAGCCTCCTTGGAATCCAATACTGCTGCATACGACAAAATACCGAATGAACGCATCACCCGATCTGTAATTCGCAGCATAGATTCATTCATTAGCCTTTCTCTGGCAGAACGCTCGTGCTCAATAATTTGTAGCACCACGCCATGTAGATTCTCAATAATCTCCGCTTCGGTTTGTCCCAGTGTAATCTGATTAGACACCTGAAACAAATTTCCGACCGCTTCGCTGCCTTCACCGTAAATGCCGCGAACTGTAAGACCTACCTGTGAAACAGCAGACAATATACGATTGATTTGATGAGTCATGACTAATGCGGGCAAATGCATCATCACCGAAGCTCTCATACCTGTGCCGACATTCGTTGGACAACTGGTTAGAAAACCTCTCCGATCATCAAATGCATAATCAACATGCGCTTCAAATGCATCATCAATAACCATAGCGCGTTCCCAAGCTTCTCTAACCTGACATCCCGGATATAAGCACTGGATACGCAGATGATCCTCTTCGTTTATCATAACACTAACCGATTCATCATCGCTAATTAAGACAGCACCGTTACGAGATTCGTTCGCCAAATTAGGACTAATCAAATGCTTCTCAACCAGCACCTGCTTGTCGATCTCATCCAACTCGGATATTTTCAACGTATGAAAAGTACCAAAACCGCCTAAATCATCATACTGAAGGATATCCGTCAAGCGCTGAAGTGCTTCTGCCGACTGCTGATTGGTAGCAAGCATGGGAAAAGGCAGATGCTGCAAGTTACGCGCAATTCTTACCCGGCTGCTAATGACAATCTCCGAATCCGCAGCATCACCACGCATCCAGTCACTTAGCGGCTTCTCCGTAAACCGAATATTGGGCATTACGCATCCCTCCTACTCTTCACAAACTTTACTCTTCAGTCATTTCTTTTTCAAGCTCTCTGATTTGATCCCTAAGCTCAGCAGCTGATTCAAACTCTTCCTGTACAATGTGCTGTTGCATCTCTTTTTTCAAATCGTCAATTTGCCGTTTAACCTTCAGTCGGCCACCAGTGCGAACCGGAACTTTACCAACATGATTCGTACTGCCATGCACACGCTTGAACAGAGGGTCCAGACGATTATCAAAATATTGATAGCACGACGGGCATCCGAAACGTCCCAGCTTACTAAACTGTGCATAGGTCATGCCACAATCCTTGCATTGCAGGTTCTGCGGACCACTGTGGCCTGGAGACTGGCTCTTTGTACTGGAGTCAAAATCCAACATCCCCGACAGCAAGCTATGAATTGAAAAGCCGTTAGGTGTTCCAGGGATCATCTCCCCTTTTTCCTTCGCACACGTCTCACAAATATGAAACTCTGTCTTTTCGCCATTCACAATTTTGGTGAAATGCAAAGTTGCCGGCCGCATATTACATTCTTGGCACAGCATAAAAGCACCTCCTTCAATGTCAGGATTTAATACCCACCCTACATCCAAACATTAGTCTCTATTCACACACTATTTGGTCGCCAGCAACGAGATCAGCATAGCCTTAAGCAATCTTGCTCGCAGTTGATCACGATAGGGAAGCTTCAGTAATAATGTATCTCTCGATAAAGCAGCCTTCATTAGATTAGCTTCCCTTTTGCTTAAAAAATGGGCTTCCTCTAACTGATAAATCAGTCCTTCTGCTGCTGATTGGCTAATTTCCTCCCCGATGCTCTGATGAAGATGTGTATGGATGGCATGCTGTGCGGGTAGCTGAATTCGCTGAATACGAATGTAGCCCCCACCACCGCGTTTACTTTCCACCACATAGCCTTTTTCCAGCGTAAACCGGGTGCTAATTACATAATTAATTTGCGACGGAACGCAGGAAAAGCGGTCAGCCAGATCATTGCGCTGAATCTCCACCAAACCTTGGGGACTTTCCAGCAATATACTCTTCAAATATTGTTCAATAATATCGGAAACATTGCGCATTTCATCATCCTCCACTAACGGAAACGCAAGTATTCAAGTACATTTCACGCTCCACAGAGTCCGCCGTATATTGAACTTAACCAAACGGTAAAGTCACGAATCTAAGCTGTATTGAGGCTATTGCCTGTTCTACATCCATTGAAATGTACCGTCTTGTCTCTAGTGTGGCCTTTATTTGCGATTAATCATACACTTCTCTTATGTTCATAAGAGTCAGCTCCTAACTATACGCAAATCATTTCAATTCTCGTTTGCTTCTTTACTATCGAAATTACTTCATACGGCCAATCCATCAGCATAATACTTCTACAGAATCACACTAGGTTTGATTGACTTTGACTTTCTTTGACTATATTCACATTATAGCACATTATTCATTTTTGCCAAGGGGTCAATACCATTTTTCGCAATCTAATTATGTTTTATACAATACCATAAAAAAACTCTTCCCATTACAGAAAGAGTTGAAAATAATGATAACCACACAAGTTATATTCTCTGAAAGATGAGCTTAAAAGATCTAAATAGGCCTTTATCAGAAAAAATCCAATAAAAACGTTTGATTTACTGGTATTACGCGTTTAAGGGCAGACACATACTCACTGCTACCTTCAATACGCCCCCATTTACACAGATCATCAACCTGCTGGTAGCCAAGCATCAGAGTCGTCAGTGACTGAATCCCAAGTTTCAAGTCAACTACTATGGCATTTTTAGATGAAATGCTTTTGTTCACTCTCTCCAGACACCCTTGCCCTTTCGTCGTAATCGTTAATCTCCATACTCCTTCATTCCATGGAGCATACCGATCAGTCAGATTTAAGGTTAAACTTGTTTCCTCTCCAATCTGCTCAAAAGGGAATCTTTCTACAAAAGCAGCTGCATCCACAATACGCCCCATAAAATAAGGCACAGTTTCCTGTTGAATTCGAGGATCATCAAGTAAAAATGGCAAATTGTCATCTGCTGGAACGTAAATAAATTTACCTTGGGTTATCATTGAGTCATGATTTGCAAAATAAGTCCATAAAGCCCGACGAGCCGTCTCATTTTCATATACCAACTCATCACAATTCAACTGTTTATCTTCAATTTTGTATAGTGCATATCCTTGCGGATCGCCTGTTTCTGAGTAATATACCGCAGTTCGATAGTTCTCACTTAAAATCCGCTCTTGCCACCATTCCTTATCTCGTACCAGCGTGCCATTATAACGAGATGCATACGCTTGATACACTTGGTCCAGTTCTGAAATATCCTTGATATCGCGTTTGACTGTACCTTCTGTTTTAAGTTTTGCAGGGAATTTATCAATGGGAATGACGTATTTTTTGTACTCTGTATACGTTTCCCATCCAAATTTACGGTAGAAGGCAAAGGAGAATGGATGCAAAAAAGAAAGACTTTGTCCCGCAGACTTCATCTCTTCAAGTGCATGCGTCAATAAACGTGATACCATGCCTCCGCGACGCTTTTCTGGCCACGTCGCCACACCAGCAATGCCCCCCATATCAAAAACCTGACCATTTATGTATACCTGAAGCGGTAACAAAGTCAGTTTAGCATTTAAGTCATGTCCGTCGAATATTCCCCATGTTTGTTCTGGTTTGAATTTCTTCTTGGCCTTTTCCAGATCCTCTAGGGACATTGTAAACTGAAAAGCATATTGAGATAATTCAATAGCCGCTTCAAATTCCTCACGCTGTAATTGTCTGATCTCCATATCTTCATCACCTCGCTCGTATACTTGGACATCCATAAAAAAGATTACACACTTAGAGTGTGGCAAACCCCATTCTCTCTGTCAACCTTAGAAGCAGGTGGCCATCTAAAAATGCATAAAAAAAGGATGATAATCTCATTGAGATTATCATCCTCAGGCTGTCGAGAAAGTCTCGACAGCCTATTTTATGTTAATTTTGTTTAAGACGACACCGCGTTAATGTTGTATAATATAGGTAACTATTGTAGAACGGATGGTGTTGATATGCTACGCTCCAACC
>NZ_JBSEDY010000024.1:0-43054 GCF_053570945.1 Paenibacillus sp. CMM36
CATCCCACTGAAATTCTTCATCAACATACACACTTTGGATAAAGATTTGCAGCAACGGCATCACAATCAAGAAAAGAAGCGCGATCAGAGCCAGCGTCAGACACCACGCTCTGATGTGTTTAACGGAAACAATCGAATAAAACGATATATAGTAAGTTGGACATTTTATTCAGAAATAACTGGGGGACCGATTCATGAATTTAACGATTAAGGCCAAAATGATTCTTAGCGCGATACTGATCCCGAGTGTGATTGCAGCAATGCTGCTGACCAATTACATTTTAAGCGTACATAGTGAGAATGAGTACAAGGATATTATGAATCGTGAAGAGGCTATTGCGTATAACTCGAAGTCTCTTCAATTTTTGTTAAACGGCATA
This sequence comes from Paenibacillus sp. CMM36, assembly GCF_053570945.1. Lineage (NCBI taxonomy): Bacteria > Bacillati > Bacillota > Bacilli > Caryophanales > Paenibacillaceae > Paenibacillus > Paenibacillus sp. CMM36. Next base: position 381 of record NZ_JBSEDY010000024.1, read on the forward strand.
TCTAATGATGAGCGGGCATATTTGCTAACTCGTGACGAACAGTATGGGAAAGAGATCGGAAACAAGCAAAGTGAAGTTGCAAAGTTGCTACAGGAGACAGAAGCTCTGCTTAGTACAGGCAATGAGGATTCTAGTAAAAAGATGACTGATCTCAAGACGGGGATTAATACCTATATGAATCAAGTTCATCGTTTACTGACTACAGCGGGGTATCAGAGTACAAGAGATGACGCTTTCCCGCCATTTTCTGATTTGCTCGATGATTTTGAAAACGAACGGGTGTTGCGCAAGCAACTTGATACCAAGGTAGTAGCCTTCGTCAAAGCTCAAGAGGATATGGTGACGGTGAAAGTACAGCAAGCGCACCAAACGATGACGAATACATCCTTGATTACGAGTATTGTAGGGCTTCTGGTTATCATTTACAGTATTTTTCAATCCATCGTTCTGATTCGTTCAATTCGTCCATTACACCATATGAATGAGCAACTGTTGGAAATGTCTGAAGGTGGGGGAGATTTGCGTAGCCGACTGGATATTACGTCCAAAGACGAAATCGGTATGATTGCAAGCTCCTACAACAAGCTTATTGAGGGATTCCGCAGTATTATAGTGGATGCTCAGGATACGGCGCGTACATTAACCGTAACCGCAGAACGGGTTAGCGTAAGTACAGAGGAAATGAATCAGGCCAATCGTCATACTTCCGGTGTAATGGAAGAATTAGCGGCTGGTATGGAGCATCAGGTCGACGATATTACACAAACTACAGATACTGTGAAAGAGCTTGCCCACGAACTGGAGCATATTGCAGCTACGAGCCAGCAGGTATATGAGTTGTCTGATACAGCCGCTAAAGATGCAGAAGCAGGGGAACAATCTATAGGTCAGGCTATGCGTCAGATGGAGAAGGTAAGCGAAAGTGTAGACAGCTCTGCACGTGCTGTACGTTCACTTAGTGAACAGGCCGAACAGATTGGCATGATTGGAGCTGTTATTACTGGAATTGCTAAACAGACAGGAATGCTGGCGCTCAATGCGTCGATTGAAGCGGCAAGAGCCGGAGAGCAGGGCAAAGGATTTGCAGTTGTAGCCTCTGAGGTAAGAAGATTGGCCGAGCAGGTATCGGTTTCAGCAGCAGAAATCACACAATTTGTGCAAAATATTCAGGAGCATGTTGGAAATGTCGCTTCCAGTATGCAGACAGGGACGGTTGAAGTGCAGTCTGGCGTAAAGGTCATGCAATCCGCAGAAACCGCATTTCGTCAGATTGGAAGTTCCATTCAACAGGTCAGCGAACAGATTCACAATGTAAACCGGTCCGTAGAACAAATGTCCGGCGGATCAGAGCGAATGGTGGAAGCAGTAGAACGTATTCGTGAAGTAGCAGAGCAGTCGGCAGGAGGAACCCAGAGCGTCAGTGCGGCGGCTGAAGAGCAACTGGCTTCCATGGAGGAAATTGCATCATCTATTCATACACTGGCGGATATGTCGCAACTGCTGAATGCAAGGGTCGGTGGATTTAAAGTGTAGCCGTATAAATCCCCACCAATGTAAACACAATAACATCTGTTGAACAAATCTGAACAGCTGTGTTATTACTTTTGCAAAGGTGGTAACGGGATGCAACAAAATAAGGGGAATCTGCTTGCGTTAGGTTCCATCCCGCTGATGATGACGCTGGGTAATTCCATGCTGATTCCTGTGTTACCGGAAATCGGACGTAAGCTACATGTAAGCTCTTTTCGGATTAGCATGTTGATTACAGTATATGCGGTGGTGGCCATTTTACTGATACCGATTGCGGGCTATCTCTCCGACCGATTTGGCCGTAAGGCGGTGATTGTTCCCTGTCTGATTCTGACGGTGATTGGTGGGGGGATTTCTGCAGCGGGAGCATGGCTGCTTCACGATTCGGCAGCATACTGGACCATTATTGCAGGCCGTCTACTTCAGGGTGCGGGAGCGGCAGGGGCTTTTCCTATAGTCATTCCGCTTGTGGGTGATCTGTACGAGAATGAGGATGAGGCCAGTAAGAACCTGGGGGTCGTCGAGACTTACAACACATTTGGCAAAGTGCTAAGTCCGATACTCGGTGCCGCATTGGGAGCTGTTCTATGGTTTTTGCCACTGGCCGTAATTCCAGGCCTCTGTCTGATTTCGCTCATTTTGGTGCTTTGGCTGATCCATGTGCCTAAGCGTAAGAACCAACCGATTATGTTTCGGGAGTTTGTGGGAAATGTGAAGCGGGTGCTTGCCGAAAAAGGACGTTGGCTCTATGCTATTTTCGCTATGGGCGGCATTTGTATGTTTGTCATTTTTGGCGTCTTGTTCTACTTATCCGACATCTTGGAAAGTCGTTACAACCTCCATGGAGTGTGGAAAGGTTTTGTGTTAGCCATTCCGCTGATTTCCCTCTGTCTGTGTTCTTATGTAGGAGGCAAGATCATCGGCAAGCACAAAAAGCGTATGAAGTGGATCGGTTTTAGTGGTTTGGCCATATTGACGATCAGCTTTGCCATTCTCGGATTTATCCAAAATATTTATGCGGTGATCGGACTGTTTACGTTAGGGGGCGGCGGAATTGGGCTTGCGCTGCCTTGTTTGGATTCTCTCATTACAAAGGGAATTGAAAAAGAGGAACGCGGAACCATTACTGCCCTGTATAGCAGCATGCGCTTTGTCGGGGTGTCACTAGGCCCTCCGGTTGTATCCTTGCTGCTGGGCAGCAGTGGACATGGTCTGCTCTTTGGCGTGATGGCCGCAGTGGGAGGCATTGCAGCTCTGCTGATGCTGTTTGCGGTCAGACCCAAACAGGATGAGCCCACAGATGACAAATCCACGGACCGTATGAGTGTAAATGAGGAGCAAACAAGCGTGTCCCGGGAAAAGCCTCGTTCTCCCAAGCTAAGACGCAAAACTCCTGCGAAATAAATGAAAAAGCACCCATTGTCCATGAAACCATGGCAACGGGTGTTTTTGATAACTAAGCAAGTAAGAGCTAATGTTCATTTGTAAAATATAGTCTACCCTTCTAGAGGGAGATGCGTCTTAGGCTTGCGGCTCACAACGATTTGTATGACATAGATTAGTAAGAACAGTACAACAAACAGCGAGGAAAGACGGTACATCCACGCATAATCACTTGCTTTGGCGATAATGCCAAGTATAAGCGCTCCGGCTGCAACCCCGAAATCGAGGGAATTGAGAAACATACCGTTTGCCATGCCCCTCTGTTTAGGAGACACGACCTGAATCATCCAGGTTTGGAGGGTCGGCTGCATGACACCAAACCCGATACCGTAGCAAAGAGCAGACATATACATGAAGACATCACTGTGTGCGTAGGAAAGCAGGATCAGACCGCCAATTAAAAACAGGGAGCCAGGGATGAGCAGTGCTTTTGCCCCTTTTTTGTCATAAATACGGCCCGAGAAGGGACGCACGATCAGCACGGATACCGCATTAAACAGGAAAAAGTAGGCCGGATGTGCCAGATTTGCTTCATCCCCGTAAAGCGCCATAAAGCCGAGTAATCCACCATATGTGATAGACATCAGCATGTTCAACAAGGCGGGAACCCACAATTTACGGTTAAATGCCGGTTTTCGCCCTTCTTCCAAAGGAACCATAGGTGGTTCGATGTGCCCTTTGGGTAGTGTACGAATCAGCCAGTAAGCCAACGGGAATATCACAACAATTACAGCTGCTGTCGTATAGGCAAGCAGGTTGAAACTCCCGTATTGAAGCATCGAAATGCCGATGGTCGGCCCAATCGACATCGCTAGACTAGTGGACAGACTAAAGAAGCCCATTCCTTCACCGAGACGTTTGGGCGGGATGACGTCAGAGGCCATCGTTGGAAAGGCCGTGCTACTCATACCGAAGCCAATCCCAAATAACATCCGCATGAGCAGAAGCACTGTAATCGTTGGCGAAACACTGTACCCCAGCGTTCCTGCCAATGCAAACAGCAGTCCCACGAAGATCAGGGTACTGCGATGTCCCTTTTCCAGCATACGGGCTGAAAAGAGTCGTGCTGCAATCGCACTTAAAGCGAATAAGGTGGTAACGAGACTCACCTGAACGGAACTAGCGTGGAATGTATTTTTCACATAAGAAGGAATGGAAGATAGGATCATCTGTAATTCCAGAAACAAAAATAAATTGGAAACCGTAAGAACGATAAATTCCTTGGTCCAAAGAGGTTGCTTGCCTTGTTGCATATTAATCGTTCTCTCCTTGTTTTTCTGATTCGGTCATGTTGGCGTGAATTTGTAAAAGAGTCTGGCGGAATTGCTTCAGATCGGCCGAGGAAATTCCTTTTACAAAATCGTGATTGGTATCAAGTTCGACAGGAAGAGTCTTCTCCACAAGCTGTCGGCCTGTTTCAGTCAGATGAAGCAAATAGGCCCGACGATCCTGTGGGCTATTTACACGCCGTACCCAGCCCTTCTTGTCCAACAAATCAATAATTCGAGTCGTGGTAGGCTGGTCCTTCACGGCCTTAGCTGCAATTTCTTTCTGATTTAAACCCTCAGCCTGATAGATTTGGAACAGAACCGACCATTGCTCTGGGGAAATATCATAAGGTTTGAGGCGCTGCAAGAGCTGCTGACTCATTTTGCGGTGAGTAATCCCGAGCAACATCCCAATGGAACAATCGGGAGGCAAGTTATTCATAGGTACTCCTTTCTGTTTCCCGTACATAAATTACTTTGAAATTAATTAATTGTTATAACAATTATATGAACAACAAGTTATTTTGTCAAAAAAAGTTGTTCAGCGTTTTGGGTTCTGCTATCTCTACAGCAAAAAAAACAGCCCGTAAAATACGGGCTGTTTGGGTTGATATAATATCGTTTGCCATGACTGGCGAATTAAGCTTTAGGTACGGTTTCCCAGTCCTTCAGGAAGCGTTCGATACCACTGTCTGTCAGTGGGTGTTTCCACAGAGAAGGGAGCAAGGAACCTGGAATGGTGGCAATATGTGCACCAGACAGAGCAGCATCTTCTACATGCTTAATATTGCGGATGGATGCGGCGATGATTTCGGATTTCAGACCATGAATGTCCAAAATTTGTCTCAGCTCACGAATCAGCTTCATACCATCAACAGCGATATCATCCAGACGTCCTACGAACGGGCTGATAAAAGTAGCGCCAGCTTTGGCTGCCATCAAACCTTGAGCCGCGGAGAAAATCAGTGTTACATTCGTTTTGATTCCGTTCTTGGTCAGCTCGTTACAAGCATACAAGCCATCTTCAGTCATAGGAAGCTTGATAACCACGTTCGGTGCCCACTTGGCGATATCATAAGCTTCTTTGAGCATATCTTCAGCCTTCAGACCAATAACCTCAGCACTTACGGGACCTTCAACGATACTGCAAATCTCCTGAATGACTTCCTTGAACACTCGACCTTCCTTAGCGATCAGTGAAGGGTTCGTTGTTACACCATCAACCAGACCCAAACGTTCAATACGTTTGATTTCTTCAATGTTACCAGTATCCAAGAAAAATTTCATTTGATTTCCTCCTCAGGTTTATATAATACATAATACATATCACACGCGATGTACAATAGTTCATTATAAATGTAGCATATTGCACACGTTAAAATTATAATTAGTATGTATTACATTCTTAATTGTGACACATTTTAAATTTGAAAACAAGCGGTGTATGATTAAAATTTGATGAATTGTCGGAAGATGCCTGAAATTTACCGATCTATACTCTTTATAATGTATTCTACCCCACTCCATAAGGAGGTAATCATTATTCAACTGTCTGAAAGACAGCGGGAAATTGTTGATATTGTCCAGCGTCTGGCACCTGTTACGGGGGATAAAATTGCTGAAACACTGGGATTGACGCGTCCGACTCTCCGTTCTGACCTTGCTCTGCTCGTTATGCTCGGACTGGTGGATGCCAAGCCGAAGGTAGGCTACCTGCCAGGGCGTCATCCTAAATATGATAGTCATATCGGCAACATGCTCAAAAAGCTGACGGTGGCGGATATACTTAGTGATCCGATTTTGATTTCCGGTGACACGACCGCCTATGATGCGGTGCTGATGCTGTTTCAGCAAAATACAGGCACCCTGATGGTCACAGGAGAGGAGCAGGAGCTCATTGGAATTGTTACCCGCAAGGATTTGCTGAAGGTCATGCTGGGGCATACCGATCTTCACACCGTCCCGGTGACCATGGCAATGACGCGCCGGGCCCAAATGACGACGCTTGCTCCAGAAGACACTTTACTGGAAGCGATATCGAAACTGATTCGGCATCAGGTCAATTGTCTTCCAGTTTTGGACGAGCAATGTAGCTCCTCAACTCCAATTCGGGAGTTGGTAGGACGGGTTACGAAAACGGACATCATGAACGCCATTCTGAGCTTGACAGAAGATAAAACGTAAAACATAAATAAGGGGGCCTTGTATGTACTGGTTGGCCATGCTGACGATGCTGATTGACCATGTCGGACTTGTGTTTTTTCCGACGGATCCGGCTTGGAGAATTGCCGGCAGGCTTGCTTTTCCAATCTACGCGTACGCGCTGTATGCGGGATATACTCATACCCGAGACATGCAGAGCTATATGCTCCGTCTACTCGGACTGGCTCTGATTTCTCAGGTGCCCTATATGCTGGCGTTTGATGTGCTTAGACCGAACGTAATCTGGACGCTATTGACCTCGTTGCTTGCGTTGGCTGCTGCATCCCGCTTGAAGCATTGGACGGCTGTAACGTGCCTGTACGTCGTCTCAGCTCTGGTTATGGAGCTCAGCCAGATGGATTACGGAGCCTATGGACTGCTGTTGGTTCTGATTTATCGATACACCCGTTCATATATGATGATTGCAGCCCATTTTGTTTTGAACGTAGTGTATGACATGGTGCATCACGCGAATCTTCAGCACTTTAGTCTGCTGTCCAGTATTCTGATCGTATGTTTTGCAACTGGAGAAAGCGGATTTTATAGTCGGGTACCGCGTTGGTTGTGGCGTAGCTTTTACCCGGTACATCTGGCTGTTATCGCGGCAATTCGCATCTGGCCCTAATCTACATCTCATACATTAAAAGAACCTTTAAAACCACGACATAAAATGGTTTTAAAGGTTCTTTTTTATCCTTCAATAAGCTAGCCAACGTTTAGGATACCTTGTTGGGACCTTGAGCAAAAGGAAGTGGGCGAAGGGGAGCACCTTCCTTCATGTATTGCACCAATACTTCGGGAATATTGTGTATTCCACCTGCATTGACGCGATAGCCGTTCGTTTGCCCTGGCGAGTTAATCCCGCGTTTCACCGTAAACGTAACGTCAATACCCAAGGAACGGCAAATTTCCATCGTCTCCTTGGTATACCCACCATAAGGGAAGGCAAGTACATTCTGATCATTGTGTAGATGCTTGAACAGCTTCTTGTCAGCCATGTCCAAATCGGTAGAAACTCGCTGTTTGAACTCATCCTCGGTTTCCATTCGCCCCAGCTTTTTCGAATACACTGGAGCCATCAGAAGCGGCTTTTGTTGGGTGCGCGCTGTGTTGGAGTATCCGTAAGCATGCTGGTCATTGGTATGATTGTAGAAATCAATGCCTTCAGCATGCATCTGATGAATTTGATCCCATGTCAGCTTTGGAATACCAATATGTTTGGGATTGCTGATCGTGGACGTGATGAGAAAATTGGTTGCCGGTACCTGGTACTTTTTCAACACAGGAAAAGTGTCCGTATAAAAGGACTCGTAGCCATCGTCGAATGTCATAAGTACCGCATTATCAGGAACCTTGGCTTTATGTAAAATAAAATCCGTATACTCTTTCATCGTGATCCAGTGGAAGCCGTTAGCTTTCATTTCGTCCAACTGCCTCGTTAAATTACTAAGCTTGAGAGCACCGGGATCAGGTGGAGTCTTGGTCACCTCATGATACATCAGGACAATTACTTTGTTTTGGTAATATACTTTATCTGGTGTAGGCGTCATTGAAAATAAATGGCGTACCAGTCGATCTGCATTAGCTGTGCGTGTACGATGAGCCCCTTTAACTGTAGGTGTGTGGTATATGCTACGTGCTTCATACACCAAAATTCCTAAAATAGCCAACAAACTTATGATTAGCAACGTTCTTTTAAAAAAAGTGTGTTTCATTGAATGACATCCCCCGCATGCAAAAAAATTCTGAAAGTATAGAGGTTTATACTAGATATGAAACTAGCAAAATCTAGTCTATCATACCGAAAACACGCGGGGGAAATATCACAACTTTGTTACCTCTGTGTAGCTTTTACAGATACCGGTGAAGAGGTCGGGAAGTAACCGATCTCGACGGCATGCTGGATCATGTTCCGAATAAAATTCAGGTCGGTTGCCGGGCATTGAACGCCAGCTTGTTCCAGCAGAGCTGTGGTTACAGAGCATCCGTAACGGTAAGCTGAATCCTTGGCTCCGTCACCTTCTAGTTGTCCCATAGCAAGGTGAAGTGCATCCTCCTGAATGCCGGAAGACGGATTTAGCAACCAGGCGCTGTAATCGTCAAAAGGCAGGGTTTCTACTGCGTAACCGAGTTGGTTTACCATAGCGATCAGTTCATCATATGGCAGTGGGTTCGGATTGCAGATATGGAAAATACGGTTTGCGCTTTTTTGATGAACAGACAGCTCTACGATAGCACGGCTGGCGTAATCAATCGGTGTGAAGTCCGTATGCCAATCGGCTTGTGGCGCTTTGCCCAGCAGCAGCATCGCCTTCATCATACGATAATAAGCATTGCTATCAATATTTCGCTGGAAGCGTCCGTTGGCCGAATGGGCTGTCAAATTACCCGCGCGATAGATCGAGACAGGCGTACCGGCCTGAGCTGCTTGGAACAACAGCTTCTCCGCCGCGAGTTTACTGTTCGTGTACAGATTGTCCACGTTCAATTCATCTGGGAAGGCAGAAAGCTCCAATGCCGACTCCCATTTTCCTTCGTTAGCAAGATCCTCCGGTATTCCCATAGTGGAGACATGATGGAAGGATACTCCCGGCTTGGCTTGGGCGATTTTCAGCAGTTCCAGTGTTCCGGTCACATTCGTGCGATCGAAGGCTGCCGAATCACCAAAATGGCGTACGTCAGCGGCGCTGTGAATAATGCCGTCGATTTGGTGCTCCAGCATATGGCGGTCGACAGAAGAGAGACCCAGATCAGCTTGCTCCAGATCCCCATAGACAGCCTTCACTCGTCCTTCGATCAAGCTGGAGATATCATGTCCAAAATATCCCGTCAATACGGACTGAATACGCTCGATACCAGATGGACCGTCCTGAGAAGGGCGTACCATCGCGTATACTTTGGCTTCTGTTCGTTGAAGTAGGTCATACAAAATGTGCGAGCCCAGATAGCCTGTAGCACCGGTCAACAAAATCACGCGCAAGTCGCGGACTTCAGCTAAGTCAGAAGCACCAGATAACTCAATAGGATGCTCATTCAAGTCCATTTTTTCTTGAGAAATCGCGAGTGGCTTGCGTTGCGGCATTTGTTCCGTACCTAATTGTTCCACGTATTCAGCAAGCTCACGAACGGTTTTGTAGCGGAAAAAATCTCCGATGCGCAGCGCGCCATAACGCGGCTTCAAAATAGCCAGCACATGGATGACACGAAGCGAATCGCCCCCGATCAGGAAGAAATCATCGGTAGCGCCAATGTTATTTTTACCAAGCACTTGAGTCCATGCTTCGGCAATGAGTGTTTCGGTTCCTTCTCGGAGAGGTTCCCCGCCAAATGAAAGATCAGACGCTTCCGGTAGTGGTCGCAGGGCCAGCTTTTTGCGATCGATCTTGCCAGTTGGTGAAATTGGCATAGCTTCCAAATGAACGACATGACTCGGTACAAAATAAGAAGGCAGCTTGCCCCCAATATAAGACTGAATAACGTCCTGTGGAATAGATTGTCCATCCGAAGTGGTGAAATAGCCAACTAGCATGTTCTGATCTGTGTGATCTTTGACGGCTACCACAGCGACGTCCTGAACACCTGGGTGTTTGGAAAAATGGTCTTCAATTTCTCCGATTTCAATCCGATTTCCACGAATTTTGAGCTGCGAATCCTTGCGGCTTACGTATTCAATCGTACCGTCTGGCAGCAGCTTGGCGATATCACCCGAGCGGTACATTTTTTCACCCGGAACAAAAGGATTGTCCACGAACGATTGCGCTGTACGTTCTGGCTGATGGAGATAACCATGGGCCAATGCAGGAGTAGCAATACATACTTCACCCGGAATATTGACTGGGCAGAGCTTGTTATCATCGTTAACGATATACACTTTGTAATTGTAAATCGGCTTGCCGATCGGGATATTGACGACATGCTCAGGCACGGCACCACGGACCCGATGGGTCGTTGTCGCTACGGTGCATTCGGTCGGTCCGTATACGTTTACGATGTCGGTATCTGTACCGAACTTGCTTTGGAACGCTCGAACTTGGGAGCCGTACAGCGCTTCGCCTGCTACAGTAACAATCCGTACCTTAGCGAGTTTGCGATAGCCTTCGTCTGACAAGTACGTAGATAGCTGATTAAAGAATACAGTTGGCAAAATGGTAATAATCGTCGTGCCTGTACGTGCAATGGCTTCAGCGAATTCTTCAACAGATACACGCTCTTCAGAAGACAGCAAGTACAATTTTGCACCGTAAAACAAGGCTCCAATGGTATCCCAAACGGATGCATCAAAGCTGTAGGTTGCAAATTGGGTCAATACATCCTGAGGTGTAATGTCGCAATCGCGTTGCACGACAGCTCCTAGGTTAACAACACCGCGGTGAGCGATCAGGGCACCTTTCGGTTTGCCTGTAGAGCCGGATGTATAGATGACATAAGCTAGATCATCCGGACTTACACGAACGTTCGGATTGCTTGCAGCATAGCCTGCCAGCGGCCCGTTAATAGCTAAAATTTCTTTTACCGTTTCAATAGAACCGCACAGTTCAGTCGCTTGTTCCATAAGTGCGGAAGTTGTTAATACAAAAGGAGAACGCGTGTCTTCGACAATGTAGCTACTCCGGTCAGCGGGGTGGGCGGGATCAACAGGTACATATACGCCTCCGGCTTTTAGGATACCAAGCAGTGAAATAACGGTCTCTAAGCTCCGTTCCATGAAGATGGTCACGAATTCACCTTTGGTAAGACCTTTGGATAACAAGACACGTGCGACTTGGTTAGCGCGTTCGTTCAACTCACGGTACGTGTACTCTCCAGTGTGGGAAGCAATAGCCGAACGATCAGGGTATTGTGAAGCCGCCTCCTCAAACATTCCATGAATAGTTTGATGCTCAGGATATTTCACGACTGTATTATTTAAAGCTTCGTGAGCAGCTCGATCTGCATCCGATAATATATCAATTGAATTCACAGGTGCATGGCTGTTGGTTAGCGCGCCACGCAAAAGGGTTTCAAAGTATTCTGCGTATCGGACAACCGTTGTTTCCAGCAAGAGTGATTGATCATATCGTATCTGTATTTGATAAGCGCCATTGTGTTCACTGACAGCCCAATCCATAATACGGGATTCTACACCGCTGTCCGTAGGCAGATTTGCCGAAAATGAAGTATCGGCTTGTGGTTCCGCAAGGTATGCACTTGGCTCACGGAGCATCTCCTGAAATAAGTCTGCTAGTTCATGAAAAGTCGTTTCCTTTTCGACTGTCAGCGAAGCTGTAAGCAGACCAGTTTGTGGCACGAAAGTAGAAAAAGAAACTTCTTCTTCTGCGGAAAGGCGATATACCCATGCAGTATATGCTGATAAGAGCAACGCTTGTTTGTCTCCCGCAGTTTTTTGCTGATTTAATTGTTCCGAGATGGACGCTTCTAACTCTACTTGATAAGTAGAGGATGTATGCTTGCGTTGTATACGTGCATAATCCAAGGGAACTAGGAATGGGGAAGGGGTTGTCTGTGTACTGTTTTGTAGTAATGAAGCCATTACGCTAACCTCCTGAATGTATGATGTCTTAATATAAATGGTAAACTCAGTAAATGCCTCGCTCCCTTCAAATGCATGAACAGGAGGGAGGCATTACCGAATGAATGATTAACTATGAAATTAACTTTAAGTCGATAAATGGCTATTATGATTTGCTACGGTTGGTGTCTGCAATTTTGAAATAAGATGTAATTTCTTGAAGCTCTTCAGACATGGATGTCAATTTATGGGATGAATCAATAATCGAATCCAAAGAAGCTTTTTGTTCCTCCACCGTTTGCACAATGTGAACACTGTTATTGGCTGTTTTGGTTACAGTGGAAGAAAGATCGTCTGCTGTCGCTGTCATTTCCTGTGTACCCGCAGATATTTGCTCAGTAGCGCTGGATACTTCTTGGATTTGCCATGCTACATTTTTAGTTGCTTGAAGAATATCATTGAACAGCACGCCTGCTTGTCCAGCAACGACGATTCCGTTTTGAACTTCAACGTTTCCTTGCTCCATCGATTTCACAGCTTGTCCGATTTCATTTTGAATTTCTTCAATCAGTGATGTAATCTGTTTGGTTGCCTCCGCAGATTGTTCTGCCAGCTTACGTACTTCACTGGCAACGACGGCAAAGCCTTTACCTTCTTCACCAACGCGCGCAGCTTCAATAGAAGCGTTCAGAGCGAGCAGGTTGGTTTGACTGGAGATGCCTGAAATGGTACTGATGATATTGCCAATTTCCTGCGAACGACTGTCCAGCAACTTGATGATACGGGAAGTATTGGTTACTGTATCGGTAATCAAGTGCATTTGGGATGATACCTTACTTACAATCTCGTTGCCTTCGTTAGAGCGTTTCTCTACCGAATTGGCTTCTTCCGCAACATTGGAAGAACTCGTGGCAATATTTTGAATGACCGAAGCCATTTCAGCCATGGCACGTGCACTATCGCCTGTTGCTTTTTCCTGCGAACGGATATTCTCCGTGATTTCACTGATGTTTTGATTGATGATGTTGGAATTGATTCCGTTTTGTTCGCAGATTGCGAGTAATTCTTTGGCGGATTCATTGACTTCATCAGTTGTCTGCTTCACTTTAGTCATAATGCTGTTAATATGACTTACCATATCGTTGAAATTCTGATTTACGAGTCCCAAATCATCATGACCTGCATGAATTTGAACATCCAGATTTCCTCTGCTTACTTCGCTGATACCGTACATCAATTGCTTAATCGGGGACAGCGTACGTTTCACAACCCAATATTGAAGCGCCAGGCAGATCAGTAGGAAAATCACTAAAATGGTAGCGCCGCTAATGAGCAGCTTGGTCAATCCTGCAGGTACGGCACCGGCATCTGCATCGACTGCAAAATATGCAAAGATTTTGCCGCTTGGATCTTTAATCGGAGTCATCAAAGTCGTCCATGTACCAAAAGTATCATCGTAGAAGCTGGTGAATGTTGGTTTGCCACTGTCCAGCATACCGGTTACGCCTACTGCCACGACATTGGGTTGCTCATACATAGAGCCAACGAGCATCTTATCTTTTTCAAATGCTTCTCTGAGATCCGTTGGCATCGCCACAATAGATGTCAGATTGCCATTTTCGAGCTCCGTCCCGAAAATATAGGCATGAGAGATATTTGGATTCGTCGCCATGATGTTATCTAGGTACGCGCGGAGTTTGGTTTGAATGGGTCCATCATAATTTTTCTCTTGAACCGCTTGGGTTACTTCATCGGAATTAATGCCCTGGGCCCACTTCAATGTGATTTTTTCCACTTGCCCATGCAATTGGTCTATCAAAATCGTACGTTGGATCAAATAGCTGGACACAATAAGAACTAGCCCAATCAATACGATGTTGAAGAAGGATAATAATAGGTTTTTGGTGAAGAATGATAAGCTACTCCACTTTTTCAAAATGTTCCACTCCCTGGTTGTATTTTTTGTATATGGTGTTGAACCGCTTATCGAATGAGATAATCAAGTCCCCCTTACAAACAAAATAATCGAGATCATAGACCCTTGAATTTTATGTAATAGGTCTTAAGTCCTTTTACAGACAAGTATGATATCCCTATATATATGTCGTACGAAAAGCCCTTGAAATGAATACCTTACACAATAAAAAATTAATTTTAATAGGTAAACGCTGTCTGTGTTTCAGTATATTCCAATTTATACTTCAACTTGAGATTTGAATTCATTACAGTCCATAAGCAACTATTCAACAGAAACCATCATACTTTATAATAGAGTCAAATGCACTTATCAATTTGGGACATTTTTCATATTTAACGTTGTAAATGCTTGATTTATCGCGGTTTTTGTGAATTGTTTGCAAATGAGTCTTTATATCCATGCAAAGAGAAGAGGGATAAGAAGAATGTCCAAGCTTACGATTTTAAAGGTTGAGAGTAATCACGAGGATCTGCATAAGTTGATTCAAAGGCTGGATGAGGACTTGCTGGAAAGGTATCCTGCCGATGAAATTTACTTGGTTGATTTTTCCAATCCGAAAGTTAAAGAAATGTTTTTCGCTGTTGTGTATGTGGACGAAAAACCGGTGGCTTGTGGAGGGCTTAGGCCTATAGATGCGGAAGAAATGGAACTTAAAAGATTTTATGTCGATTCCTCTTATCGCAGACAAGGGATTGCGGTGAGCCTATTATCTTTTTTGGAAGAGGAAGCCAGAAAACGGGGAGTTGTAAGGATTAAATTGGAGACCGGAGCGGCTCAACCTGAAGCGATTGCTCTCTATACCAAGCGGGGATACGAACCTATTGAACGATTTGGGGAGTATGAACACGATGAAAACAGCCTTTGTTATGGTAAAAAGCTGTCTCTGTTAATATAAAGCGTTCTCTTATAAAATGGATGATGATCAATACTAGCCTATATAGCGGGAGAGATGATAATGAATTTGAAGCAAAAAGCGGCCGAAAAAGCAGTTGAGGCGATTCAGGACGGCATGAAAGTAGGACTTGGTACAGGCTCGACAGCCTTTTGGGCTATTCAAAAAATTGGTGAGCGTGTAGCGCAAGGATTACATATACAGGCTGTAGCTACATCCCAAGCGTCGGAAGATCAGGCCAGGGAGCTGGGAATTCCCATCATTCCGTTTGATCAGATTGGAAGGCTTGACGTTACCATCGACGGTGCAGATGAGGTGAATGAGCAGCTGGTGCTGGTGAAAGGTGGAGGCGGAGCCTTACTGAGAGAGAAAATTGTGGAAAGCAATAGCGACCGATTAATTATTATTGTCGATGAGTCCAAGGATGTGAAGGTGCTGGGTGCATTTCCTTTACCTGTTGAGGTCGTACCCTTTGCCAGTGAATGGACGTTGGAGGCCTTGCGGCAGACGGGCTGTAAAGCGGAGTGGCGTATGAAAGACGGCGAGCGCTACCTTACGGATAACGGTAATTATATTGCCGATTGTCGCTATGGTACGATTGAGAATCCGCAGGAGTTGGAAATCCGCTTGAACCAAATTCCGGGAGTAGTCGATAACGGACTGTTCATTAATATGGCGGACCAGGTGATTATCGCACGGGCCAATGGACAGATCGACGTCCGTAACAAGTAATGTCTAGGACCCGTCTGCTTCATCATGTGGCATTGGTGTTATTGATTTTATATACAGGACTTCTATTATATTGGATGTTTCTCGGTTTTGGTCGTACATTACGGCCAGGACCCCCGTATTCGTATAATATTGTGCCGTTTGATACGATCAGGCAATACTGGCGGGCAATGGAGTCGTTTCCTTTTCGGGTATGGGGTGTTAATTTGCTCGGTAATATTGGCGTATTCATTCCCTTCGGTATCCTTGTGCCTATCATTTGGGTGTCCATGCGAAGTATAGGCAGTCTGTTGTTAACGATAGTGATCACACTGGTCATTCTTGAGGTGTCCCAAATGCTGCTGGGCGCAGGTACAATGGATGTGGATGACATCATACTGAATGTTCTGGGAGTATTATGCGGCCGTATTGCCTACGTATTTTTACGTAAGAAGTTAGGGATTGCAATATAATCGTCCTGCTCTCTGAATCAGTGTGTTAAGACTGGCTGAGAGCGGACTTTTTTTACATAATGAACTGTAATCTTCACATAATAGACGACAATTCCTCCATTTTTAGGCCGTAGGAGTAGGGGGAGGAACGCTTAAACTTGACAAAAGCGCACAATTAAGATATCTTGGAATAAAGATATGAGTAACGGAGGCTGTTAATATGTCTGTAAAACCAGATGATCAGGACCTAGCACTTAATTTGTTCGTTGTTCTGGCTCGTGCTTATAATTCGGTCACGTCTCGTACGAATCGGGACATTCATAGTCATGGATTAAATACAACAGAATTTGGTGTGCTTGATCTGCTGTATTATCGGGGACCCCAGCCTTTGCAGAAAATTGGAGAAAAGGTACTAATCTCTAGTGGGAATATTACGTACGTGGTAGATAAACTTCAGAAAAAAAAACTTGCTTACCCGTCGTGCTTCGCAAGATGATCGGCGTGTGATTTATGCAGAATTGACTGATGATGGACGTCATTTCTTTGAGCAAATATTCCCGCAGCATCATCGTGTTATTATGGAGACCGTGGATGGCTTATCCGTGGAAGAGAAGGAGCAGGCTATTCATCTGTTAAAAAAGCTTGGACTAACGGCTGAGGGGCAGAAGAGTAACGGATCATAAATTGTGCATGTGCAGGTTAAATCTGCTTTAGATAAAATACCGACTTTTCGGTATTTTATTTTTTTGTCGTATTATGGGGGAGTAGGGTTAATGTAGAGACGCAAATCAGGTATAATTGTCTAATAGTCACGTCCGGAACAAATTCCCAGTACCTGTTTCGAATACAAAACCTTGTCGGGGAAGGAGCTGTACATGAGTATACAGCAATACACCGCAGGTGAATCGCTATTGATGCAAGCAGGAGCTTTGGCTGAATTAGTTACCCATAAGCAATACGAATTACAGCCCGATCTTTTGCAGCGTTTTGGGGATAACGGTAAAATAAAGACAAAACAGGATTCCATATATAGTTTGAACTATTTGGCTGAAAGTGTAATCATGAACAGCCCTATTTTATTTACACAGTATGTTTCTTGGTTAAAAAAGCTTCTGGAGGGTTTCGGGATAACCCAAGAAGATTTGAGCATCAATTTCAGATTAATCCAGGAGACGTTGGTAGAGCACTTCGATCATACGAATAAAGTCATGGTGCTGGAGCACCTGGATTTGGGGATACAGCAAATTGGGAAGAAAGAGGAGTATGCCTCTTTTATTACAGGTGATAATCCCTATGCTGCTGACGTGGCTCAATATTTGGAATATTTACTCTCAGGTAATCGCAGACAGGCTTTGGATTGGATCGTTCGCTTGCTGGATGAGGGTATCTCTATTCAACATACGTATAAATATATTTTTCAAATTTCGCAATATGAAATAGGCCGTCTATGGCATGAAGGCAAAATCACCGTCGGTCAAGAGCATTTTTGCACTGCCGTGACTCAATTTATTATTTCAAGCCTGTATCCCAGATGGATGGGGAGTGGAAGTAAGGAACGCTGCCTGGTGGCGGCGTGTGTAGGCAGCGAGCAGCATGAAATTGGAGTGCGTATGCTGGCTGATATATTTGAAATGGATGGTTGGGATACGTATTATTTAGGCGCCAATGTACCTAACCGGAGTTTGCTTCAGGCCATTGTGAGTTACAAGGCGGATGTAGTGGCTATCTCAGCTACCATGGCTTACCATGTCCATCTAGTGAAAGAGTTGATTGCTCTCATTCGGCAAGACCCAACGACTAGCCATGTGAAAATTATGGTCGGAGGCTTGCCTTTTAATCTCGATTCCCTCTTGTGGCAAGAAGTAGGGGCGGACGGATACGCACCAGGTGCGGAAGAAGCGCTGGAGGTTGCGGGTGACTTACTTTCGCTCAGGAAATAAGGTTGGTTTTGTGAACCTGTAAGTCATTTTGTAAAGGGGGCCTTTTAATATGAAGGAACCGACAGCAGAAATGGCTGTTCTGCGGAAAACGGTCGAACAATTAACGGATGAGATAGTGAAAAGCAAGGCTGAGGAAGAAAAGCTGCTGAATGAATTTTCAGCGATGAACAACGAGCTGGTTAATCTGCAGCGTCAGCTTGCCAAAAGCAATGCGGAATTATCACGGACGAAGGAAGAAGCGGTACGGGCTAATGACCTAAAGAGCACTTTTCTGGCTGTGGTTAGTCATGAATTCAGAACGCCAATGAACGGAATACTTGGAATGATCGAAATGTTAGGTTCATCCAAACTTTCCCCGGATCAACGGCAGGCCATCGGTGTGATACGTGAGTCAGCCTCCCTGTTGTTGAACATGATTAATAATCTGCTTGATATATCCAAAGTGGAAGCAGGACAGATGGAGCTGGAGATCGGAAACGTCAGAGTTCAGGCGATTATGAGCCATGTTGCTCAGTTGTTGGAGCCGCAAATCTATCAGATGGGTAACCGGTTGAGTATAGAGACCGATACCGATGTGGCAGAGCATCTGGAGGGAGATTCGGCAAGGATCATGCAGATCTTGCTCAATCTGTTGAACAATGCGAATAAATTTACGAGTGAAGGATTGCTCATCGTTCGAACAAAATTAGTGGAAGAAACAAAAGATTCCCAACGTGTTCGGTTTGAGGTGCAGGATTCGGGTATTGGGATTTCACCGGAGGATCAGAATAAGCTGTTTCAGCCTTATGTACAAGCCGGTGAAGGCAGTGCCTCCCAATATGGAGGAACGGGTCTGGGGCTATGGATATGCAGTTCATTTGTGGAACTCATGCAGGGAGAAATTGGGGTCATCAGTGAAGAAGGCCAAGGCTCTACGTTCTGGTTTGAAATTCCCTTCATGAAAGGATCGGGGCAGGCAGACGAAATGGAGAAGCGTGAAAATGGTGATTTAAAGGTATTTAGCGAGTTGCTGCGTGAGCATAGTCATTCTCTAACTATTTTGGTGGCTGAGGATAATCGGGTAAATCGTCAGGTGGTGCAATTACAGCTTAACCATTTGGGATTCCAGCATATTGATTTTGCTGAGGATGGACAAGCTGCTGTAAAAGCGGCCTCCGAACGATCCTACGCTTGTATTCTAATGGATCATTACATGCCTCTGCTAAATGGTCATGATGCGGCAAAAGCGATCCGCCAGCGGGAAGCAGAAAACCAGCAACCACCTGTACCGATCATTTCTTTGACCGGGAATGTGTCTGAGGAGGATCAGGCACGGGGCCGGGAGGTTGGAGTGAACGATTACTTGATAAAGCCAGTAACGATTGAAAAGCTCTCTGAAAAGCTTGTCAAATGGCTTCCAAAGCCGGAAACCGAGCCGATTTTGGATAAGGAAGTTATACGTGAAATTATGCTGCTGGACGAGGATGGCAGCACGGCACTACTGGAGTCATTGGTCGAAATGTATACAAGTGATACACCTGCCAAAATCAATAGGTTAAGAGAACTGGCTGCTGTGGGCGAAGTCACAAAAGTAGTAGAGGCTGCTCATGAGTTGAAATCAGGCAGCGTGAGTCTGGGTGTCGGGCGTTTGTCCTCGTTACTGTCCGATATTGAACAGCTTGCACGGGAGAACCGACTCGAGAATGCGAAAGCGAAGTTGTCTGCGCTCCAATCTGTCTATCAAGCAACGTGTTTAGAACTGGAACGCTATATTCACCAGTGCTAGACCGTTTCCCCCCCCCCTTTATTAGACTTGCACGCGGAAGGAGAACGTAAAGGCATATATGAAAGAACAGTTGCGTTCCATTCACCCGCTGGCCTGGACGATTATTGTCGGTACTATTTTCGGGCGGATGGCGACATCATGAGTATCCCGTTTTTGTCAATTTACCTTACCACCCGTTTAGGAGTGTCCCCCTTTCATACGGGGGTGATCGTGTCGGTAAGCTCGTTGGTCGGCATTTTTGCCAGCTTTTACGGTGGATATATTTCAGATCGAATCGGACGGCGTAAGGTGATGTTGGTGTCCATTGCGAGCTGGGCGCTTGTATTCGTTGCTTTTGCGTTGGCGGAAGCGGCCTGGGCCTTTTTTGTCATTAATGCTCTAAATGGACTGTGCAGGTCCTTGTTCGAGCCAACCTCGCGGGCGCTGTTATCAGATGTAACCCCCAAGGAGAAAAGACTGCTTATCTATAATATGAGATATGCGGCCATTAATGTTGGGGTAGTGGCAGGGCCGTTGCTTGGTTTGATGTTAGGATCTGCATCCAATGGTACGCCGTTCATGGTAGCTGCTGGTGTGTACGCACTATACGGAGTACTGTTGTTGATCCAATTTGCCCGTTATGCATCGGATCTGCATATAGGTACAACGGCGAGAGAGGCTCCACTGCGAATGGCTGAGGCATTCCGTACAGCCAGCCGTGATCCGGTGTTTATGCCGATTTTGCTGGGAACGGTATTTTGTGTGATGGGCTATGCGCATTCCAATTCCACAATGCCTCAATTCTTGTCCTTATCCTTCGCGGAAGGAACTCGATGGTTTACATATATGCTGACGGTCAACGCGGTTTGTGTATTGGCATTTCAATATCCGCTGGTGCGGCTGGCAAGCCGATTTTCCCCGGTGAATTCTCTGATTGCAGGGAATATATGTATTGCGGTCAGCCTGTTGCTGTGCGGTATGCTAAACTCAGGCTGGATGTTTATACTGGATATGGTGCTGTTTACGGTTGGTGAAGTGTTATTGTTCACGATGCTGGACGTATTGATTGACCAAATTGCAGATGCTCAATATAAAGGGACCTACTTCGGTACAATCGGCTTTAATAATTTGGGAAGCGTGCTGGCTCCTTTATTTGGTGGCTGGTTGCTGGATATCTATGGTCAAACGGCGCCGCTTGTTGTTTTTGTTCCGGTTGCCCTGTCGGTTGTGATTGGTATTCCGTTCCTTCTGGTCGCACGCCGCCGCCTGGTGCAGCGTACAGCAGGGATCGCGGCTCAAGGAGGAGAATCGGTGCAGCAACTGTCATCATAAAAAGGGAGTTGAGTGCAGGATGAAGGCGGAAGAAGATGTGCTACGAGTCATACAATATATGAATGATCCGCAGGTACTGGAAGACTTGCGCTATGTGCGAGAGCTGAAGTTGCCGCAAGGATGTATTGCCGCAGGCTATGTACGTAACCGCGTTTGGGATAAGCTCCATGGCTATACAACGGCTACACCTTTAAACGATATAGATGTTATCTATTTTGACCCGAAAAACACGCTAGAGGAACGAGATGAGTATCTAGAGTTGTCCTTGAACCGTAAGCAGGCCGGACGTAACTGGTCTGTCAAAAATCAGGCTCGGATGCATTTTCGCAACGGGGAGGCTCCTTATTCCTCGGTAGAGGATGCGATGAGCCGCTGGCCAGAGACGGCAACGGCGGTGGCGGTTAGATTGAATGACAAGGATCAAATAGAGGTCATTTGTCCGCATGGATTGGAAGATCTGCTGGATATGCGGGTACGACAAAGCCCTTTGTTTCGTCACACAACGGCTTATCGTCAGCGTGTATTTGAGAAGCAATGGCTTGATAACTGGCCGTTGCTTATTATGGAGAATTAGAGTGAAATCCTAATTTTAGGATATTAAGGAGAGACGACAAACAATGTTTAAAAATATAAAAATAGATTCAGATCGTGAGGAAGTTCTGGAGCTGTTAACCTACGCCGTGCTGGATCACCCTGAACGCGGAGAAGCAGTTTTACGTACCTATCAAGCCTCGGATGACTGGAAGCTGTTCGGTGTAGAAGATGAAGGACTTATTGTAGGTATTGTCGGCTTTGAGGACCAGGAGGATGGAACAACTGTAATTCGCCATCTGGCCGTGTTGCCTGAAAACCGTCATAGAGGATATGCCAGAGGTATGCTACTTACGCTCATTCAGGAGCGTAATCCAAAACGGCTTACTGTGGACACGGATGCGGAGGGGGCAGATTTTTTCCGCAACGTGGGCTTTGCCGTGTATGGATCAGAGGATTTGCCGGATGGTGGGCAATTCCATTGTGTATATGAAATAGACGAAGAATAAGCGAATCTCCGGGTCCCGCGTCCCTCTTTCTACATAAGATATGTTATGCAGAAAGAGGGAGGTGGGTTTCATTGGCGTACCACTACACAGCGATTGGAGATTCTTTAACAACAGGTGCAGGGACGTTGCTGAGCGGCGGATTTGTACCTATCTATCGGCGAATGGCAGAAAGACATCTGCGTACGCCAGTCAGTTACGAGAATCTGGGAATTAACGGGCTGACATCGCAGGAGTTGCTGTCCATGGTCCGAAACAATCCACTTTTTCGGTCGGCGATCAGCCGGGCTGAACTTATAACGGTAACGATCGGCGGGAATGATCTGCGCCCATACATCAGCGCCCTTGCTGGAGGGTCCGGCTTATCGGGTTCTTCCATTCCACAAGCGTTGAATCACACAAAAGAACATGTACGCCAAATTGTACATGCCCTGTATCAGATAAAGTCCGGTCAGCGTGAGCCATTTATTATTCGAATGGTGGGATTATATAATCCTTTTCCAGAAGTAAGGGAGGCGGGAGTATATGTGCGTCAGTACAACTCGTTTCTCTATACATTAGGCGGACCGAATTACCGGGTGGCGAATATTTATCCCGCATTTGAGGGCTATGAACGGGCACTACTTTCGTTAGACCGAGTGCATCCGAACAGTCGTGGTTATCGCGTGATTGCGGAAGAGTTGAATCGGCTTGGTTATGCGCCATTAAGGCGAGCGTGAGAGGATGCTTTGGATCAGACAAAGTATATTAAAGAAAGAGGTTCATGATGACAGTAGAAACTGACCATTATGAACCTCTTTGTTTGCGTTAGTAGGCGCTGTTTAGCCGATTGATTTACGAAATAAGCTACGCGCAGCCCACTTGCGCTCACTTCGTTTGCGGTATTTGGGTAGAGAACGATAGACGGCAATGGACTGGTTAAAGGCTACAGTGGCTTCATCCTTGCGTCCTAGCATACGGTACATCAAGCCTGTCAGATAATAACCCTCGCTGGAAGAAGACTGAATCTCCTGAAATTGCTGCAGATAATAAAGCGACTTATTGACGTCACGTTCCTTGAAAGCAGCGGCTAAATGCAAATAAGGCTCACCGTACTGTACCCGCGGGTTAATATCCAGTGCTTTTAGTAAATGTTGTTCTCCATCCTCCAGATGGTTTGTATGTACTTCAGCCGTTCCCCGTGCGTTCCAATAGTCTGCTGAGTCTTCATAACGGGATTCAATTACCAATAAAAGCTCCAAAGCCTGCGGATATTTCTTGCTTTCGATCCAGATACGAGCCAAATCGAACTTGGCAGCCACATCGTTGGTGTTTAGCGTAATCTGTTGGCGCAATCGAACGGCATTGCGTCTTCTTTTCCATGGTTTGCTGATGCTGGGCAATACACCGATAAAGCTGCGATCCAATATATAGATCACGATTAAGAGTACGAGCAGCGCCAGAAACGGGTTGCCGAGCAAACTCCATAGTAGAGAGAAAATTAAAAATTTCCCGATCATTTTTCTCCAATCCTCCTGTACATGTAACAATCCATACTTTCCACATTATAGCATAAAGCCACTTTAAGGGGCATTAGCCTGATGAGATTTCGAAGGATGGTAGAGGGGGTGAGAAGAAAAACACTTATTTGTGATGCTCGGTGTATAGTTTTACGAGAAAAGGAACCTTTTTTTATTCCCGCCAAAAGGTTGAACAGTCTGCCTTATCCAAAATATTAAACTCGATCATTTTCTCAAGTAATGAGAAATCAACTGGACTATCCCACTGGATACGTACCAACTGCTTGGTGTGATCATAGCCAGCCTGCACAATTAACTCAGAAAAATGATTAATCCCTGCCTTTTCAGGGGCAACGGCCAAATGATGTTTGGCTACGCTAAAGCCAATAATAAATGTGCTGTGATCCGTAAACATAGGCTGATTCCACGCAATTTTTGGCATTAAATTTGGAAATTTCTTGGTTACCCAAGCCAATACTTCTTGCGTTCGAGCCCGATGTTGGGGGTTATCAATATGCGCTAAATATTCTGCAAAAGCTTCCATGTTGTTCCCTCCTTAATTAAAAATTGTATCGTTCAGAGAAGTTCCTCGAACCTATTTGTCGTTAAAACTCCTCATAGAATGGCTCAGACACGTTCTTAACAACACCTATTTCCAACGATATATATTTTCAAACTAGATAGTCAAAATGGTTTACTATCAATTTATCGCAGCAACATGCTTCCCAAGATGTAAACAATACCTTTTATGTCCTGTTATATTCCTCAGAAAGAATAGAGTACAAATATGAATCGTGAAATTCGCCTTTGTAGTACCAGTGTTCTCGCATTATACCTTCACGTTGCATTCCGATCTGTTGCATAATCTTCTCAGAAGCCTTATTTTCTGGACGACATGTTGCATAAATACGATGGACATCAAGTGTGCTAAATCCAAAGCCTAGCAGGGCTCGTGCCGCTTCTGTTGCATAACCCTTTCCTTGATAATCTGGGTTTAGAATATAGCCCATTTCTGCATTAGTATCTTTGACATGAATACCAACACCGCCGATCAGGATTCCAGTGTTTTTCAGACATATGGCTAGTTCGTAGTCTTGTCGTGGCATTTCCTGCTGTGAGGCTAGAACTTGTTCTATATATGCCTTTGTATCTTCTTCTGTATTGGGTCCCCATGCTGTGTGCCTAGTAACTTCAGGCAATGACGTGTAGGTATGTATACTTCCCCAATCGGATGTACAAATATCACGAATGATGAGCCGTTTTGTCTCAAATTGCATAACGATTCCTCCTGTCTATAATTAGCATACATATTCGTGTTTTCTGCACATTCTATTAATCCTATTTAAGCAGATCTGATGGGGAAGATCCAAGATTTTGAGAGAAAGTGCTAGAGAAGAGGATCGAATTACGTGTTGAACAATGGGAACGAATCAATACCTTTTGCCACCTGAACGCAAACCGCAAGGGAGGCGTCCGGCAAAAATGCAAACAGAAAATATTGAATGTGGTACTGGAATAGCCCGCTATTATTAGCCATCCAGTTTGTCTTAAAACAGCCTGCGGGCTGTTACGAAACGATTCTGCCATTTACCATCAAGCGTGTCAAAATGAACGCCACGTTCTTTGGAGAATGTATGCAACAATTTGTTGTTCCCTGCATAGATCGCCACATGGCCGATCTCCAGGTCGCGTGCGCTGAAGAACAGCAGGTCGCCTTTACGTAGCTCGTTTAGCCCGACCTTCTGGCCTTCTTTAGCCTGATCGTAAGAGACACGGGGGAGGTCGATGGAGAGCGTATGTCGGAACACTTCCCCCACAAAAGAAGAACAATCAAAGGTCGATGTCTGGCCGCTTGCTGCGCCGAATTCATAAGGAGTACCAAGGAATTTCTCTCCGTAGGCGATGAGTTCATCTCCCTGCCGTTCCACCAGGGATGAGCTGGTATAATCGCTGTATTTGGGTTTAGCCGATATGTATCCGGTCAGGTTGTCTTTAGTGCGCACTTCCAACCAGAGGGCATTGATCTCACGGATGACATGAACCTTTTCGTTGGCTGGAATAAGCCGCAGGGAAGGGGAAGCTCCCGACGAATCCGGTTTGCTGCGCAGGTTGACTCCCGAAAGAACCGTTGTAAAAAAATCGTTACTGGAGACAATCCGAATCGCTCGGGTCAGGGCATCCCACTTCACTGTGCTCCCAAGTGCCTCGCTCACAAAACGTAGTGGAATCATTGTGTTGCCCTCAACAATTTGTCCAGGAACATTCAGGGACAGCGTTTTGCCGTTTAAGGTGGCAGCAAGTTCCCCCATACGGTAGGTCAGCACCGCTTCATTTTTGGTAGCTGTTACGGTTTTGCTGGATTCGTTCCAGGAAAGCTCGGCTCCTTGTGCCTCAAACAACTGGCGCATCGGGACGAGCGCTGTTCCTTCTAGCAGCAGCGGCTGGGCAGCAAGCTGAAGTGGGCGGTCATCTACATAAACGGTCGTCACCGGAGTCAGCGGTACCGACTTCGCATACGACGGGTTTGCTTGGAGCAGTGATACTGCTAGCAGAGCTAGCAATGCTTTCTTGTTGATTGTCATGCTGTCATCACCTCATTGTGAATATGTTCATCTAAGTTGTACGAGGCTTCCTCCGATTAGTTGTGTACCAAATATTGGACTGATTCGAAAAACGTAAACAAACAAAAATAAAACCAATAAATATCTGTGTTTAATTGTTGACACCAAAATAAAATAAAGATAACATTATACATGTGAAATATTTCACTTTTGAGAAATACCCTTATATTTAGCGAGGCAACAAGAAGTGAATCCTTTAGGAGGCCGATTTTATATGAGCGCACATGTATTTTTTGTACCATCTATCAATCTTATGGGAACAGGCTGTTTGCAAGAAGTTGGGCCGTATATAAAAGAACTGAATTTAAACAAAGCTCTAGTCGTGACGGATAAATTTTTGATGAAGAGTGGTATTGCAGGCAAGGTTACATCTTTGCTGGATGATATTGGATTGAACTATGCGGTATACGATGAAGTAAAACCAAATCCGACCTGTAAAAATGTACATGATGGTGTTCAGTTTCTGCAAGAAAATGAATGTGACTTTTTAATTTCGATTGGCGGAGGATCACCACAGGATACGGCTAAGGGAATCGGCATTATTGCCACCAATAGGGGACATATAACCGAGTATGAGGGCGTTCATAAATCCAAGCATAAATCGCTTCCTATTGTCGCCATTAATACCACAGCAGGAACATCTGCTGAAATCACGATCAATTATGTCATTACGGACGAAGAGCGCAAGGTCAAGATGGTTATGGTTGATAAGAATAGTGTAGCTACGATTTCAGTAAATGATCCTGAACTGATGGTAGATAAACCCGCCGCATTAACGGCAGCTACAGGGCTAGATGCTTTGACCCATGCCATTGAAGCTTTGGTTACGCCAGGTGCTTATCCTGTAACGGATGCAACTGCCTTGGCAGCAGTAGAAATTATTTTTAAACATTTAGCTCGTACAGTGAGAAACGGTCATGATATAGAAGCGCGTGAGCAAATGGTATACGCTATTTTCTTGGGAGGACTTGCATTTAATAATGCCGGATTGGGTTACGTTCATGCGATGGCGCATCAGCTTGGCGGCGTTTACGATTTGCCTCATGGTGTTTGTAATGCCATGCTGCTGCCAATCGTGGAGGAGGAGAATGCCAAGCATGTACCGGAGAAGTTTCGTGCCATCGCTAAAGCCATCGGTTTTGAAGATAAGGGGAAAACGGATAAGGAATGCGCAGACTATGTAATCCAAAGAATCAAAGACCTGTCGAAGGAAGTAGGGATTCCTTCCAAACTTTCTGAACTAGGTGTAAATGAAGTGGATTTGGATCTGCTTGCCGAGAACTCAATGAAGGATGCTTGCGCTCCGGGCAATCCGTTTATACCTAGCAAAGAACAAGTTATCGAGATGTTTAAGAAAATTCTTTAAATAAAAGAGGCAATTATTTTACTAAATACTATAAGGGCTGTCCCAGGAACTGATCGAAGTATACTGGGAACGGCCCTTTTTATTCGCATTTTCTACTAAGAGATTTGTGAGACTAGAGATAAGACAACCCCATTGAAGATTAAAGGCACAGCTCTCTCGGCTAAATCTGTAGGAGACTCTTTTTTTCCTTCCACATTCCAGCGAAAGGTTACACCATAAATGGACCAGCTTAAAATGGTCGCGGCAAGTTCTAACGTTCTTTGGTCTGTATTATTGGCTTCTCTTGTTATGAGTTGAAGTATGAATTGCTGTAATTGATTCTTAATATGTTCTTCCAGGATCGGTGCCACTGAATTATATTTATGAACGCATTGGTTACTTGAGTCGTGATAGTCACATAACGAAAGAATAAGTTTCTGAATGATCTCCTCCGACAAACGTGCCTCAGCATCAATCCTCTTGATAACATACTCCAAAAATGCATCTGACAAAAGGGTTTCAAGCAGTGCATATTTATCTTGAAAATGTGCATAGAACGTGGCGCGGTTAATGGTGGCTTTTTGGGTAATGTCATTGATCGTAATCGTGTAGAAGTCTTTCTTATTTAATTGGTCAACGAATGCGTCGAGAATTAATCTACGTGTTCGAATGACGCGAGGATCGTTTGGGTTGGGTGAAGTTACACCAGGCATCCTAAAGACACTCCTTTCAGGAAATCAAATGATTCCCCCATTATAAACATGTGTTGTTTTGTCAACAAGTGAATTTAGATATACAACAATTTCATAACCCTTTTGGTTAAGCAACAGAATGAACATTTTGTCGGTTGAATGATAAATTAAACATTGCTAACATTTCACTTGCACCCCGTTTGATGATGCACGAGCCTTATATATAATTCTTTAAAAGAATAAAAGAAAATGAGGAGGTACAATCCTTGAGTAATCAACCGCAAAATGTTCATTCAACAGAAGCTTTATTTCAACCTTATACCATTCATAATCTAACCCTACAGACTCGTATTGTAATGCCGTCAATGGGCCGCGCTTTTTCACCAAATGGTGTGCCAGGACCGGATGTAGCCGCTTATTATCGCCGTCGCGCAGAGAATGATGTAGGTCTTATTATTACTGAAGGCGCAGTGATTGACCATCCGGCTGGAACAAGTGAGCCGAGGATACCTAATTTTTATGGGGAAGCGGCTTTAAACGGTTGGGCTGAAGTGGTCAGACAGGTTCATGAAGCTGGTAGTAAAATTTTCCCACAGCTTTGGCATATGGGGATGGCTCGTCCTTTGGGATCTCAGCCGAACCCGGAAGCGCTGTCGATTGGTCCATCGGGGCTGGATCTGGAAGGCAATAAAGTGACCGAGCCGATGACAGAAGAAGAAATCGTCAAGGTCATTAGGGCCTATGTCGATGCAGCTGCGAATGCGAAACGACTGGGCTTTGACGGCGTTGAAATTCACGGAGCGCACGGCTATCTGGTTGATCAATTCTTTTGGGAGAGGACGAACCAACGTACGGATCGCTATGGTGGCGATATCATAAAACGTGCTCAATTCGCCATTGAGCTTGTGGAAGCTATTCGTGCTGAGGTTGGCCCTGACTACCCTATTGCCATGCGCCTATCCCAATGGAAAATGAATGATTACAACGCAAAACCGTTCGATACACCGGATAAACTGGGGCAATTCCTGAATGTGTTGGTACAAGCGGGCGTGGACATTTTCCATTGCTCGACACGTCGCTTTTGGGTACCTGAATTTGAAGGCTCCGATTTGAGCTTTGCCGGATGGGTGAAGAAGCTGACTGGAAAAACTACGATTACGGTTGGCTCTGTAGGTCTGGATGAGGATTTTGTAAGTTATATCGAAGGGAAAGGGGCAGGACACCAAGATATTAATGAACTTCTGGAACGGCTCGACAACAATGAATTTGATCTGGTAGCTGTTGGGCGTGCGCTTCTGGGCGATCCTGCATGGGCTACGAAAATACGTGAAGGCCGAATTCATGATCTTCAAACCTTTACACCTGAGGTACTTCAAACGCTCAACTAAAACATATTATACTTCGAATACCTCTTTATTTCATAAATAAACACTGTAAGCCAAAATACTCAAAGTCAGGTAAGGAACTTGGGTATTTTGGCTTTTTTATGCGTCTGCGATAGTAGTCCACCATGAACCATTATAGATTAAGTCATATTTGCTTTTAGTTCAGACTGACACCAACACTTGATATATATAGATGTCTATGTAATAATGCTTGTATGTTAAAAAATAATGCAGCTGCACTGATAGGAACCATTAGAGACTCGATCAATAAATTGATTGTGTCTGAGCTCGAATCGAATGGAATTGAAGGGATTGTTCCTACTCATGGCGGAATCCTAATGTTCCTTTATCAAAACGACGGGCTTTCCATTAAGGAATTGACGCAAAAAATTTCTCGTCAGCAACCCACGGTCACTGTTTTGATCGACAAGCTAGTGAAATTGGGATATGTCGAAAGAAAAAAAGAAAGGGAGGATAGCCGAGTTACCCTGATATTTCTGACCGATAAGGGAAGAGAGATAGAGCCTGTATTTGAGATGATCTCCAATAGATTACAAGAAACCATCTATGGTGGTCTCAAAGATGAAGAAAAAGAACAACTGGAATATTTGCTGGAGCATGTCAAAAACAGATTATAAATTTTTTTAAGTAAATGTATAGATATCTATATTAATATCAAAATAACAATAAAACATCTGGAGGTTATTAAAATGAAACATCTTATTATCTATGCTCACTCAAACGCAGAAAGCTTCAATCACGCGATACTCGAAACGGTTGTAAATACCTTGAAAGAAAAAGGTGATGAAGTCGTTGTACGCGATCTTTATGCCCTTAATTTTCAACCTGTATTAAAACCTGAGGATACTGCCGCTATGAGAGCAGGGCAAACTCCGGCTGATATCAAAGTGGAGCAGGAATACATCTCACAATCGGATACGATTACTTTTATTTCTCCCATTTGGTGGACAGGTCTTCCGGCTATCCTGAAAGGTTACGTTGATCGTGTATTTGCATACGGCTTTGCATATACGGCTGGTGCGGAAGGGATTAATAAGCTTCTTACAGGTAAAAAAGGTTTTATCGTGAATACACATGGTACTCCCAACGCGATCTACGATGAAATCGGTATGACCGCAGGATTGAAGCTCACATCCGATACGGGGATTTTTGATTTCGTTGGAATTGAATCCGTCGGTCACTTACTGCTTGGAAGTATTGGCTACCTTGATGAAGATGGCTATAAAGGGCTGCTAAAGCAAGTCCAAGATACGGTTAAAACGGTGCTGTAAAGTCAGTTCATTTTCTCTTAGAAACGTAAGACATTCTTTAAATAATGAGGTCAACCCGTATTTAGTGGTTGGCCTTTTCTTGTAAATGTTAATACTTCTCTAATATAGTCCAAACAACAATCTCATTTGGAGCTGCTCAAATCCCCCTTTTCCTTGAAATTCTATGATATAACACGTTTCCAGAACCTCATAAAATAAAACCCTCCTTGTTGTCTCACGTTATGGGGTCAGTCCCTCTCCTCTGGGTGTCTCACAGTCCAAGGTATAAAACCTCCTGTTATTGGACATTCAAGGGGGGGATAAAGTATAAAAATTCACAAATATTTCATTGTTATTATCGTGGGCAATTCATTATAGTACATAGTATTAATAGTTAACTGTATGTATTACGTGTGTTGCGGAGGTTCACTATGAAAGATTATGAACTAAGGGACGAATTGAGAGAATCCGTTAACCGGATTTATGACATGGAATTATTCAGTAGCCTGACGGAGCTTGTTCAGGGGGAAAACCATGTGCTTCAATATTTAGTTCAGCACCGGGATGATGAAATTAATCCTTCCTTGCTCAGCGATGATCTGCATGTATCCAGATCAAGAATTACGGCAGCGCTTACGGGATTAAGGAAAAAAGGCTATGTGACTATGGAAATGTCTGAGCATGACAGACGACGAATGTGTGTAAGGCTCACAGTAAATGGTGAATCCTTGATCAGACAGAAGCAAGAGAGAATTGAAGGTTATTTTGAAGCGCTTGTAGTAGGTTTGGGTGAGAAGAATGTGAAGGAATTTATACGGTTAATTGAGCTTTCTTTGAGTATTATGAACGCGCGTTCTATTGAAAAATAACATAATGTGAGGGTGTACCGGGTGAGATATAAAATAATAGCAGATAGCTGCTGTGATTTAACGAGAGAGCTTAGAGAAGAGATGCAGATTACTACGATCCCGTTAAATATGACGCTGGGAGATAAATGCTTCGTAGATGATGACACATTGGACTTACCTCAGTTTATGGAAGAAATGAGAGCCTGTACAACCAAAATTGGATCCGCATCACCGTCACCTATGCTATATAAGGAAGCCTTTCAAGGTGCGCATACTTCTTTTGCCATTACATTATCCAGCAACCTGTCCAGTTCGTATTCCAGTGCATTGGTAGGAAAAGATATGGCGGAAGAAGAGGGGGCGGATGTTCATGTATTTGATTCGAAAAGCGCTTCGGCTGGACAGCTCTTGTTAGCTCTAAAACTGCGCAAGTTGATTGACGAGGGATATCATAAAAGCGAAATTATTTCATCCTTGGAGAGCTTTATCAGCAAGATGAAAACCTACTTTGTTTTAGAAAATCTAGATAATTTGGTTAAGAACGGGCGGATGAATAAAATCACTGGAAAGATACTTTCACTCTTGCATATCAGGCCTATTTTAGGCTCGGATGGTGACGGTAATATCGCATTTTTTACTCAAGCACGCGGTCAGAATCAAATTATCGAAAAGCTCGCAGATACTATTGAAAAAAGTGGCCGGGCTACCGAAGGAGAAAGCATTGTCATTACTCACTGCAATAATCCTGGGCTGGCGGAAAAATTAATGAATGCGCTGAGGAAACGCTATCAATTTAAAGATATTCATATTGTGTCCACCAGAGGGATTAGTTCAATGTATGCCAATGACAAAGGGATCATTATGGCCTTTTAAAAATATTCAGGGTTTATCCTCGCTGTATGGATAAACCCTTTTTTAGTACACTGAGGCTTTGCGGGAGTTCAAGCCTATCCCAATTTTCTAATGAGGACAGAAGCGTTTATGCTGGCTTGAGTTCCTCCGGCTTGTGTTTGCAGGGTAACAGCAGTAGTAGAGCTATGGTTTCGCAGAGTAAGGACGTCACCGCATGCCAGAGCAAGGATGGCTTGCCCTGTGTTCTGTTGTGTCCCGG
Source organism: Paenibacillus sp. CMM36 (assembly GCF_053570945.1). Classification (NCBI taxonomy): domain Bacteria; kingdom Bacillati; phylum Bacillota; class Bacilli; order Caryophanales; family Paenibacillaceae; genus Paenibacillus; species Paenibacillus sp. CMM36. The sequence continues at coordinate 33,188 of NZ_JBSEDY010000024.1, forward strand.
CTCCTGAGCCGTATACAGTTCCCACAGCCAGTGCTCCATTAATAAAGATGGCGAATTGGTTAGGTTCCACACCGGACACCGAAAAGTGAACTTCATATTTTCCAGTATCGGATACAGCAATCTGTGTAGTTCCTGGAACATGAGCAATTCCAGGAGTAAGTATACCGTTCGTATCCCAAATGACATCCCCTTCAATCGGAACAACTTGGGGCTTCACATTGTAAATATAACCAAACTGCGCTAAATCACCTATGGTTCCAGAATCCCCTTCAGGCCCTAAAGCACCATGATTAATATTCACACTTACAAGTTGCTTTTTGACGATAATATCTTTCCCAAACCCTTTCCGTTTTGAGCGGCTCTTTCTCTTTGGGGGCTTCTCCTCAAACTTTTTTTCTAACTTATCAAACCAGGCACGGACAAAAACATTTTTTTTACGGCCTTTTTTTCGTTTTAATTCAGGATGACCCAATACAAACACCTCCATATGGTTTGTTGTATACTACTCCATTCATCTAGAGGAGGCATGGATATCTGTCCTGTGATTCATAGGAAACGATCTATTTTGACTAAAAACAGGCTACTGTACAAGGTACATTCGTCTAGTATGTAAAAAAAGCACCTTTGAATGTGCACTTGGATGACAACCAAGGAACAGACAAAGGCACCAGTAGAGGTGCATATCATGATGAGGCGGTTTGAAGCCGCTTTTTGCGCACATATAGGGCGTACAAGATGCCCCCAAGCAGGCACAGGATACATGTGAAGCCTGCCAGCAACCACGCCGATGAGACTGCTCCACCACGATCCATGCTATTTCCGAGCCATAAAGGCAGCAGAGCTCCCCCAACTCCACCTGCGCCTATAAGCAGGCTGGTGGTAGATTCTTCGGTGCCTGGCATCATTTTGCTGGCAAAAACAAGTGCGATGGAAAAAATGCCCGACATGCCCAGCCCCAGCAGTGTGATAAGGACAAAGGCAACGGTAGTTCCCTTGATCAGTGGGAACACGCATAGCAGCACGGTCGCCGCCAGCGAGCTTAGGGCTACAAAGACACCATAGCCGTACCGATCAGCAATACTTCCTGCGAACAACCGTCCGGTAGCCATTGCTAGCCAGAAGCAGGTAACACTGAGTGCTGCCTCGGCTTGAGTGAGGCCCAGCCGTTCGATGAACATGGAGGGCAGGAAATTAGCTAGGCTCATCTCTGTTCCTACATAGATAAAGAAAAAGATGATAAATAGTGTAAGTAGCTTCCGATTGCCAATAGGGTTACCTTCAGAAGCCTTCTCCGTGGGTGACTTCAGTGAATTAGTCGAACGCTTAAGGCTGTTATCTCGGTGTTCCTGTGGGTCCAATACAGCGTCCAGCGGGCCGAAGGACCCGCGCAACCAAGCTATAATGGTCACGGCTGCAAACATGGAAATGATGGGAAAGGCCAATCGCCACCAACCGAGAGCGATAAGTTGGCTGGCGATAGCGGGCATAGCCAAAGCGCCAATCCCAAAAAAGACTTCCAGACGGCTCATCGCCGCGCCCGTTCCTTGAGTAATACCGCTGATAATAATCGTGCCAATGAGTGTTTCTACCATGCCGAAGCCAAACCCCGCTGCTGCACCGACGACATATAGCCAATCCCAAGGCGGCAGCAATGAGTATAGCACTTCAGCCGCGCACAGCAAAAGCAGGGCGAATACCAGACTTCGGCGTTTGCCGAAACTTCGGGCAAGCCACGGTGACAGCAGGACTCCAACCAGAAAACCGGAAAATTGAGCGAAGATTAGACTACCGCCATCCGTATAGTTTCTACCGTAATGCTCTAACAACACAGGCAGTAGGGAGCCTACAACCACGTGTGCCAGGCCGATTAAAAAATAAGACAAGCTGCCGATCCATAGCAGTCGTTTCATGATGAACTCCTTTGATACCTAGATTATACTCATGCAGCAAAGTGAACTGTATGTGTCAAATCTGAGTGATTATGATAGCTCCAGTACTTGAAAGCCGTAGCCTTCAATAGAAATATCTCCTTCCAGGTATTTACCGCTGATTAGCTCATTCCCTTTCTGATCATCCAGATGATATTGCTGCGTCTGGGCGTTATGATTCAGAATGAACAGATATGATTTTCCATCTTTGGTCCGTACAGTGGTTTCTACACCCGCAGGAGCGCGCAGCAGGGATGGAATCCCTTTTTGCTCACAAATGTAGCCCAGCAGGCCATCAAGGAAAGTCTCTTCAGGATCTGAAGCAACGTACCATGCCTCGCCTTGACCGAAACGATTGCGTGTCAGCACTGGCATGCCCTGATAGAAATCATCGCCGTATTCCGCCAGCACCTCGGCACCTTCGCTATGCAACAGGTCGCAGAGCAGACCACATTGATATTCACCTTGTAATACGCCCACCTTTTCTTTTAATACAATGCGATTGTATGATTCCGGCAGAAGCGCGTCAATTTCCTCCACCCAGATCCCGAGCAAGTTACGCAGTTTACCAGGATATCCTCCGGTTGTGACCAAATCGTTTTCATTTACAATGCCACTGAAAAAGGTCGTTACGAAGGTGCCTCCATGCTCTGTGAATTGTTCCAGCTTCTCGGCGGTACCTGGCTTGACCATGTAGAGTACAGGCGCGATAATGAGATCATATTTCTGGAAATTTGCATCAACGGAAATCAGGTCTATCTGTACGTTGCGCCGGAAGAGGGTCGCATAATACTTATGCACCTGATCCACATATTTCAAGGCGACAGAAGGACCGCTTGATTTTTCCAATGCCCACCAATTATCCCAATCAAACAAAATGGCTACTTTGGCATTGACGGTCGCGTCAAGTAGCGTGTTGCCTAATGCGCCAAGCTCACTGCCAAGCTGTGCCACCTCGCGAAATACACGTGTGTTCTCATGCCCGGCATGCTCAATAACAGCCCCGTGGAATTTCTCACATGCGCCGATTGAGCGGCGAAGCTGGAAGAACATGACCGTGTCCGCGCCATGCGCGACTGCCTGATAACTCCATAACCGCATAACGCCGGGCCGTTTAAGCGAATTATACGCCTGCCAGTTCTGCTGGCTCGGTGTTTGCTCCATCAGCATAAAGGGTTGCCCATCCTTCAAGCCGCGCATCAGATCGTGTGCCATCGCGGTATAGCTTGGCGGGGTATTAGCCGCAGGATAACTATCCCAAGATACAATATCCATGTGCTTAGCCCATTTAAAATAGTCCAGTTGTTTGAAAAATCCCATCAGATTGGTCGTTATCACGGCATGGGGAATATGTTTTTTAATCGCGTTGTATTCCAGCAGATAGCAATCCAGCATACTGTCTGAATTAAAACGTGCATAATCGAGGGATATGCCCTGAAAGGAGGAGTGATTTTCTCCCCAATGCTCGCTCAAATTATTTGGTGGCACGATTTCATCCCAATCATAGAAGGTATGACCCCAGAAGGAAGTATTCCACACCCGGTTTAGCTCTTCCAGTGATCCGTATTTTTGCTTGAGCCACACCCGGAATGCGGCCGCACAGTTATCACAATAGCAATCCCCACCGTACTCATTGGACACGTGCCACACGAGGATCGCGGGATGGTTTTTGTATCGTTCTGCAAGTTGGCCAGCCATCTGCTCCGCAAATTTTCGATACGTAGGACTGTTCGGACAAGAATTGTGGCGACCACCGAACTTCCGCTTCCGTCCGTCAGCGTCCACCCGGAGAACGTCGGGGTAGCGAGTAGCCATCCAAGCAGGATGCGCTGCCGTGCTAGTAGCTAGACAAACGAAGATATCGCTTTCATAAAGACTGTCAATCAATTGATCCAGCCATTCAAAATGATATGTGATTTCGTCGGATTGAATTTTGGCCCATGAGAATACGTTGACCGTGGCGATATCAATCCCTGCCTGCCTGAACATCCGTAAATCTTCCTGATGCGTGGCCTCATCCCATTGTTCAGGATTATAATCTCCACCGTAAAATACTTTAGGTAGTTTACTGCTTATCATGCCAATCACCTCTGTATATAATAATAATTCTATCTTATAATACAAATAACTGCTTTTAAATATAATAAAATGAACGTGTATATAACAATATGGATCTACATGAGAAATACATACCCGCATACGCCGGAGGTGCTTTTTATGATTTTAACTCCCCATCATTTGCGATTTTTCCTGACTACGCGTGAGCACTCTTTACCCCTTTTTATTGAAAGTATCGGATTTAACAGCAGGCAGGAAGATGTGTCCCGTCCAGAGGGCTATCCGTGCTTTCACTGGATTCAGACGGTGTCTGGTGAAGGGATGTTTACATTTAAAGGGGGGACCTTTCGTCTGGGGGAGCAGTCTGGAGTTCTGCTGCTACCTGGGGAATCCCATGCATACAGACGGGCGACCAAGGTATGGCGAACGTTATACATTACATTTGACGGCCCCATCGCCGCTGCTGTACTGACTGCACTGGGGTTGAAGCATACGCGTGGGTATCATTGGGACCCGGATAGCGAGCTGCACAGTTTTGGGGAAACGATGCTTCATTCCATGGTTAGTGAACGTGATTTGTCTGGATTAGATGCTTCGGCCAATATGTATCGTTTTCTGACTCTGCTGCGTAAACATGGACAACATAGCTCGATGCCTTCCCTATCCCATAATGTGGAACGATTAACCCCTGTACTGGCCTTTATGGAGCAAAATTATGCCAGTCCAGATGTGGGTCTAGGCGATATGGCAGTTATGATGAATGTCAGCTCCCGTCATTTAAATACATTATTTAAGCAAGCGTTTGGTGTGACTTCGTATGCTTATCTGATTGTGATTCGGCTGCGGAAGGCCAAGGAAATGATGGCGGAATATCCGCAATTAACAGTAAAGGAGATTTCGGAGCGAGTGGGCTTCCGAGATACCAGTCATTTTGTGGCAACTTTTCGCCGAGCTGAAGGAATTACCCCGGAAAGGTTCAAATTACTGTATACATAAAGGTATTTTATCGAAATGCTCTTTCTTACTCGGGAATGCTCTTTTTAGGGAGCATTCCTTATTGTTTTTTTCAGGAAGAGGGAGTATAAAATAATAGTTCATTTGTTTCATCAATCTGATGTGCAGGTGACATAATAAACATAAGATCCATAATTCTTTTGCAAAACCCTCATCCAAAGAAGGAGTCAACGAAATGCTGAGCAAAGTCAAAAGATTATTAATCGGTCGTCCGCGAAAGTCGACGGCCCTTGAAGATGAGAAGCTGAATAAGCTCAAGGCACTGGCCATTCTGTCCTCAGATGCCTTATCCTCTGTAGCTTATGGAACGGAGCAAATTCTGCTGGTTTTAATTACAGCCGGCTTTGCTGCCCTATGGTATTCCATTCCTATATCCATTGCGGTATTGGGTTTGCTGATCATTCTGATCCTGTCTTATAGACAGACCATTTTTTCCTATCCTGGTGGCGGAGGAGCGTACATTGTTGCACAGGACAATTTGGGAAAGAGTCCGAGTCTGATTGCAGGCGGTTCTTTGCTGGTCGATTATATTCTGACGGTAGCAGTTAGCTCATCAGCAGGTACAGATGCCATTACATCGGCGTTCCCATCGTTACATGATCATCGGATCGCCATTGCTCTAATTATGATCATCTTTTTGACGATTATGAACTTGCGCGGAGTAACAGAATCTGCCTCAGTGCTGGCTGTACCGATTTACTTATTTGTTGTTGCCATATTTGTTTTGATTATTAGCGGTATCATTCATTACGTGGCAGGGGGAGCTCATGCTGCAGCACCGCAATTTGGAGCTACGGTATCCAACGTCAGCCTGTTCCTGTTACTGAAGGCGTTCAGCTCGGGTTGCTCGGCGTTAACTGGGGTAGAAGCTGTCTCGAATGCCATTCCGAACTTCCGCAAGCCAGCTGCCAAAAATGCAGCAACTACACTAATGATGATGGGTTTGATTCTCGGGTGTATGTTTATCGGAATCAGTTTGCTGGCTTATTGGTACGGTGTTCGTCCTAATCCGCATGAAACGGTCATTTCGCAAATTGCGAACGCCACTTTCGGGCGCGGTGTGATGTATTACATCATTCAGGGCGTGACGGCGCTCATCTTGTTTTTGGCGGCGAATACAGCCTATTCGGCCTTTCCATTGCTTGCTTTTATGCTCGCGAAGGACAAATACATGCCGCACATGTTCATGGTTCGTGGAGATCGGCTCGGATACTCTAATGGTATTTTGTTTCTGAGTATCTTCTCGGCATTGCTGGTCATCGTATTTGGCGGCAACACAGAAAATCTGATCCCGCTTTATGCGGTAGGGGTATTTATCCCGTTTACCCTTTCACAGCTTGGTATGATGATTCGCTGGATCAAGCTCAAACCGCCAGGCTGGATCGTCAAACTTGCTATTAATACGGTTGGGATGCTGACCACGCTGTCGATTACGCTCATCTTTATCTTCACCAAGTTTAGCCAGGTGTGGGTAGTCTTTATCTTCCTGCCTTTGGTTCTGTATTTCTTTATGAAGATCAACAGGCATTACAAAAATACGGCTGAACAACTGCGCATTGATATTACCAAGGATAAACCTATGGTGAAAGGCAATACGATTATTATTCCGGTGGCAGGCATTACGCGAGTCGTCATGAATACGATCAGCTATGCCAAAACCTTGTCGGACAATGTGGTAGCCGTATATGTGGGTGTGGATGATGATGCAATTCGCAAAATGGAACAGAAATGGGAAGAGTGGGATGTCGGTATACGTTTGGTCGTACTGAAATCCCGTTATCGCAGCATTATTAATCCGCTTCGCAAGTTCATCGATACAGTAGAGTGGAAAAAAGCAGACGAGGACCATATCACTGTTCTCATTCCACAATTCATCACCAAGCACTGGTGGGAAAATATTCTACACAATCAGACCAGCTTACTGATGAGAGCTTATTTAATTAATTATAAAGACGTGATCGTAACGACCGTACCTTTTCATTTAAACAAATGACAAAATGAACATCTTTTGGCCGCATTTCTTTGCGGTCGGAAGGTGTTTTTTTGCATAACGAGGATATTTACTTTAGTGATACATTTTGTGTATTATAGATACAAAATGTATCATTTGAGGCTGTTATGGAGGGATACGATGCCCGAAGCTAAGGGGAAAATGGAAGATGACAAGCTGCAATTTGTAGATACGCTAAGGGCGCTGGCTATTATTGGAGTTTTACTTGTGCATGTCAGCCAGCATGTGGACGGATTAAACGGTTGGTTGCAAAAAGGCTTGAGTATAGGAGCCAAAGGTGTCGCTTTATTTTATATGGCCAGCGCTTTTACGCTATTTTTGTCCTTAAGCAGACGTTCGGGTAACAAGAGTGAAAGAATTTCAGCTTACCTGATGCGTCGTTTTTTTCGGATTGCTCCTTTGTATTACGTGATGTTAGGAATCTATTTAGTTGTGAACGGGACAGGTCCACGATTTTGGCTTGGGGATCAGGAGGGAGTCACTGCCGCCAATATCGCAGCTCATGTCCTGTTTTTGAATGGTCTGAATCCGTACTGGATCAACAGCATTATCGGTGTGGAATGGTCCATTGCGGTGGAATGTATGTTTTATCTGTTTATCCCTCTATTATTTAAGCTGATCCGATCCGTCCGCCATGCGACGTGGTTTGTCGTGATGGCGCTTGTGGTAAGCTTGGGGCTAAATACGGTAAGTGTTCAATATCCATGGATTAGTGATCACTCTTTATGGGGGCACTATCTGTATTTATGGTTTCCGAATCAATTGCCTGTCTTTGGGCTAGGTATATTGTTGTTTTTCATTTGGAAAGACGAGCGGCATTGGAAAAGTATAGACCGAGTCAGTGGAGGTTTGCTGCTTGTTTCTGTGCTATTTTCATTTTTAGAAGGCATGACCGATGTTCTCATAGGTGTCGGGTTGCTGCTGGGAGCGTATGCTTTGTATCACTGGCAGCCGATATGGCTGCTTAATCGGGTATGGTCATGGATCGGCCGCCTTAGCTACAGCATGTATTTAACGCATATGCTGGCTCTGGGACTAATCGTACAGGTTAAAATACCTTTTGCTCCCCTAGTCAGCCTCACACTTATGTTTATCATGACGTTGCTAGTCACCATCGGACTATCTTGGTTTACCTACTCGTGGATTGAACAGCCCGGTATCCGTTGGGGGAAAAAGCTTATATCACGTATGAAGCCTGTGCGCAAGCAGGGAGATTCGGTCAAAGAAAGTGTTGCCTAAGCTACAACTTGAAGTGGCATCCGATAACATTTGGTTGAAGTGCTTGAATAAATTTATGAAATAATTGAAAAGACCTCTTGAAAAGTAGCTCCCAGCCCTTTATATTCGATGTACATCCAAGTTTTTGAATACACCGATGAGGTTTGTTGGAATTGTAAAGGAGATGCACGCATGCTTTTGAAGCCAATCGGCTTTTTGCTTTTCTCCACACTTGAGGGAGTCGCTGTTTTTGCGCTTATTTTGAGTATTTTTAAAGTTAAAATGACCCCTTATCTATGGCAGGCCATTTTTGTTAACCTGATTATGAATATGCAAAGTTATATGCTTAGAGAAGAGTTTTCCCTTTCGTATTTGGTGCCTGTCGTAAATATGCTGCTTTTTATTTTTTTACTCGCTACGGTCGTGAAGATTCCGATTGTGTGGTCCGGTATTATGACGGTTACAGGTTATTTTGCATATGCCGTTGTTCAGTCGGTACTCTTAAAAGTCATGTTCGGCAATCTTCCGGTTTCTGAGCTGCAGGATGGGTCCTTGAAGGGCTATCTGCTACAAGTGGTAAGCGCAGCAGTAGGACTGCTTATTTCATTGATGTTGTCTCGAAAAGGGATCGGCTTTTCCCCTAATTTCAAGAAGCTTAAGTTCAAAGAGGAATATGGCATTGTCATCACGCTGATTATCCTGTCTCTCATTTCAACTTCTATTGTGCTCTACTATAACGAGGTATGGTTAAGTATGATATTTTTTGCACTGGTTTCGGGATTTTTCATCTATTATGCAATCGGAAAGGAATACCGGGATGATTGAAGCGATGGCTTTCAAACTTGCTAACCAGATCAAACGTACTGTGCCTGATCATCCGGCCTCTGTCGCGGTACTTAAATACGCACTTGCTCTCATTCTGAATGCGTCCCTGATCATTGTGTTGACACTATTCGCCTCATTCTTCACGGGGCGTATGGTAGAGGCTGTTACGATTCTCGTCGCTTTCGCCCTACTGCGCCAAATGTCAGGAGGCATTCATTTGAAAACGGGCATGACATGTGTGTTGGTGACCTCAGCAGCTTTTACTTACATATCCTGCATTGCCTTAAATAGTGGGTGGACAAACCTGTTTACCGGAATAGCTCTCATTTTCGTTTTATGTTTTGCCCCGTCCAGAATTGAAAAGCAGTCGCGCATTCCAGTACGGTTTTATCCCTTCTTGCGGCTGTTATCCTCCTTGCTTGTATGTACTAATTTTGTAATCGGTTCCTCTGTAGTGGCTGTTGCTTTTTTGGTCCAAAGCCTAACATTGATCCGGGGAAGGAGGTGAGTGGAATGATGAGAAAAATGGTATATGGGTTAGCCACATCGTTGTCTATGTTTGCTACATTTGCTGTATCAGTGGCGAGTTACGTGTATGTTTATCAAGGGGATACACCCGAGGAACTACTGAAATAAACAAAATGCCGAGATAGAAAAATGATACATAGAGCTGCTATTAAGCAGCTTCAGATTGTCGAGAAACCCCGTCATTTTGAGACGTGGGTTTCTTTTTCACATCATAATGCTCTGGTCTCTGGAGAAGCAGGGGGGGTTACCCCTGTTTCTCCAGGCGATCTAGGTGGATCGCCATCT
>NZ_JBSEDY010000025.1:0-35585 GCF_053570945.1 Paenibacillus sp. CMM36
CGGTTGAAAATTTATTGGCAATGGAGAGAAGGAATGTGACGGTAACGATCTATGATGTAGCTCGCGAAGCTGGTGTCTCAATGGCCACAGTGTCCCGCGTAGTTAACAATAATCCTAATGTGAAACCTCAGACCCGCAAGAAAGTGTACGAAGCGATTGAACAATTGGGATATCGCCCAAATGCGGTCGCTAGAGGTCTGGCCAGCAAGAAGACAACGACCGTCGGCGTGGTTATACCGGATATATCGAACTCAATTTTTGCAGAAATTGCACGCGGTATTGAGGATATAGCGAATATGTATCACTATAATATTATTTTGTGTAATGCCGACAAGCGAAAAGAAAAAGAGATTCGTGTCATCAACACATTGCTTGAAAAGCAAGTGGATGGTCTTCTGTTCATGGGTGGTACAGTAACGGACGAGCATATTCAGGCGTTCCATACAGCTGCGGTCCCTATCGTTCTATGTGCAACGAGTGATGAAAAAGGAAGCTATCCTTCGGTCGATATTGACCATGAAGCGGCTGCTTTTGATGCAGTAAACACGTTGATCCGCCATGGACACCGTCAAATCGCAATGATCAGTGGTACGCTTCAAGACCCTGCAAACGGTTATGCACGTTTCCAAGGTTACAAGAGAGCATTGGAAGCAGCCGGAATTGATTATCAGGAGGATCTGGTGCGAATCGGGAACTACCGTTATGAATCTGGTGTTGAAGCCATGAAATATTTTCTCGGCCTGAAGAAGAAGCCAAGTGCGATTTTTGCTGCAACGGATGAAATGGCAATTGGTGCGATCCATAGTATTCAAGATGAGGGATTGAAAGTTCCTGATGATTTTTCGGTAATCAGTGTTGATAATATTCGTATGGCCTCTATGGTTCGTCCTCAGCTGACAACCGTCGCGCAACCGATGTACGATTTGGGTGCGGTAGCGATGCGTTTGCTGACCAAGCTGATGAAAAAGGAAAACGTGGAGAACCCTCGCGTTATTTTGCCGCATGAAACTATTTTGCGGTTGTCAGTTAATTATTTAGACTAGACGCAGTGCTGAATAGGATATACCTTCGATGAAAGCTCCTTTGATGGAGCTTTTTTCGTGGATATAAAGCTTCTTCTGGACATCATCATCAAACTAAGAATAGAGGGATGCGTAATGAGCCGACTTTATGGATTAATGGGTGCTATGGATGAAGAGATTGAATTGCTGCTGGCAGCGATGACGGAAGCGAGTAAGACGGTCAAGGCTGGAATCACTTACACTACAGGAATCATTCACGGGCAAAGAGTCGTCGTCTGTAAATCCGGTGTAGGCAAGGTTAATGCGGCGGTAACAACACAAATCCTGATTGATCATTTTGGTGTAGAACAGATTATATTCACGGGAGTGGCAGGGGCGGTTCATCCTGATTTAAACATTGGAGATATTGTCATCTCATCAACATGTATGCAGCATGATATGGATGTAACGCCTTTGGGTTATGCCAGAGGGGTCATTCCTTATCAGGACACCTCAGAGTTTGTGGCTGATCCCGAGCTTGTAAGTCTAGCTGAGCAAGCCTGCAAATCGTTTGGCGATCGGTATATTGTCGGCAAGGTACTTTCTGGCGATCAATTTGTTGCACATCGTGAGTTAGTGACTGCATTGCATCAGGAAATGGACGGCGCTTGTACCGAAATGGAGGGTGCGGCTGTGGCTCAGACAGCTCATATGAACGCTGTGCCTTATGTTGTACTACGATCTATGTCAGATAAGGCTGATGGATCGGCCCACGTTAATTATGCTGAATTTACGGTAGAAGCTTCACATCGTTCGCATCGTATTGTGGAGTTCATGCTCAAGCATTTGGGCTAATGGTATAATTTTTTTAATACATGAATCTTCGGACAAATCGGATATGGTCAAACTGCTCTTGTGATGCGAGGGGCACATCCTTTCCCATTCGTACCATCAGACAGTTAGCAGGATGTGAGCATATTTCAGGATCATCCGTGGCGTACCAGACCATATCTACAGTTTTCATTAGACGCTCCATCATGCGGCGGTATTCCCATACGGAGAGACCGCTGCCTTTTAAATCCCAATGCCAATAGTATTCGGTCGTAAAAATAATATAGGATTCAAGCTGTCCATCCTCAAAGGCAATCCGAATCATTCGGCTACCCAGGCCCAGACCACGATAGTCATTGGCTACCTCAACAGCTCCGAGTTCCAGTAAATCCTTCATGCCAGCTTCCGACCAGCGCTCCATCTCATCTGGGTAATGAAAAGTAACATATCCCAAAAGGGTTTCCCCGTTGTGGGCAATGATAATTCTGCCTTCTGGCAGTTCCGAAATATCCACCAACGCGTCGAATTGCTCCCTTGGTTTGCGAAAGGCATCTAATTGCTTGTGCATTTGAAATGAACGCAGTTGATCCGCAGATACGGGGCCTTCTACATAGATTGTTTGTCCGTTATGATCCAGCGTATCCGAGTGGTACAGTTTTAAATGCTGCATACGTACGCCCTCCTTGTTCGCCATGAGCTCGTTCCTCATATCCCATACTTATAGCAAAAAAACAATTAAATGAAAAGGATGGTCGTCACATCGTGACCTATGATATACTGTTTTAGACATAAAATGTTCACAATTTAAATCAACCAGTAAATCAAAGGAATCTATCTGCTTTATTGATTTTTGTAAGCGTTATCTTGTCCTGCGTGTTTCTCATTAATCCATTGTGAGGAGGCTGAACGCATGAAGATTGAAGAACTCCAGACTGTAGTTCCCACATCCAACATGGGCCCGTATGAACAAGCTTACAACAACTTTCAGTGGGAGGATGCAGAGCGTCATTTTACGTGGTATGAAACAGGCAAGGTAAATATGGCACATGAAGCCATTGATCGACATGTACAGGAAGGACGGGGTGAGAAAGCGGCACTATTGTATTGTGACGCAAACCGTCATGAAACCTACACCTTCTCTCAGCTTCGTGCTAGCTCTAACAGGTTCGGAAATGTGCTGCGCAAATACGGTATTGGTAAAGGGGAGCGGGTGTTTATTTTCATGCCACGTTCACCTGAGCTGGTTATTAGTTTACTTGGTGTTCTAAAGGTAGGGGCTGTTGTCGGTCCATTGTTTGAGGCGTTTATGGAAACTGCGGTTAAGGATCGATTGGAGGATAGTGGGGCAGTTGCATTAGTGACCACACCTGCGCTTCTGTCACGGGTAAAACGTGAGGAGCTTCCTGAGCTACGGCATATTTTTGTGGTTGGTGATATGGATGAACGCGAGCAGGGAATTATCGATTTTGAGACAGAAATGCTTACGTCCTCAGAGGAACTTGAGCCTGAATGGTTGGATCGTGAAGATGGATTAATTATTCACTATACATCAGGCTCAACAGGCAAGCCCAAAGGCGTGTATCATGTGCAAAATGCAATGATTCAGCATTACTATACTGGCAAAATGGTGCTGGATTTGCGGGAAGATGATGTGTATTGGTGTACTGCTGATCCTGGCTGGGTCACGGGAACGTCATACGGTATTTTTGCTCCATGGCTAAATGGAGCGACGAATGTCATTCGTGGGGGGCGTTTCAGCCCGGAAGACTGGTACCGTACGATTGAGCGTCACGAAGTGACCATATGGTATAGTGCTCCTACAGCGTTTCGGATGCTGATGAGCGCAGGGGAGCAGGTTGTTTCCAAATATGATCTCAGCAGTCTGCGGCATGTATTATCCGTTGGGGAACCGCTGAATCCCGAAGTGGTGCGATGGGGATGGCAAGTATATACACAGCGCATTCATGATACTTGGTGGATGACGGAAACAGGCGCACAGTTGATCTGTAATTACCCTGAGCTGCCGATTAAGCCGGGTTCGATGGGAAAGCCACTCCCAGGTATTCAAGCTGCTATTTTGGACGACAGAGGGCAGGTGTTGCCTCCTAACCGGATGGGTCACTTGGCGATCCGTACACCATGGCCATCCATGATGAATCGTATATGGAACAATCCGAACAAGTTTCAGGAATATTTCCGCTTTCCCGGTTGGTATGTATCGGGTGATTCGGCTTACATGGATGAGGACGGATATTTCTGGTTTCAGGGTAGGATTGATGATGTCATTAACTCCTCTGGAGAGCGAATCGGCCCTTTTGAGGTGGAAAGCAAGCTTCTGGAGCATCCTGCTGTAGCGGAAGCCGGAGTCATTGGAAAACCAGATACCGTGCGGGGAGAGATTATCAAAGCTTTTGTTGCACTGCGTGAAGGCTATGCACCGTCTGAAGCTTTACAGCAGGACATCTATCGCTTCGTTAAGGAAGGGCTGTCTGCCCATGCTGCTCCACGCGAAATTGAATTTAAGGAAAAGTTACCCAAAACCCGCTCTGGTAAAATTATGAGACGCGTGTTGAAAGCCTGGGAGCTTAACCTTCCTACAGGTGACTTATCTACCATAGAGGATTGAAGTACTGTGTATATTAGAATTAAAAAAAGGAGTCTCCAAAGCCCTAATGGCTAAGGGGACTCCTATCACTTTCTACTCTTGTCTTCAGTTATGGACGGACGGCTCCGGAAGGAGCCGATTCCCCCATGGCATTCATGGAAGTGACACGAAACCAGCCTTTTGGCTTTTTCTTCGACTTATATTCAAAGCTGGTAGATGCGGTAGAGCCTATATTTGTAAAAGGCTCCGCACCGCTTTCGCTGTAATACACGTTATAGCCTGTAATAGCGTCCGCCGACTTACCTGCGCTCCATTGGAGCGCTACGGATGAGCCTGCGGCTTTAGCTTGAGGCTGTCCAGGGGCAGTAGGGACCTCTGTAGGCTGCTCACCTGTTCCATCTCCCTCGCCCGGAACGTCTGGAGACTCAGAATCTGCAGGTGGCACTACAGGTGTTGCGCTTGCTTTCGTGCTTGGACCGGACTCATGGCCGCCCACATCAACGGCGGTCACGTAGTAGCTAGAGCTGCTGCCCCCAGGGCTGTCAGAGAACACCTTGGAGCTGTCAGCCATAACGACCTTGCCAAGCCGTTGGAAGCTCCCCCCATCTGTAGAACGATACAGACGGTATCCTACGACGTCGCTGTTTCCGCTTGGGCTAAAGCTGATTATGGCTTTACCATCACTATAGCTTACGTTGACGCTAGATGGAGCGTTAGGAGCTGCTCCATCGTCCTTGCGTGGATCAATCTGAGTAGGAGCTTCCTTATCTGCATCCTGAGGCAGATAGTAGGACAACGAATTATGTCGTCTCATCACCTTAAAGGCTTGCTGAAGCTCTTTAATCAATTCTGAGATTGACTTTTCCCGTTTCCTAACGGTCCGTTCATATAACATATCATCCGGTGTACCATCGCGTGGAATATAATTCACACCTTGGTAGGTAATATATTTCGCACGACTCACACCATTTTCACTGTTTTTAGGTGGATACTTACTGTTATAAATGTCCGAACCATACGCGGATGCTGTACGGCTTACAATGCCGTCAGGTCTCTTGAAGCTGTCCGTTTGGAACAGCTGAGCATCTTTAGTTGTTACTTCATTCATGATTAGAGCCCATAAGCGGCGAGCCCGCTCTTTTTGGACTTTCGTTTCAAGCTTATTGACAGGTTGCTTGTAACCAACCCATACACCCAGTGTGACGTCAGGCGTAAAGCCCTCGAACCAAACATCAGTGTAGGATTGCGTAGTGCCTGTCTTGCCGGCAATCGGAATCTTACCGGATTGATCAAAGTTCCGCTTCACCAGTCTGCCTGTGCCCTCAGACACGGCTGTACGCAACATATCTGTCATCAGGTAGGCGGTTTGCGGTGAGAAGGCCTGCACAGGATTAGGCTGATGCTTGTATATAATATTGCCTTGCGAATCCACAATCTTTTCGATCATATAGGCGTCATTAAACACACCGCCATTTGGAATGGCTCCATATGCATTCGTAAGCTCCTCGACGGTCACCCCATGGGCCAAGCCGCCAAGTACACCCGTTTGGGCGTTGTTATCACTGGATTCCAAGGTGGTGATGCCCAGCTTCTTGGCAAAAGCCCAGGCTTTGCTGATCCCTACTTTTTCGTTAAACAGCTTGAGTGCTATCGTATTGAGCGATTGATTCAGTGCATAACGCGCCGTGACCAATCCTTGATAGCGGTTGTTAGAATTTTTCGGAATGTGATACCCATTACTGCCATCTTTTAAAATAATAGGGGCATCATCCACGATACTACCAGGCTGCACAAGACCGCTGTCCAATGCAGGGAGATAGGCAGCAATCGGTTTCATTGCCGAACCCGGCTGACGAACCATCTGGGTGGCATAATTCATCTGCTCCTTTTGGAAGTCCCGACCTTCCATCATTCCAAGAATGGCGCCTGTTTTATGCTGAATCAGAATAGCCGCTGCTTGTTCGTCACCCTTGGTTTTACTAGTGGCAGAGAAGTTATTCTTATTTTCTGCAATTTGACGCATAGATTTGTATACGCTCTTATCAATGGTGGTGTACACCATATAACCGCCTGTGCGAAGCTGCTGTTCAGCTTCTTTGAGCAAATCATTATCGTCCTTGGTTTTGGCATCTGCACTGGCATTAGCTGCTTGACCCGGATTGGTGACAGACATGAGTGCCTGCGCAGCTTGTCGTTCTGTTTCTATCATAAGATATGGATAGGTGTTATAAGCCTTAACAGTACGTGGTGCGAGAGATTTTTTGATATCAAAAGCCATCGCTTCATCATACTGTGCTTTATTGATTTTGTTCTCCTCCAGCATTCGACTGAGCACCAGGTGCTGGCGGTTGATGGCTCTTTTAAAGCCAGCTTCATTAAACTCACCCTTACCGTTGTAAGCAGAATAGGAAGAAGGAAGCTGTGGCAAACCTGCCAGATAGGCAGCCTGGGCTATATTAAGCTCGTTCAGATCATTCTCATTAAAGATACCTTTGGCCGCTGCTTTAATGCCAAAGACGTTGTAACCGCTTGAACCGTTACCAAAAGGTACTTTATTAAGATAGGCCGTAATAATTTGTTGCTTGCTTAGGAAGCGTTCAAGGCGCAGAGACAGCAAAATTTCTTTGACCTTGCGATCATCCGTGCGATCGAGATTTAGAAAGACACGACGCGCAAGCTGCTGGGTGAGGGTACTACCCCCGGTTTGTACGGATTCATGCAGCGCCTTTTGCTTCACAGCACGCAGTGTTCCCGATAGATCGACACCTTTATGCTCGTAAAAATGATTATCTTCAATGGCAATGACTGCGTCAATGACGAGTTGTGGAATCTCCTTAAACGTGACAGGTCTTCGATCTTCTTCTGTCCGGAGTTGTCCGATGGGAGAGCCATCATTGAAATAAGCGAAGCCTGTAATTGCATTCTTATCTACTTCCTGTAGGATCATGGATCTGGAACGCACGGGTTCGCTTTTTACAATAGAAGCAACATAGCCGGCGGCCGCCCCTCCTGCAAATAGTGCCCCCATAAAACCGATGATGACGACCCACTTTATGACACGGCCGAGCCTTCGCATGGTTGTCCGCAAGCGGGAAGGCTTTGGCTCTGATACATTGTTTTTTTCTTCAACCATTAAGTCTTCCTCCTTTATAACAGCCATTATTATAGCATAAAATTACAAAATGAACCCATATGCTAAAAAGCCTGTCTTTTGGTGTCGTTGACTACATAAAAGCAGTGTGTTATAAATAGGTCAAAGTAAATATCGTGAAAAGCAGAGAAAGACTTCAGTAGAAGGCGGATTCACGTTGTACAGAGAGCCGATGGGTGGTGTGAATCGGTAGCGTCCCTCCTTTGAATTACCGTCTGGAGCTGTCTGGATGAATGGAAAGCTTTTGCAGGTTTGCGAAGCACCATAGTAATCCGGTACCGGGTGTAGGCCCGTTATAGGAATGAAGTGAAAGAAATGTCTGTCTTTGACATGCGTTTCTTTAATTAGGGTGGTAACGCGAGCAGCTCCTTCTCGTCCCTTGGGATGAAAGGGGCTTTTTGGTTTGTCTAATATGTAATATTTTGGATGAAAAATAGGAGGTATACAGGATGAAGTGGGAAGAATTGAAGCCGGAGCAACAGGTAGAGGTCGAGCGACAGTTAGAGGTGATACAGCGGGGTGTGGCGGAAATTGTACCGGAGGATGAGCTGAAGCGTAAGGTGATCAAATCGGTCGTTAGCGGCGAGCCGCTCAAAATTAAGCTGGGCCTTGATCCATCTGCTCCCGACATTCACATCGGACATACGGTTGTTATGCACAAACTGCGCCAGTTCCAGGAATTAGGCCATCAAGTACAACTGATTATCGGAGATTTTACAGGCAGAATTGGTGATCCGACAGGTAAATCGGAGACTCGTAAGCAACTGACTGAGGAAGATGTACAGCGCAATGCCCAAACATACAAGGAACAAATTTTTAAAATTCTCGATCCTGAAAAAACAAAGGTATTTTACAATTCCGAATGGTTAGGGCCAATGTCTTTTGCTGATGTAGTAACCCTGTCGGCCAAAGTAACGGTTGCCCGTATGTTGGAACGGGATGATTTTACAAAAAGGTACCAAAACGGATTGCCGATCAGCATCCATGAGTTCTTTTACCCGCTGATGCAGGGCATGGATTCCGTGGCTCTCCAAAGCGATATTGAATTAGGGGGAACGGATCAGAAGTTTAATCTTCTGATGGGTAGAACCCTGCAAAAAGAATACGGAGTTGAGCCACAGGCTACTATTACTTTACCATTGCTTGAAGGGCTGGATGGAGTTCAGAAGATGAGTAAAAGCTTGGGGAACTACATTGGTGTTGATGAGGAGCCGAACGAAATATACGGAAAATCCATGTCCGTTCCTGATGAGCTGATGCTGAAATATTTTGAGCTTGCAACGGATATCAACAACGAGGAGTTGGCAGAGCTGGCGAAAGGTGTTAAGGAAGGCTCAGTGCATCCACGTGATGCCAAAATGAAGCTGGCTGGAACGTTAGTGCGCATGTACCATGGTGAAGAAGCAGAGGAAGCAGCGAAGCAGCATTTTGTGACCGTATTCCAGCAGCGCGCGCTGCCTGACGATATTGAAGAGTTCACCTTGACGGCTGATCAGTTAGAAGAAGGTGGCATTCGTGTGATCCAGTTGCTGACTCATCTGGGCTTTGCAGCATCTAACGGTGAAGCCAAGCGCAGTATTCAGCAGGGTTCGGTCAAAATTAACGAAGAGAAATGGACCGATGTGAACGAAGCATACACGCCGAAGGAAGGCGACATTGTGCAGGTAGGTAAACGGAAATTTGCTAAAATCAAGCTTGGATAATGAAAATATATTCAAAAGCAGCGCTGAGATTGTCTCGATCTCAGCGTTGCTTTTTTATTTCTGCCAAGTGAAAAGTCATGGTAAACTTAGCACAAATAATCAAACATGTAGGTGAAGAGTTATACATAATGAAAACGTGGGTTGCACAATTTGGGTGTAGGATCGATAATCAGAACAATTACGAGTGTGGGGAAGGATTATATGGACTATTTTAAACGAATTCAGTGTGCGATTGAGTTTATTGAATTGAATCTCCGGGAGGATCTAAAAATTGCCGATATTGCTTCACAGGCATGCTTTTCAGCTTTTCATTTCCAGCGGGTTTTTCAGGCCATTTCGGGTTTTACGGTTCAACAGTATATAAGAAGGAGAAGATTGTCCGAGGCGGCTGAACAGCTAAAACAATCCAATCAAAAAGTGTTGGACATTGCTATTGAGTTTCAGTACAACTCGCAAGAAGCCTTTACCCGCGCTTTTGAAAAGAATTTTGGGATCACCCCTGGGAAATATCGTAACAGTGATATTGAGCTTCCTGGACAAAGCAAAATTAATTTTCTGGATTATCAAAAAAATACGAAGGGGGATTTGGATGTGAACAAGCCAGTGATATTGCAGCTCGAAACGACCAAAATTATAGGGTATGAATATAAAACAAATCTGAATAATGAGCAGCACTATAAAGAAATTCCAGGATTTTATGGGCACTTTGGAGCCAATGAATATTTTATGTGTATCCCGAACAAGATCGCACCGGGAATGTCATATGGGGTTGCCTGTCGATTTGAAGACAATGGTGCATTTTCATTTGTGGTGGGCGAGGCAGTTGAAAAAGAGTCAAATGAACTGGCAGAGGGTTTCATATATATGGAGATTCCAGCAGGGAAGTATGCTGAGTTTGACGCTTCGGGTTCAGATGGACGGGTTCAGAATATACGAGACTTTATCTATGGCACATGGCTTCCTAATTCTAATTTTGAACGGAGGGAGGGACCAGATTTTGAAATTACGGACGTGATGAATTCCTCCTATCCAGATCATTTGAGCATGAAAGTATACATCCCCATTGAATAAAACTCTCAGGCTCGATCATAAGGAATATAAAAAAGCACCCGAATAAATTCGGGTGCTTTTTGGTGCTAATGCAGGGATTAGCGGTTGTAGAATTCGACGATTTGTTTTTCATCGATATCTTGGGACAATTCGCCACGCTCAGGCAAACGAATGAATTTACCTTCCAGAGCTGCGTCATTGTACTCCAGGTAAGCTACCAAGTGGTTGCGGTTTTCCAAAGCTTCTTTGATGGAAGACAGGGAACGACTTCTTTCACGAAGACCGATCACGTCGCCAGGGCTTACTTGGTAAGAAGCGATGTCAACTTTTTTACCGTTCACAGTAACGTGACCGTGAGCTACCAATTGACGTGCGCCTGCACGGGAATTAGCAAAGCCAAGACGGAATACAAGGTTGTCCAGGCGGCTTTCCAGCAAGAACATAAAGTTTTCACCAGCGATACCGTGCATGTGTTGAGCTTTGTTGAACAGGGTACGGAATTGTTTTTCACCCAAGCCGTACATGTGACGCAACTTTTGTTTCTCTTGAAGCTGCATACCGTAGTTGCTGATTTTTCTCCGTTGGTTTGCACCATGTTGTCCCGGAGGGAAAGGGCGTTTCAATTCTTTACCTGTGCCGCTCAGGGAAATACCGAGACGACGGCTCAATTTAAATTTAGGACCAGTGTAACGTGCCATTATAGAGTTAACTCCTTCATAATTAAAATTTGAGTTGGGGCTCTCTTTGCGCTCCAATTTGTTCGGCGCTACCTATTAAGGTGAGACGCACTACTGACAGAAAAGTTCAGCCGCTGTCCTGTCAGCAACAAAAAAGATGAGGGTGACACAAACTGTTACGCCCAAAATTTAAGATCCGCACAGTAGATAGTTCTGCCGTACAGTCTTTTTCAATAATATATACTACATGTAAGAGTAGGTCAATGTCAAGAAGAGAAAAAGAATGAAAACGTCAAATTTTGTCGATAGGGCTTTAGAACTAAAAAAGTGGGACGAATTTCTGGAAAATGGATGCAAATTTCTAGAGTTGGGAGTAAAATAGATCATATTATGAGCTATAGTGGTGTATAGCCGCTGTCTTGGTACAGCTAATTTTGCTGTGAAGGAGCGCCTTAATATGTCGGAATTTTCAACAACGGATCAGCAAATGCTTGACAGTAAAACGGTCCAGGCTAGCGGTGCTCCGCTGTTTGATGATAAAGGATATACTTCTTTTGCCTGGCTCCAGAACATGGATATGACACCCTATGATTTCCCCTATATTAACCAGCTGCTTGTCCAAGGATATCGGAGTTGGTTACAACAGGGCAATGGTATATCCTGGATTAACGAAGAATATACTGCTGTTTTTAATTTTATAGGTGTTCGTGTTGCTGGTAAAAAAGAAGATGATGACGAGGATTTGGATTTGGTCGAACGTTGTTGCATATCTAGAGAGATGGAAGTGAGCCAGCGCAAACTTCGTGATGGAAGCCTTTCGTTTGTGTATATGGTTCCCATACTATGCCGTAATTACAAGAGCGAGCCCTTTGCCGCTCTTCGTTTTACACGGCCTGCTCAACATTCTGTCCCAAATCTGGACACATTGTTATCAGCTGCTTTACATTTTAAATCCTGCTTTTACACGAAGTTTGAGTACATATTTATGGAAGATGTCCTTGGGATGCGGAATCGAAGCGATCGTGAAGGTAGACGCCGTTCTATTTTATTTCAGATTGTAAAACGGATGCATGACAAAATTGACGTAGAAGGCGTGCTGGATGAGGTATTCGGGAGCATCGCCTATTTGTTTCCCCATGTAGATATCACCTTGTATATGAGTCAGGATCGACATAGTCGCAATCCGCAGGTCAAACCTTTACTGCTGCATGAACGGGACGAAGATGTATGCGTCCGTGCATTTATGAAAGGGCAAATGGCTGTGAATGAGCCTGTCGGTACACAAGATGAAATAACTGAAATCGGCATCCCATTACGTGGTAAGCAGGGCGTATACGGTGTTTTCCATATGATTCTTCCATCGGGCGCGGATAGTATGAAAAAAGTGGATGTAGAGCTGATTGCCATGATGGCGGATACGGCTGGCACCGCATTTGAAAATGCAAAGCTGCTTGAGCAATCGAATGTACTTATCCATGAATTGCGTCTCATTAATGAACTGGTTCAGCGCTTGAATCAGAGCCTGAAGTTAAATGAAATATTTGAATTTGCCGTGCAGGAGTTATTAAAAATGTTCATGGCGGACTTTTGTTGTATTGTACAGCTTGACCAGGATGGAAACTGTTTTAAGGTCATGTCGAGTAATGTGGAAAGCTTAAGACTGGAAAGTTACCCTCTTGAAGATGGATTTGCTGGACTAATACGCTTAACAGGGGAACCAGTGATTGTGTCGGACTATAGAAAGGATGGGAAGATATCCTCTCATTTTATGGATGCGACGCACTCCCAGTCTTTGATGGCTGTACCTATGAAGACCAGCGGTACTCCTAAAGGGGTTATACTATTGTCCAGCAAGCTTCCGCACTTTTTCTCTTACGATAATTACAAAATGTTGCAAATGCTAGCCCCTCATATCGGGTTGGCGGTAACCAATGCTATGCTGCACGCTGAGGTGCGGCGGTTGGCTAATATGGATATGTTAACAGGTCTGTATGTACGTCATTATGTGGACCAAATCATTCAGCAACATCAGGAAAAGGATTTCTGTGGATCTCTTATTTTGGTAGATATTGATCAATTCAAACAGGTGAATGATACGCATGGGCATCAGACGGGTGACGAAATTTTGAAAAGCGTCAGCAATATCGTTCGTTCGGCGACTCGCGATGAGGATGTATGTGCGAGATGGGGCGGCGAGGAGCTTGCCATTTATTTACCGCAGCTGGGGGTACAGCAAGCGCTCGGATATGCAGAAAAAATACGTTACCGCGTACAGCATGAAACTGAGCCTCAGGTGACTGTTTCTTGCGGGATTGCTGAATGGAACTGGCTGGACGAGCAGATCAGTATTGAATCTTTATTTTATAGGGCTGATATGGCCTTGTACGAAGCGAAAAATGAAGGACGCAATCGAATAGTTGTTGATCATGTAGCCAATGTGTAGAGAATATTCCTTAGGGAATGTTCTCTTTTTGTCTTGCATAACCCTTTGCAGACAGGTAATCCTAAACGCAGCTATATCGTGTGTATGATTGAACTATAGGGATAACGCGATGAAGTGAACCAGGTAGCATAACTGGCTTGAAGCAGGATTATTGCTCATGAGTACAGTTATGTTCAGGATAGGACGGATGATGGGATGCATTGGAAAAAGCAATGGATGATGAAGGTTTGTGGTGTGTTGCTTGTAATAGGTGTGTTAAGTGGTTGTGCACTGGATCGACAATATACGCCTGAGCAGATTTTTAAGAGAGCTGTTGCAGGAATGGCTGGCAAAGAGATGGTAACGTTTACTGGACGGACTGCAATTAGAGCAGACAGTGGTCTGCCAACGAATAAGCAGTTTGAATATCGCGGTAGGCTAAGAAATCACGATGAATTGACCATGCACTGGGGTTCTGCAGAGGCTTTCCGTAAGCAAGGTGGCTACACAGCTCTGAAACAAGGTAAGTCCGAGCATGATGTTACACAGGAACGTTTTATTCGTCGGAGTGGGAAATGGGTTTCGCTGACATCCGGTTATCCTCCTGTGGTTGGAAATGGTATGTTAAATCGCTTCAATCCGATTCAGGAGCTTGAGGAATTAAATACACTGAATAAGAGCATTCGTATGGAAACGGGAGCTGCCCGGGGAACTTGGGTGTTGAGGATTGAACCGGAATCTGCTTCGGCAAAGCGCTGGTTGAAAGATCGTTTAATAAAAGAAATGAATACGTTAAACCCTCAAATCGTGATATTAAAAACGCAGCAGACAGGAACGAATCGAGAGCTGCGAAAGAAGCTGAGCCAAATATGGGCGCAAAGTTGTGAGGATATGAATAACCAGCTGGAGCAATCCATTGTGCATACGGTGTATCATTTGACCATAGATCGCCAAACAGGTTTACCCTTAAAGCTTTCATCCGAATGCCAGATTACCCGACAGGGAGAAAATGAAGATCTGCATCAAGAGGCTTTGATAACCAGAGTTACTTTTGAGGACTACAAGTAACGTGGCGGGCGTGATACAATGGACTTTGAATTAACCATTGTTCAAAAAGAATGAAATAGAGAAGGAGAGACACTACATGAAAGATCCTAGAATACTTAAGCTGGCGGAAAATTTAGTAGGTTACTCTGTTGAAGTGCAGCCTGGAGAAAATGTATTAGTCGAAATGATTGGTACAGAGCGCGACTTACTTAACGCCATCATTCATGAAGTTGGTAAAAAAGGTGGAAATGTTTTTGTACAACTTACAGACCGTAAGGTACAGAGCGCCATGCTTCGTCACGCGACAAAGGAGATGCTGGAGACCTGGGCTGAGATTGACCTTAACCGGATGAAGCAAATGCACTGCTATATCGGAATTCGTGCAGGTGAAAATGTAAATGATTTGTCAGATGTGCCGGAAGATAAAATGAAATTGTATAATTCCATTTATCAGCATGCGGTACATAGCGAACAACGGGTGAAACACACCAAATGGGTAGTGCTGCGTTATCCGAATGACAGCATGGCTCAATTGGCGAATATCAGCACAGAAGCGTTCGAAGATTTTTATTTCGATGTGTGTAATCTGGATTATGCAAAAATGGACAAAGCTCAAGATGCATTGGCAGACCTGATGAATCGGACGGACAAGGTACGGATTAGTGGACCGGGTACGGATTTGAATTTCTCTATTAAGCAAATTGGAGCTATCAAGTGTTCAGGTCAATGTAATATCCCGGATGGCGAAGTATACAGCGCGCCTGTACGTGATTCCGTTAACGGAACGATCAGCTACAATGCACAAACCCTGTATAATGGCATTACTTTTGAAAATGTTAAATTCCGTTTTGAAAATGGTAAGATCGTGGAAGCAACGAGTAACGATACGAAGCGGCTGAATGATATTCTCGATTCTGACGAGGGAGCACGTTATATTGGCGAGTTTGCCATCGGGTTTAATCCGCACATCTTACATCCAATGAAGGATATTTTGTTTGACGAGAAAATCGCCGGCAGCTTACATTTTACACCGGGTCAAGCTTATGAAACAGCGGATAACGGTAATCGTTCATCGATCCACTGGGATTTGGTGTTGATTCAGCGTCCAGAATATGGCGGTGGTGAAATTTATTTTGACGATGTTTTGATTCGTAAAGATGGCATCTTTGTACTGCCTGAGCTGGAGCCATTAAACCCTGAAAATTTAAAATAACGATATCCGTTCTTGCTGAGAAAGCGATTTCAATGTATCATTATGGATGAGTAACGATACATGACAATTCAGTAAAGCGAGGGATTTCTATGTCCAATAATAACGCGGCGGTTGTTGAAATTGCACAGACGGCGAGCAAGTTCACCTCTTCCATCGTCCTTCATTCCGAAAATAAGTATATTGATGTGAAAAGTATACTGGGCTTGTTTACGACCCTAGTCAGCAGCCATAGCTATGAACTACACGTTCATGGACCAGATGCGGAGGAAGCCAAGAAAGCGATCATCGAGGTGTTCGAGAAGCACGGACTTCATATTTCAGTAGCCAGCTAACTTTATTCTTGAAGCAAAAGCATCCCTACCTGTAACTGTAGGGATGCTTTTTTTGTCAGGTTCTTGTATTAGCCTGCAATTTGGTCTAATATTAAGGATAGGACGTCTTGTGCGACATTGAGACATAGGGGGGAAGAATCCATGACTTCATCTGATTTGCAGGAACAATTGAATATCAAGGCTATTAATCTGCTTCAGGAAGATGCAGATAAAATAAAGAAGCTTATTGAAGTACAGATGGAGAATCTGGCAACCCGTTATTGCCCTCTCTATGAGGAAGTGCTGGATACTCAGATGTACGGATTTTCCAAGGAAGTGGATTTTGCGGTTCGCGCTGGACTTCTTCCGGAAATGGTAGGTAAACAGCTGGTCAGTGAGCTGGAACGCAATCTGGCTATTCTATATGAGGCCATGAATAATAAGGCCAATTAGGAAGACGGTTGAATTGATGAGAGCATGCGGAGCTTGAGAGCATGCTTTTTTTGATGCCTTTTTTTAAAAAAATGTTCTTTTAGGATGGTAAAAGCGCATCCCCTTCCACCATCCTAATGAACATTTTAAAACCTTAAAAAGCTACACAAGAAAGAAGGATACACCTAACAATACATACACTACCAATAGCATGAGCCCCTCATACCAGTTGGTTGAGCCGTCTTGGGTGATGGATTTGGCGATAAATACAGCGACAGCAATGGCGACCAGCTCAATTGTGGTGAAAACAATATTCATCGTGTTTCCCATAAAGTAACTGACAAAAATCAGCACGGGGGCGACAAATAACGCAATTTGCAAACTGCTGCCGACAGCAATTTCGACAGATGCACCGATTTTATTCTTCATCGCCAGTAAAATAGCAGCGCTGTGTTCGGCTGCATTACCAATAATAGCGACGAGGAAGGCACCTACGAACAATTCGCTGAGCCCAAATTGGGTCGTAAACACCTCCAGCGTACCTACCAGCCATTCGCTGACAAAAGCGACCATGACGGTAGCAAGTATCAAATAGGCAATGGATTTGTTTCTGGACCATACAGGGGCATGCTCATGTGGTAATTCTTCATCTTTTTGTTCGGTCACGTCAGCTAAATAGTCCTTATGCGTAATCATAGAAAAAATAAGCCACGCAATATACGCGACAATGAGCGTGCCTGCGACAATGAGGCTGAGCGTATCTGATTCGCTATCTGTGATAACGTGTGTGTTCAAAAAGACAGCTGGAACGAACAAGGCAATAACAGCCACAATCATCAGAGAACCACTTAATCCAGCCAGCGATATATTGAAATTTTGTACTTTGTACTTTAAACCGCCAGCGAACAGACTTGCTCCTAGCACCAACAGCAGATTACCGATGATAGAACCGGTAAGACTGGCCTTTACCATATCGTAAAGACCTTCTTTAACAAGAAAGATGGCGATGATCAGTTCGGCTGCGTTACCAAAGGTGGCATTTAAGAATCCACCTAAACGTTGGCCAGCATAATGCGCGACACTTTCGGTCGCCCTGCCGAGGAAACCGGCTACGAATACAACAGAAATTGCACAAATGACAAATTGGGCTATAGCGTTCCAATGTGTGTAATGAGCGACTGCGCTAAGAGCAAATGTCGCTATAAGCAAAGCGGGAGATAACCATTTTTTCAATGAAGAGCACCTCGATATCAATAAATGTGTACAAGTTTGGTGAAAGCTGTCACTTCAGCATTTTGCATAATTTGATTCCCAACGCTCATAAGTACAATATATAGACGAACTAAAGCGTTTCGATCTATATATTGCTGATTGGAAAACACTCTTGGGATTTATACAAAATGCTCACTTGTATGGATTTTCTAAATTAATATACCCAAAATGATATAGGTTGTAAACGAAAGTTGTTTTTCATACGTAGGGTTTGCATTTGGAGTGGCTGAGGCTTTACAATACAAATAAAGGATGGATGAAGGGGGACATAGGTCATGGCAGAGCAAATTCAACAACTGGAAGCAGGAAACATCAAGATTTCCAACGATGTCGTAGGTAAAATTGCCGGGATGGCCGCATTAGAGACACCGGGCATTGCTGCAATGTCAGGTGGTTTATCGGAAGGCTGGGCCAAAAGGCTGAGCGGTAAAAATGTGCAAAAAGGCGTATCAGTGGAGGTTGGACAGCTGGAAGCTGCCATTGATCTACGTATTATCGTACTCTACGAAACACCTATTCATGAGGTGTCCCGAATTCTTCAGCAAAATGTACGAGAAGCCGTCGAAAGTATGACAGGTTTGCGGGTCGTGGAAGTGAACGTAAAAGTGGAAGGTGTCGCGTTCAAGGACGACGCAGTGTAATAGAATCAAGGACCGATAATGCTACATTTTTAACCAATTGTATACATGCCGGGAATTCCGTAGGATAACCCGAATAAAAACACGAAAACTGGTGGTTATAGAATCGCCAGTTTTCGTTTTATGAATCAACAGCATAGCCATTTTTGCAGAGGGTTTCCGTATTTTTATACATAACCAAAAGAACTTCCAAAGCCACCGTTGTAAGTGGTCCTTGGAAGTTCTTTTTTTAGCGAAAACGGTTGGTTCTACGAGTTTGAAAGCGATTGGGTACTTCATTACGGACAGCCACCCCTGTGGTGCGTTCCTGCACCGCTTGTTTGGTGTTCTCACGAGAAATACTGAGCATAATGCCCATCGAAAACATCATGACAAGCAAGGAGGAGCCACCAAAGCTGATAAATGGAAGCGTTACGCCAGTGATAGGAATCGTTTGGGTTACACCGCCGATGTTAATGAAGGCCTGAATGGCGATCAAACCCATGATACCGGTGCCTACCAACGTTCCGAACGGATCATGGCAACGCAGAGCAATGATCATGCCTCGCCAAATGAAATACAAATATAGCATCAGGAATATGGCTGTTCCGATAAATCCGAATTCTTCACCAATTACAGAAAAGATAAAATCATTAAATGAATTAGGAAGATAGTGAAGCTTGATAATACCTTTACCAAAGCCTGAGCCGTTTAAGCCGCCTTCACCTATAGCTTGCAAGGACTGTACCAGATTGTATCCCGTTCCTTGTCTATATTTCTCGGGATTAAGAAAGGCTTGAAAGCGTCCGATTTTATAATCTTGCTTGGCAGCAACTTGTCCATCTGTGGTTCCAGAATCTCCTCCAAACAACGACCCAATACCAAATACGATGGAAGCGCCTAGCACGAGCAGAACAATGGATGCTGTAATATGCTTGACACTGGCTCCCCCGGCATAAATAATCAGACCACTCGTAGCAACCAAAATGAAGCAGGAGCCTAAATCAGGTTGAAGCATGATGAGTCCTGCAACACAGCCTACAATGACTGTTACAGGTATGTAGCCAGTCCGCAGATCTCTAAAGCGATCTCCTTTTTTGACAATCAGTGCAGATAAGTAAAGAATGATGGAAATTTTCGCAAGCTCCGTTGGCTGGAAACCAACACTACCAAACCTGAGCCAGCTTTTTGCGCCGTTAAGTGAGCCTGTAAAAAGAACGATGATTAGCAGTAATATAGTTATGAAAAATAAAGGTACAAAAAGCTTTTTATATTTTTCCATCTTAATATTCATAGCTACCAACATAATAAAAAGTCCAAGTACAGCAAATGCAGATTGGCGCTTCACAAAATATAAAGAGTCAAAATTATATTCTTTATTCAGCAAAGCTACGCTGGAGCTGGAGCTAAATACCATAATTACACCGAATCCAACCAGTAACAAAGTGAGGATCAGCAATTGGAAATCCGGTGTGCCTCTTCTTCGAGTCTCCGGCTTCGTATTTCTCATATCAGCTTCCCCCGGTATTCGCCACAAGGTATATTCCTCGCAGACGGTTATCATTTTATCGTTTACCCATTTTATCATATTATGTTTGATGGGCTTCTGCAACCTCCCTGAAGCAACAGATATCACAACAATTCCATATCTGCTACAATAGGATAAAAATGAAGACTTGAGAGCAGCGGTGCATACGTGGTGACGCTGCAAGATGAATCGGGAACTTGCCCGGTGCTTTAAAAGGAGAGGTGGAGCAATATGACACAACATGCGCTAGACAAGACCTGGTTTGACCAGTTGCAAGAAAATATGGTGGAGTGGCGTAGACATTTACATAAGAATCCCGAAATTTCCTTTCAGGAAAGCAAAACTGCAGCTTTTGTAGCGGATAAGTTGGAGAGTTGGGGAATCGAGATTCGCCGTCAGGTAGGGGGACACGGTGTTGTAGGCACCATTCGTGGTGCTAAACCCGGGCCTGTCGTCCTGCTGCGTGCCGATATGGATGCTCTTCCTATTCAGGATGAAAAGGAATGTGAATATCGCTCCAACGTAGACGGAGCCATGCATGCTTGCGGCCATGATGGACATACATCCGCGCTACTTGGAACGGCTTACTATTTCAGTCTGAATCGGGACGAGCTGCAAGGAGAAATTCGGTTGTTGTTCCAACCTGCGGAGGAATTGCTGCCTGGCGGAGCGGTCAGTGTAATAAAGGATGGTATATTGGAAGGTGTGGACGTCATTTATGGTATCCATTTATGGACACCTTTTCCTGTCGGAACGGCTGCGAGTTGTGCAGGGCCGCTGATGGCGGCGGCAGATGATTTTTATATTGAAATCACAGGTAAGGGTGGGCATGGTGGGATGCCTCAGTCCACTAATGATAGTGTCGTGGCGGGCTCAGCTCTTGTCATGCAATTGCAAAGTGTCGTAAGTCGTTCAGTCGACCCATTACGACCTGCCGTGCTGACGGTGGGAACCATCCAAGGGGGCTCTGCGCAAAATGTGATCGCAGAAACGTGTCGCTTGAGTGGAACGATTCGTACGTTTGATGAGGAGACACGAACGGTGATGAAGGAGCGACTGCATGAGGTAACAGAGCTCACAGCCGCAACATACGGTACAACAGCACAGGTTCGCTATATTATGGGATACCCACCAGTTGTCAATGACGCACATGAAGCATCTCGTTTCTTTAATGAAGCAAAATCTGTTTTCGGCAAGGAGAATGTACAGGAAGCGTCGAAGCTGATGCCTGCTGAAGATTTTGCGTATTATTTGGAACGTGTGCCAGGTTGCTTCATGTTCGTAGGAGCGGGTAACCCAGCTAAAGGAGCGGTTTATCCACACCATCATCCTAAATTTGACTTTGATGAGGATGCTATGATTAACGCGGTTCGGTTGTTTATTGCGATGTCTACGGGATACGCTGCGGAACGAAAAGCAGGGGCAATTAAGGGCTAAAATGAGTTGAATTGGGAACGGTTCAATCTGGAGTATGAGCTGAATGAAATGGGGTACCCTACTCTTGAAAAGGAGGGAGTACCCATGAAAAAGGTTCAGGAAGTTATGACTAAAGAATGCGTAACGGTTACCCCGCAGGACAATATTTATGAAATTGCGGTCAAAATGAAGGACAATGATACTGGTTTTATTCCGGTTGTGGAAAGCGAAGGCAGTGATAAGTTGATCGGCGTAGTAACGGACCGTGATCTTGTCGTTCGCGGTTATGCGGCTAAAAATTCGGGTTCGGGTTCAGTCGATACGGTTATGACGACAGGTATTCGTACAGCCAGTGCGGACATGTCGGTGGACCAAGCAGCTGAACTGATGGCGGAGCAGCAAATCCGTCGGTTGCCTG
The DNA here is from genome assembly GCF_053570945.1 of Paenibacillus sp. CMM36. Classification (NCBI taxonomy): domain Bacteria; kingdom Bacillati; phylum Bacillota; class Bacilli; order Caryophanales; family Paenibacillaceae; genus Paenibacillus; species Paenibacillus sp. CMM36. The sequence continues at coordinate 21,695 of NZ_JBSEDY010000025.1, forward strand.
TGACGGAAGGAGACCGTCTGATCGGGATTGTCTCAATCGGGGATTTGGCTGTTCGTAATATTTTTGCAGACAACGCTGGAGAGGCGCTTAGTCATATTTCCGAGCAGGTCCACTAGAAGAATAATTAAGGTAGGCATTTGTTGGGGGGTCTTAACCCCGGGCGTTAAATCAGGAGTTCAACCCGAATATGGGTTGGACTCCTTGCTATTCTGGTTGATATTCGAATAAACGGATAAGCTATTTATTATATAACTAAATCAATTTCATAATACCTTTAGCTGCTTCAATCAAAACTAGTTATAGATCAAAATGATTCGATTTGTCTGTATCTAGTTACAACCACCAAACTTTAATGAGTTATGAAATTGATTCAACTTTAAAATGATGTATTGTTAGATTATCAGGAGGTAGTCATGAATCCAGATCATCCTTGTATTGTACAACGTGATTTTACCGTTCTGCTGGAAATGGGCTTGCCCGGTTCGGAATGGGCTCGTTCACAGTTGCAGATTTATGCGGAGCTGGTTAAAAGTCCGTCCGCTTTTCATACATACCACATCACTCCACTGTCTTTGTGGAATGCAGTTGCCCTCGGATGGAGTGCTGAGGACATTCAAAATAGTTTGTATTCCATTTCCCGTTGGGATATTCCACGTGATTTGTTGAATGATATTGAACAGCTCGTTTCTCGCTATGGGACGTTGACGCTTTCACGAGGTACGAAAGAAAACGGAGGTATAAAGACAGGGAAAGCCAACAGCTATGCAATAGGTGATCGCTTGATCTTGGCAGCAGAGACCCCCGCTTTACTGGATGAGCTACTGACCAAGCAAGAGCTAATACAGCTTGGTTTACTTCGCGTTGATGAGGAAAGCGCATCGGTCCCGCCCGAAAGTCGGGGCTTGCTCAAGCAGGAATTAACTCGCTTGGGATATCCCGTTGTGGATACGGCAGGCTATCTTGAAGGGAATCAGCTTAGTTTTACCTTGGGAAAGGGACAAACGAAGTTGCGGCTTCGTGATTATCAAGTAAAGGCCGCTGATGCGTTTGAAGGAGCCGACGGCTTAGGGGGTAGTGGTGTACTGGTGCTTCCATGCGGAGCTGGAAAAACAGTGATAGGCATGGCGGTGATGAATCGGCTTCAGTGTGAAGTGCTTATTCTAACATCTAATACTACTTCTGTACGGCAATGGGTAGAAGAATTAAAGCAAAAGACGGATATTTCTGCCGATTCCATCGGGGAATATAGTGGTCAGAAAAAAGAAGTGCGCCCGATTACGGTGGCAACATACCAAATTTTGACACACCGTCGCACCAAGGATGGGGATTTTGAGCATATGAAACTGCTGAGTGAGCGGAAGTGGGGACTCATTATATATGATGAGGTTCATTTGCTGCCCGCGCCAGTATTCCGGGCGACGGCTGACATTCAGGCTACCCGTCGTTTGGGGTTAACGGCCACGCTGGTTCGAGAGGATGGTTGTGAACGGGATGTGTTCTCTTTAATTGGGCCCAAACGGTATGATATGCCATGGAAGGAGCTGGAGCGACAGGGCTGGATCGCTCAGGTCGATTGTGTGGAGTTGCGGCTTCCAATGACAGCTGAACTTTTGGAGCGCAGTATGCGTGCTGAGGGCAGACAGCAGTACCGAATTGCAGCCGAAAATCCGATCAAACTGGAGGCGGTGCGTAGCCTGATGCAGCAGCACAGTGGTTTGCCCACGCTCATTATTGGTCAATATTTGGACCAGTTGCGTACATTGGCTCAGGAGCTCGGTGTCCCACTGATTACGGGTTCAATGAGCCAGACGGAGCGGGTGCGTTGGTTTGATGCATTCCGCAAGGGTGCAATTCGGACCCTATTGGTGTCCAAGGTTGCAAACTTTGCGGTGGATCTGCCGGATGCAGCAGTAGCCATAGAGGTATCGGGCAGCTTTGGCTCTCGCCAGGAAGAAGCGCAGCGACTGGGACGCATTTTGCGACCAAAGTCAGGCGAGAATAAAGCTTATTTTTATGCTCTAGTGACGGAGAATAGCAAGGAGATGGATTTTGCAGCTCGTCGTCAGCTGTTCCTGATTGAGCAAGGCTATGAATATGCGGTTCGCAGATTTAGTGTGACAGAGGCTATTGGAAGCAGGGATGCTAAGTCTGGAGATCGTGGAAAGAAAAAGGAGGCCTAATCAAGAATGGGCGTAACGAACACGCAAGACAGCTGGAATGAGCTTTCATCGGATGAGCTGCTGGTACTTAGACGATGCTTTATTCGGCACGCGGGACAGCCCATGAAGGAAGAAGAACCTATACAGCTTACCCGGGGATCGTTAAGCGGAGTCGAAACGAAACTGGCACTGCGTGGATTACGTGCCCGGGGCTGGCTCGAGGCTGTTACCAAATCGTGGGGCGAACGAATTTTATATATCCCGGTTTATCGACTACCGGATCTGTACGATATGTTGTTAGAGGAAAATCCAATGAACATGATGCATTCGGATCATCCGATAACGGTACATGAATCAATGACAGGCCTGGAGTCGGAATTGCTGCATGCGTTGTCACGTATTGCAGTACAGGGCGTCCCTTTGACGGCCAAAGGAACCATACATAAGCGATCATTGCAAAAATTGAATGAACTGACCCCCTTTCGCCCGGAGGACCTGATGGGTCTTGGGTTGCATTATGCGCATGCAGAGCTGTATCCTGTGCAAACGGTGGTCATGATGGATTTGCTACTCAGTTTGGGGCTGTTAGTGAAAGAAACGGTGTCTTTTCGCATTCAGGAAACGGAACTGGCGACTTGGATTCGTTTGTCTGCTTGGCAAATGCGCAAGCATATTTTTGCTACACTCATGGAAAGATACGGCAAGGCCGAAGCATCCATGCAGCATTTTCGCTATATGCTGTGTGCCGTCTCCCAGTATATGGGGATAGAAGGGTGGATATCTATCAAGTGTCTGCTGCAATGGATGCTTCAAGTAGGCCTAATCCAGCAGGAGAGTACGAGCGGAGCTGATTCCAAGAACGGCGCCCTTTTAGACCTTATTCCTACAACCTCAAATCCGGAAGGGTTTGCGGGAGAAACGGGTTCTGATTTTAATTTTAATGGATCTTTCATGGAGGGATTGGAGGGTTGGCTGAAGGCCCTGACTGCGTTTGGAATGGGTGATTGGGGCCAGACTGCATCGGGTAAACTGTGTTTTCGCTGGAATGTATCTGTGTTAGACATGCTTCGTCCCAATAATTACGAGGATACAAATCAAGAACAAGGTACTTTTTATGTACAACCTGATTTTGAAATATTGGTTCCGCCAGATGTGGCATATGATGTGCGCTGGCGACTGGAATGCTGCTGTGAACGTGTGACAGGAGATCGGATGGCAATATACCGGATCACCAGAGAAAGTGTTACAGAGGCAATCGAGTTAGGGATGGAAGCTAAAGCAATTCCTGCTCTACTGGACAAGTTCAGCCGGACAGGCGTGCCTGATCATGTACGTATGGCGGTAGAACAGTGGGCAGGCGATGTCGGACGGACGGCATTTGCAACGGTAACACTTTTGCGATGTAGCACACAGGAGGATGCAGACATGGTTGCACGCCATCCCGCGCTGGAAGGATTGCTGGAACGGCTTGGCGACAAGGACTTTATTATTCCGGCGAGCTCTGTTGTCAAAATACGAAAAACGCTTGCTGCAATAGGATTAGGTCCACGTCGTGAACCCGAAGGTGTGGACGAGCCAGCTCATCATTATCCACTGATTTCGGAAACAGAGAACATAAATTCAGGCAGCCTCAACAGTGAAATGGAGTCCGAACCTATTCAAGCCCGTTCTATATTTTCCCAAGAGGGGAGAGCAGGTTTGGTTTATACAGGGCGAACGCTGCACTTTTACGAACAAGAGCATACACTGCCTGATCCGTCTGACTATTTTCCAGAAAGATCTACAGTCCCCTCCTCATGGACAAAAGAATGGAGGAGTTACCATACTTCCACTGCCCGGCAGTTGATCGAGCAAGCGATTCGTTGGCAGGCTGCTGTGGGGCTGCGAATCGGTGGGAAAGAGGTTAAATGGATACCGGAGGCGGTGGTTTCCGGTGCACCATGGAGTGTCACAGGCTGGTATGCCTCAGGAAGGGATGACGAAACACTTTCTCCTGCGACCTTACAGCCAAGTGAATGGTCAGACATGCGCTTGCTGGTTCCTTTTACATAGTAGGGCCAGGAAGTGCATGAAACTCCTTCTTCTCAAAAGAAGGATGTGGTATGATAAATGAGTCTACTTTTACAGGGTAGAACTTTATATAAAGTGAGATGAACATTCATGAGCGTAGCCGAATTGAACACGGTCAATATGGCAGAAGTGCTTATTAACGCCTATGAATTGGGCGATATGGTCAACCGATCCTTTGAGGTATCGGATTATTTATATTGGAAACAGCGTGTGGAATTGAATCCGTCTATTCAGGCGTGTGTACGCAAGCTGGATGCCAAAAAGGAGCTATTCGCGGAAACGGAGCGTTTTGGGCATTTTCATCCGAACTATCATGAAGCGAAGGATGCAGTGCAGGTCGTTGAGCTGGAACTGGAACAATTCGTGGATGTTAAGGAGTTCAAACGAGCCGAAAAGGCGCTGGATGATATGCTTCATGCCATGTCTGAAACGATTGCATATTCCGTGTCCGAGACTATTAAGGTGCCGAGCAATGATCCGAATGTGAAAAAAGGCGGATGTGGCAGCGGAGGGAAATGCTCCTGTGGATAGGTCATAGGAATGATACCGAGTGGGGGGAGATGAAGCGAATGTTTGCCGAGCGGACAGGGTACATCATTTGGGTAAGCGATATCAAGGCTGCCCGCAATCTGGAGAAATACGGAAATGTCCACTTTATTTCAAAGCGTATGCATTATGTAGTGATATATATGAATGCGGATCGGGCAGAAGACACCGTTAAAAATATTCGCAGACTTTCCTATGTGCGTAAGGTCGAGCGCTCTTTTCGAAATGAGATTAGGACGGATTACAACGACGATAAGGAAAAGATGAAAGAATATGAAATATAATATTAAATGTCTATAAATTGTAAACATTTTTTGAAAGGTCAGCCTACAGGCTGGCTTTTTTTCGTGAAGTCAGGACTTTTGCATAATGGTCTTGATGCTGTTAGACCTAAAAAATCTTAAATATCACCCATAAACTTCAATTTTGTAACTTGTAGTCCCGGGTCTGTTGAGGTAACATATGAATATATTGGTAGATATAAAGACCTATCTGGTGGGGAGAGTGATCCCGTGCGTGACAAAGCAATGCAGCGATGGAGTACATACGAACCGTTCTACGTGGAGATGGGCGATAAAAAAGTCGCCGATATCGTGATAACAAATCATGCGAAATCACGTTACTTAGATCGGGTAGAGCAGAAACAGTCCGAGACGAATCATATCGCCGCCTGGCTTTGGGAATGCCTGAAGCAAAACAGGATGGAGTCCTATTATCATAACGAAGAGGATGTATATTTAATTGATGGTGATCTGGTCGTCGTGGCCGAATTTGGAGAGTTGCCCGGCGAGATGGATATTGCGGGGAATCCGCTTCACAAAATGATTGTCATTACCTTTTTGGGCCGGATGTCGGAGACCATTGAATTAAGGGATTTGAAGTCATACTATTCATGGTTACGCCATTCGCGGCGCATGACACTGATGAAAAGCACTCGTAAGCAAAAATAGACGGTCATTTGGAGAACGGCTTCAGATGAAAAAATCTCCAAACTTCCTGAATACCGTTAAGTTTAAGTAGAAAGTATGCACTTATTAGCTGCATGCTTTTTTTATTTTCCAATAATAAAACTACCCAATTCAGTAAGTTTACTTGGAAATGCTTCGACAGACGTTTTTCTTATGTTAAAATAGGGAGAACAGAGGGGAGAGGGCTGTCAGTATGAACTTTCATCAGTTGCACATTTTTTATACCGTAGCGGAACGCGGGAGCTTCTCGGCGGCGGCACAAGCGCTGCATATGACACAACCTGCGGTGACGATGCAAATTCAGTCTTTGGAAGATTATTTTGGCACAAAACTGCTGCAACGTTCGACTAAAAAAATCGAACTTTCAGAGGCGGGAGCGACACTCCTGCCTTTTGCGAAAAAAAGCATGCAACTGATCAGGGAAGCTGACGAGGCGATGTCTGCTTTTACTCACATGTTGGAGGGAAGATTGCATATTGGCGCCAGCCTAACGATTGGTGAGTATATTGTACCCAGAATGCTGGGACCGTTTGGTCAGGAATACCCTCATATACGCATGGCGATGAATGTGATGAATACAACTCAGATTATGGATGATATACTAAAACATCAGCTGAATTTAGGACTGATTGAGGCCCCAGTCCAGCATCCGGATATCGTGGTGGAACCTGTGATGCAGGACGAACTGAAATTGATTGTGCCTTCAGGACATGCGCTGGCCAAGGCTAAAAAAGTGGTTCTGGAAGATGTGTTCAAGCATCCTTTTGTAGCCAGAGAAAAGGGATCTGGTACACGTCAAGTAATAGAAGATGAGCTGAAAAATCGTGGTATGGATGCCTCCCGACTTGGGATTGTAATGGAGATGGGGAGCACTGGAGCGGTTAAATCGGCGGTGGAGGCTGGACTGGGTATTACCATGCTATCACCATCTTCGGTGAAGCATGAAGTTGCGCTCGGATTATTGAAAATTGTAAATATTTCAGATATCACGTTCAAACGAGAATTTTATGCAATTCATTTGAAGTCGGCGTTGTTGCCGATTCCGGTAGTAACCTTCCTGTCTTACTTGCGTCGTCATGATCAGGGAACGGACGTCCTGAGGGACTCGCAGGACGAGCTTGCAAAGGTGAAAGAGAAGGAGGATGTATAATGAAGGAGCAGATTAACGTAAAACGATATGATTTACACACACACACCCAAGCATCTGACGGAATGCAACCACCTGCAGATAATGTGCGCTGGGCCAAGGAAAAAGGACTGGCAGGTGTGGCCATTACAGATCATGATACGGTAGCTGGCCTGGAGGAAGCTCTGGAAGAGGGAAAACGCATAGGAATTACTGTGGTGCCAGGAGTGGAAATTAGTACTCGAGCTGGCGATAAGGATATTCATATACTCGGTTATTTTATGGATTACCACAATAAAGTGTTTTTGGAACGGTTGGAAAAGCTTCGCCAGGCACGGGATACCCGTAATGATTTGATTTTGAGTCAATTGCGTAGTCTGGGTGTGGAAATCACACTGGGTGAAGTGGTGGCTACGATGGGCAGACCGCTGGCACCAGATGAAAGCATTGGACGTCCGCATATGGCGGATACGCTGGTTCAAAAAGGATATGCGAAGGATATGCGGGACGCGTTTGACCGTTACTTGGCGGAAGGAGCGCCCGGATATGTGTCTATACCCCGTGTAGAGCCTGCGGAGGCCATAAACTGGATTCGTGAAGCAGGAGGGGTACCCGTGGTGGCCCACCCTGGCTTGTACGGAAATGATGAGCTGGTTCGTTCTATTATAGAGGAGGCGAAGCCTGCGGGCTTGGAGGTGCGACATTCGGACCATGATGCTGAGGCTGAGAGCCGATATACTGCGATGGCGGCGCAATATGGCCTCATTGCAACTGGCGGCTCGGATTTTCACGGCGCGCGTCAAGGTGTTATTTTTCACGGTGATCTGGGTAGCCGTAGTGTGGAAGGGCAGGTAGTCGAGGAATTGAGGAAGGCTGCTATTGGACAAAAGTAAATAAAAAGCCCCTTGCCTTATGCATGGAACACAAGAAGTGTACCGTGCAAAGAACAAAGGGCTTTTTTTGTGGGTTCAACAGGCTAGTAAGATTTAACCGTTTTTGATGCGATTCGGCAGCTTTTTGACTAGTTCCTCATCGGGTGTAATGAAAAGCGTACGCTGATGGTCGTAGATGACAAAGCCAGGTTTGGCTCCGCTAGGCTTACGTACATGTCGAATCAGGGTGGCGTCCACAGGTACACTGCTGGACTGCTTGGCCTGACTAAAATAAGCAGCGAGTTGAGCTGCTTCCTCCAGCGTCGCATCTCCGAATTGCTCAGCACGTATAACGACGTGTGACCCCGGAATATCCTTTGTGTGCAGCCAGGTGTCATTTGGTCCGGCCAGTCGATTTGTTACATATTCATTTTGCAAGTTGTTTTTGCCAACCAGTAACTCGATACCTTCGGATGATGTATAGACGTGCAGGGTTGGACGGTCGTTTTTCTTCTTTTTCTTTCCTTTTTTGACCCGATCTCTGAGATAGCCCTGCTGAACCAGTTCTTCACGTATTTCCTCAATGTCATTCATAGAGGCATGGGCTAGCTGCTGAAGAAGACTGTCCATATAACGGATTTCTTCGTGCGTTTTCTCCAGTTGTTCGTCAATGACAGCTAGGCTGTTTTTATATTTGTTGTATTTTTTAAAATACCGTTGCGCATTATCCGACGGGTTGAGTAGTGGGTCCAGTGGGATGGACATTGGACGCTGTTCCTCATCATAAAAGTTGATGATCGTCACTTCTTTGTCCCCTTTTTTCACCTCATGCAGCGAAGCGAACAGCAACTCTCCATAAATGCGAAATTGATCGGCATCTTCCGCCTCGGCCAAATCCTGTTGGAGATAGTCGAGTTTTTTTACGTTTTTACTCCGCTCATTTTGCAGAAACCGCAGTAGGTCACTGACCTTTTGCTTAACCGTATCCCTTTCTGCTTTTTCACCGAAGAAGTCTTCCATACACTCACTGATCGTAGCGTACTCCTTACGTTCTCCTTGGATCAACGTCAGTGGAATGGCTGAGAATATCACTTTATCTTGTGCGTTTAGTCCAGATACCGGCTGAAAACGATGGTTCCGCACGTCATCCATGATGTGACTGAATGTACTCCATAGTGAACGATCACTATCACCAGATACTTCATTAGTTACTCGAGTTAGTATCTCTTCAGCAATGAGGGGACTGAGTCCAGTAAAAGTGTTCACGATCCAGCGTTTGGGAGCTTCTCCGGCCTCGAGTGCTGTTTGATACGAGGATATGAAAGCTGCCTCTTCTGTTTCTAGTGGATTTAGCTTGTTTTGTTCAGGAGGCTCCGTGTATTGAAAGCCGGGCATAATGACCCGATAGCTGCTAATAGACGGTGTAACATGATGAATGCCATCTAGCATCACGCCTGTTTCCGGGTCAAGCAAAATAATGTTGCTGTGTCTGCCCATCAGTTCAATGATAATTCGTTTGAGTGAAACATCTCCCAGTTCATCACGTTGACGTACATCCATGTGAATAATACGCTCCATGCCCACCTGCGTGATTTTCTCAATAACGCCTCCTTCGCAATGCTTGCGAAGAAGCATACAAAACATAGGGGCTTCTGTCGGATTAAGAAAGCTTTGTTCTGTAAAATGTACACGCGGGAAGGTCGGATTAGCTGACAGCAGCAGCTTTACGCTTCCGCCTTGTGCCCGCAGATTCAGCACGATATCGCGATCGTTTGGCTGATGTATTTTATTAATGCGCCCGCCTCGGATGCCTTGCAGTTCGTGTACGATAGCGCGGGTTACGATTCCGTCCAATGCCATAATTATGTTCTCCTTTGAAGCAAATGTATTTTCGCCTTCCTACTATGATACATAACTTTGGGACAAAACTTAAGCGGCTTTGTGATATTTCAGATCCTGTCCGAATAGATTGAATCTAGAAAGTCTGTCCAGCTTATCAGCAATCGCGGCACAAAAATATAATAACGGGCAGCCATCCTACGCACAACCGACGGAAGCGGACTATCTGACCGGGAGGGAATTGGGGAGAATGGAACAAGCACACTGGCACCAATTAAGCAATGAACAGCTTTCAACAAGTCTGGAAGTCGACCCGAAGCAGGGTCTTTCGGAGGAACAGCTTGCGGAACGAAGAGAAAGGTCAGGATGGAATGAGCTGAGCGAGGGGAAGCGAGTTTCGGCAATCTTGCTGCTGCTCAACCAGTTCAAGGATTTTATGATGCTTGTATTGATGGGAGCGACCCTGATATCCGGCCTGCTTGGCGAGTATTTGGACGCGATTACCATTATTGCTATTGTTGTACTGAATGGAATTCTTGGCTTTGTACAGGAATTCAGAGCTGAGCGTTCATTGCGAGCTTTGAGACAACTATCGGCTCCGACGGCCAAAGTGTTGCGGGGCGGAAAACGAATTCAAGTTCAAGCCAGAGAACTGGTACCGGGTGATATTGTGCTGCTGGAAAGTGGTGATCGCATTCCCGCAGATGTAAGGTGGTTGAGTACGAACGGCTGTGATGTAGAGGAGTCCGCCCTGACAGGTGAATCGGTTCCGGTGAGTAAGCATTGCCGCCCTATTCATGCCGCCGAGGTACCACTTGGGGATCAAAAAAACATCGGTTTTATGGGCACGATGATGACTAGAGGAACCGCACAAGGAATAGTTATACGTACAGGTATGAGTACCGAAATGGGTAAGATCGCAGACTTGATAGAAAATACGGAGTCGCAGGAGACACCGTTGCAGCACAGATTGGAGCAATTGGGCAAAATTTTGATTATCGTAGCGTTGGCGCTAACGGTGCTCGTTGTCGTAGCAGGCATTTTACATGGACAGCCAGCCATGAGCATGTTCTTGGCCGGAGTGAGCTTGGCTGTGGCGGCTATACCGGAAGGGTTGCCAGCTATTGTGACGATTGCGCTCGCATTGGGTGTGCAGCGTATGATTAAACGAAAGGCGATTGTGCGTAAGCTGCCTTCTGTTGAAACGCTCGGCTGTGCATCTGTCATTTGTTCCGACAAAACGGGTACCCTGACCCAAAATAAAATGACGGTTACCAAGCTATGGCTGGACGGCCGCTACTGGGGAGTTACGGGAGAGGGCTATGACCCTCACGGGCATATTATGGATAGAGACCTTCCTGCCGATCTTAAAAACGGACAATCTCTGCGTAGACTGCTGCAAGCCAGTGTGCTTTGCAACAATGCGGAAATTGTTCAAGCCGATACAGAGGAGCTACGTTCGAAAAAGAAAACCAAAGAGCCGACGCCGTCCTCCGTTTGGGAGCTAAAGGGTGATCCGACGGAAGGAGCGCTGGTCACGTTAGCTGCCAAGGGCGGAGTCACGCGACAAGGGCTATATGAGCTATACACAAGGGAGCGAGAATTTCCTTTTGACTCGGATCGGAAGCGAATGTCGGTACTCGTACGCCACCAGGGAGGACACATTGTCTTTGCCAAAGGTGCACCGGATGTATTGCTGGGCCAGTGCTCCTACATTTTATGGGAAGGAAATGTCGTTCCGTTAACGGGTACGCTGCGCCAAAAGGTACTGGCAGCTAACGAAGGAATGGCCTCGGAGGCGCTACGTGTACTTGGTGTCGCTTACCGTGATATCCGCTCGCATGAGCGTGTCTCCACGGTTGAGGAGGCTGAAGCACAACTGATCTTTATCGGGCTGACAGGCATGATTGATCCGCCACGTCGCGAGGTTCGCGAAGCCATTGGCAAGTGTCGTCGTGCTGGCATTCGCACTGTGATGATTACCGGAGATCACGGTACAACTGCAGAGGCCATTGCACAGCAGCTGGGCATTTTTCAGCGCGGATCCCACGTGTTAACAGGACAGGAATTGTCTGCGATGGATGATGCGTCGCTGGACAAAGCCGTTGATACCGTCTCTGTATATGCACGGGTTTCGCCGGAGCACAAGCTACGGATCGTCAAGTCACTGCAAAGGCGCGGACATGTCGTAGCCATGACTGGAGATGGCGTCAATGACGCTCCAGCGATAAAGGCGTCGGACATCGGCATTGCAATGGGTATTACAGGAACGGACGTGACCAAAGAAGCGGCTGCGCTTGTTCTGAGTGATGATAATTTCTCTACGATTGTAGCCGCAATTGAGGAAGGACGGAATATTTACGAGAATATCCGTAAATTTATCCGTTATCTACTCGCCTCCAATGTGGGTGAAATTTTGACGATGTTTTTTGCCATGATGGCCGGGCTGCCATTACCTTTGTTACCGATCCAGATTTTATGGGTGAATCTGGTGACAGATGGCCTACCAGCGATGGCTCTGGGGGTGGACCAACCAGAAAAGGATCTCATGGAGCACAAACCTCGTGGCGCAAAGGAAAATATTTTTGCTCGTCGACTGGGCTGGAAAATCATTAGTCGTGGCTTGTTGATTGGTTTATGTACGCTAGCGGCCTTCTGGCTGACATTACGTATTGCACCGGATGACGCAGGACAACTGATCAAAGCACAGTCCGTTGCCTTTGCTACGCTAGTTCTGGCGCAGTTAATTCATGTGTTTGATTGCCGCAGTTCCCGTTCTATTTTCCATCGTAATCCGTTTCAAAATAGTTATCTTGTGCTTGCCGTGCTGTCTTCAATAGTACTAATGCTAGTGGTTATGTACGTGCCTATGCTGCAACCTATTTTCAAAACGGTACCGCTCGGTTTGCGTGAGTGGGCGCTATCCATTGTCGCAGCTGGGATTCCGACGTTTCTGATGGGAGCGGGAAGTGTGTGGGGCGGTCGACGCAACCGTCGTCGCGGCGGAAATACACACTTTTCAGCGGGACGTACGAAGTTTTCATCCTAGAAATCGGGTTATGCATATCGCATCGCTTTCCCACTATTGCCCTGTATGATATCATGGGATCAAAGCTTCATGAGGAACATGACATCAGCAGCAACGGCGGAGGTAAGCTATGGAATTCACAAAAATGAACGGTCTAGGTAATGATTTTATCGTTTGGTTTGGGCATCAGGAGTTGCCGTCTGACGCCTCGGAATTAGCTGTTCGGCTATGTGATCGACATTTTGGTGTTGGCGCCGATGGGTTGGTATATATATTGCCATCAGAAAAAGCGGATTTCTGCATGCGCATTATTAACTCGGACGGCTCAGAGGCCGAACAATGCGGTAATGCTATCCGTTGTGCTGCCAAATACGTATATGACCGTAAGCATATCAACCGTGAACAGATCACGATTGAGACGCTGGGTGCAGGTGTACAGCAGGTCGAACTAACTGTAGAGAATGGACTTGTTCGTATGGTGAAGGTAGATATGGGAGAGCCAATTCTTGAGGGTTTGAAGATTCCGACTACTCTGGATCTGACTAGCGTAATTAATGAGCCCATTGAAGCTGGAGGAAGTGGTTTTCGCTTTACGGCTGTATCTATGGGGAATCCGCACTGTGTCATTTATGTGGAGGATGCGCCAAGCTTTGATCTGGAAGCCTGGGGGCCAAAGCTGGAATGCCATCCGTTATTCCCTAAAAAAACAAATGTTGAGTTCGCCACGGTACGTAGCCGTAAGCATATAGATATGAGAGTATGGGAGAGAGGAGCCGGGCCGACGCTAGCTTGTGGAACCGGAGCCTGTGCTACGCTTGTTGCTTCTGTACTAAACGGATATAGCGACCGCCACGCCATTGTAAGCCTGAAGGGCGGCGATCTGGATATCGAATGGAGCGAGGAAGATAATCACATATATATGACGGGTCCGGCTGAGATCGTGTACGAAGGTCGTCTGTTCTGAATCAATCATGTGACTATAAAGATAACGTGCAACTACTAATGAATCGTATAGAAGTGAGTGAAAAGAAGACCTTAGTAGGTCTTCTCAGATTGTCGAGAAACCCCGTCATTTTGAGACGTGGGTTTCTTTTTTACATCATAATGCTCTGGTCTCTGGAGAAGCAGGGGGGGTACCCCTGTTTCTCCAGGCGAGCTAGGTGGATCGCCATCTTCTTCATGTTCTGCACGGCTGCCGTCATAAGGGCTTGTTCCCTGACGTTTGGAAGACCGCGCAAACGGCAATAGCGAAACCCATGGAGCTCTTTGGCATCCGCGAAGCT
>NZ_JBSEDY010000026.1:0-34910 GCF_053570945.1 Paenibacillus sp. CMM36
CCTCAAGATGAGATTTCCCAGTATGTAAGACCCCTTGAAGACGACGAGGTAGATAGGTTGGGGGTGGAAGTGCAGTAATGCATGGAGCTGACCAATACTAATCGGTCGAGGGCTTATCCTAAGATAAAACGCAATGAGTTTCGGATCCAGTTTTCAGGGTGTAAGTTTTGTATTGTATAAGCACAAGTGGCTTATATGGAACAAGCGAACACACAGCATTTGGCGATGCTGATTCCTGAAAAAGAATTTGCTCAGCAGATTCATGTTTGGTGGCGATAGCGGAGGGGTTCCACACGTACCCATCCCGAACACGACCGTTAAGCCCTCCAGCGCCAATGGTACTTGGACCGCAGGGTCCTGGGAGAGTAGGACGTCGCCAAGCAACAAGTAAAGAGGACCATGATCTCAATGAGATCATGGTCCTCTTTTGCATATATGTATATTTTAGAAATATCCTTACAAAAGGAAGGTAACATTTTTGTTACGGAATGTAAGAGTAAACCCTGTATAATATAGGTATTGGATCCCATACACACACGCTGCATTGTTGCAGAATTATGCAAACTCCATCATAGGATTTTTGTATAATCAATCAGGCTGGTAAGGAGGGAAGATCATGCGGCGAAATAAATGGCTTGCTCTATTGGTGCTATTCAGTGTCGCTGTCGCGATTCTTACCGGGTGCGTGGAAGAGGAGCCTTCTTGGACATCGTTTGAGGGTGCTGCTAACGAGAAGACGTTTCCGGTTCCCAAAGAAGCTAGTAAAACCGATCGGGCCAGCAGTAATTCGGACATGGACTATGTTCGCTATGCACTGCCAGCGTTGAAGGAAAGTGATAGTCTACCTGCTCCTTATCTAGAGGAGATTGCAGCTTGGGGCTGGACTGAGGAACCGAATCTATCCACCTCCAATCAGAAGGTGTTTCAGAAAAATAAACACATGGTGCATTTGTCTGTGCATGATGGTTCTTTTACTGTATTGGTTCCAAAAGACAGAAAGGCTGTTGTGAAGAGCAAAAGCGTGGATCTTAATTAGGAGTACGGTTTTCAACCGGTAAGCAGCATAGGACTTAATGTAGATCATATTTATAGTAAACTCATAGCGTATCGTATGCTGTGTATAATGATGAATGATGAGATTGGATGTGGGGAAGCACTCAGAACTGCCGTTGAGTAGGGAGTAGCTTCCTTTTATATATTTGCATGTTGAATAATCTTTCTACATTTAACGAGGATAAAGTTGAGGGAAAGTTTACTTGATAAGAGAATAAAGCGATTATGGTTGTTAAGTCGCAAAAAAAGGAGTAACCGATTGAGGTTGCTCCTTTTTGCTTCAGTCTAGATCGTTGTAGGTAGTTCAGATCCGAATTTTTTATCTGTACGGATATGAGTGGTTAGATTTACTGTTGATAATATGAGGCATCTTCATCGGTAAACTTCAACATGCCGTCTTTTCTCTCGCCCGTAAGCCGACTGAGGATGTATAGACGCGGTGCAATAAGCCATAGATGCCAGAAGAGTAAGGATACCGTAAAGGCTGGTGGAGACCAGAGAATGAATACGCCTGATAAGCAGATACCGATCCAGAGGGTATGTATGTGCACACGACGAAAGATGCTATAGCCTATGTACTGGTCTGTCATATAGCCTAGCCATGGTAACTTACGGTGGAATGCCCAGCGTTTGCGGAAGGATGCTCCGCCACCGATGTATAGGACAGATCGTGAGATTACGAAGTGTACCCATAAGGTAAGGAAAAAGGCAAGAGCAAACAAAAACACGCTAGTCCAGGAAAAGGCAAGAAGCAGAAAGAGAAGCATAATAATAGGCAGTGAAATATGACTCCATACTAGTTGACGCGGTATACTGATTTTTTTAATGAGCTTGTAGTGATAGTAGGTAGCTTTGGTTCCGGTTTCCTCTGTCATGCGAACAGTCCTTTCATTAATCTACTGCATCACAAGTGGCTTCCCGTCCACAGCCGGAAAAAGGGACGGTACTTCGCTCATGCCGCTTTAAATAAGCATTTAATCGTTTTTGTAGAAATACAGAATGATCGACATCCAGTGTTAGCTAGCCTACTCTATAATTACTGGAAAAGCTATCACTGATGAAGTGTTCAAGGCTCCGATGAAAGGGTATCCATACATAAGAGCTTTTTCTTATTATATCGGCATAGACGGCTGTTTTTTAAACATACGGGGTACAAACACCATAATGGCCCAGGAGGAATATATATAGAGTATATCGTCAAACTGAGCTATGAAAAGGTTTAAAATAGTAGAAAGTGCCCCATACTAATAGTAAAAGAAACAAGGTGGGATGGATATGCATGATCAAGGCGGCCACCGCTGTATTATATGCGGACAGCACAAGCATGAAGGCATTTTTATCGTTTCCGAGTTTATCTGTGATACGTGTGAAGCTGAAATGGTACACACGGATGCAACTGATGCCAAATATCATTTTTTTATTGATCAACTAAAGCAAATCTGGGTACAGAAAAATGCATAATATCCTTTGCAATTAGTCTTTGAAGGATTGGCATTCAAGGTCTGTCGATACGGGCCTTTTTTTCTGTGAGTAAAAGTAGGATTCCGCTTGATTTTACGATAAAATAAGGTAGATATAAAGCTTTGTTTGGAAGGATTGCAGAATGATGGGGAAAAAGGCGGTACACGCACCATTAATGGAAGCCCTAATACGTTACCGGACTCAGGGCAATGCTTCTTTCCATGTGCCCGGTCATAAAAATGGACAAGTATATGAGCATGAAAATATTGCATCTCTGTTGCAAGAAGTGATGTCTATTGATGCGACAGAAATTACTGGACTGGATGATTTGCATCACCCAGAAGATGTGATTCGTGAAGGGCAAGAGCTGGCTGCAAAGTGTTTTGGTGCTGAAGAGAGCTTTTGGCTAATTGGAGGAAGCACGGTCGGTAATTTGGCTATGATTTTAACTGTATGTACGGAGCCGGGAGATCTACTGCTGGTACAGAGAAATGTACACAAATCTGTCCTGAACGGTCTCATGCTGTCAGGGGCTAATGCGGTATTCCTGGATCCGGAAATAGATACACAAAGCGGGCTGGCGGTTGCCCCAACAACGGATACAATAAAGGCTGCACTGAAGGCCTATTCTTCGGCTAAAGGGGTGTTACTTACACTACCTAATTACTATGGGATGGGGCATGACCTGACGGCAACGGCTAAGGCTTGTCATGCAGCCCATGTGCCGCTATTGGTAGATGAGGCACACGGTGCCCATTATGGACTACATCCTCGTTTGCCAGCCTCTGCGCTATCCTGCGGGGCTGATGTAGTCGTCCAATCGACACATAAAATGCTCCCAGCCATGACCATGGGGGCCATGTTACATGTGCAGGGAAAGAGAATTCATCGGGAACTACTTCGTCAGCGACTGGCGATGGTGCAAAGCTCTAGCCCTTCTTATCCGTTAATGGCTTCATTGGATTTGGCAAGATGGTATATAGAGGCGTATGGAGCAGATGCTTTTACCATGGGCTTAGCGGCAGTAGATGCTTTTAGAAAGGGCCTGGAGCAGCTCCCGCGCTTTCGCTTGTTAGAACCTACACAGCAGGCACTAGAGGGGGAATACGCTCACAGGGGAATCTCTGAGGTCCTAGAAAGATCTGAGGAGGGAATAAGCAGATATTCAACCCAGGATCCTTTTAAATTGGTGCTGTATGATACATGGGGTATACTGAATGGATTTGAACTCAAGCACGAATTGGAGTCTTACGGATGTGTTCCAGAGATGAGCGACGAAAAACATGTTGTTTTATTGTTTACGTTAGGCTCTACGGCTAAGGATGCGAGTCACCTGTTGCAGGCTCTTGTGCATATAAATAATGATATAAGATTTAAGGAGACGGCTGGTGAGCCGGGGCCAACGGAAAAAGAGCAGCAAAGACTCGAATTAGACTTTTCCACGTGGAACAATGATAGAATGAAGGGATACTCTATTCCGGTGCCGTTTGGGCTTCGACCGATTAGCCCCGATCAGATGGAGACGGTGCCTGTAGAGGAATGTGCTGGCAGGGTAGCGGCCGAAATGATTATCCCGTATCCTCCAGGTATTCCACTGCTATATGCAGGAGAAACGATCACAGAAGCGATTGCACTGCGGATGGGTCGTCTACGTAAGCTGGGAGCCAAATGGCACGGGGTAGCAGATGAAAGTATGCTTACAATTCGGGTATTCCGTTTACAATAAAGATTAGATACTAGAGACTTAACAAATACAGAAGACTGAATAAAAGAAGCATACGTAGCCTGTGGGTGACTTTTATTTTTCAGACAGGAAAGCAGGGAATAACATGAATCGCAAAGGCATTTTTATTACACTGGAGGGGGGAGACGGCTCCGGTAAAACAACTATGATTCAACGGCTGGCGAAGTTTATGGAGGAAGAAGGCTATCCAGTCATCACGACAAGGGAGCCGGGTGGCATCGAAATTTCCGAAAAGATTCGTTCTATCATTTTGGACCCTGCTCATACCAGTATGGATGCTCGAACAGAGGCACTTTTATACGCGGCGGCACGGCGTCAGCATTTGGTGGAGAAGGTAAAGCCGGCTATTGAACAGGGAGCTATCGTATTATGTGATCGTTTTGTGGATAGTAGCTTAGTCTATCAAGGATTTGCAAGAGGAATCGGAATTGAAGAGGTAGCTTCAATTAATCGCTTTGCGGTAGATGATTGGGAGCCGGATGCCACATTTTATCTGGATATTGAGCCCGAACTGGGATTGGCAAGAATTAGTGCGTCACGAGGAGCAGAAATGGACCGCCTCGACATGGAGAGTATATCGTTTCACCATAAGGTGCGAGAGGCATATTTGGAGTTGGCTCGCAAATTTCCGGAGCGAATTACAATTGTTGATGCATCTCCGGCGCCAGAGCAGGTGGAGCAAGTATTGAAGGATTTGCTGAAAACACGGTTTGCTCAGAATTTTAGCATATAATTGTCGAAGGATATACGGTAAAATTGAGCTAGGGACAAGGTTGTCTCTAATATGACTTGAAGGAGGAATACAGGATGAAGCTGATTATTGCGATTGTACAGGATAAGGACAGTAATAGATTATCCAGCGGACTGGTGAAAGCTAATTTCCGTGCTACCAAATTGGCGAGCACAGGAGGATTTCTGCGTGCAGGTAATACGACATTTATGATCGGTGTTGATGACAATCAGGTGGACTCATTAATGAACGTCATTCGCAGCAGTTGCAAGGTTCGTGAACAGCTGGTCACACCCGTTACCCCTATGAGCGGGACGACGGACTCCTATTTACCGTTGCCTGTTGAAGTGCAGGTGGGTGGAGCGACGGTATTCGTGATGCCTGTAGACCGTTTCGAGCATTTCTGAATCTACACAATAGGGCCTATTCTGCCGATATGATAGGGGAATCGCCTGTATCTTCCTGCATGATGGGAATGAGGGCAGATCTACTAAAACGGCAGCGCTACAGCGCAGTCCCCGGAAAGCCGAAGAAACCCTGAGTTCTAGGTTGAACTGTTCATGAAGGGGGAAAGTGGAAGCATCCGGGGAGAAAGCAGGTTTATATGAAAATAAATCCGGGCTATCGCCCTTTACAAAGTACATTGTCTACAAATGAAATGAGTGCAAAGCCAATTCAGCCCAAGAGCTTCTCCGACGTTATGCAGCAAAATGGTGAGCAAGCTTCGCAGGAGGAATTGAATCGGCGCTTTAAGGAAATACAAATGCAGGGAGATCGTCTTGCACGTTCAATGACGATTCGTGAGCTGAAGGCCTATAAGATGCTGGTTAAACGGTTTTTGGAAGATACCGTTCGGCGAGGCGTGTCCATGAAGGACACGAAGGGCTGGGATCGCCGGGGACGCAGCAAACGTTATAAGCTGATTGATGAAGTGGATGAGCTGTTGCTCAAAATGGCAGATGAACTGCTCGAAACCGAGCAAGGCAAGATTGAGCTTTTGCAAGGGGTCGGTGAGATCAGAGGATTGCTAATTAATCTCTCATTTTAATGCAGACTTATGTTATAAATGAATACAGACGGGCTATTGCCACGAAGAAATAATCTGCTTGCTGATCATGCTGGCAGATTATTTTTGACTATGTACATGCCTGGAAGAACAACGATTTGCCGATGGGTCACAGTTATTTTCAGTGGAGAAAGTGAGGAAATATGTCTTTTCAACATATAATGGGCCAGGATGTAGCCAAAAAAATGCTGCAAAGTGCACTACGGAATCATACGGTCAACCATGCCTATGTTTTTAGCGGGCCGCCGGGAAGCGGGCAGATGAACATGGCGCAGATCTTTGCTAAGGCTTTATTTTGTGAGCGACAGACGGACGATGCATGTGGGGAGTGTTTGTCATGCCGCAAGGTAGAGCACGGGAATCATCCAGATTTGCATATTGTAGAGCCGGATGGAGCTACGATTAAAATTGATCAGATTCGCGGGCTTCAACGTATATTTTCTTACAAATCTGAAAGCTCCAATCCGAAGGTATATATCATCCGACAGGCGGATACCATGACAGTGCAAGCTGCTAATAGCTTACTTAAATTTCTGGAGGAGCCCCAAATTCCAGTGGTCGGTATACTCATTTCTGAAAATGGACAGGCGTTGCTGCCTACGATTCAATCACGGACGCAGCAGGTTCCTTTCCACGCTTTACAGCCGGAGGTGATGATGCAGGCATTAATTGGGGAAGGCTATACGGCAGGGCTTGTCCGGTCGGTCGTTCATATTGCTTCAGGACTGGAATCATGTAGAGAAATTCTCCAGCAGAATTGGTTTGCAGAAATTAGAAACGTAGTGTTACAATTAGTGAAGGAGTCCATGAGTCGGGGGAGCTCGTCTATTATTCTGGCTCAACAGAAGATTTTTAAAACTGGACTTTCTGAACACCTGGATATTCTGTTTCATCTGTTTCATTTGTGGTTTAAGGATATGCTTCATTTCCGTTACGGAAGGCACGAAAGCATTGTTTTCATAGATCATTTGGAGTCCGTCTCCAAATTGGCAATCACCCGCAGCACGGAACAATGGGTCTCTTATATGGATTTGGCCGCGAATTGCAGGAAGAAGCTCCGTTTTCACGTCAACGGGCAGTTATGCGTGGAGCAGCTTCTGATTGGGTTGTCCGATACAAGCGGTTCTATCACCGGCTAACAGGAAGGCGCGCTTGTTCCACTCTGCACAATCCGCGACGCCAGGTTCCCGGTTTGTGCGACAGTGAGACTTCAATTGCGGCCATTCGTACAATGTCGGCTTCAAATGAGGTTTAGTGGCATACAAGGGGGTTAATTTTTGTATAGTGTAGTGGGTGTCCGTTTCAAGAAGGCGGGCAAGACTTATTATTTTGATCCGCTGGATCTTCCAGTGGAGAAAGAAAACTGTGTCATTGTAGAGACCGCGCGCGGTATTGAATATGGCAAGGTTGTAGTGGGCAAAAAAGAGGTAAATGATTCGGATGTTGTCCTGCCCTTAAAAAAAGTCATTCGTATTGCTGGGGATGATGACGCTCTTGTGGTAGAAGAGAATAAATTAGCGGCCAAGGATGCATTCGGCACGTGTTTAAATAAAATTAAAGACCATGGCCTTAAAATGAAATTGGTAGATGTAGAATTTACATTTGACCGCAATAAGATCATTTTTTATTTTACGGCAGAGGGTCGAGTAGATTTTCGAGAGCTTGTAAAGGACTTGGCCAGTATTTTTCGTACACGGATCGAGCTGCGGCAGATCGGCGTACGGGATGAGGCTAAAATGCTTGGCGGAATTGGACCTTGTGGACGTATTCTGTGTTGCTCCTCATGGCTGGGGGATTTTGAGCCGGTATCTATTAAGATGGCGAAGGATCAGAGTTTGTCGCTGAATCCGACGAAGATTTCCGGGTTGTGCGGGAGATTGATGTGCTGTCTCAAGTTTGAACATGATAACTACGAAAGTATGCGAGAAGAGCTACCTCAGGTGGGTAAGATGGTTATCACCTCTTTGGGGGAAGGTAAAGTCGTAGGTGTGAATGCAGGTCATCGCACGGTGCATGTTCAACTGTTTGAGATCAGTAAGGTCAAGGAACTTCCAATGGACGATGTAGTCGTCAAGTAAACCATTAGGTTGCTTCGGGGTGGAAACTTGGATAAATTAAATGTTTTTGCGCGTATTCACGAAATGGAAACCCAAATGGGACAGTTGCATAGCGATCTGGGTGAATTGAAACTGGCAGTTAAAGAGCTGCTGGAGGAAAATCAACGACTAACGATTGAAAACGAACAGGTGCGCAAGATGCTCAAACGTGAAACCTCTGGAGAAGAAAAGACGGCAAACAAGCCGAAGCTTCCTCCTCCGATCGTCATTAAGGATGAAGGGCAAACGGGTGAGGTCGTGGGCGAAGGCTACGACAATCTAGCAAGGCTGTATCATGAAGGATTTCATATATGCAACGTGTATTACGGACATTTGCGAACGGAAGGCGATTGCCTCTTCTGTCTGTCATTTTTGAATAAATAAAAACAAGCCGTAGGAGCAAGATGCCTACGGCTTTTTTTTGTAGGGAAGTATGAGTGAAAAGCGACTTTGGTTATAAAAGATGGGAGAGCACTATGGAGGAAAAAGAAAAGAAGTCTGAACGAATTGATGATCTGCTTTCACATAATTTGCGCATTATCCAGAGTGATGAAGTATTCAGCTTCTCGATGGATGCGGTCTTGCTGGCACGTTTTGCTGGTATTCCGCAGCGTGGAAAGATTCTGGATCTGTGTACAGGCAATGGGGTTGTCCCCCTGCTGCTAACGACACGAACAAAAGCGTCTATTGAAGGAATTGAGATTCAACCACGCTTGGCAGATATGGCTAGACGCAGTGTCAGCTTGAATGGATTAGAAGCAGCAATTCAGATTCGGGAAGGGGACCTGCGTGAGCTGGTTCACATCACGGGACATGGTGTTTATGATGCGATTACCGTGAATCCCCCCTATATGCCGCTAAATGGTAGCGATATCAAGCTGAATCCTCACCAGGCAATTGCCCGTCATGAAGTGAACTGCACACTGGAAGAAGTCATTCAGGCATCCACCCGGCTTGTCCGTAATGGGGGAAAAGTATCCATGGTTCATCGCCCGCAGCGGCTGGGCGAGATTATAACCTTGATGCGTAAACATAGTTTGGAACCCAAAAGAATACGTTTTGTTCACCCACGAGTTCATATGGAAGCCAATATGGTACTGGTTGAAGCATTACGTGACGGTAAACCCGAGGTTCGTTTGTTGCCTCCGCTCATTGTATATCAGGAAAGTGGGAATTATACTCAGGAGATAAGAGATATCTATGGAGAAGTAAGCAAGGGGGATTCTGTGTGAAAGCAGCTGTACAAAAAAGCTTTAGTAACAGCGAAGAAGAACGGGGAAAGTTGTATCTTGTTGCAACACCCATTGGGAATCTGGAAGATATGACCTTTAGGGCAATTAACACCTTAAAGTCGTGTAGTATTATCGCTGCCGAAGATACGCGGCAGACACGTAAACTGCTCACTCATTTCGAAATCACACCGGATATGCTCTTTAGTTATCATGAACATAATAAGGTTGCCAGTGGGCCTGAACTGATACGTTACATAATAGAAGGGAAAAACTTGGCGCTGGTTAGCGATGCAGGTCTACCGGCCATTTCTGACCCTGGTTCGGATCTGGTCAAGCTGGCACTGGAAGCGGGAATTAGCGTCATCCCCATCCCAGGAGCGAATGCGGCACTATCTGCTTTAATTGCCTCAGGACTGGATACAGAAAGGTTCACCTTCGCTGGTTTTCCACCACGGGAGAAAAAGGACCTGGAGAAGCTGTTGCTATCGTTTCAGGTATCTCACGGCACAATTATTTTTTATGAATCGCCTCATCGTATTGTGAAGACATTGATGGTGTTGAAGGAAACATTAGGTTCACGCAAAGTGGTGCTTGCGCGTGAGCTGACCAAGCTGCATGAGGAATGGGTACGAGGAACCGTGGAGCAATGCCTTGCTAAACTAGAGGAAAATCCACCGATTGGTGAGTATTGTCTAGTGGTTGAAGGAAAAGACGAAGAGGAAGAAGAACAGGAACGTCAGGCATGGTGGCAGTCCTTATCTTTGGAGTCCCACGTCGCACATTACGAGCAAGAGGGACTTACACGCAAGGACGCAATGAAGCGTACAGCCACAGATCGTGCAATCTCCAAGAGAGATGTTTACAACGCACTCTTATGAATATCTGCCTAAACAAAAAAGGGCCTTCCAACGGTTGGGTTCAAACCGTGGAAGGCAACAAGGAGTGTATATGAAAAAGGTTAGAATTAACAATATCTGATAAGTCTATTATATACTAAAATTCTCAGTTTGTCACAGGTGTTGGGATTTCAGAAATGCAATCTTGGCAAACAATTTTCCCTTTGAAGTAAATTACGTTCTCAGCATTACCGCAGAAGATACAAGCAGGCTCGTATTTTTTAAGCATGATGCGTTCGCCATCAACATAAATTTCCAACGCGTCTTTTTCCCCGATTCCCAGGGTACGGCGCAATTCGATTGGAATAACAACACGTCCGAGCTCGTCGACTTTTCTTACAATACCAGTGGATTTCATCATAATAAATCAGGCTCCTCTCGCCGTTTAAAATAATATAAGTGTCATGATTCGACAAAATTTTCTCTTTTCTGATATTTACTATACCAACGATTCCCAAAACAGTCAACCTAAAAAATGTAGTAACAGTCTGATTATGCAAAAGTATTTAGATTAAAGAGCTTTACTCATGTGCATTGCCTTATCTTATTGATGATTTATTCAATTTGTCAATTTGGAAATGTCGAAAAACTATAATTCGACATATTACGACAAAGAATGTCGAATGAGAGAAATGCTTTAGGATTTTATTGTATTTTAATCCATTATTCCGAATATTAAAGGAGCTGATATCTTGCACCAGCCACTCAGTGAAGAAAAAGTATTTAAAGACCCGGTACATAATTACATTCATGTTCAGGATACTGTGATATGGCGGTTGATCAACACGCCGGAGTTCCAACGTTTACGCCGCATACGGCAGTTAGGCACATCGTATCTTACGTTTCATGGAGCGGAGCATAGCCGTTTTTCACATTCATTGGGCGTATATGAGATTACGAGAAGTATTATTTCTCAATTTGAACGTGGAGATTTCCCAGATTGGCCGAAAGAGGAAAGGTTGGTTGCTCTGTGTGCAGCTCTATTGCATGATGTGGGGCATGGCCCATTTTCACATTCAATTGAGGAAGCCTTTCATATGAACCATGAGGATTGGACATGCCGCATTGTACTGGGAGACACGAAGATCAACGCCGTGCTACGGCAAGTCGACGAGAAGCTTCCACAAAAGGTGGCTGCAGTTATAGCCAAAACGTATGATAAGCCGATTGTTGTTAACTTGGTGACCAGTCCGCTAGATGCCGATCGTATGGATTATTTGTTGCGGGATGCTCATTCGACAGGTGTCAACTACGGCACGATTGATTTGGATCGTATTTTACGACTGTTGCGTCCTCATAATGGGAGAATTGTTGTGAAGGAATCAGGCATGCATGCAGTAGAGGATTATTTAATGTCACGCTATCAGATGTATTGGCAAATTTATTTTCATCCTGTAACACGCAGCTCGGAGATCCTTTTACGTAAAATTTTCAAGCGAGCAAAGGAATTGTTTAAAAACGGATATGAGTTTAGTTTTCTGCTGGACCCGCTGCCGGATCTGTTGAAAGGAGAGCTTACAGTAGAGCAATATCTAATGCTCGATGAGTCATTAATTCAGACCGTATTTAGCCAGTGGAAACGAGAAAAAGACGAAATTTTAAGTGATTTGAGCAGCCGCTTTATGGACCGTAGATTGTATAAATATGTAGAGATTGAAAATATGGATACAGATACCATTGACAGTATTCGGAAAGCTTTGGAAGAGGCTGGTTTGCACCCTGAATATGATTTTGAAATTGATTTTCCGACGGATCTTCCTTATGATGTGTTTCGGCAGGGTGGCTCGACGGACAACCAGATTTTACTGCTTGGACGTCAGGGCGAGGTGAGTGAAATTTCCGAAGTTTCGGAAATTGTGCGCTCCATAAGTGGTATCCACCGAGGAAAATATCATATGTATTTTCCCCAGAATAAATTGAACGCGGTAAAAGACAGGCTTCCTGCCGAAATAAGGAATTATTTTGTCAAAGAATAGACAACTATATAGAAATGTAAGTAAAAAAAGGAGATGTAAACCTTGGATTTATTCGACACTCATACTCACTTGGATGCGCCACAATTTGACGAAGATCGTGAAGAAGTTATAGCACGTGCTGTCGAATCAGGAGTAACGCGGATGATCAATATCGGATTTAATCGTGAGACCATTCCATCCACCATGAAATTGGCCGAGACGTATGATTTTATTTATGCGGCAGTTGGATGGCACCCACAGGATGCGATTACAATGCAAGAGGGCGATTTAGAATGGATTGCATCGTTATGTAGTCATAAGAAGGTCGTAGCCATCGGAGAGATCGGTCTGGATTATTATTGGGATACATCACCGAAGGATATTCAGCATCGGGTGTTTCGAAATCAAATTGGTCTGGCTCGTGAGCTCAAAATGCCCATTGTTATTCATAACCGGGATGCCCATGAAGATATTGTTAGGATTTTGCGTGAGGAAAAAGCGAGTGAGATTGGCGGAGTCATGCACTCCTTTTCTGGGAGCTGGGAGACAGCCCAAATGGTGCTGGATATGGGATTTCACCTTTCCTTCGGTGGTCCAATAACGTTTAAAAATGCCAAGCAGCCAAAAGAGGTGCTCGCACAGGTGCCACTGGACCGTCTGCTCATTGAAACGGACGCGCCCTACCTGACGCCGCATCCGTTTCGCGGGAAGCGAAATGAGTCTGCGCATGTGAGACTGGTAGCAGAGGCTGCAGCCCAAATCAAGGGGATTACAGTGGAGGAATTAGTGTCAATAACGACCCAAAATGCCTTGGAACGATTTGACATTCAATAAAAAAGCGAAGAAATCGATCAAAATAAAGAGATAGACGAAGCTAATCATGAATTTGTTGCAGGAAACTCGAGAATATTACAATATTTTAACCGAATATTTTGAAAAATGTACTTGAAACCTGCTTTACAACATGCATGGAAACAGGATATCATCTTTTCAGTGAATTGTTGTTTGAATGTAAACATCAACAAGTCATTTCATGAACCAGTCTCGCTGAGTCCCTTTTACAGGGAACGGGGGAACCGATATGGCTTACAGTACGTCCGGCTTATGTGCAAGAAGGGAACGTCTCTTCCGCCAGCCGGCTCGACCTAAATTCTTTTCCCAGATGGGATTGAACAGGTAGAGGAGCCGTATTTCGATTTCTTTCTGGGTCTTCGGGGTGAATGTGAAGGCGACCGCCATGAGCGGTTGACCCAAGCTAGGGCGACTCTCTACGTCCGAACCCGACAGCTAACCCCGTAAGCGTAACAAGAGAGAAGCCATCTCGTGCATGAGTTTTCCCGCATATTCACACATGCCGGAAGCCACGAAAGAGCTCTCTAGTCTCTTTCTTTGGCTTTTTTTGTTGTGAATAAAAGAAAATCTGTCATCATACTGTGGTTAAACAGGGGAGGACAGCATGCCGCGAAGACGGGTACATGGTGCAGGACAGTCGCAGTTTGGGCTTGTCTTGTAGAAAATCTGTTATAGTCACGTCAAATCTCAACTATGTCTTACTCCAGACGGCGGGCTATGTAAGGAGGACGGAGGAAATGGGCATTTTCCAAAAAGAGGAGACCCATGAGTCACGCTCATCCAGCATGTCTTACGTATTGCGTTGGAAGCAAGAGAATGTGCGCCAGGCTGCTTTGGTTGCTATTTTTCTAATCGCGCTAACGATTATGATTTCAATTCTGATGTACACGCAATCTAAAAAACAAGTCTTTTTTGTCATTGATGGCAAGGCATCTGCGGTAGAAACCCGGGAATCCAAGCTTCAAGATTTGCTGAGCGAGCATTCCATTTCACTTCAGCCGCATGATACAATTTCTATGCCGCTAAATGGAGCAGTACAGGATGGGGACCGCGTAGTCATTAAACGTGCCAATCAAGTTAAAGTATCTTCAGGCAATGAGACGAAAAAGCTGTACACAACAGAAAATACAGTAGAAGGTGCCATTCGTACCTCGGGCTATAAATTATCGTCAACGGATAAAGTTTATCCTGCGTTGGATGCCTCTGTTTCGTCTAACATGGACATAAAAATCGTCCGTGTGAAGAAACAGCAGGTCGAACAGAAAAAACAGGTGCCTTATCAGGTCATCAAAACGGCCGATCCAAGTCTTTATAAAGGCGATAATCGGGTCATTCAAAGCGGCAAATCGGGTGTGGTAGTCCAGCACGTTCAAAAGGTATATCATGATGGAAAGTTGGTATCCAAACAGCTGGTTAACAAGGAAGTTGCACAGAACCGTGTGGATAAGGTTATTGCGGTAGGAACGAAGAAAAAGCCGGTCGTTCTTGCTGCTTCCGTCGGTCCCAATGATGCGGTTAAGACAACAACGGTTAGTTCGGGCAGTGCTGTCCGTAAAGCAGGCGTCAATTTTAAATATAGCAAAGTTTTACAAAATGTCTCCATGACGGCGTATTCCTCACAGGAGCCAGGTATCGGTACACGTACTGCATCCGGCACGCGCGTGACGGAAGGTCGTACCATCGCTGTCGATCCGAGTATAATTCCAATCGGCTGGTGGGTGTATATCGAAGGGGTGGGCTTCCGCCGTGCGGAGGATACCGGTGGCGCGATTAAAGGCCACAAAATCGATGTGTATTATGAGAGTTTGAGCCGAGCCAACCAATTTGGTCGTAAGCACGGTAAAACCGTATATGTTATCGGACCGGTAAAGCCTGAAATCAACTAAAACAGGTTGTGTATGTTGAGGGCAATGCGATAGTATTAACAACATAGTTATGCCATGCTAAGAAGAGGATATCCTCTTCTTATTTTGTTTTCAAAAGCAGGGAAAGATAAATATAGCTTGCTGTGTAGCAGTGGAGGGAAATGCAAATGATCAAGGAAGTGATCGTGGTAGAGGGCCGGGATGATACGGTGGCCATTCGCCGCGCTGTTGAAGCGGATACGATAGAAACTGGCGGCTCAGCCATTAATAAAATGACGCTGCGTAAAATTGCATTGGCGCAGGAGCGGCGGGGGGTCATCATTTTAACCGATCCCGATCATGCAGGGGAGCGCATCCGTAAGATTATCGCTTCCAAGGTACCCGGCTGCAAGCAGGCCTTTATACCCGAGGCAGAAGCGACGCGCAAAGGAGATATTGGTGTGGAGAATGCCTCACCGGAAGCGATCAGACACGCTCTCGCACGGGTTCATACGACAGTAGAAGGCGCCGACCCGCTGATTGAGTGGGCGGACCTGATTGATGCTGGACTTATCACCCACCCCAATGCTGCTGCACGCCGTATGGCCTTAGGGAATGTGCTGGGTATTGGTTATTGTAACGGAAAGCAGCTACATAAACGGCTCTCTGTATTTCAGATCAGCCGCGAGGAATTTGCCGGAGCGCTGGCACAAATTGAAAGTGAAGGATTGTGATATCCGTATGACAGGAATTCAAGATATAGCAACACCGCGGCGTACAAAGGAAATTATTCAACGGCACGGTTTTTCGTTCAAAAAGAGTTTGGGACAAAATTTCCTGATTGATCAAAATATTCTCAATAAGATTGTGAATGCTGCCGGATTGGATGAGACGAAGGGCGCACTTGAGATTGGTCCTGGGATTGGCGCTTTGACCGAGAAGCTGGCGCAATCGGCCAAGGTAGTTACCGCTGTTGAGATTGACCAGCGGCTACTGCCAATTCTCGAAGAAGTGTTGGCCCCTTATGAGCATGTGAAGGTACGTCATGGAGACGTGCTGAAGCTGGATTTACGCGAGGTGTTTGCAGCTGATTTTGCAGACGTGAGTAAAGTAAGTGTCGTGGCTAATCTGCCGTATTACGTTACTACACCGATTCTGATGAGGCTACTGGAGGACAAGCTTCCTTTGGAGAATATCGTCGTTATGATCCAAAAAGAAGTGGCTGAGCGTATGGCTGCGTCTCCTGGAACGAAGGATTACGGTAGCCTGAGCATTGCAGTACAATATTACAGCGAACCTGAATTGGTCTGTATTGTACCGAATACAGTATTTATTCCCCAGCCAAATGTGGAGTCTGCAGTCATTCGGTTGCGTGTACGGGAAGCCCCTCCGGTGGAAGTGGTGGATGAGAAGCACTTCTTTGAAGTGGTTCATGCTGCTTTTGCCCAGCGTCGTAAAACGATTTCCAATAACTTAAAAAGCCGATTCTTCACCAAAGAGAACAGGGACACGCTGGAGCCGCTGTTGCAACAAGCTGGTATTGAACCCTCCCGTCGAGGAGAAACGCTAAGTATTGAGGAATTTGCGCGTCTCAGTGCTGTTCTGGTGGAAGCAGGTATATCCTAAGCTGGAACCAAACTGTGCATTCACCCATACGATATACGAGGGGTGATACAGTGTGATGAGTTTAGGAGACTTGGTCGTTCGGAAATCGTACGGCGGAGATGTCACGTTTCGCGTTGAGGACATCCAGCGGGATAAAGCGATCATTAAGGGAATAGAATTTCGGTTGCTGGCCGATTCCCCGGTGAACGATCTGGTCAGAGTGCCTGCAGACCAGATTAGCGGTAAGACTCAGCAGGCTCACATTAAGGCTGGTGAGTCTCTTAATCTGTTGCAACGGGCACGCCAGCAGCAAGCTGCTCGTAGTCAGGCAGCTCTGGTTGGGGACTGGAGTGATCCAGTCGAGTCAACGTATTTTGAAATGCCGGGAAAGGTTCTTCATCTGGATGGGGATCCCGGCTATTTGAAAAAATGTCTCAGTTTATATGAACAGCTCCGTGTTCCTGCAGAGGGACATCACGTTCATGAATCGGCAATGGCGGATACGTTGTACCGGCTGCTTCCCCGTATCCGTCCGGATATTGTAGTGATTACCGGACATGATGGCGTGCTAAAGCAGCCACAGCCTTACGATTTGTACAGCTTGAAAAGTTATAAAAATTCGCAAAATTTTGTGGCGGCAATTCAGGTAGCAAGACAATATGAACGTCATCTGGATTCGCTGACCATTGTAGCGGGGGCGTGCCAGTCCCATTTTGAGGCGCTGCTGCGTGCGGGAGCGAACTTCGCCAGCTCACCAGGGCGTATCCTGATTCACGCGCTGGACCCCGTTTACGTGGCTGCCAAGGCGGCTTTTACTTCGATCCGTGATACGGTGAATATGGGGGACCTGTTTCACCAGACAATCAGCGGCAGTCGCGGAGTGGGTGGAATTGAAACCAGAGGAAGCTATCGCATCGGCCTGCCGAAGCTTGAAAATTTGTCAACGCTTAAAGTAACGCCTTCTGCAATCTAGGATTCAAATGTGCCAATAGGATTGACTTGAACAAAAAGCCTCTGCTTTCAGAGGCTTTTTGTCATTTTTTATATAAATTATTCCTGTTCGCAAAAAATTAAATTGACAACTTATTTTTCGTGTTGTTATAATATTTAGCTCGATTTGACAATCCCTCTAAAATTCGTTATAATGGACAAGGAAAGAGGTGGTCGTTAGGCAATGGCTAAAAATACGCTGTTGGAAATCAAACGCAGTCTCGACGCACATGTAGGGCAAAAAATTTTGCTGCGGGCTAACGGCGGACGCCGTAAGACCGTCGAACGAACTGGTGTCTTGGAAGAAACGTACCCTTCTGTTTTTATCGTCAAGCTGGATCAGGAGCAACAGACGTTTAAACGTGTCTCCTACAGCTATGCTGACATCCTTACCGAGTCGGTGGAAGTCAGCGTATATGATCCCGACTCCCATACAAGTGTAGTCGAATATTTTGAAACACCTTAATTCATTTCGTGATTTATACCAGCTTTGCAGGTTTAACGACGGCTTCGTCATTTCAAA
The DNA here is from genome assembly GCF_053570945.1 of Paenibacillus sp. CMM36. Taxonomy (NCBI): domain Bacteria; kingdom Bacillati; phylum Bacillota; class Bacilli; order Caryophanales; family Paenibacillaceae; genus Paenibacillus; species Paenibacillus sp. CMM36. The sequence continues at coordinate 18,048 of NZ_JBSEDY010000026.1, forward strand.
TGACGGGGCCGTTTTGTATATACAGAGCAGGATGAAGCATGACATCTCTGCACATACTAAGCCGGGAATGATCTTCCTTATTCCATTGCCGAAGGAGGCGTATGTATGAGCCGAAGAAGACGGAGTGTCATGTCGGAGGAGCTAAAGTACGAGCTGGCCAAAGATCTTGGATTTTACGACACGGTCAAGGAAGAAGGCTGGGGAGGCATTAAAGCCAAGGATGCGGGCAATATGGTCAAGCGGGCCATCCAGCTTGCTGAGCAGGCTGCTTCTCGCAAATCGTAGCCATCGGTGGTGCTGATGAAAAGCGGGGATATCCGGGATTAGACCGGGTCATCTCCGCTTTTTTGAACCTCATGACTTGACACGCTGAGTCTGATATAATATGTTAAGCTGTCTTGAGGGAAAAGTTGAAGGTGGGTGAACGCCTTGAAAATATATGAAAAAGCACCGGCGAAAATCAATTTAATGCTTGATGTTCTACGTAAACGGGACGATGGTTATCACGAGGTCGAAATGATTATGACCATGGTCGATCTGTCTGACCGATTGACGATGTCTGAGTTACCGCGTGATACCATTATTATTTCAAGTCAAGCCGGGTACATACCATTGGATGAAAAGAATTTGGCTTTTCAGGCTGCGCGTCTGATCAAAGAACGTTATAACGTGTCTACGGGCGTCCACATCCATCTGGATAAGCATATCCCGGTGGCAGCAGGGTTGGCGGGTGGAAGTAGTGATGCTGCCGCAGCGCTGCGTGGACTGAACAAGCTATGGAAGCTTGGTATCTCGGATGCCGAATTAAGGGTGCTGGGTGCGGAGCTGGGCTCAGATGTACCTTTCTGTATTACAGGGGGTACAGCTTTAGCGAGTGGACGCGGAGAACTGCTCAAGCCACTTCCGAATCCGCCACAATGCTGGGTGATCCTTGCGAAGCCGCCGATTAATGTATCGACGGCTGAAGTGTACGGTCGTGTCAAAGCGGATCAGATTACGCACCACCCGTCTGCACGCCAGATGGAGCATGCGATCCGTAACGCTTCTTTTACCGATGTATGCAACGCACTGGGGAATGTACTGGAGGATGTAACACTAAAGCTGTATCCAGAGGTAGAGCATCTTAAAAACTCCATGATCCGCTTAGGAGCAGACGGTGTGCTGATGTCAGGTAGTGGACCTACGGTGTTCGGACTAGTATCGAAGGAAGCCAAAGTGCCACGGATTTACAATGGACTAAGAGGGTTTTGTAAAGATGTGTACGCAGTACGACTTTTGACCTGATTTTAGATATTTCTTTCTTATTATAGTGGCAATTGTTGTACAAATACGTACGAAGATGATATATTTACTATTAAATATTCGGATTTCACTATATCACTTACATTCCGCCAGCAACCGGCCAGTCCGCCGGTGCTTTACTGTACGAAGCGGGCGGCAGGAGAATAGATCGCGAGGAATTGTTGTGAAAAAACTTAAAAGAAGCTCACGATTGGTGGAAATGACGCAATTTTTATTGTCACGGCCGCATACGCTGGTGCCTCTTACTCATTTTGCGGATCGCTACGGGGCAGCTAAGTCGTCCATAAGCGAGGATCTGGCCATCATCAAGGAAGTATTTGAGGATGAAGGTACTGGCGAGCTTCTGACGCTGGCGGGAGCGGCAGGGGGCGTGAAACTGATCCCGAGGCTTTCCAAGCAGCATGCGCTTGCGTTTGCGAACGACCTGTGTGCGCAACTGGAGCAGCCTGACCGCATATTACCGGGAGGATACCTGTATTTGTCCGATTTGCTGGGCCAACCTGCGATGATGAACGAAGCTGGTAAAATATTCGCGACCGCCTTTGCCAATCGTCAGATTGATGTGGTTATGACGGTGGAGACCAAGGGTATTCCACTTGCCTATGCAACCGGAGCACAGCTGAATTTGCCAGTCGTTCTCGTACGGCGTGATCATCAGGTGACAGAAGGCTCGGCTGTAAGCATTAATTATGTTTCAGGATCACAAAAGAGCCTGCATACGATGTCATTATCCAGACGTGCGATGCGTGAGAAATCGCGTGTGCTCATCGTAGATGATTTTATGAAGGCCGGTGGCACGATTCAGGGGATGGTCGACTTGCTGGCTGAGTTTGATGCTGAGGTGGCCGGTGTAGGTGTGCTGGTAGAATCGGGCGAGGTGGAGAACGAAGAGCGCCTGCTGCACGATTATATTTCACTGGCGAATCTGACCGCAGTCGATTCTCGAAGCAAGCAAATTACGGTCAAGCTGGGCAATTATTTTGATGAGTGAACAGGGCTGTAAATTGTCACAATCCATCATAAAATACCTAAATATGTCGAAAAGAAATCTTTTCAAAAAAATTACCTGAATTTAGGATACGAATTGCCGAAAAAAAGAAGGATTTCGAACTGCTGTGTGGAATGTATACACCAAGTCCTATTTGGAAAAAGGTGGTGAAACACACATGCAGATTACGGATGTTAGACTCCGCCGAGTGAACTCAGAAGGAAGAATGAAGGCGATTGCATCCATTACGATTGATAACGAGTTCGTTGTTCATGACATCCGAGTTATCGACGGTAATAACGGGATGTTCGTAGCTATGCCAAGCAAACGAACTCCAGACGGAGAGTTTCGCGATATCGCTCACCCGATATCTTCAGGAACCCGTGAGAAGATCCAAGCTGCTGTATTGACTGAGTACGAACGTGCGGCTGTGGATGAAGAAGTTGCTATTGAAGAAGGCGCTTAATTCGCCTAAAGCAGGATTGGGGAACAAAAGAAAAAGAGAGCCACTAACTGTGGCTCTCTTTTCTTTTTGTCTGGAATGAGATATATTCTTTAGTGAGTTAACAGTCAGTTTTAAGGCAACTTGGAGCCATCCGGGCTGCCGAAGCGGCTTTTTCATAAGACAGGGACTAGGCAGCGATGCGTCCCGGGGATGAATGTCCAGCACAAGCTGGCCTGAAAAAATAGCCATTAACCAAAGGTTCGCCGTTATTTTTCAGGAGGATTGTGAAAAGTTAAGCAAAATCTGATCTGGGAATTAACGTTTTAGCCAAGGGGTAACTGTTATTTTCAGGATAGGAGGTTGGACTTGTTGGAAAGGTTGGCAGTCATTCTTGCCGCAGGGCAGGGAAAACGTATGAAATCCAAATTATATAAAGTTCTGCATCCGGTGTGCGGAAAACCGATGGTTGGGCATGTGCTCGACACGGTTCGTGAAATCGGTGTGTCCCGAAGTGTAGTCGTCGTGGGTCATGGAGCAGAGGCGGTACAGTCTTATTTGGGACCGTCGGCAGAATATGCGCTTCAGGCAGAGCAGTTGGGAACGGGCCATGCTGTTAAGCAAGCCAAGGACTTGCTCGGTCAGGAAAAGGGTACAACCATTGTCATTTGTGGGGATACTCCTTTGATCACAGCGGAAACGCTAGAAGGCTTGGTGCAATTGCACGAGAGCCATGGGGCAGCTGCGACGATTTTGACCGCTGAGTTGGACGACCCGAAAGGATATGGACGAGTTATCCGTGATGCTTCCGGGGCCGTGCTCAAGATCGTGGAACAGAAAGATTGTTCACCTGAGGAGGATGCTGTCCGGGAGATCAATACGGGAACGTACTGCTTTGACAATGCCAAGCTGTTTGCAGCGCTGGACAAGGTAACGAACACCAATGCACAGCAGGAATATTACCTGACAGATGTCATTGGTATTTTGCATGGTGAAGGTGAACAGGTTGAGGCGTATTTGACAGATGATGTGTCTGAATCCATCGGTGTTAACGACAGAGTCGCTTTGTCGGTAGCTGAGGGTTATATGCGTGAGCGCATCGTTCGCAAGCATATGCTGAATGGTGTCACTGTCATTGATCCGTCTTCTACCTATATCGGGAGCGAGGTTGTTATTGGTTCCGATACGGTACTGTACCCGAACACATGGCTGCATGGTCAAACACAAATCGGAGAAGATTGTGTGATTGGTCCGCAGGCTGAGATTCAGAATACGATTATCCATTCAGGCGCAACGGTAAAACATTCGGTGTTGAACGAAGCGGAAGTGGGAAGCAGTACATCTGTGGGGCCGTTTGCTTATCTGCGTCCAGGCGCGAAGCTTGGCGAACATGTGAAAATTGGTGACTTTGTTGAGGTGAAAAATGCGACCATTGGAGATCATTCCAAGGTGTCTCATTTGAGCTATGTCGGTGATGCCAAGGTGGGTACAAATGTAAATATTGGCTGCGGGGCAATAACGGTCAATTATGATGGATATAATAAATCCATTACAGAAATTGAAGACGATGCCTTTATTGGCAGCAATGTGAATCTGATCGCCCCGATTAAGATTGGAAAAGGTGCTTATGTTGTAGCAGGCTCCACTGTAACACATGCTGTCCCTGATAACGATCTGGCTATTGCCAGACCACGTCAAGAGAACAAAGTCGGATATGCGGACAAAATCCGCGCACGTGCCAAAGCGAAGAAGAAAAGATCGGAATGACCTTAATCAGCAAGCTGTTGAATCTGTAATGAATGAACCAGCACGGAGGGTTTCTATTAATGACTTATTGCGATTCCAAACTCAAAATATTTACTTGTAACTCCAATCCGAAGTTAGCCCACCAGATTGCGGACTACATCGGCATCCCAATGGGGGAATCCCATACCACATCGTTTAGTGACGGTGAAATCCAGGTTAAGCTGTCGGAAAGCGTACGCGGCTGCCATGTGTATATTGTGCAGTCAACTTGTCTGCCGGTTAACGACAACTTGATGGAGTTATTGGTTATGATTGATGCACTTAAACGCGCTTCTGCCAAAAGTATCAATGTCGTTATGCCATATTACGGTTACGCTCGTCAGGATCGTAAAGCTCGTTCACGCGATCCGATTACAGCGAAACTTGTCGCTAACTTGATTGAAAAGGCGGGGGCTCACCGCGTAATCAGTATGGATTTGCATGCGATGCAGATTCAGGGATTCTTTGATATTCCAGTGGATCATATGCTGGGAGCACCAATTCTGGCCCAATATTTCCGTTCCAAGCAAATTGAGAACCCGATTGTCGTTTCACCCGATCATGGCGGGGTTGTTCGTGCGCGCAAGCTGGCGGACTTCCTGAGTGCGCCGCTCGCTATTATTGATAAGCGTCGTCCAGAGCCAAATGTCAGTGAAGTGATGAACATCATCGGGAACATTGAGGGTAAAACGGCTATTTTAATTGATGATATCATTGATACAGCCGGAACGATTGTATTAGGTGCAAATGCGCTTAAAGAAGGCGGCGTAAAAGATGTGTATGCGTGTTGTACACATGCCGTATTGTCTGGTCCTGCGATGGAAAGACTGGAGAATTCGCCATTAAAAGAGGTGGTTGTGACGGATACGATCCCGATCGTTCACCCGAATCCGACAAGCAAGCTGAAGGTATTGTCTGTGGCTCCATTAATGGGAGAAGCTATCATCCGTGTGCATGAAGAATTGTCGATCAGCAAACTGTTTGAAATCGAATAAGCGCTGGCTCATTAAAAAGGGGTTGCCTTTTCCATGTGGAAAAGGTAACCCCTATCAGCATGTCAGGCTAAAAGCCTGGGCGAGATATGAATGTGAAACGTTGACGATTGTATAGTGTGTCCTCTATTTCGACGAAATGCTCATTAAAACGCGCAACGATGCCAATCTGGATATGTACATTCCCGTCATAAACCTGGACAGGAACGGAATGTTTTAAATGATATAGAAAATGGCTGTCATATAAGAGGATATCACCTTGATTGAGCATACCGGCACGCACCTTCCTATTCATAACAGGATTTTGCAAAATTCGATTCCAGTCGCTCCAAAGTGCAATATATAGACGAACTAGACCATTTCGATCTATATATTGTTCATTGAAAGTCGCTTATTAGATTTTTGCAAAATCCTCAATACAACTATTTTACCAAAAAATCCAGACTGTGAAAGAGGGTGTCAAGGTTATGAAGTGGATTGTAGGATTGGGTAACCCCGGTCCCCAATACGAGAAAACGAGACATAATGTCGGATTTATGGCATTGGATGCTCTTGCCTCGCGTCATAACATCCAGATTAACCAAAGCAAATGCAAGGCGTTGATTGGAGAGGGCCACATTGGTGGCGTGAAAACTGTACTGATTAAGCCAATGACCTATATGAATCTATCAGGCGAGTCTCTACGTGCTTATATGGACTATTATAAGGCCGATATGGAAGATCTGGTTGTCGTGTACGATGACCTGGATACAGAAGTCGGTAAAATAAGATTGCGTTATCAAGGTAGCGCAGGCGGCCATAACGGCATTAAATCGATCATTCAACATACCGGCACGCAGTCCTTCAATCGGATTCGCATGGGCATTTCCCGCCCGGAGCCTGGACATGCTATTGTCGATTATGTTCTAGGTACCTTTCCAAAGAAGGAAAAAGAATTGCTGGCCGGAATGATCGAGGACACGTGCAACGCCTTAGAATACAGCTTGAGTCATCCGTTTGAACGGACGATGGCTGAATTCAACAAGTAAGTTTAGACGTAGGCAGACGGGCTTAAATGGAAGATTGTTGGACATACTGAAAGGTATAGAAAACTTTCAGGAGGCATATACATTACATGGTTGTTAATTATGTATGCAGACATTGTCGAACTTTCTTGGGACGAATTGATTCCGCGGCAATAACCGAAGAAAGGTTAGGCTTCCATTCCTTGACCCCTGCCGAACGTAGAGATATAATAGCGTATAATTCGGGCGGTGAAGTGACCGTCAAAGTCATTTGCGAGCATTGCAGTCAGGCACTGGAGAATAATCCAGAGCTGAGTCTGCTCGTTAATCCGCTCCAATAACAGGTATTCAACTGGTCCGATGTACCAGCTTGAGAGGTGAAGCGGCAATTCCGCTTATGGAGCCTTGGCAGCATTGCTGAGGCTTCTTTTTCGGTTTACATGTAACTATTTATAAGCATAAAGGGGTGCCTTTTTTGTTACAAGCACTTATTCAGGCTTTTACGAAGGATGCTGATTATGCATCCATTGCAGCAGGCATATCATCAGGGATGAAGGAACAACTGATATCAGGTTTATCAGGCTCTTCCCGACAGGTACTGATGGCCGCGCTTGCCGAAGATACCGGACGACCGTTAATGGTCATGACGCACAATATGTTTGCCGCTCAAAAAATAGCAGATGACTTACAGGAAGCGCTTTCCCCTGATCAGGTTTTATTGTATCCTGCCAATGAGCTGGTAGCTGCTGAAGCAGCCATATCCAGTCCAGAGACCTTATCCCAACGAATTGATGTATTGATACGCTGCGCCCAGGGTTTTCGTGGGATTGTTGTCGTGCCGTTTTCTGGTGTTCGACGTTTATTGCCAATGGCGGAAACATGGCGTGAGGCTCGTATTGAGCTGAAAGAAGGCGAAACAATTCAGCTGGAAGCGTTTTTGCTACATATGGTCGAGATGGGATACCAGCGTGTAGAGCGTGTGGAATCACGTGGAGAGATGAGCGTACGTGGAGGAATTATTGATTTTTATCCAATGACAACCCGTTGGGGCTATCGTGTGGAGCTGTTTGACGATGAAATTGATTCGATCCGTAAGTTTGATCCGCAAGATCAGCGCTCGGTGGAAAAGGTTCAGGCCGTTACTGTAACGCCGTGTAAGGAAGTTATTGCGAATAACCAGCGTATGGATCAGGCGGCAGATGCCGCTGCTATTTTGTTGGAGGAGCAGCTGGGCAAAATGACGGATCGTCAAGCTAAGCAGCATCTGAAAGAAGAGATCCATCGTGAAATTGAGTTGCTGCGAGAGCATGTGTATTTTGACGAAATCTATAAATATATCTCCCTGCTGTATCCTGAACGTAAAACCCTGGCAGATTATATGCCGGAAGATACGATTCTGATTATTGACGAACCGGCGCGTATGCTGGAAACAGCCAAGCAACTGGAACGGGATGAGTCAGAATGGAATCTGCATTTGCTTCAAAACGGTAAAACGTTACCGCAGCTAGAACTGTCAGACGACGCGGACAATCTGCTGTACAACCGGAGATTTCAGACGTTGTTCCTGTCGATTTTCCTCCGTCAGGTTCCTCATACCCAGCCGCAAAATATTTTGAACTTCATCTGCCGAGGCATGCAGGATTTCCATGGCCAAATGAATGTGCTCAAGGCGGAGATGGATCGTTGGCGCAAAGCTGGCACACAGGTTATGATGCTGGCGAGTGGAGATGAACGTCTGGACCGGATGCGCCGAGTGCTTGAGGATTATGGTATTGATGAGCCGACGATGGCTATCGGCAATCTGCAAAGCGGTTTTGAAATGCCATCTATTCACCTGGCGGTCATTACCGAGGGTGAAATGTTTTCTCAGAAGCAGCGGAAAGCTCGTAAGCAGGGCCGCCATGTGGACAATGCAGAACGAATTAAGAGCTATAGCGAGCTGAAGGTGGGCGACTACGTCGTACACCAAAATCACGGGATCGGGAAGTACATGGGGATCGGCACGCTGGAGGTTGGCGGTATCCATAAGGATTACATGCATGTCCTCTACGCGGGTGGAGATAAGCTGTCAGTGCCGATTGAACAAATTGATCTGATTCAGAAATATGTTGGCTCAGAGGACAAGGAACCCAAGATTTATAAACTGGGTGGCAATGAGTGGACACGGGTTAAAAGTAAGGTGCGCAGCTCGGTTCAGGATATTGCGGATGACTTGATCAAGCTATATGCAGAACGACAGTCGGCACCAGGGTTTGCTTTTGAAAAGGATTCACCGGAGCAACAAGAGTTTGAGGATATGTTCCCGTATGATGAGACACGTGACCAGATTCGGGCCATCGAAGAGATTAAGAAGGACATGGAGCAGAGCCGCCCGATGGATCGTTTGCTATGCGGTGATGTAGGTTACGGCAAAACTGAAGTTGCGATTCGTGCTGCTTTTAAGTCTGCTATTGAAGGCAAACAAGTAGCGGTGCTGGTACCGACGACGATTTTGGCACAGCAACACTATGAGACGTTCCGTGAACGTTTTTCAGGGTATCCGTTCAATATTCAGGTATTGAGCCGTTTCCGCTCGCGCAAAGAGCAGAATGAAACGATTAAAGGGGTCCGGCAAGGCACGGTCGATATTGTCATTGGTACCCATCGTCTGTTGTCGCAGGATCTGGTGTTTAAGGATTTGGGAATGCTGATTGTCGATGAAGAACAGCGATTTGGCGTAACCCACAAGGAAAAGCTGAAGAAGCTGAAAACGAACGTAGATGTGCTGACGTTAACGGCAACACCTATTCCGCGTACGTTGCATATGTCCATGCTGGGTGTACGTGACTTGTCAGTCATTGAGACGCCACCGGAAAACCGTTTTCCAGTGCAAACGTATGTGGTTGAGCATAGCCAGACTCTAGTCCGTGAGGCCATTGAACGCGAGATGGCACGCGGAGGGCAGGTGTACTATCTGTATAATCGTGTGCAGGGCATTCAGGAGATGGCTGCAGAGATCAATGCGCTCGTACCGGAGGCCAAGGTGGGCGTGGGTCACGGACAAATGTCCGAAACCGAACTGGAGAAAACTATTTTGGATTTCCTGGATGGCGAATATGATGTGCTGGTCAGTACCAGCATTATTGAAACCGGCGTGGATATTCCCAATGTGAATACACTCATTGTGCATGATGCCGATAAAATGGGGCTATCCCAGCTTTATCAGCTGCGTGGGCGTGTAGGTCGTTCCAATCGGATTGCCTATGCTTATTTCACGTACCAGCGGGATAAGGTGCTCACGGAAGTGGCGGAGAAGCGCCTTCAGTCGATTAAAGAATTTACGGAGCTGGGCTCCGGCTTCAAGATTGCAATGCGCGATTTGTCCATCCGCGGCGCGGGTAACTTGCTTGGCGCTGAGCAGCATGGATTCATCGCATCCGTCGGCTTTGATCTTTACTCGCAGATGCTGGCTGAGGAAATTAATAAACGTAAAGTCAGCGTACTTGGAGAAGAGGATCAGTCCAATCGGAATTGGAGTACGTCGATTGATTTAGGCGTCGATGCTTACCTGCCGGGTGACTATATTTATGACAGCATCCAGAAAATTGAGATTTATAAAAAGGTTGCAGCGGTCAGTACCTTTGACGAGGCTTCTGAACTGGAGGATGAACTGGTCGACCGATTTGGCGATCTGCCAGAGGCTGTGCGTCATTTGCTAGCCGTGGCTCGCCTCAAGGTATATGGACGCATGTATGGCATCGAGTCCATAGTGCAACGGGATGACAATATCGTGTTGAAATTCCATGAAGGGCGTCAGCAGGCGGTACAGACCGCCAAACTTGCCGAGATTGGCAATCGCTTTGAAAGACGTGTACAATTTGAACAGGGCACATCTATGAGCGCACGCATAAAGGGCAAAGGTCTAAATGATCCACAGTTGCTAGAACTGCTGGAACAATTTTTGAGTGCATTGAAAGAAGCATTCACATTGAAGGAGGAACTGCAAAATGCCACAACTAAATAAAAGAAAACCTTGGAGAATGCTCTCCTTGGGAATGGCAGCGCTGCTAGCTATATCGGTTCTGGCAGCATGTACGAAGCAACCGGATGAGAACAAGGTCAAGGATGAACCGAAGGACAACAGCAAGGTTGTCGTGACCTATAAGGGTGGAACGATTACCGAAAATGAGTTCAACCAAGAAATCAGTATGATGAAATTCCTGTACCCAGAGTATGAGGCTGCGTTAGCTTCGGATCAGGTACGAGAGCAAATTGTAAAGCAGGAAGTGGTGTACAAGCTTCTGGCGGCTAAAGCGGACGACAAAGCCAAGGAGCAGGGTGCCAAAGAAGGGAACGAACAACTGGAGCAGTATAAAAAGTCAGTCGGAGAAGATAAGTTCAAGACATTTCTGAGTGATAAGAAACTGACTGAACAAGGTGTGAAAGATTACTTCACGCGTGTAATGACGGTAATCAACAGCGAAACTAACAAAGTAACAGATGATCAGCTAAAACAGGAATTTGAGAAAAATAAAGATCAATTCACGACAGCAACCGTGCGTCATGTATTGATTAACTTCCAAGATCCTAAAACAAAGAAACAGCGCAAAAAAGAGGATGCCCTCAAGCTGGCGAAAGAAGTGAAGGCGAAGCTGGACGGAGGAGCGGATTTTGCGACGATTGCCAAGAAATATTCAGAAGACCCAGGTTCTGCGTCTAACGGAGGTCTGTATGAGAATGCATCCGTAGCGCAATGGGTACCTGCCTTTAAAGAGGCCGCTGAGACCCAACCGATTAACAAAATCGGTGAGCCGGTGGAAACGGAATACGGATATCACGTGATCAAAGTGGAGTCCCGCAATGAGCCAACGTTTGATAAATTGAAAGACAACGAAAAGGCTGCCCTGAAAAATAAATTGGCCGGGGAAAGTATCCAAAACTTTACCGAAAATGATTTGACGAAACTTGATTTGAAAATCAATCTGCCGAAGGTACCAGCTACGCAAGAGAAAAGCGGTGCAACTTCTGGTGCCGGTAGCACAACTACACCGGGCGCAACAACAAACGGTACGGGCGATGCCAAGGCAGGAACAGCCAAAGATGGAGCTACAAACGAAGGTAAATAACTGAACATGCATAAGGAATTGGGAACAGATGAATACTATGGTCAGATATCACCATAAACACCATGACCGTGACGTTCTTCGTGACCGCTTCTGGGGGAGTGGAAGCGTCTTTCGATACCGTCAGTAGTTTACTAAATTCTTCTTGAGAAAGTGGGGCAACATGTGAAATGAAAGCTACTGGTATAGTTCGCCGTATTGATGACCTTGGGCGGGTAGTTATTCCAAAGGAAATTCGCCGCACCTTGAGAATTCGTGAAGGAGATCCGCTTGAGATTTTTGTGGATCGTGACGGAGAAGTCATTTTGAAAAAGTATTCACCTATTGGTGAACTTGGTGATTTCGCCAAAGAATATGCTGAGTCCCTGTTTGAAAGCACGGGTCATATTACAATGATTACCGATCGGGACACCATTATTACGGTGGCTGGAGGCTCTAAAAAAGAGTTTCTGGACAAGCCAATCGGTAGCATTATCGAAGGTAGTATGGATAATCGCAAAACTGTGCTGGAGACAGCCAGCGGCTCTTATGAGCTAACGCGAGACCACGAAGAAACACTCTCGTCCTTTGTGGCGGCTCCCATTGTTTCCGGTGGTGATCCCATTGGTTCCGTTGTATTGTTGAACAAGGACGAAAATGTAAAAATGTCCGAAATGGAGGTCAAAATGGCTGAAACAGCCGCTGGCTTCCTGGGCAAACAAATGGAACAGTAACATCCCGTTTCACCCCTGTATGACGTACAGAATGGCGAAAGCCGTCCTACGTTGCACAGGGTTTTTTTTTCTTTCCGTGAGAAGAGGCGGTATAATAGGACTCGGGTAAGATGCATATTTCAGGTGGGAGTGGAGACGGAGAATGCAGGAAAATCGCGCCGCTTCGCGGCTGCTACGAGGTGCTGTCATTTTGACACTGGCAGCGGTAGCGAGCAAGCTGATCGGCACAGTGCAAAAAATCCCGCTGCAGAATATCGGCGGCGACGGCGTGTTTGGCATTTATAATACGGTTTATCCTTTTTATACGCTGTTCATTACCATTGCAGCTGCTGGATTTCCGGCTGCAATATCCAAATTTGTAGCTGAGTTTGAGGCAGTGGGAAACCGAGCAGCGGGGCAACGTGTTGCTCGGTTATCTTCGCTTGTCTTGGGTGTCTTCGGATTAATCCTGGGCGTGCTGATGTATACGTGTGCGCCGCTCATTGGTCAATGGATCGACAATGCTCACGTCATTCCGTCGGTGAGGGCGGCGGCGTTTGCCTTTTTGTTCGTGCCGGTTATGGCGGGACTGAGAGGATATTTTCAAGGTTTGCAAAATATGCTTCCGACTGCTGTTTCCCAAGTGACGGAGCAGGCGATAAGGGTAAGCGTGATGATTATACTGTTGCTGCTCATGCTGTCACAAGGAGCGGGAGCAGATATGATTGCTGCCGGAGCCGTGTTTGGTTCAGCAGCAGGTGGAGCAGCGGGCTTGGTCGTCATGTTGCTATATTGGCGAAATCACAGGAAGAGGCTTAGAAGGCAAGGGACGGTCATGGCGACAGTGCAAGCACAAGCTGGAGAGCTACACCCAGCGGAAAGCAATGGTGCCTTGTTAAAGGCGATACTGCGTTATGCCCTGCCTGTTTGCCTTGGAGCGCTAGCCGTTCCGTTAATTAGCCTGGTAGACACATTTACTGTACCTCGCTTGTTAAAGCAGGAGGGATTGGACGATACTGCGGTTATGGTGGCCTTTGGCGTGTATAACCGAGGTCTGCCGCTGGTACAGCTAGTCATGATGTTTGCCACCACCCTGTCGGCATTATTCATTCCATCGCTGGCTGAGGCCCGGGTAACCGGCGGTACGGAACTGGCACGTCGCCAGTGCGAGCAATCGCTGCGCTGGTTTTGGCTACTGGGACTGGCCGCTGCGACAGGCTTGATCGTGCTGGCTGTGCCCGTCAATGTGATGCTGTATGCGGACGACACCGGCAGCGGGGTCATGCGCTGGATGGCGCTAACCGCCGTTGGCGGCACGCTCAGCATCATCTCGGCTGCGCTGCTGCAAGGGCTTGGCGCGGTTCGCGCGCCGGCTCTGGCGATGCTCGCGGCCGCAGCAGCCAAGGCGCTGCTAAACTGGCTACTCGTGCCGCATCTAGGCACGGCTGGAGCCGCCATTGCGGGGGCTGTCGCCTATCTGCTGGCGGCAGTGATCAACATCGTGCTGCTGGCTCGCTTGGTAGGCCTGCGCGCGAGCTGGTCCGCCAGCGTGCTCAAGCCGGCGGCGCTGCTTATCGCCCTGGCTGGTGCGGCCGGGGCAGCGATGTGGGGCACCAGCGCTGTGCTGGGTGCCTTGGGGTGGGCTGCCGAAGGTCGTGCCACGGCAGCCGTGGAGAGCCTGCTGGGTGTAGCCGCAGGCGCCGCAGTGTTCGTGATCGGCCTCGCACGCTTGAGGCTGATCACGGAAGCCGAGCTTGTGGCGGTGCCCAAGCTCGGACGCCCGCTGGCAGCCGTGCTGCGCAGGCTACGTGTACTGGCTTAGCCAGGCATACGGCTTACGGCGTGAATCGGCACAGCCATTTTATGAGCCTATACCACTTTGTGGTATAGTAATGCCAAAGCAAAGGAAGCGGAGGCGGGGTTAGGCCGTGTATTTTTTCGAGCATGAGCCTTGTTTCTGCGAAACGGAGGATGGGATATGAGCGTAACATTAACGGTCGTAGGTTTGGGCTCGGGGGATCCGGATCAGCTTACGATAGGGATATTGAACAAAATGCGAGGCGCTTCAGCGCTGTATCTGCGGACCAAGGAGCATCCTGCGGTTCAAGTGCTGAATGAGTTTGAGGTGGCTTTTGAGTCGTTTGACGAGGTATATGAGACAAAAGAGTCTTTCCCAGAGGTATACGAGGAAATTACCAGCCAATTGATTACGACGGCTGCTAAGGCGGCAGACGGAAGCGAAATCGTCTATGCGGTTCCTGGTCACCCTATGGTGGCAGAAGCAGCGGTGCAGTTGCTTAAGGAGCGTTGTCCTGCGCAAGGGATTGAACTGAATATTCTGGGCGGCGAAAGTTTCCTGGATGAAGCTTTTGTGCGTCTTGGTTTTGATCCGATTGAGGGTTTTCAGCTGCTGGACGCAGGAACACTGGATGCCAGCTGGCTCCAGCCTCAGCTGCATACGCTGATCGGACAGGTGTATGACACCTTTACGGCTTCTGATGTGAAGCTGTGCCTGATGGAGCGGTATCCTGACGATTATGAGGTATATGTCGGTCACGCTCTTGGGGTAGAAGGGGAGGAAGCGGTGCACAAGGTACCGCTGTACGAGCTGGATCGAGTAGAGGGCTACGGGAACCTATCCTTGGTATACGTACCTCGCAGTGAAGATGAAGCGCTGAAACGGCGTTCTTTTGACCGTTTACACGAGATTGTCGATATTTTGCGCAGTCCGGAAGGCTGTCCTTGGGATCGTGAACAGACACATCAGTCGATTCGCAAAAATCTGATCGAAGAAACGTATGAAGTCATCGAAACGATAGATGAGGACGACCCTGAGCATATGAAGGAAGAGCTGGGCGATCTGTTGTTGCAAATTTTGCTGCATGCCCAAATGGAAGAGGAAGTCGGAACCTTCAATGTGTATGATGTAATTCAGGGGCTGAATGATAAGCTTATTTTCCGTCATCCGCATGTGTTCGGTGATAATCAAGCGAATGATGCGGAAGAGGCGCTGCAAAACTGGGAGCAGATGAAGGCTGAGGAAAAACGGCTTAAAGGCACGACGGCAGCATATCCTTCTGTACTGGACGGGGTTCCGCGTGATCTGCCTGCTCTTATGAAATCGTACAAGCTCCAGAAGAAAGCAGCTAAAGTAGGCTTTAACTGGGATAGCATTGAGGGCGTATTCGATAAATTGGACGAAGAAGTGGCTGAGCTGAAGGAAGCGGTTCGTGAAGGGCATGCTGTGGAAGCCCAGTTGCTGGAGTTAGGCGATGTGTTATTTGTTGCCGTGAATGCAGCCCGGTTTATGGGAGTAGACCCGGAAGAGGCATTGTCGGCTACCAATCGCAAATTTGTCGACCGTTTCCAGTATATTGAGCAGAAATTACGCGAGCAGGGGCGTCGTCCCGAAGAAAGCAGCGTAGATGAAATGGAGACTTACTGGCAGGAAGCGAAAAAGCTCCTTGGTAAAGCGTGATTCCACATATTCGCTTTTGGCTGCACAGAACAGTAAAATGAGACATATGCAGGGTTGAAAGAAGGCCCAGTTTGAGAGGACTTGCCAATGGGCAGAGTTTTGTAGTAGGATGTTGGCTTGACTGGGGTCGAATAAAAAAACGCCTGTCATTGCAGGATTTTTACGGACAAGCCAGAATAACTTGTAGTAATTCTGAAAATAACTGTAGCTTATAGTTAAGCGTGTTACAGTGACATTCAGAAGGGCTTCGGCCACAGTTGGACCTCACGTCTGCTCCATCAATGGACATGTAGCGTGATGATTATTTTTTGACATTTGGGAGGCTTTTATCTTATGAACAAGACAGATCTGATCAACAATATTTCCAGCAAAAGCGGTTTGAGCAAACGTGACGTTGAAGCTGTATTGAATGGCGTTCTTGGTGAAATTACAGATGCACTCGCTAGCGGTGACAAAGTGCAACTGATCGGCTTTGGTACTTTCGAAACACGCAAGCGTTCCAGCCGTACAGGCCGCAATCCACAAACCGGTAACACGATTGAAATTCCAGAATCGACCGTTCCTGCTTTTAAAGCCGGTAATAAGCTTAAAGAAGCCGTTAACTAATGCGTCTTGATAAATTCTTGAAAGTCTCGCGGCTGATTAAGCGGCGTACGGTAGCCAAGGACGTCTCCGAACAAGGGAGAGTGCTGGTGAACGGACGCGAAGCCAAGCCGAGCAGTGCGGTCAAAGTAGGCGATGAAATTACCGTCCAGTTTGGCCAGAAGCTGGTGACCGTGCGAGTGGAACGGCTCGCCGACACTACACGCAAGGACGAGGCTGCAAGTATGTACACGTTGGTAAAGGAAGAGCCTATTGCCAGGGACAATGGTTTGAACTGGTAAGCAGACATCTGACTTTCTCACAACTGTACATGAAAGCATTCCTTCATTATTTTATGAAGGAATGCTTTCAGATTGTCGAGAAACCCCGTCATTTTGAGACGTGGGTTTCTTTTTCACATCATAATGCTCTGGTCTCTGGAGAAGCAGGGGGGGGTTACCCCTGTTTCTCCAGGCGATCTAGGTGGATCGCCATC
>NZ_JBSEDY010000027.1:0-34279 GCF_053570945.1 Paenibacillus sp. CMM36
CCATGCTCAAGCACCCCTTCGCTAATCCCGAGCTGATGTGTCACCAACTGGCGGACGTAATCGCGGAACCAGGGAGCGGTTTCCACTGTCCGACGCTGGCTCTCGGGCCGCAGGGCTAACATTTCCTCATAGGCCTTGGTGGCTTCAGCCGGTGTAATTTTGCCGATAAGCGCCATGGAGTCCAGAACAATTTTCTGCCGATCCTTTGCATTTTTCATATGATTATACGGTGAATAGTAGGTCGGCCCTTTCGGAATACCTGCTAACAGGGCGCTTTCGGCCAAGTCCAGATCCTTTGCGGATTTACCGAAATACATTTGCGAAGCTGCTTCAATGCCATAGGCGCCGTGACCATAGTAAATTTCGTTCAAATACATTTGTAGCAGCTCATTTTTGGTGTACTTCATTTCAAGCTGTGCAGTATAGATGGCCTCCTTGGCCTTGCGCGTCCACGTTTTCTCATGAGATAAGTATAGATTGCGTGCAAGCTGCTGAGTCAGCGTGCTGGCCCCTTGCGACATATCCCAGTGGGTCAGATTAACGATTACCGCCCGGCCCAGACCTTTGAAATCAAAGCCAAAATGATCGTAAAACTTCCGATCTTCCACAGCCAGGGTAGCTGCAATCAAATCGGGTGAAATGTGATCAAGCTGGACCGGAATGGATTCTTTGCCTCCAGCAGAGAAAGTGGCGATGACTTTCCCCTGACTATCGAGCAGACGTGAATTCCGATCCGTATCCGCGAGCGGAAGGCTGGTCGTGTACAAATAGGCGAGCAGGATGCAGGCGGCGATGACCGTCAGGATCGTGAGAGACATCAGTCCTTGAAACAATCGAAGCCAAAGCGGTTTACGCTTGGGGGATCGTCCGGTCGTATCGGTCATCATGCCACCTCCTTCCATAGTTGATGTTCTCAGTATAGTCAATCCGAAAGCGTCTATTCATCAGATACACATACGTGTCTATTTTAAACAAGATTAAATCTCCAAATTGCTTTAGCAGCTCATTCAGGTATCACTTATAATGCAAAAAGTGTGAAATTCCAATGTGTTTGGTACAATAAATATAGCAAACTTGGCGTTTGCGTGTTACTGATATAAGGAAAGTCAACGTTTATGCTACCGGATTGCCGGACACATACTTTGATCAGAAAGAAGGTTGGAATGATGGACTTGTGGTTTACGGAGAAGCAGACTCCCTCTTTCGGTATTACAGCAAAAATCAAACAAACCTACGTCTCTGAGAAAACAGATTTTCAGGATCTGGCTATGATCGAGACAGAGGAATTCGGCAATATGCTTGTTCTGGATGGCATGGTGATGACAACGGTTAAGGATGAATTTGTGTATCACGAAATGGTAGCACATCCAGCTTTGAATACACATCCCAATCCGAAAAAGGTTTTGGTTGTGGGCGGTGGCGATGGCGGCGTTATTCGTGAGGTCATCAAGCACCCTGAAGTGGAAAAGGCTGTATTGGTGGAGATCGACGGTAAGGTGATAGAATATTCCAAGAAATATTTGCCTGAAATCGCAGGAAAGCTGGACGAGCCTAATGTAGAAGTGCTGGTCAATGACGGATACATGCACATTATTGAACACAAAAATGAATACGACGTCATTATGGTCGATTCGACGGAGCCCGTAGGTCCGGCAGCCCCGCTGTTCGAGCGCGGGTTTTACCAAGGTATTTTTGAAGCATTGAAGGAAGACGGTATTTTCGTTGCACAAACGGATAATCCTTGGTTCAAGGCAGATCTGATTCAGAAGGTTAACAAAGATGTGAAGGAAATTTTCCCGATTGTGCGTGTATATGGTGCGAACATTCCAACCTATCCGAGTGGTCTATGGACATTCACGTTGGGTAGTAAGAAGTATGATCCGCTCGAAGTAGACGAAAACCGAATTCCAGAGATGGACACCCGATATTATAGTCCGCGTTTGCACAAAGCGGCGTTTGTACTACCTAAGTTTGTAGAGGATTTAACGAAGTAAACATTTTAAGAAAAAGCGTCTTAGTGGTCTTTATTGCCTGTTTTTGGGCGGAAAGGAGCGCTATAGGCGCTTTTTTGTCTTGAATAAGATTTAAAAATGGCCATGATGCATACTGGACACTGAATTTCCTTTTAAGATAAAAGAAGGAAATTTAAGGGTGTGTATAGAATATACAAAAAACCAGACATTTAACAGATTTGTAATGTCAACAGAGACGGTTTGGTTATGGAAATACATAAATCGGCGATGTACCAAAGAGGGGGAAACTTTTTTGATCAGACGCTCTTTTTATTACCTGTGGGGGTCCCAGACGATCTCCAACGTAGCAGATATCATCTACATGTTGAGTGTAGTGGTATTGGTGTTCAGCTCAAGTAATTCCTTAATGACGACTATTCTAATCCCGCTGTTCCGATTGTCTGCCCAAGTGCTTAGTGGGCTCGTTGCACCAATCGTCCTCGGCCGATTTCGGCTAACACGCGTGTTGCTATTTTCCCAGTTTGGTCAGTTTGTCATTTTTACGCTACTGCTGCTTTATTTGTGGATCGTACCTGAGCAGAGGTCGTTTCTATTTATTTTTGTGATGGTGTTCGGTATGTCTTTTCTGGATGGCTGGACCAATCCTGCGCGTAATGCGCTTGTACCCCGTTTGGCTACGGGTGAAGGGCTAATGCGTGCCAACGGCATGGTGGCGGTCAGTGATCAGGTGGTCAGGTGTGCAGGCTGGGCGCTGAGCGGAATTATTGTGGCTTGGCTGGGTTCCCTGAATACGCTTGTGATTGCATCCTGTTGTTATCTCGTGGCTGTAACTGTCACGTCCTTTATTCGTGATCCGCTGGATCAGAAGGAATTAAGTCTTGAAGCTTCGGATTCCTCGACAAATGCAGTAGAGCCTGCAAAGGCAAAGGAAAAAGGCTCCCATTGGAAAGAGCTTGGGGAAGGCTGGACAATCATTTGGCACAACCGTCGTATTCGTTCTCTGATGATCGTCGATAGCGTGGATAGTATCGGGGGAGTCTCCTGGCTTGGGGTATTTATTCTGGCGTACGTCAGCCAAGTGCTGCATCGGGATGCGAGCTGGTGGGGCTTTATGAATGCGTCCTTTTTTTCGGGCACGATTTTGGGTGGATTGATTGTCGTTGGCTTGGTCAAGCGATTGCAAAAGAACAGCTTTTTGTACATGCTCGGAGCATTGCTGGTGTATGTACTGATTACCATTGTATTTGCGCTGAATACCATCCCCGCTGCTGCGCTTATTCTTTTTGCTGTATCAGGCTTACCTGTTCAGATGGCTGGTATCATTCGCCGCACCTTGCTGCAAACCAGTGCACCGGCAGCCCAGCTGCCCAAAGTGATGGCGGGAATTGATGTGCTTACAAATCTCGCTTTTGGTCTGTCTTTGTTATTCATGGGCTGGTATGCAGACCGTTTCGGTATGGTGCAGGTGTATTTGTTGGCTGCGGCCATGACTACCGTTGCTGTTCTGATCGGCTGGTTCTACCGCAGGGATTTTCAGGAAAGTGAGCAAATGGACCAACCAACCGCTACGGGCGCTGGGATTTAAAATTGGGGTTCCCGTTAGGCGTGACAGCATTCATTGGATGAGTTCAATTTTACAGGAACACCACTGGAATAACGTTGACGGTGGTGTTCCTTTCATATCATATTAAATTAAATGGTATGTCTGTTGAGCAATACGTGCCATTCCTAATGTCAGGTCCGTTTGCTCGTGAGATATGTTTTGACGGCAGGAGGAGTGTAATTTGTAAATTGCTGTAGGATTCCTTGCGAAGTAGTATCCGTAATTACCAACGCACGATATTTTTCCTGCATAAATTGTTCCTCAACCATACGATTAAACAAGGAAATAAGAGGATCGTAATAATGGTTAATATTTAAAAGACCGCATGGCTTTTCATGCAAGCCTAATTGCGCCCATGTGAAAATTTCAAAGTATTCTTCCATTGTACCTGGGCCACCTGGTAAAACAATGAATCCGTCCGCAATCTCTGCCATTTTAGATTTTCGTTCGTGCATGGAATCAACAATGATTAATTCGCTCAGGCCATTATGTGCAATTTCACGGCTTTGCAAAAAGTGAGGGAGTACACCGATGACGTGACCTCCTGCATGAAGTGCCGCGTCAGCCACTGCACCCATTAAACCAACACTTGCTCCTCCATAAATCAGGCTTATTTCCTGTTCGGCAAGTGCCTTGCCCAGAGCAACAGCATGCTCTCGATAAATCTCAGACGCTCCATTACTGGAACCGCAAAAAACAGCAATGCTTTTCATATGAGATTCTCCTTTATGTATATCTTTTTGCAAGTTTTTGCTGGTGTGTTCGAAATATATCCTCCAAGGTGATGTCATACTTGTTGGCGATCACGATGAGATTACCCAGTACGTCTCCAAGTTCTTCAGTTAAATGCTCCCTGTTCTCCTCGAATGAACCATCGATCTCATCAGGCCGGTCTCTGCCGATCTCCAGGGCGCGAATAGCTCTCGCAACCTCCCCGGTTTCCTCTGCCAAGAAACCAATTCGGACGAAGATATCTAAATCAGACCAGTTCCTCTCCTGATAATATTGCTTGACCCACTTTTGAAATTCATTAATATCCATATTCAGCCTCCCAACTGAAACCCATGCATGATGTTGGCTATACAAACCATAAGGTTTAGATGAAACGGAAACGTTTGTTCTCGTTTTATTATATAATATAGGGGGGGATTTATCAAAGAAAAATAAAAAAGCCAATTGCTTAAAAAGCAACCGACCTTTTTTTAAGAACGTTGACCTTACTGATGCGACCGTATCCGGTCAGCCTTTTAAGCCGTAGTAAACTGGCTGTTATAGAGCGAGGCATAATGGCCGCCGCTGGCAAGCAGCCCCTCATGGGTACCACTTTCGACGACATCGCCGTTTTTCATGTATAGAATCAAATCCGCTTCGCGGATGGTCGATAGTCTGTGGGCGATGACAAAGCTGGTGCGTCCGGCAATCATTTTCATAAATGCTTTTTGGATACGCGCTTCTGTCAGAGTGTCTATGCTACTGGTCGCTTCATCCAGGATCAGCATAGGTGGATCGACGAGGATTACCCTCGCGATGGTAAGCAGCTGTTTTTGGCCTTGCGACAGGCTGTCGCCTGACCCGCTGATGACCGTATCGTAGCCATGAGGCAGTCGCTTGATGAAGCTATGCGCATTGGCAGCTGTTGCAGCCGCGATGACTTCTTCGTCCGTGGCTTCCGGCTTCCCGTAAGCGATATTGTCCCGAATGGTTCCGCTGAACAGCCATGTATCTTGAAGCACCATACCAAAGTTAGTCCGCAGGCTGTCCCGGCTCATGTCGTTGATATTCACCCCGTCGATGGATATCGAGCCGCTGTCCACATCGTAAAACCGCATGAGCAGATTGACGAGTGTGGTTTTGCCAGCTCCGGTCTGCCCGACAATGGCCACACGAGTGCCTGGCTTAACTTCTAAACTAAAGTTCGTAATGAGCGTACGTTCCGGGTTATAGGAGAATTTGACATGATCAAAAAGAATCGTGCCTTTGCTGCGCTCCAGCTGTACGGCGTTCGATTTTTCCGGCTGCTCTGGCGGTGAGTCCAAAATCGCAAATATGCGCTGAGCAGAAGCCGTGGCTGCCTGGAACTGGGTGAGAACACCCGTAATTTCATTAAAGGGCTTGGCGAACAAATTGGTATAAATCAGAAAGCTCGACAATCCACCTACCGAGATCCCACCCAAAATGATGGAGATACAACCAATCATGGCGGTGACTGAAAAAGTCATGTTGTTCACCAATCGGGTGGAGGGGTTGGACAATGATCCGTAAAACTGTGATTTCACCCCGGCTTGATACAATTGTTCGTTTCTGGCGGAAAATTCCTCAAGCGAGCGGTTTTCATAATGAAAAGCAGTAACTACCCGTTGCCCGCCGATCATTTCTTCCACGTAACCGTTCAGGCTTCCTAAAATTTTGGCCTGTTCGCGGAACATACGCTGTGACCTTGTCGTAATGAACCGTGCCACACCGTATGTGATCGGGGCAGACACCAATACGACCAACGTCATGATCGGACTGATATACAGCATGAGTACAATGGAGCCTATAATCGTAATAATCCCGGTAATCAAGGTGGAAAATCCTTGCAGCAATCCATCCGACACAGCATCCATATCGTTCACGAAACGGCTAATGCTGTCTCCTTGCGGATGAGTGTCATGAAAGCTTAACGGAAGGATATTAAAATGATCAAATAACTCCCGCCGCATATCATTTACGGTCTGAAAAGCAATACGGTTCGTCAAATACGTGAGTAGCCAGCTAAACAGACTGCCTACAACATATACAATGCCTAATCCAGCTAGAATCTGTGCAATACCTTTAAAATTCACTGCTCCCTTATCCACCATGTGGTCGATAGCTTGACCAATCATGTAGGGTCCGATCAGACTGGCAAGCACGCTGAGAATCGCACTGACGATGACCCAAAATGTTGTTGTTTTATATTGACCGACATAGGTTAACAATCTTCTCCAGGTTTCCTTGCCACTCATTGGTCCACCTCCTGCGTTGAGAGCTGGGAGCGATTAATTTCCTGATATACCTCCGAGCTGCTCATCAACTGATCATGTGTGCCGATTCCGACAATCCGGCCTTCATCAAATACAATGATTTTATCAGCATGCTGTACGCTGCTTACTCGTTGCGAGACCAGTAGGACAGTCATGCGGGTGCTTTTTTCCCGTAGCGATTTCCGGAGGGCGGCGTCAGTTGCAAAATCAAGTGCGCTTGAGGAATCGTCCAAAATCAGAATTTCCGGATTGCCTACAATAGCTCTGGCAATGGTAAGTCGCTGTTTTTGTCCTCCCGATAGATTAAGTCCTCCTCGGGTGATCGGGGCATCGAATTTTTCCGGCAAGTTAGAAATAAATTCATCCGCTTGCGCGATTGCTGCGGCTTGAGCGACTTCCTCGTCGGTGGCGTGTTCATGTCCCCAACGGATATTATCCGCTATCGTCCCAGTGAACAGCAGCGCCTTCTGAGGAACAATACCGATTTTCTGCCGCAATTGCTCAAGCTTATACTGCCGAACGTCGATGCCGTCAACCTGCACACGACCCTCTACCGCATCATAGAAACGGGGAATGAGATTCACAAAAGTGGATTTCCCCGAACCTGTCCCTCCGATGATGCCGACCGTCTCACCGGGATAGATGTTTACGACTACATCACTAAGTGCCAGTTGTCCTGTCTTATTGTATCCAAAGGAAACATGATCAAAAGAGATGGCTGGTACAGCGCCATGCCCACTTGTTCCCTCCCTGTCTATAGATGTAGAAGTAGCAGCAGTGTCGGAAATCGAAGCTTGCGTGTCTAGGACCTCCTGAATCCGCGCTGCTGAAGTGGCAGCCTTGGTGAACAAAATAATTAAATTGGTCACCACAATCAGAGCTAATAAAATTTGCGTAATGTAATTAATAAAGGCAATAATCTCCCCTTGTGTAAGTGATCCATATTGGATATGGATGCCGCCGATCCACAGGATTGCAATAATAGCTCCGTTTACCACCAGCAAGGTGGCAGGGCTTAGCAAAGCAGAAATACGTCCGACACGAATAGCGGTCTGAGTCAGGTCATCCGAAGCGGCCTTGAATTTAACTCGCTCAGCGCCTCTTTTGGCAAATGCGCGTATGACCCGTACGCCTGTAAGATTTTCGCTAAGTACCAGAGCGATTTTATCGAGTTTTTTTTTGATACCGACGATACAGTGGTGAAGCCTTCGTAATGACCACATACAGGATCAAAGCTAGAACCGGTGTAGCCGCCAACAGCACCAAAGCCAGGCGGAAATCCAGGATCATGGACATGATAATAGCCCCGATACAAATAAAAGGAGCACGAATGACCAGACGAATCAGCATCGCTACAGCCGTTTGGAGTTGATTGACATCATTCGTAATCCGGTTGATGAGCGAGGGCGTACCGAACTTATCGAGATCAGCATAAGAAAACGATGAAATATGTTTAAACATCGTATTGCGCAGCGTAGTCCCGAATCCTTGGGAGGCACGGGCTGCGTAAAACTGACACACTAATGAACTGCCAAAGCCCAGTATAGTCATGAGTAACATCAAAAGACCCATCTGCCAAACATAATGGGTGTCTCCTTTACCTACACCATGATTGATCATTAAGGCAACCATAGTGGGCAGCAATAGTTCCAAGATGGCCTCAATCAGTTTAAATAGAGGCCCAAGAATCGTTTCCTTTTTATAGGGTTTCAAAAAAACAGCAAATTTCAGCAAATAAACCATCACCTAACCTAAATAATGTATATAGCCTCATGCCGCAATAGCATATCTGAATTTGATTATGTCATATCCCCAACCATATGAATAATATTTAATATATATTAGAGGTATAGGTTTTACATATATCAGTACCGGAGGGCCATAATGATGGAATTGAGACATCTCAAGTATTTTTTGGCGATCGCAGAGGCCGGACAGATTACAGCGGCAGCCAAAAAGCTGCAAATCGCACAGCCTCCCTTAAGTCAGCAGCTCATGCAACTGGAGGAAGAGCTTGGTGTAAAGCTCGTGCATCGAGGCTCGCGAAGCATCCAGTTGACGGAGGCCGGCATCATTTTACAGAATAGGGCCAAGCAGATTCTGGAGCTGACAGATGCCACAA
This sequence comes from Paenibacillus sp. CMM36, assembly GCF_053570945.1. Lineage (NCBI taxonomy): Bacteria > Bacillati > Bacillota > Bacilli > Caryophanales > Paenibacillaceae > Paenibacillus > Paenibacillus sp. CMM36. The sequence continues at coordinate 8,704 of NZ_JBSEDY010000027.1, forward strand.
CGAGAGAAATTAACGATTTTGCCTTGGGGATGAAGGGTACGCTTACCATTGGAACGGTCTCCTCTTCCGGCGCAGCCCTAATGAAAGACAGGCTTTCCGAATTTCATAAAACCTATGCGGGTGTAAAATTTGAAATTCATGAGGGAAATACCTTTAGGATTCTCGATCTTTTGAACAAAGGAATTGTCGAGGTCGGTATCGTCAGAACCCCTTTTAATACCACTGATTTAGGGTGCAGATATGCGTCCTCCGAACCGATGATCGCAGTGATGACAGAAGAACATGACTGGAACCCCGAACAGAAGACCATCCCGTTGTCTGGCTTGAAAAACAGGCCGCTCATCGTATATCGCCGCTTTGAACAATTGATCCACGATACCTGTATAAAGCATGGCTTTGAGCCAAATTTCTTTTGCAAAAACGATGATGCTCGCACCACGCTTCATTGGGCTAATGAAGGGCTGGGGATCGGTATGATTTCGCGGTCTGCGTTGTCACTCGGAAGCAATAACCAGTTAATCGTTAAGGAAATTATGTGTGAAGAATTGCATACACGTGTGGCGGCTGTCTGGATGAAGGATAAATACATGTCTTCTCTAGCCTCTCGATTCATTGAAAGTTTTAGCCAAGCATCTGATGGAGCTGACTTAAGGTAGCTAAATTTTTTGGATGAAAGCATCTTTTTGTAAAAACTCATTTGAATTGCAATCGGGAACTGGATATAGTAGTACAGTAGGATAGCAATAGAATGGAGTTTGAATACATGCCACATAATGCAAAGGTCCGAATCCGTCTTCATAGTCATCATGACGGAGAAGATGTGGTACAGGAACTTCCCGGAGAAGCGATTGTGCGTGGGAAGCATCTATATATAAGGTACGATGAGCCGCAAGAAAGTCCTGAGGGCGGTACGACACGGAACACAGTCAAGATCGGACCGGATGAGCTAAAGCTGATTCGTCACGGTGAGGTACAATCAGAGCAGTCGTTTGCGCTGGGACGCAGGTTGCCTGGATTTTACCGCTCGCCTTATTTAAACCTGAACATGTCTGCGCATACGCAGAAGCTTGATATTCGGATGGATGGATTCAGCGGACATGTGAGCTGGACCTATGATCTGTACGTATTTGAGGATTTCTCGGGGCATTTTGCCATCAGTTTGCATATACAGGAGGAGCAATAATCATGACAAGCAATCCACTGGAACTTATTAATCAAAAGGTGACTTTAGCAATCGAGGCGGCGGTGCTGGCTGCCGGAATCGTGAGCCGCGAAGAGCTGCCGACCATTACGCTGGAGGTGCCCAAGGACAAGTCACACGGTGATTTGGCTACCAACGTTGCGATGCAGCTCACCCGCATTGCGAAGAAGAACCCACGGCAAATCGCTGAAGACTTAATCGCGAATATGGATTTAGCTTCCGCTTCTATTGAAAGTGCGGAAATCGCTGGACCGGGTTTTATTAACTTCCGCCTGAACAAGAGCTACCTGTACGCAGTCATTGGACAAGTGCAGGAGCAGGGGGCAGATTACGGGCGTATACAGGAAGGTGCAGGCAAAAAGGTACAAATCGAGTTTGTCAGCGCCAATCCGACAGGTAGCCTTCACTTAGGTCATGCACGTGGTGCAGCCGTAGGGGATGCTCTTTGCAACGTGCTTGATTTTGCCGGATACAAAGTAACTCGTGAATACTACATTAATGATGCGGGCAACCAGATTTACAACATGAGCCGCTCTATTGAAGCGCGTTATTTGCAGGAGCTGGGACAGCCTGCGGAGATGCCGGAGGATGGTTACCATGGTGAGGATATCATCGGGTTTGCCAAGGAACTGGTGGCCGAAAAGGGCGATTCTCTGTTGTCCATGGAACCGGGAGATCGTGCTGCTTATTTCCGTGACTACGGTCTGGAAAAGGAACTAAACAAGATTAAGCGTGATCTGGAGCTGTTCCGTGTACCTTTTGACTCCTGGTTCAGCGAAACGTCGCTGTATGAAAATGGTGAAGTGCTTAAAGCGCTGAATGAGCTGCGTGACCGTGAAGAGATTTACGAGAAGGACGGAGCTACATGGCTGAATACGACCAAGTACGGCGACGATAAAGACCGTGTCTTGATCAAAAATGACGGTACATATACGTACCTGACCCCGGATATCGCTTACCATCGCGATAAATATGCTCGTGGGTATGACACGATCATCAACATTTGGGGAGCGGATCACCATGGCTATATTCCACGGATGAAGGCAGCAATGGAAGCACTGGGTAATGACCCGGATAAGCTTAAAGTGTTGATTGCCCAAATGGTCAGCTTGTTCCAAAATGGGGAAAAAGTAAAAATGTCCAAACGTACTGGCAAGGCCGTGACGATGGAAGATCTGATGGAAGAAGTGGGTGTAGACGCGATCCGTTACTTCTTCACTATGCGCAGCATGGATTCGCACCTGGATTTTGACATGGATTTGGCGATTTCCACTTCCAATGAGAATCCAGTATTCTACGTACAATATGCGCACGCACGTGCATGCAGCGTATATCGTCAAGCTGAAGAGCAGGGGATTGCTGTGCTGCCGTTGGCGGAAGTTGACTTGTCCAAGCTGACGGCTGAGCATGAATACGATTTGCTCCGCAAAATCGGCGAGCTGCCGGAGGAAGTATCGGTGGCGGCTGCAAACTTTGCACCACACCGTATGATTCGCTATGTCTACGAGCTGGCTTCATTGTTCCACAGCTACTATAAGGCAGAGCGCGTCATTACAGAGGATGCCGCTCAAACGCAGGCACGCTTGGCGTTGTTTGGTGCGGTGCGCACGACCATTGCCAACGTACTGAAGCTGGTGGGCGTGTCTGCACCGGAACGTATGTAAGCAAGCAACTTTAACATCATGACCTTGTAGTCATATAAATAATAATAAAAGGAACCGAGGCGCCACTCTCAACAGGTTGGCGCCTCGGTTCCTTTTTATGTTGGATTAGCTTAGTAGCGTTCCAGTACCAAATTCGTTTTCAGGGAATCGGCGGGAACCAGCCATCCTTTGGATTGCAACAGGTTCATCAGCTTGGTGCGGTTGCTGGCGGCAACACTGTAATCCGAGGTTTTGAAGGAGATTTCGATAATATTTTCTGTACCTGATCCGTTTGCGCTGCGAATAGGCCATATTTCAACGTCGGTATCCAGTCCCTGAAAGCTACCTTCATATTTGCTGACCTGTACCGGACCGCGTACTCTGGAGTCTGCCAGAGTTTTCTTGCCCCAGTTGCTGGATTTCCAGTTTTGCAGCTTGCCCGGAAGATTATCCTGTAGTTGCTTTAATGCTTGATCTGGGGAAGGCAGAGCCAATCCTTTGGAGGCGTTTGTTTTTTTATCATTGGAAAAACTTAGTGTTTGCTTGCTGTATCCCCAATCCACCTCAGCCTCATAATTATCATCAGATGCGCTGAACCCTTCTTTATTCGCTTGGGTGAGCGCCGCGTCGATATTTCCATTTGTGACCGTATAGCGCTTTTTGTAGGTTAATTCATAATTTTTTTTTGTCCTCTTTTTTGCGAAACCTCACGTTCCAGCCCTCGTCATTTAATTGCAATGAATTTGTATCAAAATACTCGACGCTCAATCGTTGTGCATCGTCGCTAATTTGAAACTCGTTCACGATGCCACTTTTTAATGAGCCATCCGCATTGAGCACCTGAGCCGTATCCAGTAGTAGCTTCACCTCATAGCTTGGTGTGGCATTGGCGGCAGCTTGTACCGGTTCTGCTCCTTTCCATCCTGTTACGAGCAGTACTGCACTCAGAGTTACTACCGACATCAATTGGGTGATACGAAGGCCTGTTTTCATTTCATCCTCTCCTGTTCGTCCGAATAGGTTACACGCTACACTTTACGGGTGTATTGTCAGTCGTATGTCAAAGCAAGAGGGTACTCCGGTAAAAAAAAAGACATAATTTCTATATGACAGGTAAGATTTAATCTTGGTTCCATGATAAATATTCGGTGAATCTGTGAATGAGCGCCGAGCGATGGCGGTCTTTGTTGCTGACCATATAAATATACCGCTCAACAGACTGCCCCGGAATAGGTCTTACAACCAGTAAGCCCCGCTCAACCTCTGACTGAACGGCAATGCGAGAGACAAAGGAGATGTGTTCTCCCAGCATAACCGCCTGTTTGATGGCTTCCAGTGAATCCAACTCCAGATAGGAGGGAAGTCGCCGACTCCCACGCTCCAGCCATTTGTCGGTCACGTGGCGTGTGCTGGAATCCTTGCCATGTAATACGAAGGAGGAAGAAGCGATAAGCTCGGGTGTCAAATCGGTTTCGTTGGCGAGCGGATGAGTGGGTGAGCAGATGAGCATCAGTTCATCTTCGCCCAAGGATTCTGAGAGTAGCGTTGGGGATTGAAACGGCTCTGCCGAAATGATGCCAAGATCAATTTCGTGACGAGCGAGCATGTCCTTGATCACGGGCGCAGTTTTCACAGACAAGGCGATGTGAATGCCCGGATGCTCACGGGCAAAGCGGTGCAACACAGCAGGAAGCAAGTAGGTAGCGGGTACATAGCTTGCGCCAATACGTATGCTTCCCCGCTGGAGCGTATCGAACTCGCGGACGACTCGCTCAGCTTCGGCAGCCAGTGCATTAATTTTGCTGGCATAGTGCAGTAGCGCATTTCCAGCATCCGTCAGGATGATTTTGCCCATGCGTGTGTCAAACAGCTTTACGCCGAATTCACGCTCCAGATTTTTCATATGAAAAGTAACAGTGGGTTGCTTTAGGCCAAGAAGCTCGGCGACCGTGGTAATTTTATGGTGCTTATTCAGCAGTTCTACAATATGTAACTTTAGAAGACTTAAATTCACTTAGAATGCCTCGCTTTCAGGTTAATCGAACAATCATGCCTATTTGTAGGGGTAGCAGCATCAATCCCCTCTATATAGATTAAATCTATGAGTGTTAACACAATTCATTGAAATAATTAATTTTGTTTTAACTTTCCAATAACACAGCTTGCGAATTCAAGTTTTACACTGGGGTCAGTCAGAAGAACAGGCAGGTAATGCGATGAATCAGGATCTGTATATTCACGGATTAAGTAAGACCTTCAGCCAAATAACAGCGCTGCATGAGACGAATCTGGTCGTACGCCGGGGCAAATTCACAACACTGCTCGGACCGTCCGGCTGTGGGAAAACAACGCTCTTGCGCTTGATTGCTGGTCTGGAGACACCGGATACCGGCACAATCACGATGGGAGAGGAAATTCTTTTTTCGGCTGAACGCAAAAAGGATATTCCCGCCCATCTCCGCCACTTTGGTATGGTCTTTCAGGATTTCGCTCTGTGGCCGCATATGACGGTGTTTGAAAATGTGGCCTTCGGCCTGCGTGCGGGCAAGCGGGGGAAAGGGTTTGCCAGCGCCCGAGACAAGGAACTGCGGACAGTGGTGCTGGAGGCGCTCGACATGGTCAGATTGTCAGGGATGGAGGATCGGTATCCTCATCAGCTGTCCGGTGGTCAGCAGCAGCGGGTTGCCTTCGCAAGAGCGGTTGCTATCCGGCCTCGACTGGTGTTGTTCGACGAGCCTCTCAGTGCGCTGGATGCGGTGCTACGGGAGGAGATGCGCATTGAGATGTTGTCGCTTGTGCGCGATCTGGGGCTGACCGCCCTATATGTCACCCATGATCAGATCGAGGCCATGTCCATGTCTGATGAAGTGGTTGTTATGAAAAGTGGACATATTTTGCAGACCGGAACACCAGAGGTGATCTACGGTTGCCCAGCTCATCCAGAGGTGGCGAGGTTTATCGGCAAATCCAACTGGCTGGAGTTGGAACGGACACTATTTCGTCCTGAACATGTCCGTTGGGAACAGGAGCAAGCGGATCAGCACGCTTTTACAGTAGAGATCCTGCATGTCAGCTATGTCGGCGATCGTTATGAAATTCGTATACTAGCCGAGAGCGGCGAGCAATGGACTGCATATCATTCCATCCGCTTGCCCATAGGTCAACAAATGAACATTTGGGTATCACCGCAACACATCCACCAACTTGAAGCATAGGGAAAAGGGGTATATAAGATGATGAATAGGCATGTTTTTCGTACAGGATGGAAAAAAGGGACGATGCTCGCATTAACCTTGACTTTTGGACTCGCTGTGGCGGGTTGCGGAACAGCAACGCCAACCAAGGATGGGGCGCCAGCTAATGGATCAGCAGGACAAGCGGAGGCGGCATCCACCGATCAGAAGTTGGTGGTCTACAGCGCAGGCCCGGATGGACTGGCGAAAAAGCTGATAGCAGGATATGAGGCGCAGAGCGGAGTGAAGGTAGAGTTGTTCCAGGGAACGACAGGAAAAATTTTGGCCCGTATGGAAGCCGAGAAGACAAATCCGGTAGCGGACGTGGTTGTGCTGGCATCGCTTCCGTCTGTACAAGGCTTGAAAAAGGAAGGACTAACACTGCCTTACCCGGATGCCAAAAACGCGGACAAGCTAAATCCAGACTGGTCCGATAAGGAGGGCAACTACTTCAGTACCAGTGCTTCTGCTCTGGGCATTGCGTATAACACAAAGCTGGTGAAAACACCACCAACTTCATGGGCCGATTTAGCGAAGCCTGAGTACAAGGATCAGGTTAATATTCCCGATCCATCCCTGTCCGGCTCAGCGTTGGATTTTATGACAGGCTATCTGAGCGCCAAGGGCGATGGAGGCTGGACGTTGTTCGAGCAGTACAAGGCTAACGGTGTTGCTATGGCTGGTGCCAATCAGGAAGCGCTGGACCCCGTGATTACCGGAGCTAAAGGTATAGTCGTTGCTGCAGTCGATTACATGACCTACAAGGCTAAAGCCAAAGGCGAGCCGATTGACATCGTCTATCCAACAGAGGGAACCGTCATCAGCCCACGTCCTGCTGCAATTCTCAGGTCAACGCAGCATGAGCAGAATGCCAAGGCATTTATTGACTATCTGTTGTCGGACGACGCACAGAAACTAGTAGCGGATGCCTCCTTACTCCCGGGCCGCACGGATATCAAAGCTGACAAGCGTGCCAATCTGGACGAGATCCCATTGCTGAAGACCAATTGGGAATGGATGGGCGAACATGGATCAGACGTGACAGAGAAGTTCACGCAAATGTTCAAATAAGCCGATGAGAGGCTTATCCGTTAAACACATCAGAGCGTGGTGTCTGACGCTGGCTCTGATCGCGCTTCTTTTCTTGATTGTGATGCCGTTGCTGCAAATCTTTATCCAAAGTGTGTATGTTGATGAAGAATTTCAGTGGGATGCACCTTTTCGAACGTTAGCTGCTTCACCATTTGCGGGAGTGCTATTCAGCTCGATTTGGCTAGGTATCTGTGTGATTGCAGGAACAACGGTACTTGCACTTCCGCTAGCCTGGATCATGTCCAACACTCGTCTTGCGCACTGGCGCTGGTTGGATGTCGTGCTGCTAATTCCGTTTATGACCCCGCCCTATATCGGGTCCATGGGCTGGATTCTGTTTATGCAAAAAAACGGATATCTGGAGCAGTTGTTCCCGGACCTGTATTTCTTAACGCCATCCTTCTTTAGCCTTGGTGGCATGGTGATGATCATGAGCCTACATCTATTTCCATTCCTGTACCTGCTGCTGCGCGGGGCGCTGGTGAGGATTGGCGGGAGTCTGGAGGAGGCGGGTGCCGTAATGGGCGGCGGCTTTCTGTACAGATTCCGTCGAATCATTTTACCGCTGCTGCTTTCAACTTACGGAATGGGCGCGCTGCTCATTTTCGTTAAAACGATTGCCGAGTTTGGCACCCCCGCTACCTTTGGGCGACGTATCGGGTATGAGGTCATGACTTCAGAAATCCACAAATACATTTCTAGCTGGCCCATAGATTTTAGCAAAGCGACCTCGATGGCCTCGGTGCTGTTAACCGCCTGCCTGCTCATGTGGTATGCGCAGTCGGTGATCAACCGGAAGTTTACGTATAGGCTGGTAGGTGGTAAAGGTTCGCGTCCGTCCCGTCTTCGTATATCCGGTTGGACTACGGGGCTGAGTGTTGCATTCATTCTATTGTTGCTCATTGCGTCCATTGGCATTCCTTATTTTTCAATTCTTTCAGCCTCGACGATGAAGCTGAGGGGAATGGGACTTGCCTGGGATAATTTGACGCTCGACTCTTACAAGGAACTGCTGTCTTGGGGATCAGAGAGTATGGAGGCGCTCCTGAACAGCGTATTTCTCTCTTTGGGCGCATCGACGCTTGCTGTGGTGCTGGGCACTTGGTTTGCACTTGTCATTGGCGGCTCACGCACAAGAATCCAACGGACGGTTGATGCATTTAGTTTGCTTCCGAATACGGTGCCGGGAATTGTTATGGTGGTGGGCCTGATTTTGTGGTGGAACTCACCATGGATGCCGATCCCGTTGTATAACACATACGGTATGGTCATTCTGACGTATGTTATCTTGTTTGTTCCTTATACGGTGCAGTATGTCAAAAGCGCCTTTACACAGGTGGACGCTGGCCTTTTTCAGGCGGGGCAGGTATTTGGCGGGCGACCGTCTTATATATTCCGCCGGATTGTACTGCCGCTGATTGTACCGGGAATGCTCGCTGGTTGGATGATGACATTTACCATTGCTTCACGCGAATTGGTAGGATCATTACTGATTTTGCCACCATCCGTTCAGACGTCAGCAACCTACATATTTGCACAATTTGAACAGGGACAGGTGTCGCTTGGGATGGCGATGGCTGTCATATCGGTCGGAATGACCACGTTGCTACTGATCTTAATGGAAAGCTTAAACTCGCGAAGAAAGTGGAAATAATCATGACCAAGCTTAGGATTTGGGGAGGGGCGGGCGAACATGGCCGTTCCTGCTATGTTTTTGAAGGAAAACAGCATCGCGTCATGCTGGATTGTGGCGTGAAAAAGGAAGGAACCGGACAATACCCGGTTTTCCCACCGCAGGAGGCGGAGAGACTGACCACTGTATTGCTGTCTCATGCACATGAGGATCATTCCATGGCACTCCCCCTACTGTACAAGTATGGATACCAGGGGGAGGTCTGGACGACCAAGGCCACTGCTGAGCAGTTAGGCTCCTATTTTCGCTCCTGGCATACTTATGTTGAATCAAGAGGAGCAGAACTGCCATACGACGAACAGAACATCCAATCCATTGCTTATCGCTATCTCGAAGATGAGGCGCCAGCAGGAGAGTGGGTTGAGGCTTGTCCGGGTATGAGAATTATGTGGGGACGCAGTGGACATTTGGCTGGTGCAGTATGGTATGTGGTAGAAATGGAAGGGAAGCGGTTGTTTTTTTCTGGAGATTACAGCCGCGAATCTGAGCTTCTTGCAGCCGATGCGCCAGACTTGGGTGTTGGGGAGGGGCCGCATGACCTGCCTGAATGGAAGTCAGAGCCCAATCTAGCGGACATATCCATTATGGACAATGCGTATGGCATGGATATAGACCCGCAGCCTGTTAAGCTGGAGCGGCTGAGGGTCGAGATGGAGCGGATACTATGGTCTGGTGGCCATGTGTTGTTGCCGGTGCCTGCCTTTGGCAGAGGACAGGACATGATCGTATGGGCTAGTGAGCAATTCCCTGAACAGGCAATGATTGTAGAGCACGACATATGGCAGGGATTGAAACAGTTAAACCGCTGGAAAGAATGGCTGCGTCCGGAAGCTCTAGCGCGAATAAAACATGTGCTAAACAGTGACAGGGTCTTCGTGCCTCGTGATGCTGCGGAACGAGTGAGTCTGCTGGAACAGAACCCAACGGCTATTATCATAACAAGAGACGGCATGATGGATTCCCCACAGGCGCGCTGGTACTATCAGTATCTATCGGATAACCGCAACATGGGGGAGGGTAATGATAGCGGAGAAAGAATCAGCAACAGTGTTATATTGACCGGGCATGCTCCACATGGTTCTTTTGGCAAATATCTGTTGGAACGTGTGGATCAAAATAACAGCTGTGTAGCTCGGCATTTGATTTATAAGGTGCATCAGGGATTATCAGATGTGCGGCAAATGCTGAAGGAGCTGCCTAGCAAACAGGTTGTACTCGTTCATGCGCCGAAGCTGCAGACTGACCTGGTACGAGATGAGTTGATAAGAGAAGAAAATAGTGGATGTGAAGGTCCTTCCAGAAAAGTTCACTCTCTGGAGCCAGGCGATACACTAGAGGTTTAGCATCACATCATCATTCACTTTGTGCCCTCCTGCATCAACCGGAAGGCATCGACTTCGCCAAGTTTGGTCGAGATAGAGCTACGTCCAGCGCTTTTGCGCAGGCGTAGTGGTGTGGCGGTACGCTTAAGCAACGCCTTGATTTCTCCAGGCCCCAGTTCCGGCCTCAGTGAAAGGAGAAGTGCGATGCTTCCGGTCACATGGGAAGTAGCCATAGAGGTACCACTCATTTCGTGATGCTTGCCATGGATCCAGGAGGATGTGATCTTTTCGCCAGGTGCGTACACGTCTACAAATTGCCCTCGGTTGCTGAAAGGTGCAATGCGTCTGTATTTGTCAGTAGCCCCCACTGAGATCGTCTGGGAATAGCGGGCGGGGTAGTCAATACTTCGGCGCTTGCCCTCGTTTCCTGAGGACGCTACAACGACGATGCCGTTATGATATGCCTTATTCACCATATCAAGTAATGCCTTGCTGCGCGACTTCATACCAAAGCTCATATTGATGATATCGACACGATTTAATACACACCAGTCGATACCAAGAATGATATCGGAGACGTAGGCGGCTCCATTATGATCAAATGCTTTTACGGGATGAATTAAAGCTCGTGGTGCTACGCCCACCATACCTTCGTCATAGTTGGACGCCGCGATAGTTCCAGCAATATGAGTACCATGGCCATTATCGTCATAGGGTAGCATGGTTCGGTTAAGCAAATTAATACCTCTGGCGAGAGAATGGCGAAGATCAGGATGTTGAAAATCCGCTCCTGTGTCGATCACACCGATTCTGACCCGATTCCCTGTCGAGGAAGGCCAAGCCTTGTATGCACGTACCTGTTTGACTCCCCATGGCATGGAAAGGTTCTTCTCTGCTTTTGGTATATGAGCAGTTTCAGCGTGAACCTTCATGCGGGTATCTTCTTCAACGGTAACACCGTTGTGATATTTGCCCAGCCTGTCTCCCCCTGAAAGCGGAGCGATTAAAGCACGGATTAGTCTGGCCGGTTGTACTTGCCGTAATCCCGCAAGCTCGGGTTTCAGCTTCCTGAGATAGGACAGGCATTCCCGGTATTGGTGAGGCTTATCGAACGTGATAATCTGTTTGTTCCGTCCACTGCCGGACGGCTCCGAAATACCCTCATGCAAACGCTGCAAAAAATCCGGATAGTCCATTTGAGACGGTCCCCCTCCGATGAGCCATGCTGAGGTATAGTATGAGCAAGCGTCAGCTGCGGCATGGGAAACCTGCCCCTTTTTTAAGTAAATAGGCCTGCTTGTCGTGTCAAAGTGGATGTGGACACATACGATACATGGAGGGCATAAGCTCTTGTGCAACAACTTTGGGGGGTTCTCCCGAAGCGGGTACAGTCGAAGACGGGGGGGACCCCGTCTTTTTACGTGTGCCGTCTTGTTTAGGGGGATATTCCTGGAAATTATGACGATACCCATCTTTAACTTGCAATTTGCTTCCAAATAGGTTTTACTTAGTTTTGATAATGGATATGTTAGTATTGCATGTATCGTGTATGCTCTGAAACATGTTCTTGTGAATTACGTGTGAGAGGAAGTGTCCCTAGGTGAGTACCCCACTCAACTTGAAGATTGACCCGGAGAAAGTCCACGAGACTCCAATGGTGGACTTGGCATTTATGGTATTGAAAGCAGCCAATACTCCATATTATTACCGTGACCTGATGAAGGAAGTCGCCAAATTGCGCGGCTTGTCTGACGAAGAAATTAATGACGTTATTGCTCAGCTATATACTGAAATCAACATTGACGGGCGTTTTGCCTGTGTCGGTACGAATCTGTGGGGCTTGAAACGTTGGTATCCGGTAGATAAATCCGAAGATGCCCTGACAGGCGCCAAGCGTCCTCGTATTATTAACGACGAAGACGATGACGACGAAGATGACTATCATGAAGAAGAAACATACAACTCTGATGACGACTTCGATGCAGATAGCGAAGACGAGGACGGCGAAGACGAGCTGTTCGACGGAGAAGATGATGATGATAGTGATGAAGACGTGGTTATAGACGACGAGGACCTCAGTGATGAGGAAGATTCAGAAGATGAAAATGACGATGAGTCGACGGAAGACGACGATTCACTTCGTTAGGAACAGGCTGCAAGGGGAGATGCGTTCTCCCCTTTTTCATGACCGTTTTATTGAAAACCTCTTCTGATTTAAAGCTTTCAGGTGGATTCTCTCCAATCTGGTTCAATGGACAAATTAACACATATAACTTCCTTGACAGCGGATTGGACACGGGGTAAACTATTGCTTGGGCTTATGATTGATTCACTTATATGTTTGCTTTTTTTATAAAAGTGCCCCGTACTACGGGAGTGCTTTTTTGTTTTTTATAGGGGTGTTTTCACTCATGAAAGAAGGCTAAGGGCGGCGGACATGGAAAATGATTCCGCTGCCTTCTTCATGGATGATAATCCGTGCAAACGGGTTACGATAACATCATAATGTCGCCTGAATTTTGCATCTTATCTAGGAGGGTTTTGAACAGTGACAAAGTATATTTTTGTGACAGGCGGGGTTGTGTCTTCCTTGGGCAAAGGGATTACGGCAGCTTCACTGGGGAGGCTTTTGAAGAACAGGGGACTGAAGGTAACGATTCAAAAATTTGACCCTTACCTGAATGTCGATCCGGGTACGATGAGTCCTTACCAGCACGGTGAAGTGTTTGTAACGGATGATGGTGCGGAAACGGACCTTGACTTGGGACACTATGAGCGCTTTATTGATATTAATCTGTCCAAGAACAGCAATGTCACAACAGGCAAGGTATATTCCAGCGTAATCAGCAAAGAGCGTCGCGGAGAATATCTGGGCGGTACGGTGCAGGTTATCCCTCATATTACGAACGAAATCAAGGAGCGCGTGTACCGTGCAGGCCGTGAAGCGGGTTCGGACGTAATTATTACAGAAATCGGCGGTACTGTGGGCGATATTGAGAGCTTGCCATTTTTGGAAGCTATTCGTCAGCTCAAAAGCGAAGTTGGGCGCGAAAATGTGATGTATATTCACGTAACGCTCATTCCTTATATTAAAGCTGCTGGTGAGGTTAAAACCAAGCCAACCCAGCACAGTGTAAAAGAACTGCGCAGCATCGGCATCCAACCGAATGTCATTGTTTGCCGTACAGAGCATGAACTGTCCTCCGATATGAAGGCTAAAATTGCATTGTTCTGCGATATTGATGCGAATGCAGTGGTAGAATGCCGCGATGCTTCAACCCTCTACGAGGTTCCGTTGAACCTACGTGAAGAAGGCTTGGACGAAATCGTAGTTAACCATCTCAAGCTGACAACACCTGCACCAGATATGACCGAATGGGAAGGGTTAGTTGATCGAATCAGCAAGCTGGATAAAACGGTTGAAATTGCTATTGTTGGTAAATATGTTGCATTACATGATGCTTATTTAAGTGTGGTTGAATCACTTTCGCACGCTGGATTTGATGCGAATGCAGACGTAAAAATCCGTTGGGTGAACGCTGAAGAAGTGACGGACGAGAACGTAGCTGACATGCTGGGCGGCATTGGCGGCATTCTCGTACCAGGTGGCTTCGGCGATCGCGGAATTGAAGGCAAAATTAGTACTATCCGTTATGCACGGGAGCAAAAAATTCCGTTCTTCGGTATTTGTCTGGGTATGCAGGTATCTGTCATTGAGGTTGCACGTTCCCTGGCTGGTCTCGAAGGAGCCAACAGCTCGGAAATTAACCCGGCAACGGATTATCCTGTCATTGACTTGCTTCCCGACCAAAAAGACATCGAAGATCTGGGCGGTACGATGCGTCTTGGCTTGTATCCATGCAAACTGGTGGAAGGCTCCCTGGCTTCTGTTTGCTACAACGACGAGCTGGTGTACGAAAGACACCGTCATCGGTACGAATTCAATAACGAATATCGTGAAGTTATTGAAAAAGCGGGTCTTCGTATTTCCGGTACTTCACCGGATGGGCGCTTGGTGGAAATCGTGGAGCTTCCTGAGCATCCGTGGTTCCTGGCGGTACAATTCCACCCGGAATTTACTTCCCGTCCGAATCGTCCGCAGCCTTTGTTCCGTGAATTTGTAAAGGCAGCATTGCAGCTTCAAGGTTAATGCTACGGCTTGAAAGACCTCCTACGGGAGGTCTTTTTTTATCCCATGCTTCCTGATTATGAAAGAATATTCCACAATTATGTATTAGAGAAGGATTTTCTTTTTGCAGGAGCGAATATAGTTTTAGGTATGGGACGGATATTGTACGTCATCGGACGCTGTTATGGCAATAGCTGCATGATCCTCGTTTTAAGATCTTAGGAGGTTAAAACATTGGAAAAGAAGAAAGTATTAATCGTCGATGACCAGAATGGAATACGGATTTTACTGATGGAAGTGTTCGGAAGTGAGGGTTATGAGACCTTTCAGGCGGCGAACGGGAAAATTGCACTTGAAATTGTTGAGAAGGAACCACCTGATCTGGTTCTGCTCGATATGAAAATTCCAGGTATGGACGGACTCGAAATTCTGAAACATCTAAAAACCATGAATCCCGATATCAAGGTTATTATGATGACAGCATATGGAGAACTGGACATGATTAAAGAGGCGACGGAGCTAGGTGCGCTAATGCATTTTACCAAGCCCTTTGATATTGACGAAATGCGGATTGCTGTGAACAAACAACTCAGAGGTGACTAGGTGAGTCACGGTGGTTGAGAACTCTGTTAACACAACAGGGTTTTTTGTTTGTGATTATGGGAAATACTGAAAGTAAATCCTCTCCTTATACAATTCTATCGAAAAACGGCGTCCTGAGCGTGATTTTTGTATGTGTTGATATGCAAAAGCTTGTTTAGTATTTAACATGGGTTGTGGTATAATAAGCCCGTATGTGATGTCGGCTAAAAATATAGACAAACCCAAACACCTTTAGGAGGACTGTAACCATGCCATTGGTATCTATGAAAGACATGTTGAACAAAGCACTCGAAGGAAAATACGCAGTAGGTCAATACAACATTAATAACCTGGAGTGGACTCAAGCTATTTTGGGCGCTGCTGAAGAAGAAAAATCCCCAGTAATCCTGGGTGTTTCTGAAGGCGCAGCACGTCACATGGGTGGATTCTACACTGTAGTTAAAATGGTAGAAGGTCTTATTCATGACATGAAAATCACCGTTCCGGTTGCGATCCATTTGGACCACGGTTCCAGCTTTGAAAAATGTAAAGAAGCTATCGACGCTGGTTTCACATCCGTTATGATTGACGATTCCCACAGCCCAATCGACACAAACATTGCTACAACGAAAAAAGTGGTTGAATATGCTCATTCCAAAGGCGTTTCTGTTGAAGCTGAAGTTGGAATGGTTGGCGGTCAAGAGGATGATGTTGTCGGCGACGTAATGTACGCTAAGTTGGACGACTGTCTGCGTATCGTTAACGAAACAGGTATCGATACACTGGCACCTGCACTGGGTTCCGTACACGGACCATACAAAGGCGAGCCAAACCTCGGATTCAAAGAAATGGAAGAGATCTGCAATGCAATCAAACTTCCACTCGTTCTGCACGGTGGTACTGGCATCCCAACACATGACATTAAAAAAGCAATCTCCTTGGGAACTTCCAAAATCAATGTAAACACTGAGAACCAAATCGTATTTGCGAAAGTGGTTCGTGAAGTGCTTGCTGAGAAACCGGATGCTTATGACCCACGTACATTCATCGCTCCAGGTCGTGAAGCGATTAAACAAACCGTTATCGGTAAAATTCGTGAGTTCGGTTCCAACAACAAAGCGTAATAATAAGTTAAACTGGTCGTGCGTCTGCACAGGCTAGATGTATTTCTTAGTTGTAGCTGTAGTTCTGCTGCACAAAATACTTAAATCTGTACAGTTGAATAGTTTGGTATGGAAAGCACACCGCTTAGCCGGTGTCTTTCCATTTTCACCACTAAAAAAGTTAAAAATTTTGATTCGAGATTATTGTTTGACCGACTGCAAAACACGTAGGGGGACCCTCAAGCTTATGGAAAAATTGATGATCACCGGTGGACGGCCGCTTCAGGGTACAGTTTCCATCAGCGGTGCCAAAAACAGTGCCATCGCCTTGATTCCCGCAGCCATTCTGGCAGAGTCGGAAGTCATTTTGGACAATTTGCCACTGTTAAGTGATGTGGCGGTGTATTCCGAGATACTGGAGGAACTTGGTGCAACGGTTGCCTGGGAAGGTAGCCAGATGAAAATAGATCCATCCTCTATTAAATCCATTCCTATGCCGAATGGGCCTGTTAAGAAATTACGAGCCTCTTATTATATGATGGGAGCCATGCTGGGCAGATTCAAGGAAGCGATCATCGGTTTGCCAGGAGGGTGCAATTTCGAACCCCGGCCCATTGATCAGCATATCAAAGGTTTTGAAGCGCTGGGTGCCACGGTTACGAACGAGCACGGCGCTATTCATTTGCACGCCAAAGAACTGCGCGGAACCAAGATTTACTTGGATGTTAGCAGCGTAGGCGCTACCATTAATATTATGCTGGCGGCAGCACGTGCCAAAGGCGCCACAATTATCGAAAATGCGGCTAAAGAGCCTGAGATTATAGATGTAGCAACCCTTTTAAACTCTATGGGGGCCATTATTAAAGGCGCCGGTACGGAGACGATTCGAATTGAAGGTGTGTCGGAGCTACATGGCTGCCGTCATTCCATCATACCTGACCGTATACAAGCGGGCACATACATGATTGCTGCTGCGGCAACCCGTGGAAATGTATTGATTGACAACGTAATCCCCAAACATATGGAGGCTCTCACTGCAAAAATGCAGGAAATGGGCATCGGTATCGAGGAATATGATGAAAGTATTCGCGTACTGGGTGCACCTTCTTATGAACATGTCGACGTTAAAGCCTTGATATACCCCGGATTCGCCACAGATTTACAATCTCCCATGACCAGCTTGCTTACCCAAGCGCAGGGTGTCAGTGTATTGAGCGATTTTGTGTACAGCAGTCGTTTTAAGCACGTCCCTGAGCTGGTGCGTATGGGGGCTAAAATTCGCGTAGAGGGTCGGTCTGCCATTATAGAGGGTGGTCGATTGAATGCAGCTAAAGTAAAAGCGGCAGATCTGCGCGCCGGAGCGGCCCTTGTCATTGCTGGACTTACAGTAAGCGAAGGCGTAACCGAGGTGACGGGTGTCGAGTACATTGACCGTGGTTATGATCACCTTGTCTCTAACCTGCGTCTTTTGGGCGCGGATGTATGGCGGCAGACTGAATAATTAAGCCGTGCAATTTTTTCGAACTCCCGGAACGAAAGCGATAGAACGGGCAACACCTGTGCAGCCGCTGCTTGATAAAAGATTGTGGTTCATACCTAACAATCAATTATCGGAAAACCGGAATAATTCGGTATAATCCAGGCAGATGGCTGCATAACTTTATTTGTTTTGGTTAAAATTATGTTAATGGTATTTATGATATCATTGTCTATCATTTAGATGTATGAATGGACTTAATAATTGAATAGGTGGTTATTATATGGATCTGCAAATTTCCGATCTGGAAGAAATGAAGCTGACCGACCTGTACAAGCTGGCCAAGCAATACCAGATCCCGTACTACGGAACGCTCAAGAAGAAAGAACTAATTTTCGCTATCCTGCGTGCACAAGCTGAGAAGAGCGGATTGATGTTTATGCAAGGGGTTCTGGAAATCCTTCCTGAAGGTTACGGCTTTCTGAGGCCGATCAATTATCTCCCGAGTACCGAAGATATTTACATCTCTGCTTCGCAAATCCGCAAGTTTGACTTGAGAACAGGCGATCTTGTTTCCGGTAAGTGCCGAACGCCAAAAGAGAATGAACGATATTTTGGATTGCTTCAAGTTAACGCCGTCAATGGAAGAAGTCCTGAGCAAGCTGCTGAGCGGCTACACTTTCCTGCACTGACTCCACTGTATCCGCAAACCAAATTAGTCCTTGAAACTTCCCCCAACCATTTGTCTACGAGAATTATGGATGTACTGGCCCCTGTCGGACTTGGACAGCGCGGACTCATTGTAGCACCTCCCAAAGCTGGGAAGACGCTTCTCCTCAAAGAAATTGCCAATAGCATTTCTACCAACAATCCCGAGATCGAGCTTTTTGTCTTGTTGATTGATGAACGCCCTGAAGAAGTGACCGACATGCAGCGTTCTGTTAAAGGTGAAGTTGTGGCCTCTACATTTGACGAACTTCCTGAAAATCACATCAAAGTGGCAGAACTCGTGTTGGAGCGTGCGCTACGTCTCGTAGAACATAAAAAGGATGTTGTCATCCTGTTGGATAGCATCACGCGTTTGGCTCGTGCGTACAATCTCGTTATTCCTCCTTCTGGTCGTACTTTGAGTGGGGGTATTGATCCGGCGGCATTTCACCGTCCAAAACGCTTTTTTGGTGCGGCTCGGAATGTGGAGGAAGGCGGTAGCTTGACGATTCTTGCTACAGCTCTGATTGATACAGGATCACGCATGGACGATATCATTTATGAAGAGTTTAAAGGTACAGGCAACATGGAGTTGCATTTGGACCGCAAGCTGGCAGAACGTCGTATCTTCCCTGCGATTGATATTCGTCGTTCCGGCACACGCCGTGAGGAAGTGTTGTTGAACAAGGAAGAATTGGATACGATCTGGGCCATTCGTAAAAATATGACGGAAAGCCATGATTTTGTGGAAGGCTTCCTCAAAAAGCTGCGTAATAGCAAGACTAATGCTGAATTTCTGGCTTCGTTTGATTTGGCGGCACCTTCTTCTGGTGGCTCGCAAAGCAGTTCTGGTGGGCAACAACGGAGAACTACGCGTTCTACCACAGCCTCAGTCCCGGCCTCAACCAACTAAAACCCATTCATGTATTTTATCTGTTCCGTAAGTACACAGTCGTTATCATTCATTTTGTTAATGGCGTAGGCTTAACGGAGCGAAAGGAGCTCCAAAATGTATTTGGTGTATGCCGACGAAAAAGGCAATGTATATGATCATGCTTCTTTGTATGGGCTTGCACGTAGTGCAGACATGATTGTTGAAATCATGGAGGATGAGCTTATTCCGTTACCGGAAGGAGCTACATTGGTAAGCCTGCCCAGCACTCGCCCGGTCGGTATGAACCCTGAAACAGGGGAAATGGTTTCTCTTCCCGGAGATATGCAAGCAGTAGGGGCTTTATTGCCGCAAGGTTTTACACGCTTGTGCCTGCCGGGATATGTGAAGACCGATAAGGAGTACAAGCTTCCCTTGTTCGGTTATTCGGCCGTAGTCTGGAAAGACGGAGCATTTTATGTAACGGCTGAGCAGAGTGACAGTCCGTCCAAGTGGAATCCGGAAAACTGTGACCGCCATCAAGTTAAATTGGGTGTTCAGCGGATGACGGAGCAATATCCCGAAAATCGGCTGTACCAACATTTGTCTAACTGTGCGCTTGGCTACGAATGTCTTACTTCCTCGAACACATTCCTGAATCGCTGGGAGGGGGGAGTTCCGGTATCTTATTCTTGTAATGCGGGTTGCTTTGGGTGTATATCTGAACAGCCAGATGACAGTGGCTTCGTATCTCCGCAGACAAGAATGAACTTCCGTCCTCGCGTCGAAGAAATTGTAGAAGTTATGCTGGAACATTTGAAGACACCGGAATCCATCATTAGTTTTGGTCAAGGTTGCGAAGGTGAGCCTTCCACACAAGCCAAACTGATTATTGATTCGATCAAAGAGGTGCGTTCCATTACCGATATGGGATACATCAATATCAATACGAATGCGGGATTGAGCGATCATATCCGGGGAATCGTGGATGCGGGTCTTGATCTGATGCGCGTTAGTACCATTAGTGCACTGGACGATCATTACAATGCGTATTACAAGCCGCGCGGTTACACGTTGGCTAATGTGGAAAAATCACTTCGTTATGCTTCTGAGCAGGGTGTATATACGTCGATTAATTATTTGATTTTTCCGGGTGTAACTGACCGAGAAGAAGAAATTGAGGCAATGATTGAATTTGCCAAACGAACTAAGCTCAGGCTGATTCAAATGCGTAATTTGAACATCGATCCTGAAAGCTATCTGGAATTGATTCCACCTGCACAAGGTGAGATCCTTGGCATGAAGCAAATGCTTGAGATTTATCGTGAGGAACTGCCGGATGTAGTCATCGGTTCATACACTCATGTACCGCCGCAAGGGCAGGCACGTCCTAAATTTGCCAAGGCCTAAAACGGTCACACAGCAATTGAAATACACCTGTTTTGCGCTGTTTCTGAATGCAGAAAAGAGTTGTTGAAACGCTCATATTCAAGTGCTATAATGTGAACATGTGTTCATACAACTCTGGACTGATAGGACGTTCAGGGCGGAAAGAGGTGAAAGTTCAATGCAACAAGCTATTCAACCAACATTTAACGTAACTACTGTCACTTGTGCTTGCGGAAATTCGTTTGAAACTGGTTCTGTGAAAGGATCTCTGCGTGTGGAGATTTGCTCCGCCTGCCACCCGTTCTTCACAGGCAAGCAGAAATTTATTGATGCTGGTGGACGCGTGGATCGTTTCAAAAAGAAATACGGTATCTAATGGATTACCGCAAGTTATAAAGTTATTAGAGCCTTCTGCGACTGCAGAGGGCTCTTTTTGTAATAATGTGTATTTGCTTTTTATGCGGCCTTAAGATATACTTATTTTCACCGTGCTAGATGGGGAGGTAGCGGTGCCCTGTAACTCGCAATCCGCTATAGCGAGGTTGAATTCCTGTTAGAGGTGTTGTTGATGTGAGGCTGGTCCCTGCGCACAATGTTGACGGCTGGGTCCTCCGCAATGAGTACTTGTGAACCTGGTCAGGTCCGGAAGGAAGCAGCCATAAGCAGGCCCACTCTTGTGCCGGAGGGTTGCCTAGCCCGAGTTGCTGTTCAGGATTGCCGCTCGGATCACAACGATCAATAACAGGTGCACGGTATATATTGGTAATTAGAACATCTTGGCAATCATTGCGAAGATGTTTTTTTGTGTTTTATAAATTGGAAGGTGTCTGGTTTAGATTCGGACGGGAGTATAGTATAATGAAGTGACCATGAATGGTCATGAAAGTGAATGGGAAAGAGGGTAACGCGCATTGGAACATATAGCGTTGTACCGTGCTTGGCGGCCGCAGGCTTTCAAGGACATGGTAGGACAACAGCATATTATCCAGACATTGCAGAATGCCATCCGCGAAAATCGCACGTCCCATGCCTACCTGTTCAGCGGTCCACGAGGAACAGGTAAGACGAGTGCGGCCAAAATTTTGGCCAAGGCAATCAACTGTGAGCATGGACCTGCGCCGGAACCTTGCAACGAATGCGAAGCCTGTAAACGGATCACGGCCGGAGCGGTCATGGATGTACAGGAGATTGATGCAGCCTCCAACCGGGGCGTTGAAGAGATTCGTGATTTGCGCGATAAAGTCAAATATGCGCCCACAGAAGTGCGGCACAAGGTTTATATCATTGATGAAGTGCACATGCTGACGACGGAAGCGTTCAATGCGCTGCTCAAGACGCTGGAAGAGCCGCCGCCACACGTGATGTTCATATTGGCTACGACTGAACCACATCGGATTCCGGCTACCATTATTTCGCGTTGCCAGCGGTTTGACTTCCGCCGTGTATCGCTGGAAGAACAGACAGAGCGGCTTGATCTGATATGTCAACAGGAGAACATACAGGCTGATTCGGATGCACTGCAGTACATTGCGCGTCTTTCAGATGGCGGGATGCGAGATGCGGTTAGTGTTTTGGATCAGATATCCTCGTTTACAGATGGTCGGGTTACTTATCAGCAGGTGCTGGACATGACGGGAGGTATTGCGTCCGAGCAATTCGGTAAGCTTGCCTTAGCATTGCTGAAAGAAGATGTGGGCACGGTGCTCCAAATGATCGAGAGCTTTATGCAGGAAGGTAAAAGTGCAGATAAGTGCATGGAGAATCTTCTGTACTATTTCCGAGATCTGCTAATGATCAAGATGGTGCCTCAGGCGACCAAAATGACGGAGCGAGTGCTGGATCCAGAGCGATTTAAGGAAGTGGCAGATGCTTTTACCAAGGAGCAACTCTTTGCAATGATTGACACCCTTAATCGTTACCAGAGCGAGATGAAATATGCCGTACAGCCCCAAACCTTGTTTGAGGTAGCTCTATTGAAGCTATGTAGTATTCCGGGGGAAGCAGGTGCTGTTGCTCAGCCGACCGCACAACGCTCTGACGCTGCAGCTGACCAGGAAGATGTCGTAATGTTGAAGCGCCAGCTTGCTGAACTGGAAAAGAAACTGGAACGCGCGCTGCAAGGTGGATTGGCCGTTGGAGGGGGGCAGGAGGCATCGTCGGGTGGCCGTCAGGCTTCCGGGGGGCGTGCCCCTGCTCCGCGAATTTCAGCACCAGCCAAACTCCCTTCCCAGTTGGATCGCTATATCGCTGAGAAGTCGAGCGAAGCATTCGCGGCTGCGGGGCGTAAGTGGAGTCAGATTTTGCAAGGGGTAAAAGAGGCGAAAGTTACGGTTCATGCCTGGTTTATGGACGGTGAGCCAGTTTCTGTGTTAGAGGACAGTGTGCTGGTCGCATTTAAGAACAATATTCATCGTGAAACTACCGAAAAGCCTGCCAATAAGCAGGTCATCGAGAAGGTATTGCATGAGCAGTTGGGTCATCCTTATCGTTTAGTAACGATGATGCAAAAGGATTGGAATGCTGCCATTGAAGGAGTTTCCGACCAGCCTGCCGAAGAATTGCAACTAGAGCCGGAGCATGATGCGCCGGGAAAGTCCAAGGAGCCCTGGATTGATGAAGCTATTCAACTTTTCGGGGAAGATTTGGTAGTCATTAAAGATTAAAGCAAGTGTCTAGATGTATACTTCATTAAAGGAGATGATTGAAATGAACAATATGAACCAAATGATGAAGCAAGTGAAAAAAATGCAGGAACAAATGCTGAAAGCCCAGGAGGAACTTGGCGGAAAAGTAATCGAAGGAACTTCTGGCGGCGGTGTTGTGACGGTGGAGGTAAATGGACATAAAAAAGTGTTGTCCATCACGATCAAACCGGAAGCTGTAGATCCTGATGATGTAGAAATGTTGCAAGATCTTGTGCTGACTGCAGTTAATGATGCTTTGTCCAAAGCAGATGAACTGGCTAATGATGATATGGGTAAATTTACAGGCGGCATGAAAATTCCGGGCTTGTTCTAGTCTGCTGCATAAAGGAGAAACACGCTATTGTATTATCCGGAGCCGATTGCAAAGCTAATTGACGCTTTTACGCGCCTGCCGGGAGTAGGGCCAAAGACGGCTGCCCGGTTGGCTTTTCACGTACTGAAAATGAAGGAAGATGATGTGATTGACTTTGCCAAAGCGCTGGTCAATGTGAAACGTAACCTTCACTTCTGTTCAGTCTGCGGCAACATTACGGACACAGACCCATGTCGGATCTGTCAGGATAAGACAAGGGATACTTCCGTCATTTGTGTTGTTCAGGATTCCAAGGATTTGGTGGCTATGGAGCGTACCAAGGAGTTTAATGGTTTTTACCATGTGCTTCACGGGGCGATATCTCCTATGGAGGGAATTGGTCCTGAGGATATCAAACTCAAGGAATTGCTGAACAGACTCAGTGATGAACGCGTCAAGGAGCTGATTTTAGCTACGAACCCGAACATTGAAGGAGAGGCCACGGCCATGTACATTTCTCGGTTAGTGCGTCCTTTTGAAATCAAGGTTACTCGTATTGCTCATGGATTGCCAGTGGGTGGAGATTTGGAGTATGCCGACGAGGTTACCTTGTCCAAAGCGTTGGAAGGCCGTAGAGAGCTCAATTAATAGGTGTATTTATACGTTATAAATAGGGAGTCTGAAATGTCCTTTGGCATTCTCGACTCACTTGGGGGAGCCGCTACGGCTCCTTTTTTATTTTGGCGATAGATGGCAGTATAGATCCGTTCCTAGTTCTAAGTTTGTCCTTTGTTCAATAAGTATGAATAAGGTAGTCTTGCAGACTGTGCACATAATTCAGCTTGTAAGGAGGATGAACGGATGTGGGAACGGATGAAACAAAATTTCCGTCGTCAGGAGAATGGCAAATCAGAAGCGGAGTATCGGCAGGAACTGTTTGCCCAGATTCGGGCTTCGCATGCGGAATGGTTAAGAGCGCATCGTTTATTTCATGAAGCTACGGGTAAAGATGAGATCGACTACGCTATATTTGTTCTAGAAGCTGCAGAACGTAAATATCAGATACATTTAAAAAGTGCGAAGCAGCAAGGCCTACATCGTTTCCATCTGCCCGCGGATGAACCTGGATATGTCAATGATACGGATCGTGTTCACAAACGGAGAGCTGAATGAAAGGGGCAGTCTGGCTTGTTTTAATTGCCTGTGTCGGGATGTTACTATTTCTAATCATAAAAAAACGTTTGGGTATCGGCTGGCTTGTAGTATTCGGGGCACATATGGGCCTGGCAGCCATCGCATTGTATGTTATCAATTATTCAGGGTGGATTACGCAGGTGTACATTCCGATTAATCCAGTGACAATGGGGGCGGTAACGATATTAGGTTTGCCTGGAATTGTTCTTTTACTGGGATTGAAAATAATATTATTCGGACAGGCCATATGAAAACTTAAATGTTATTGTTTCTAATTTTAATATATAGTTGACGGCGAATTCAAAAATGTGATACATTAGTTCTCGGCTCTTAAAGGCCGGGGATTTTTTGTGAGAACAACTTTTAAATGAAATTAAAATTAATTTTCAAAAAAAGTGTTGACTTAAATCTCGAATGTGTGTTATATTAATCAAGTCGCCGCTGAGATGCGGTGGTGAAACAAAGTAAGACATAATGTAGGTTTGATCTTTGAAAACTGAACAACGAGTGAGTAAAACGATTTTGTTCGCAAAATCAAACAAGAGATATTTTTATCTCGTCAGTTTCAAAATGAGCTTATCGCTCTTTCTATAAACCAGCTTCGGTTGGTCTTTAATGGAGAGTTTGATCCTGGCTCAGGACGAACGCTGGCGGCGTGCCTAATACATGCAAGTCGAGCGGGGTTATGTAGAAGCTTGCTTCTACATAACCTAGCGGCGGACGGGTGAGTAACACGTAGGCAACCTGCCCACAAGACAGGGATAACTACCGGAAACGGTAGCTAATACCCGATACATCCTTTTCCTGCATGGGCAAAGGAGGAAAGACGGAGCAATCTGTCACTTGTGGATGGGCCTGCGGCGCATTAGCTAGTTGGTGGGGTAAAGGCCTACCAAGGCGACGATGCGTAGCCGACCTGAGAGGGTGATCGGCCACACTGGG
>NZ_JBSEDY010000028.1:0-30791 GCF_053570945.1 Paenibacillus sp. CMM36
CTCGGGCTATTCACCCTACCGAGGCACCCCTTCTCCCGAAGTTACGGGGTCATTTTGCCGAGTTCCTTAACGAGAGTTCTTCCGCGCGCCTTAGAATTCTCTTCTCGCCTACCTGTGTCGGTTTGCGTGGAGAGTGAACCTCCACCGTAAATTCCGATTGCATCAGGACCTTGTGTGGACAGTAGCGTAGAGAAACTGCTAGCTATAGTATCCAACGCCTCCTCCCACTTGACGGGAACCAGTTGGCCCTCTTTGCGAATGAGGGGCTGTACCAGCCTTTCCGCATGAGTCGCATGCTGATGCGCATTCATTCCCTTGATGCACAACCTACCCTGCGAGGCTGCATTATGCTTCCCTTCCGCCTTATACACTGTACGAATGATACCCGCAAGTGTCTCTGTACCCGTGCTAACGGTCATCTTACATTGCACGCTGCAAAACGGGCACTGCGTATCCATTACTGACGGTACATGCAGCCCAGCTTCCGGTTTGCCTTCTCCCGACTGACACATCAAAGCCACCTTCCTTTCGCCATTTTTCGGAATTTTATCGTCTGCACGATAGATAATTCGCCATAACTCCAACTCAACCCGTCATCCTGTCAGCATTGTGGTCCGCAGACTACCCGCTAGACCACTTCGAAGAGCAGCGTCAAGCACACTTTCCCGTAATGCCAGAATACCAGTCCTTTCAATCCACTCCCACATTTTTTCCCCATACCGGGCACTATGTCGGTATATTTGCAAGCAAGTTGCAGTCAGCAGAACCGCTTCTGTCGGGTCTTCCTCCAATCCAAGCAGGTGCCCCTGGCGAACCGGATGCTCTGCCTGGCCACCCGCATAGACCTCCCAGCCTGCTGGAGAACGAGATATTCCAATATCGTGGACAAGTACACCTCCGGGATACGCCGATCCAGGACAAATAGCAACTCTAACTAATGCTGGCAATGCGAGACTTCCCCATAAAGTTGCCAACCGCTCTCTTAGCCAGGCTACTTCTACAAATGCCTGATCCATCAGATCCGACTCAACAAAAGACCGATCCTCGGCATTTAGGTTCGTAAAGCGCAGACCCGCAGAGGGCGCCTCTCCTCCGTACTGCGGTGTGACCTGAACCGCAACGCCAGCCCCTAATGGATTTGTCGCAGATCTGTCGCGCAACCCGAGAGATTCCAAGTAATAAAGTACAGCCGGACGACACAATTCACACCCCTGCTGTCTAGTCCAACCGAGACGGGATACTACTTCACCTGGAGTCTGACAGATTGCGTCCACCATAGCTGTTTTAAGCGAATCATGATCGTAATGCGTACATCCACAAACAGGGACAATTTCTTGGGCGGTTGGAGTAACTACAGGTCCGGAATCTGTGGATCGGGACAAACTATTTTTGACCAGTGCAGCCACCAGCGGCCGACATCCCCCACAGGAACCGGACGCTTTGGTCCGGCTCTTCACCTCTTCCACCGTCTTCAGCTTATCCGTGGCAATCGCTCGCAAAATAGCCCCCTTACTCACGCCGTTGCACGCACATACCGTTTCTTCTTCCGGCAGTGCGGCTGCCGCATCCTCTGCTTTGCTCCGGCTGTTATCCCGGGATGTAAGCTCTGTAGCGGACGCCCCGCGCCGTACCATTCCGAGCAACGAGGTACTTTCCGCCGTATCTCCGTACAAAATGGCGCCAGTGACAGCACCGCCGTGCATCATCACTTTTTTATAAACCTCCAGCATCCCGTTATATTCCATAACTGCTGTCTCGTTTCCCTCATCGCGAATGTCTCCTGCGGAAAACACATGGATCCCCGCTACCTTGAGCTGCGCATACGGAATCGTCCCTTCATAGGGAGCCGTTTCACGACCACAAATAACTTTTGCCAGCACTTTGCCCTGCTCATATAGCGGCGCCACCAGTCCGTATGAAATCCCCCGGTGCTCAGCACATTCGCCGACGGCATAAATACCAGGAATACTCGTGCGCATATAATCATCCACGACAATGGCGCGGTTTACAGTCAGACCGCTATCCTGAGCTAATTCGATATTCGGTCGGATACCAACCGCCAGCACAACCAAATCCGTGTCCAGCCTGTTCCCGTCCGCAAACATCAAGCCTTGCGCCCTGTTTCGGCCTATGATGTTGACCGTTTCCTTCGCCAAATGAAACCTCATGCCCTGTTCCTCCAACTTTCGCTGCAGAAGCACAGCTGCCGTCCGGTCAAGCTGACGGTTCATAAGATACTGCGCATTATGAACAACCTCAGTTTCCATCCCTAGATTCAGCAGGCCTTGAGCAGCTTCAAGTCCTAACAGCCCCCCTCCGATAACCGTGGCCCTGCGGTATGTTTTGGCATATCTAGCCATGGTTTCACAATCATTCACATCACGAAAAGCAATTACTCCCTGTTTTCGCACTCCAGGAATGGGCGGAATGAAAGGTAATGAGCCCGTTGCCAATATGAGCATGTCATAAGGTTCTTTCATGCCGGATTCCGTTTCCACCATCCCGGTTGCAACATCAATACGACAGACGCGTTCACCCGCGTACAGCTTTACCCCGTTCTCTTCATACCAGTCCCAGTCATGGGTAACGATATGTTTAAATGAGCTCTCCTCCTGAAGCATTTTGGACAGGAGCACTCGGTTGTACCCGGGACGGGGCTCTGCACCAAATATCGTGATTTGGAACCGCTCTGGCTCCAAATTGAGTATTTCCTCCACACATTTGATGCCTGCCATACCATTGCCGACGACGACCAGTTTTTTCATCATGTTAAACCAGCCCCATTCTCCGAATAAAATAAGACAGAAAAAGCCCTTCTCCATTCAATGGAAAAGGGCACCGTTGCCGTAAAAGTCGGCACATCGTTGTGCCGATATGTATCTAAGATTACTGAATTGTGAATGTCATGTCAACATTCAATACATGAAAACTATATTTTCACCTTTTATTTAATTTTTTTCTCGCATTTGTGTTATGTATATTGACATACAATAGATCCTTTTTTATAATTTGAATTAAAATCACTCCAACGTGATCATACCAAGTCGACTCACAATGAAGTGTGTCAACCACGGCAATGAAGCCGCAAACCGTTTCCTAGATACCATGTAGGGGCGATTTGCGGCTTTTCATGTTCAAATTACATTTTGCAGACAAAGAACAACAATTAGAACAGGAGAGATGGAGAATGAACAAAAAAAGTTTCTGGAAAAGCGGACACAAGCCCACCTTATTTGGTTCCTTTCTGTATTTTGATATCAGTTTTATGATATGGGGGATGATCGGACCGTTGGCCGTTGTAATTGCCAATGATTATCCAATGGACCCTGTACAAAAAGCCAATCTTGTCGCTCTACCCATACTCGGTGGTTCCCTGCTGCGGCTCGTGCTCGGATTCATGTCGGATTATATCGGTCCCAAGCTCACAGGACAGATTGGTATGCTTGTCACGATCATCCCGCTTTTGCTCGGCTGGCTGTGGGTTGATTCGCTGGAGCAATTATACGTTGTTGCCCTACTCCTGGGCGTAGCTGGAGCTTCATTTGCAGCTGCGCTGCCGTTAGCCGGTCAATGGTACCCCAAAGAGCATCAAGGCTTGGCTATGGGAATTGCCGGAGCCGGTAATAGTGGTACCGTCCTTGCGACTTTGTTCGCCAACCGCATTGCTCAACATTTTGGCAGTTGGGAAGCCGTTTTCGGATTGGCCATCCTCCCCATCTTAATCGTCTTCATTCTGTTCAGTATTTTTGCCCGCAACAGCCCTCACCGCCCGGCACCAAAAAATCTGTCGCAATATGCTTCGGTGCTCAAACAGAGGGATGCCTGGGTATTCTGTGCCTTTTATTGCGTGACGTTTGGCGGATTCGTTGGCCTTTCTAATTATTTGACTATTTTCTTCAATACCCAGTATGGCCTCTCCGCGGTACATGCCGCCGATTTTGCAACCGTTTGTGTGATTGCCGGAAGCTTTTTTCGTCCTGTAGGTGGCTTTTTATCCGATCGGATTGGTGGTTCACGCATGCTAATGTACTTGTATGCGGGGGCCGGGATTATGCTCGCCGGCATTGCGTTTTTACCGCCACTTACCGTGGTAGTTGTGCTGCTGTTCGTAGGCATGATGTGCCTTGGCGCTGGCAACGGCTCTGTATTCCAGCTCGTGCCGCAGCGCTTCGGCAACGAAATCGGGCTCATGACCGGCATCGTCGGCGCTGCTGGTGGCATAGGCGGGTACTTTCTCCCTCTTATACTGGGTCATCTGTACAAATCAACGGGTTCCTATATGCCGGGCTTCATCTGTCTGAGCCTACTTACGTTCTGTGCCTTTACCCTCGTCATCATAATGCAATTGAAATGGCGTAACAGCTGGATGCGACGCTCTGCTACAGCTACTGATGAAGCCGTCAATCGCATTGGAGAATTAAATGCCTGATATTCATTAAATATAAAGCTGCGAAAAATATAAAGCTGCGAAGCATTGAATTGTTCCTCAAACATCCCTATAGCCCAAAAAATGGCTTAACTTCGTTTATATAAAATGAAGTTAAGCTATTTTTTATGCACACTCAATCGAATCACACCTATAAAAACTATGATAAACATCACATTAGATCAATATTTTCCGAAAATATTATGAAAATTAAATGAAATTTTCATTTAAAAACATTGAAAATCGCTTTCATTTTCATAATTTCTCTTATGTAAACACTTATATAACCATTTTTCACACAACATACTTGTTCACTTGGTTTAAAATAAGGCGTATACTTGTTCACGAATTGTTCAAGGATGAACTAAATGTAATTTTCTAGAAAGAAGGAATTAAAAATGCGTGCTTTTCATTTTACGGAAGACGGATCTATCGAAACCAAATTAACCGGAAAAGATCTACTTGCCAACCCACTGCTGAATAAAGGAGTGGCTTTTACCTTGGAAGAACGGAAACAACTTGGACTTGACGGTCTCCTTCCTCCTACGATATTAACTATTGAGGAGCAGGTTCAACGGGTTTACGAGCAATTTCAGAGCCAACCGGATAATTTGCGTAAAAATGTTGCGTTAAATGATCTTTTTAATCGCAATACGGTCCTTTATTATCGTTTGCTCTCTGAGCACCTAAGCGAAATGCTCCCGATTGTTTATACACCAACAGTAGGCCAGGCTATACAGGAATACAGTCATGAATATCACAAGCCCGGTGGTATGTATTTATCTATTGATAATCTGGCGGGTATCGAAGAGGCTTTTAAGAATTTGAACCTGGACCCTGATGATATCGACCTGATCGTAGCCACAGATTCCGAGAGTATTTTGGGAATCGGGGACTGGGGAGTCGGAGGTATTAATATCTCTATTGGTAAGCTTGCTGTGTATACAGCTGCTGCTGGTATAGATCCTAGCCGGGTGCTGGCAGTTGTTCTTGATGCAGGTACAAACAACGAGAAGCTATTGGAAGATCCTTTATATATGGGGAATCGTCACAAACGTGTACGTGGAGAACAATATGATCAATTTATTGACACTTATGTTCAGGCTGCACTTTCCTTTTTCCCGAATGCTCTGCTGCACTGGGAAGATTTGGGCAATGTCAATGCACGGAACATTATCAATAAATACGGAAATAGTATTTTGACTTTTAATGACGACATTCAGGGTACTGGAGCGGTTACACTCGCAGGTGTGATGTCCGGTGTTCAATTGTCCGGAATCCCACTGAGCAAGCATCGGGTTCTAGTCTTTGGTCCAGGAGCTGCCGGAATCGGCAATGCAGACCAAATTAGCGCCGCCATGATGCTGGAAGGACTGTCAGAAGCAGAAGCAAGACGTAACTTCTGGGCTTATGATTACCGTGGCCTGCTTACCAACGAAACAGAAGGACTTTTTCCATTTCAGGTTCCTTATGCGCGTGATGCTGCAGAATGCCGTGACTGGGAACATGCTGAAGATGGAAAAATCCCTCTGCTTGAAGTCATTCGCCGCGTGAAACCGACGATTATGATTGGTACTTCCGGTGTTAGTGGGGCATTTAGTGAGGAAATCGTTAAAGAAATGGCCAAACATACAGAACGTCCTATAATTATGCCTATGTCCAACCCGACTCCACTTGCAGAAGCAACTCCGCAAGATTTGATCCACTGGACCGAAGGAAAAGCCCTGATTGCAACAGGAAGTCCTTTTGAGCCGGTGATCTATAACAATATTAAGTTTGAAATTGGGCAATCCAACAATGCTTTCGTGTTCCCGGGTCTTGGTCTTGGCGCAATCGTGGTAAAATCCAAAATCATAACAGATAGCATGTTTGCTGCAGCTGCCCATGCAGTAGCTCAAATGGTGGATTTGTCGCAGCCTGGTGCTTCCCTGCTGCCAAAAATCAATGAATTACGCGAAGTATCTGAAGCGGTAGCCGTGGCTGTGGCCAAGGCAGCAGTTCAGGATGGAGTAGCGCGTCATCAACCGGACGATATCGCACAAGCAGTTCGAGATGCGATGTGGGACTGTAAATATAAACCCATCAAACAATATGGTCAGGAAGCGGTCCTGGTTTAAAAAATAGCGAACAACATCAAATTTATACTTGCATACGCAAAGTGATTATTTAACTGATGTCCGCCATTTTTGGCGGACATCTTCATTGGAGGCGACATCATGGCTACAGGTCATATTTTTATTATCTTAATTCCTATTTTCTTTGTCATTTTAATTGGTTATTTCGCAGGATTGTTTAAAGCTTTTAACCCCGCTTCTTCTAAGGGATTAAATACACTCGTGACGAAGTTTGCTCTACCCGCACATTTGTTTATTGGGATTACGACGACACCAAGAGAGACGTTGATTCAAAAGTGGCCCTTTCTTGTGGCTTTGCTACTTGGTGTAATCGGCTTTTATATTGTATTGCTCATTGTTTATCGCTTAATTGCCAAAAAAGGCCTGACTGAATCCTCCATGTTCGCATTGAATTCAACACAGCCTTCTTTTGCATTCATGGGAATTCCGGTTCTGGGCAGCTTGTTCGGAAGTGCGTCAGTCGCCATCCCGATTGCGATTACCGGGATCGTCGTTAATGCCATTCTTGATCCGCTTGCAAGTATTTTGGGAACGGTCGGCCAGCGCAAAACAACAGAATCCGACGGCACTAAAGGCAACTTATTTAAAGTCACTATGAAATCAGTCCTTCATGGACTCAGCGAGCCACTTGCCTGCGTACCTTTGTTTGGTGTCATATTGACTCTATGTGGATTCCACGCTCCGAAACTTTTACAATCCATGTTTGATCAAATCGGCAATGTTACTGCCGGTACAGCCCTATTTGCCATCGGGGTAACCATTGGTATCAAGAAGATTACGTTCAGTCCAAAAGCACTTAGCATTGCTGTGCTGAAAGCCATCGTAATGCCTATTGTTATGCTCGGTATTGCTGTTCTGATAGGACTATCCCATGAAGATGTAAGCAAAGCCGTACTGCTTGTCGCTTTTCCCGGCTCGGCTGTGGCCGCTATGATTGCTACCCGTTATGAAACACTGGAAACGGAAGCTGCATCTGCATTTGTTATTAGCTCAGTCTTATCGCTCATTTCACTACCCTTGCTCATTTCACTTCTTTTATAAGGGACAGAAAAGTTAAGAACCCTCAATGCAATCCAGGTATTTATAGGTGTAAAGCAAACCCGTTTGTCCTCATTTATCTTATTTTTTAAATATTGTCTGAACAATAAAGTGATTTAGTAAGAATTGAGTTGGAAAAACAACATAAATCCAGTTTGCCGACAAGCGGCGGCCCCATCGTTTCATTCACTAGGGGGCCGCCGTTCTTTTTGAATAACCTTCTACTCTCCCTTTTAATAAATACCTAACATTTAGAAAGCAAATTGTCGAAATATATATGGGGTAGGTTGTATATGAAACTAAATTGCTAATTCAAAGGAGAAGAAAACGTGAAAAACTTGAAGTGGAGAACTATGTCCTTTTTTGGTAAAAATCTATTAATCTCTTTTCTTAACATCGTATTAATAGGAGCTATTCTCATCACATCCAGCTATATACTTCAAAAGAACATTCTCACCACGCAGCTGCAAGATCAAGTTAAGGTATTGACTAAAAAATGGGCAGAAGATGTTGATAAAACAAAAGTACAACAAGCATTGAATGAAAAAGATTATAACGGCTCTGCTCAACAAGATCTACGCAAATTTCTCGATTCTATTCACGCCTTTTATCCGAATGTTGCCCAAGCTTACATATTTGGTACAGAGCTAACAGAAGGTAATCAGACCTCCATTATTGGCGTTCCCACAAATTTAGTCCAAGCTTTCCAAGACTTAAAGATGAACATTGGGGACATGTACACTCTTCCTGACGAAAATGCACAAGCCGTAAATAAAATGCTTCAATCTAATGAATCAGCATTAAGCAGCTTTTACACGGACGAATATGGCACATGGACTACCATTGTTTACCCGATTACAGATGCAAGCGGGAAAGTCACAAGTGCGATTTACTTTGACGTAGATGCGAGCTCTGTACCTACCGGCCTTCATAAATTGCTTGTATACGGTGTTTCACTGCTCATTCTGTTTCTTGCCATCTTCTTAACGATTCAATATTTACTGGTAAAGCGCACCCTCTCCCCGATTCGTAGCCTGATGAAGGGCATTGAAGAAGTCAGCGAGGGTAATCTGAATGTAAAAATCAAGACAGGCGAGGACGACCTTGGCATTATCAATCAAAAATTTAATTCTATGATCAAACGCCTTAACGATACTATGGTGAAAGTACAGGATACGACACAAGAAGTTACGGGATCTGCCCAAGAATTGTTAAGCATTAGCGAGAAAAACAGTACGAATACGAACGTCATTAACAGCAATATTCAGGAAATAACCCAGGGGCTTGAAGCTCAGGATCACGCAGCACATGAAAGCTCCAGAGCTATGAATGAAATGTCGACAGTTATCCAAACCATTGCGGAGAGCTCCTCTTCCGTAGCTGATCAAGCTTATTCTATGGAAAAACGCTCCGTTGAAGGCAATCAGGTAGCCCAAAAGCTTTCCGCTCAAATGGACTCTATCTCCACTACAATGGAAAGTACAGCTGATTCCGTTAATGCGCTGCAGAACCGTTCGAACGAAATCAGCAATATCGTCAGCATCATTACAGGCATTGCCAGTCAAACGAATCTGCTTGCACTGAACGCTTCTATTGAAGCTGCCAGAGTCGGTGAAGAAGGCAAAGGTTTTGCAGTCGTAGCGGGAGAAGTGCGTAATTTGGCTGAGCAGTCTCAAGAGTCTGCCAAACAAATCGCAGAGCTTATTGAAGAAATCCAAAAAGAAATTGAGCAAACTGTAAAAGGCATCAGCGTTGGTACAAAAGAAGTTCACGTCGGGCTGGAAGTTACAAAGCAGACAGGCGAAATGTTCTCTGAAATTTTAGATGCGTCTAATAAAGTGTCGTCACAAATCCAGGAAGTATCCAGTGCAACGGAGCAGATCTCGGCCAGCACGCAGGAAATGTCAGCTACCTCTGACGAGCTGTCTTCCACAGTTAGCAAAACAGTGGACAGCAGCAAACAAATTGAACAAACCATTGGAGAACAAGCTGAATCCATGGCTTCTATTGTCAAAGCTTCTGACAAGCTTACATTGATGTCTGGCGAGCTGGAAGAGCTTATTTCTTTCTTCAAGGTAAACCGAGAAGCCTAATTTTATAACTTCTAAATAGCCATAGATAACAGTAAAGAACCTCTAATCTGCATATAATGCGCATCAGAGGTTCTTTGATATACTCTTACGTACTTCTTAATTTATAAATCCTTCCAAAGCTGAAGTTGGCTTACCGTCAGCCTGCCAAGCACCTTTGTTATAACCCTGATTGTAACCTGGAGTTGCAGCAGGCTCCCAATAAAATACCCCTGTACCTTTACCGCCTCCGATGTCCCGAACCTTCGTTTTGATTGCAAATATAAATGACTTGGAAGCCGCAGGTTCATTATATTCCATCCCGATTTCACTGATGACAATACCTTTGCCGTATTTTGCAATGAGGTTATTGGCATTGGTAATCGTCTGATCCACCTTGCCCTGCCAGTCAGAAGGAGACGGATACAGAGACAGTCCGATGAGATCAAACTGAGCTCCATTATCAATCAGCCCGCCGATATTCCAGTTCAACACAGAACTGTTATCCCCGTTGGCTAAATGTACGATCGTTTTAGTACTACTGCTTACCGATTTTACAGCATTATTACCTGTATTGACGAGCCAGGCATAGTTTTTCATGTTCACCGAAGCTTTGCCATCTTCCCAGAGCATTCCATTGTTCGTCTCATTACCGATCTGCACCCAGTCCGGTGTTACCCCCTTGCTTTTCATCGTGTCCATAACATAGACCGTATGGGACCAGACTGCATCCATAAGTTGTGTAAATGTGAAATTGCGCCACGCATAAGGTTTGTTCTGTTGCCCTGGATCTGCCCAAGAATCACTATAATGTAGAGTCAGCATAACGCTCATACCTAACTTTTTAGCTCGTTGCGCCAGTTCTGCTGCCTTTTCGGCATTCATGTATCCGCTTGCATAATCTTTCATGTCAGGGTTTACCCACACACGGATACGCACCGAGTTGATCTGATAGTCATCTCGCAAAATTTGCAGTATATCTCGACGAACACCCTTCTTATCCTTCCAACTCATACCTTGCGCTTCCATTCCTGCTACCCAGCTTATATCTGCTCCTTTGGCGAAAGCAGGGGCGGCCGAAGCCGCACCCAACCCTACAGAACCGAACGGATACAATAAGCTGGATAACAAGATCAACATCGCAAATACCATCGTGCGGTTACCTGTTTTCATAAGTCATCTCCCATCCGAATTGTATACTTCTCATTGCCTCTGACCAATCTACCAGCTCCCACTCGGGAAAACGATAGAGATCACACTTAATATATCATGTTCTATTTATTGCGCTCTGTCTTTAAAACCTTAACAGCGTAGGCATCCAATTGAATGCTACCATCTTCTATCACATGATTTTCAAGCATATCCGCATAAGTTCGTCCATCCAACATAATCTTTTGCGGCTCATGCGTGAAATTCAATATGAAAATATAATCATGAACTCCATCGGTACGAATCGCCGTATTCACTCCATGAGGCAACTTCACATTGAGCGCTTTACTGATTCCTGCATCATCAATTAAACTTCTGTAAAAATGACTGTGGAATAGTCCGATGTTGCGTGATGCGATGTAATAAGCCTTTCCTTGTCCCAAACGGTTCACCGTCAAAGCTGGGCGTCCTGCATAAAAGTCTGAACCGTACACAGCCAGTACCTCTGCACCCTCTGTATGAATGAGATCACACAATTCTACAGCTTCATACTCCCCTTGCAGATCCAGCTCATTGCCTTCAACCGGCAAAATGTGATTACGGTCATGATCATGCAATCCGTCAATCTCTTCCGACCAGATCCCCAGCGTCTTACGAAGCGGGCCCGGAAAGCCTCCAAGGAAGCACAAATCATGTTCATCTACGATACCAGACCAATAGGTTGCTACGAAAATACCACCGTTTTCAACAAACTTCTGTATACGCTCCCCCACACCGCTGCGGACCATATATAACATCGGAGCTACCAAAAGTTTGTATTTGGAGAAATCTGCATCCATATGAATGACATCTACAGGCACACCCTGCTCCCACAGCGCCAAATAATGCGCTTCAGCTGTCTCTTCATATTTCACACCTTTGTTCCGCGGTCCCTGTGAATCGTTGATTCCCCAACGGTTCTCCCAGTCAAAAATGACTGCGGCCTCCGCCGGTACAGATGTACCGATAACCTCCTCCAATTTTTCCAGCGTATTACCGACATGGGTCACATCCCCGAATACCCGAGTGTGCTCATGTCCGACATGATCGACAACCGCACCATGCAGCTTTTCACTCGAACCGCGGCTTTTCCGCCACTGAAAATATTGAACGGTGTCTGACCCGTGTGCCACAGCCTGTAAAGACGAGAGCAGATGCATTCCCGGCCGCTTCAGCTTGCTAACGTCTTGCCAGTTCGTCAAACTTGGTGTACTCTCCATGAGCATCCAAGGCTTACCTCCCTTGATTGAACGAATAATATCATGCATCATGGCCACTTTAGCAGCCTGACGGCTATCATCTCCCTCACGATCATGCCATGTTGGGTAACTATCCCAGGATAT
Organism: Paenibacillus sp. CMM36; assembly: GCF_053570945.1. Classification (NCBI taxonomy): domain Bacteria; kingdom Bacillati; phylum Bacillota; class Bacilli; order Caryophanales; family Paenibacillaceae; genus Paenibacillus; species Paenibacillus sp. CMM36. Next base: position 12,200 of record NZ_JBSEDY010000028.1, read on the forward strand.
AACATCGAGCAGATCAGCAAACTTCCAGTAGTTCAATCCTTCAAAAAACTCCATCAAATTGGTTGTGACCGGAATTGCTGGATTTGCAGCCTTGAGCGGCACAATCTCATGCTTGATAAAATCTGCGGTCTGATCGGTCACAAACCGTCTCCAGTCCAAATTCATGGCATGAACCTGTGTTTCACCGTGAGGTGCCGGGGACTCAACTTGGCTCCAGTCCGTAATCGTATGACTCCAAAAGGTCGTCCACCATGCGTGATTTAGCTTGTCCAGCGTACCGTATTTATCCTGGACCCAAGCGCGAAATGCCTCCTGACAATAATCACAGTGGCAATCTCCACCAAATTCATTGGAAATATGCCAGCCAATAACAGCCGGATGGTTAGCATAACGCTCGGCTAGCTTCGTATTCATGATACGTACTTTTTCCCGGTAAACAGGCGATGTAGCACAGTGATTATGGCGAAACCCGTGCAGATTACGAACACGGTTAGCCTCCACACGCAGCACCTCAGGATATTTTTGTGACATCCAGGCTGGTCTTGCTCCACTAGGAGTAGCCAAAAATGCATAGATTCCGTTCTCAGCAAACGAATCCAGAATACGATCCAGCCACTCAAACGTAAATACACCTTCCTCAGGCTCCAATGATACCCATGAGAAAATGCCAACAGACATCACGTTACATTTGGCTAGTTTCATTAGACGAATATCCTCCGCTAACACCTCAGGGTAATGCTGCCATTGCTCCGGGTTATAGTCCGCTCCATGCAGCATACGTGGAATTCGCTCACTAATCGGGGGGTACTTAGTTATGTTTTGATACGTCACTGTAAATCATCTCCTTATTATTTCTATTACTCTTTGACGGAACCTAGCGTCATACCTTTAACAAAATACTTTTGTAAAAATGGATATACAATGAGAATAGGCGCTGCACCAATGAAAATTTGCGCTGCATTAACCGTCGTTTGAGAAAGTAATTCCATCTCCTTTGGACTCATGCTCATGGAACTCATGTCCTTCTGAATAATTACAGTTTGCAGGAACGTCGCGAGCGGATAGTCCTTTGCATTGCTCAAATAGAGTAGACCGTCAAACCAGGAGTTCCAATGAAATACCATACTAAACAGCGCAATCGTCGCAATGGAAGGCATGGATATCGGTAAAAAGATACTAAACAATGTCCGAAAATGTCCTGCTCCGTCGATCAATGCGGCCTCTTCCATCTCTTTGGGAATTCCTCTAAAAAAGTTCAACATAAGGATGACCAGAAATGTGTTGACCGCTCCTGGCAAAACAAGTACCCAGAAGCTATCCATGAGATGGATCTTTTGAATAACCATATAGAATGGAACCAGACCACCGTTAAAAATCATGCTGAACACGAACAACCATGAATATACGTTTCGGCTACGGAACACAGATGTTTCCTTTGAAAGTGGATAAGCAGCTAAAAAGGTAATCAGCAGTGTCAAGCCGGTTCCCAATACAGTCCGACAGACAGAAATCCAGATGGAGTGCAGAAAAATCGGGTTATTCATTGTCTTCTTATAGGCTTCTAATGAAAACTGCACTGGCCACAGTCCAACCAGATTGGCATCTGCTGCTGATTTAGCACTAAATGATACCGCCAACACATGAATCAGTGGAACGATACACATGATAGACAACATCACTAGTAAGCAAATATTAAACACATTGAAGATGCGGTATGGCGTTGTTTTATGATACATGACTCTCCCTCTTTCAGCCTCGTGGAATCAGAATATGCGGTAACCTGCCCATTTGTAAGCAAGTCGATAAGATATCAGAATGAGAATCATACTGATAACGGATTTGAACAAGCCGATAGCGGTGGCAAAGCCCATTTCCCCATTGATTAACGCTGTCCGGTAGACGAATGTATCAATAATATCGCCTTTTTGGTAAACCAGTGGATTATAAAGGTTGAAAATCTGGTCAAAACCGGCATTCAGTACATTGCCAAGTGCAAGCGTTCCAACAACGACTACCATCGGAATTAACGAAGGTACAGTGATGTGTAGCGTCTGTCTCCAGCGGCTCGCTCCATCCATTTCAGAAGCCTCATACAACGAAGGATTAATACCCGCCAGTGCAGCGAGAAATACGATGGTGTTGTAGCCGAACTCCTTCCATATATCTGAAACAATGACAGTAAATCGAAACCAGTTATTATCTCCCAGAAAAAAGATAGGCTGGATCCCCAAACTACCGAGAATACGGTTCATAAATCCATCTGTAGCCAACAGGTCAATCAGAATTCCGCCCAAGATGACCCACGACAGAAAGTGTGGTAGATAAACCAGTGTCTGAATGGATCGCTGAAGTCCGACCTTGCGAATTTCATTCAGCAGTATAGCAAAAACAAACGGAACCACCAGATTGAAAAACATCTTTAACACAGCAATAATTAGTGTATTCCAGACAACTTGAAGACTGTCCTCCCGTTGAAACAAAAAGCGGAAGTTATCCAGTCCAACCCACTCGGAACCCGTTATGCCTAGCCAAGGCTTGTAATTTTGAAAGGCCATCACGATGCCGCCCATCGGAATGTAGCTGAATACAATTAAGAAAATGATGGCTGGCAGCAGCATGATATGAAATGGCCACGTACGTTGCAGACTTCTCATTGCAGTTCCTCCTGTAACTTTCATTCATGGTATACTTCAATTATAAAAGCGTTTTCGCAGTCCCGACAGTTCAAAAAACCAACATACATGGCACAAAAGCAATCATTTTTTTAAGCTCGCCAAACGATAAAACTTTTTTTCAAATACACCATGATAGCGCATTTATTTCTACTCGATACGGGTGAAACTGTAGTAAAAAGGCTGCCCACCTCGGGACAGCCTTCCTACTCTGTTACAACATCATTGGTTTTTACTTTTCGACGCTTTTATACCATTCGTTTACTTCATTTGTAATTTGTTCGCCACCAGCTGTTTTCCACGTCTGCACAAAGGTATCAAAAGCAGAGATCGGCTGCTTGCCATAAATAATTTCATTGAAGGTCTGACTTTCAATTTTATCCAGATAGTCCTTTTTAGCCTTCATGGTTGGCGTAGTTGGACCTGTGAACTGGTCTTTCATGGAGATATCCTTCTGTTCCATAAGCACTTTGGCAGCTGCAGGAGTACCTTTCCCGTAGTTCACCATTACATCTTTCTCCAGACGGGTCTTCGGTTCTGCGCCGTTAGCCAAACTTAGCAAAGCCTTCATTTGGGCATCAGGTATACGCGCACCATCACGAACCAGTAAATAACGAATAGAGTTTACATAACCGCCTGGTATTTTATCGATAGACATTAGCTTTCCGTCCGCATCCAAATCATAATCGTAGCCCTTAAACAGCCCATTCGACAAATCGCTATCCGGTTTGGCATTAGCATAATGGTCAAACAAATAGTTTTGATAAGTGAAAAAAGCTTCAGGATGCTGCATTTGTTTGTTGATTAGTACAACACCATTGGTGTATTGCGTACCGTGACGCATGGCTTTGTTGTCAGGACCTGCTGGAATCTTAATCGGCTTCCATATGGCACCCGGCGCATTTTTGACTGTATCCTGAAGCGGCCAGCCGCTCATCCAATATGGCCCAGGAATCATGCCGGCTGTTCCTGCGACTGTAGGTTCTGCCGTTTTATTTTCATCCCACAATGCTGCTTCCTGAGGGATATATCCCTTTTTGAGCCACTCGCTCAGCTTTTGCAAACCCGGCTTCATGCCAGGCTGCACGGAGCCATATTCCAAACTGCCATTCGTGCCTTTGTTCCACTGCTGAGGTAGTGTGCCATATGCCCCGAAAATCCAGGACGGGTCACCCATCCAAGTGTTCATGGATGTTTTAAAACCGATACTGAGCGGAACCACTTTGTTCGGAGCCAGTCCGTCCGGATTTTTATTTTTAAAGGCATCCATCACTTTTTCCAGATCATCCATCGTCTCAGGAGCCTTCATACCCAGCTTATCCAACCAATCTTGTCGTACCCACAATACATAATCATGGTTATAGGCGAAATCAAGCACAGGAATACCCATTTTCTTACCATCTCGGCTATACTGATTCCATACATTCGTATCCTGATTCATCGCCTGCTTCCATGAATCCGAAGCGTACTTGTCAAACAACGGACCAGCCTCTGCAAACATACCGGAATCGATCATGTCCTGTGCCAGTTGCTCATTTTCCGTCCCCAGTACAACGACGTCCGGCATCTCCTGACCGGAGGACATAGCCAAACGCAGCTTCGTAGCAAATGCACCATTCGTATCCGTGACGGACCAGAGTGATTTGATATTAATACCGAATTTCTCTTTAGCCCATTTGGTCGCAATGTTATTTTCGATAGATTCACCATTTTTAAATTTTAAGGCGGGATCTACACCCCATACCGTGGAAATTGTGACTTCTGGATTGTATTTTTCTTTGTATACGTTTTCAGTTTTAGCTGTGCCGTCCGCATTCCCATCATTTCCCGCACCTGAGCAGCCCACAAGGCCAACTCCTAATACCATAGTTGCGGCGAGCAACGACAACAGCTTTTTCTTCGAATGAACTCGCATATTGTTCCCCCTCTAGAAATCATTTTCTACTCTTTTATTATAGAAGGGCTTTTCTTCACAGCCTATGTCACAAAATAAATATTTCTGCACCTTTCCCAACTGATCTTTACTGATTTCGTCTTTACTGGTCATCTCTACTGATCTCGAAATTCGTGCGGAGTCATTCCGTAATGCTTTTTGAACATTTTACTGAAATATTGGGGATTCTGGTAGCCTAGTTCCGTCGTAATTTCGTATATTTTTTTGTTGGAATATTTGAGCAAATAAAGTGCCCGCTCCATTCTCATTCGGATAATATAGTCACCCAGACCTTCTCCGGTTTCAGCTTTATAAATTTTAGACAGATAGACTGGATGAAGATAAACCTGATCGGCAATCGTTTTAACAGACAGCTCCTGACCTTTATCCTGGGAGATGAGCTCCTGAACCTGCTTGACCACATAGCTTTTAGCGCTTTGCTCGCTTGCAGACCATTCAGATTTAAGTTTGTTCATCATGGAAAATATCCACTCTTTGAGGTGAGGAAACGAATGAACCATTTTCTGCGCATGTAACGGATCGAAGCCTACTTGATCCATCTGTGTAATGAAACGTCCTTGTTTGTGTGCTGTATACATAAAGGCGCTCGTCACCGAAATAAACAGCTCATATAAATGCTCGCGTGTATATCCCACCTCTTCCATTTTTCCAAATACACGGCTCACTTTTGCTTCGGCCTCGTCCCATTGCCTGGATTCAAGCAGATGAGTAAGCGTAGGGTGCATATAAAGCCCCTCCAGTGACTTAACTGAGCTGTGTGGCTGTTCTGTCTGTTCTTCTATGAATAGCAGTGTATCCGTCTCCTCCTGATGGTTCCAGTATAAGGATCTAATCGCTGTCTGATATAGCTTAGGCAGTTCCTCTGGAAACTTAAACCATCCGGTTAATGCAACGTAAATTTCCCCTTTCAAGTAATTGCTCACATTTTTTCGAAAGGTCTCAATCGCCGCACTCAAACAACGATTCTGCTCATCCACACTCCGTTCAGGAAATGAATCCCAATTCCCTTCTATTAATACAATTAAGCAGTCATGCGGCGCTTTGCAATGCCAAACGTGAAAATCAGGTGCGAACACTTCTTCGGCAATATTTCCAATCGCATACTCAATTAAGGAGACTGAATGATAGTCCATATCAGAAAAATGCTTTCCTAGCTGAATAAGCAACATACTGGCAAGATGTCCCGTGCGTAGCTTGATTTCGTACTCGGACATTTTGCTCTCTATTTTTGGTACTGGTAAATCACGCCCGAGTAGCAAATCATGCATCAAATGGGTCCGCAGTACACCAAAATCGTTTCTGCGGCTATATTGTAATTGATGAACCTTGTCAAATGCTTCCCATTCTTCCTTTAGCGAATCCATGGCGGCTGACACACATTTGATAAACTCTTCATCATCCACCGGCTTTAAAATGTAATCAAAAGCCTTAAGCTGAAGCGCTTTTTTAGCATATTCAAAATCGGCATAGCCTGTCAGTAACAAACTTCGGATATGCGGCCATCGCTCGTTTACTTCAACAATCAACTCCAGTCCCGTCATACCAGGCATACGAATATCTGTTACCAGAATATCAATATCGTACGCTTCCAGCACATCCACTGCTGCTAATGCGGAAGCCGCTTGATGAACCCTCTCGATGCCTAGCGTCTCCCACGGAATGGTAGCTGCCAGACTTTCTGTTACATAACTCTCATCATCTACTAATAATATCTGAACCATCTGGTCCCTCCGTTTTAACTATATTCGAATTTGGCGAAGGCTCAATTAAACCATTCGCATGCTCTCCTTCCGTTAAGATCGACCATTTTAATACTGCACGTAATCCTCCCAATGGAGACAAAGAGAATTCCAGTCCTGCTTCTTCCCCAAAATGTAATCGCATGCGTTGATGCACATTCCACAAACCGTATCCATGATCCTCTTCCACAGGCTTGTCAAGCGTTGATGTCAGGGCAGCTATAGCCTCTCTACTCAAACCGAGTCCGTTATCATCCACAATCAGGTACATATACGAGCCAACACGCTCAGTCAAAATATGAATTAGACCCTCCTCCGCTTGAGGCTCTATTCCGTGCAGCACCGCATTTTCCACCAATGGCTGCACTATAAGCGGCGGAATCGGCAGACTGCTGGCCTGCGAAGAAACATGAACTAAGAACGTTAGCCTTGGCATACGCATCTGCTGTATGTTCAAATAATATTGAACAAACTCGACTTCCTCTGATAATGGAACTAAATCCCGCTCTTGTCTTGTCGTATACCGATAATATCTGGATAAATTATGAGCCATAGCCACGACCGCTTCATGATTGCGCAGCTTCGCCATACTTGTGATAAACGAAAAACAATTATAAAAAAAATGTGGATTGATTTGTGACTGGAGCTGCTTTAGTCGCGCTTCCTTGACATGTAGCTGCTCAACATACACCTTCTCAAACAGCTCCTGAATCTGTTCGACCATCTGATTGAATTGACTAGCCAGGAAAGCAAACTCGTGACTCCCCCTTAGACTTAATCGAACAGCATAGTCTCCGTCCTTTAGTCTCCTAAATGCCCGCACAAGCTGAAGAATCGGCACTTGTACCTGTGAATGAAGCAAGTAAGCGCCAATCAGGCCTACCAGCAGCGAGCCAACAACCGTTATATAAAACAGTCGATTCGATGAGTAAATCGGAGACATCATATCAGACAAAGGCATGTAATCAATCAAATACCAACCCGTCGTTTGCGAAAGAACGGCATGAACCAGGTAGCTTTCTTCTCCAATCTTCACGGTCAGATTGTCAACTTCATGGAGTCCCATTTTTTCCAATTTAGAAATCAGCTGTCCAGACAGCTCTTCATTGGCAGTACGATTATAGATAACTCCTACGCCTTTTTTATAATAAAAAGGCTCCTTGCGTCCACCACCTTTGAAGCGGTCAAGCATATCCTGAATATTACTGCTGTCAAATTCAACCTTAATAATCGTGTTAGCGGTTTCTGGATTACCAAGTGAAGAAAACGGGGATAATGTATACAATGAAAATATAAATTGGTCTTTCCCATATGATCTTTTTTTGGATACCTGCCAGCCGTCTTTTATCAGCTGATTTAGTTTTTTCTGCTCATATAAACCTGCTCCATCCTCCGATACAACCCGTCCAAGCGAAGGAGAATAGATACTCAGTCCGGTTCTCCAATTAGAAGAGCTTTCCTGAAGCCCAAGCTTGGTTTGAATCCGTTTGACAAGGTTAATTCCATCCAGATTGAGAACCTTGTCCTTCAAAAAAATCGCTTGAAAACTGGCTACATCGGGATCATGAATCAGCAGATGCGGCCAGGAGGAAATCATTTCAATATTCGTATTCACCTGGTTTTGAAAAAAAGTCAGCTGATTATAATTAGATTGATTCAGCTCCTCACGTAATACACCTGTCGTTGTCTGATTAGAATAGACATACAGGATCAGCAGAGGTATAAGCAATACGATAACGATGGAGACGATTTTAGTATAAAAATTAAATTTAAACATGAGTTCTACACATCCTCTGCACAAGAAACAGGCATACTTAATTGGTATGCCTGAGCCCTGACCTTTGTTGCCGTCAGTACATACACTACATTATCAATGGTTGGCGGTGATAATATGTTTGATGCTAAGCAAATGGAATGGTTTAACCAACTATCCGCTGAAGACTTGGCCATTTTAGGTGCCGGCTTCAATACACTAGGTGATTTTTTTGATTTTCTGGCGTTGGTTAAGGCCAAACAGGAAACATCTAAGGAGCTAAAAGGTAAAAACACGAAATCAAAAACTATTTAATAACGAATTTTACACGAGTTCCATCCTCATACTCATCCAATTGATGACTAACCCATGATCCTGCCCCACGATTATCCTTAGGGGCTATGTATTTGACATTTGCACCTTTGCCACCTTCTGAACACATAGCCATCGGCCATTCATCACGATCGTATCCCTTACGAGTGGGAACACCTGTAAGCGAATGCTTGCGATTTAGCTCGGCTCCTTCACGGTCAATTGTGCATACTGGTGATTTTCCCGCCTGAATGGCTTCCTTAATATGCTGCGCCGTTTCAGGGTAACGACCTGACGGGAATTGCAGCGTTACCTGAGCCGCCGAGGAAGGCGGGTTCTCTCCTGTCATTTTCGTAAGAAGATTGCCTCCTTCAAACCAATACGCGCCCGCAGCTAGCAGCACTAAAACTATAAAACTTAGCAACTTTTTCTTCAATTTTCTCTCTTCCCTTCAAGCTATTCCAATAGATGCCTTCAACTAAGGTAATCCCCGGATTTTATTTTTTGTAACCCCTTACTAACTATAAAAAAAGGTTGAATATTGGACGACAAATAGTATAGAGAGGAGGTTGCACGAATGAACGATGAGATCAAACTGGCCGTGAGCCAAATGCAAGCCGTTGTAGTCCGGTTACTGAATGGAAGTACCGTAATTGGCTGGCCTAAGCTCCTATCTGACCAAGAAACTCAGCAATTCAAGCTCTATGATGACGAACACGTATATACGATTTCTGTTAATGACGTGGATACAGTCGCAAGAGTTATTGTATAAGATACAGGAAGCGACTTAATGAGACATCCAGCGGACAAGCCCAAACAAGGCACACCACAGAAGAAGACTAATCAGAATCCCCCAAAATAAACCTTTAAAAAGCTTCATACCATACTGACAACCTTTCCGACTGGGCTTTTCCCCATTATAACATGTCAGAAAGACAGCTGTCGCAGCTTGCTCTTGCATCATCTTCGTATCATATATTTTAAATTTTAAAATCACAATACAAAGGAAAATAATGAATTTTCCGAAAATTATGCCTGATCACCATTGAAAATGCAATCATGACATAATAAAAGTCACATTTTAATCAAAATTTAATGAAAGTTTTCCGAAAATGATGTATAATTATTGACATAACAAAACGCACGAGGTGATCATCATGGCATTATTAAACAGAGTTCATGAATTAAAATTGCAACTGCCTAACGAGCATCATAGCATTTCCCAATACGTGGAGCATGCATTGCATTCGATTGACAGTTTTGTGGAGCAACATCGTCAATTTATAGCCGCTCAGGCTCTATATGGTGAAAAGATCAATGGTACGGAAGAAAGACTGTTCCGAGACACAATTTCTGAGATTAAAGCCCAACTGGTAGCTACTTTGGAAAAGACAGTTGAAGACTTCGCACACAAAGGCGATAAGCATTGGAAAAATCATTATCAGGACGGCGTAGAATAATAAGCTGAAAATAACCCCCGGTCTTTGGACCGGGGGTTATTTTGTATAAGTGGATGTGGCAATGTACGTAGCTATTTTAACACTTTGGCAGATGTCGTTACCTTCTTACCGCCATAGACTACTTTAATACTGGAGCTTCCGCTTTCCAAGGCCTTCACCTGACCAGCTGTAACCTCTACGATCGACGGTTTGGAGGATGTCCATACCGCTGAGCTTGTCACATTGGTAGTAGCACCTGAATCATAAACTGCATTCACACTAAGCACTTGAGAGGAGCCTTTAGGCAGCTTCAGGTTTTTATTGCTCAATACCAGTTTGAGCAGCTTAGGTGTGACCTTGATCTCGATGCTAAACGACTTATCCTGATATGTGCCCGTAATCGTTGCGTTTCCAATTCCAACGGCTTTAATGGAAGAGCCTTTTACGATCGCTACGGAAGCATTCGATGTTGTCCATTTCACTTTACTGCTCAAGGTAACTTTTTTACCATCTGTATAATTGCCGACGACTTTGATGGACTTACTTCCCTTCAAATTCATCTCAGCATTCGAAAAACTTGGTGTCAATGTAGAAATAGCTCCCTCCACAATGACAGGTACTTTCACATATTTATTCATATACATAGCTTTGATTCCAGAGTTACCGCCACTCACCGCTTTTACTTTACCATTTGCTACTGTAACTGCGGCTGTTGTACCTACCCAGCTTACCTGATTGGTAACATCAAGGATTCCGCCACCAGCCATGTGTGCTTTTACTGTCGGAATACTTGCTTCTTGGCCTGCAACCAATACGTATTTTTTCTCTGAAGCGGTTAGTTTAAGTACTTTGTATTGCACAGTCACTGGAATATCCAGTTTGAGCGTACCTACCGTTGCTGTCAATGTTGCACTGCCTGGGTTCACTGCAACCAGCTTACCATTTGCTATTTTAACTGCACTTTCACTGCTTAAGCTCCATTTTACATCGGATTGAACTGCTTTTTTAGCCCCATTGACCAAATAAGCAGATATACTCGGAAGAGAGGTTTTGCCTCCTGTTTCGAGAGTCAGACTCGCTTTGCTTGAAACTAATTTTTCAACCGTCGGAAGTACATTAATCTTTAGAGTCTTGCTCAAACCGTGATAGGACGCTGTAATCGTCGAATTGCCTGCATCCATTGGTGTGATTTTACCTTGCTCGACTGTGGCAACCAGCGGATTGGAGGAAGACCATTCTGCCGTGTTGGTCACATCTGTTTTGCCGCCAGTCAGGTTGACATCGGTTGCACTAACCTGAATTGGGGAGCTGCCCAGAAAGACCGATTTGGACCCAGTTGCACTCAATACCAATGCCTGGGAAGAAGAGCGCACATACACAATCGTTTGTGCTTTGAGTTCATCTTTGCTTGCTTTAATGTAAGTCACGCCTTTGGCAAGTGGACGAATAAGACCATCTTCAACGGTAGCAACAGCCGCATTCGAAGAAGTCCATTCGACACCGGATACATTTTCCGTCCCACCTCCAGTAAGAACACCTTGAGCAGTCAATTGCTTCGATTCTCCGCCAATCGTCAGATTCAGTGGACCCGTCGGATTTAATTGCAGCTTGCTGTAAGGCGATTTTACTGTAATCGTTGTACTTACCGTTTGCTGCTCATATGTAGCAACAATCTTAATCTGCCCTTTTGACACAGGAGTAATGAGTCCCTTATCTACCTTTAAAATACTTGAATCCCCAGAGATCCATTCTGCCTTTTGTGTAACATCTTCCTTGCCCTTTTCTGTCAATGACCACACTTTTAATTGAGCGGGGCTTCCACCCAGATTCAATGTAGTCGGATTTTGACTATCCCACTCTACCGTGGAGGTCTTGCTCTCCTCAGCCCGGATCAAACCTGCTGGCCATGCTGCAAATACAAACATCAGCAACGCAAGTAAGAAGGTACTCCGTTTGCTCATACGTTTCATACGTTCCATTCGTTTCTCTCCCTTTGTTTCATTCTATAAAACAGGGTATTATTAACAATCCCATTATCTTTTATCGGTAAGCAGTTAACTAAATTGAACCCTTCATCAAAAAAAGGTGAATTATTACAGTTAAAGTTCTCCACGCAGTGACCTTACCACAAACAAATGCTCTTCCTTAGATAAGGCTTGTCCATCTTCAAGAATTACATCGTGTGCCGAGTGACTAACCAGCTTTACATTATAAGCAATCAGCTGATCCTCTCTCCAAATCGTCACCGCCGACTGAAAATGAATGGCATTATCAAACTGTAACGGAACGCTCATTACATAACCAGTAGCGTTCAGCTTCGCCGGATGGCGGCTTCTACGCTCACGCCCCGGAGGAAACATGGTAATATGCGTAATATTTTCAAAAGGAATAGCCAGCATTTTCGGGCCTAAAATAACACACTTTCGTATCTCATCCCATTTTTCAAGCGTGCCGCGCACCTTCTGGGTATGACCATTGTTGCCGTGATATAAAATGACCTGACGTCCCTTCCATTGACGCATGTCCTCACCTCCAGTGCTAGCGGCTATGAATCTCCCACCGAATCGGTTCCATTCCATGCTCCTGCAAAAATGTATTGGTACGCGAAAAAGGTTTGCTGCCAAAAAAACCTCTGTGAGCCGCCAATGGACTCGGATGAACGGATTTTAGCACCAAATGCTTGCTGGTATTCACGAAGCTTGCTTTTTTCTGAGCATGGCTCCCCCACAAAATAAACACTGCTGGCTGCTCGCGCTCATTAATCGCTTCAATGACAGCATCCGTGAAACGTTCCCAACCTATTCCCTGGTGAGATTGCGGTTGTCCTTCACGCACGGTTAACACGTTGTTCAGCAGCAGCACACCTTGCTCAGCCCAAGGAACGAGGTATCCCTGATTCGGAATGGGAGTGCCGATATCATCGCGAAGCTCCTTGTATATATTTAGTAGAGACGGCGGCGTTCGCACACCAGGTCTAACAGAAAAGCTTAAACCGTGAGCTTGTCCTTCTCCATGATATGGATCCTGCCCCAATATAACCGCTTTGGTCAGATGAAATGGCGTTAATTTGAGTGCGGAAAACAAGTCTTCTTTTGGAGGATATACCTTATGTAACTTGTACTCTCGGGCTAACGTATACCTTAAATCATTAAAGTATGGCTTTTCGACCTCTTCTCGTAGTACATCATCCCAGTCATTCCCAAACATACTCCTGTCTCCTCTCAATATGTAAATCAGTGAAAACGGTAAGCTTTTTGATCCAAAAAAATAAGCTGAACTCCTCATCCGGAGCCAGCTTATTTATTCGTTACCTGTGTTATATGCCGAAGGACCAGGAAAATATCCTTACGGTAATCAGCTACCGCAGGTCTAAATTCGATTTCCTTATTATAACATTAACGATAATGATGTCAAGTAACTGAAAGCTTAATTCCCTCAGAAGAAAAGCTCTTTATTGCTGTATTTATTACGATTTTGTATGAGTATTCAGGTATTCCAATGCATTATATAACATAACAGCAGCTTCGGCACGTGTAATCTCGCTTTTTGGATAAAACTTTTCATTTGCATCCAAGGTATTGACCTTGTAGACTAGCGAGCGTTGAATGCTACCTTGGTAAGAAGGCTTCAGTTCGCTGTCATCCGCAATATTCGCAGGTGCGATTTTAATCATCGGAAGAGCGCCTGCTTTTTCCATGCCCTGAATCAGCATATGAGTGAACTGTTCCTTAGTCAGAGCTTTGGCAGGATCAATATCCTTTGGAATAACCACACCATTATAATGCGCGTTGATAAAAGCTTCGGCATACCATGCAGTATCCTTAACATGGGTAAACAGTCCGCTGACCTGTGGCTCCTTGTTCAAATCAATGGCTGTCAAGCTGAGCTGGAATCCACCGGAAATCAACTGAATGCCTTGAGCAGCGGTTACTTTAGATGACGGGAGAAACTGCGTGTCAGAGATACCTTTGAGCAGACCCTGATCTTTAAGGGATATAACTTTTTCTTTACCACTTACGTTATCCAAATCTTTGAATTGACGGTCTGCCGCAGACATTTGACCTCCAACGGAGAAGGACAAAATGGCTACAGTTGTAATGGCTGCAAATGCACTTTTTCTCATACTCATGTTAAGTTCCACCTTGTAGTTGAATTGGGCCGCTTGGCCATTAACAACTTCATTGACGTAGTATAAGATGGAAATGTTGCAGGCGACGCTGTTAACTCTTATGCTACATGTCTTCCTTTTTAATATAATACCTTCTCCAGACAGCGTGCCAACTCATCATCGGAAAGGGGCTTGCGATGCGTATTCTCTAGGTAGATATATTTCTCTGTTTCTGGCATTAAATATTGTTTGGACCACAGAAACATATCCGGACTGTCTCCCTGAAGACGAAGAAATCTCCGCACAGTGTCCGCATGTGAAATAGTGTTATCCAGATTGGTTAACCAATCTGCCCGGTAGAAATGCTCCCATCTTCCAGTTCCTGCGAGCGATAGCGCTTCTTTACCCATCCGGTAGCTCCAAACAGCATGAGAAGCTTGTATAAATGCTCGTGGATAATCTTTTTCAAGGAACAGCCCATAAGCGCTACATAAGCTTGCCAGTCCACGTGAACCACTTAGATGCAGTTCAATCTGCACAAGCAGTTGATTATACAGCCTGCGACATTCATCTTCAGACAACTGCTTCATGATTCGTAGACACCGCTCTCGCAGTTCAACCCAGTCCGGAATTGCCGACTCGGCTTTTTCCTTGAACCAGCGTACCTGTTCAGGAAAAGGCCTTTCTCCAGTAGCCCAGTACAGCCGTTCATCACTGCCTTCTTTGCCTTGTAGCCAATACCCCATAATCTGCCGAGTCGGATGGTGATAGAATTCCTCCCCTGCCCGATCATCCTTATGCGGGCCATAAACGATAGTACAACGGGAATAATCCCGGTATAATTGGGAAATCTCTTGAAGCTGACTACTGTACAAGCGCCCAATAAAATCAGTAAGCTGCTGTTCAGCATCCATGTTACCATACGTCCATAAATTCGCTGCCAAATCCAGCGTATATACATGTGGCAAAATATTACCTGAATTGACCAGCAGATACTCGTTTGCTCCTGCAGCAAATGCTGTCGTTAATTCGTCAACAATCAGCTCGGCAGAGGAGGGAAATTGAGTAAGATGGTTTGACGCCTGCAAGTCGTGGAAGGTCACATGGTAATACACTCCATTCTTGCCCCCATCCTGCGTCTCAGGCAATGCTGGTACACGATAATTAAGATTCCCATGACGCCGGGATACCATTTTACCGTAACCATTATCCGCCCATATTTTGATCACCTCTTCGGGTACTTCAATATGCCCCTGCTTGTATAACTCGGCAATCTCACCATACATCGCCATACAGCATACAGGCTGCTCCACAAATTCACAGATCATATTGTATTGCTTGCGAACCACATACGAGATTAATTGTCCGCGTTTGTCCGGCGTATTAAAGGAAGGATCATCTTCCCAAAAAGGCTTGTCACCCTGTCCGCGAAAAGACAACACCCAAACAATTTTCTCTCCCTTTTGCCGTTCAATCGCTTCCTGCCACAGCTGTTCAAACAACTCGGGATGCTCTCTGTAGCTAGCTTGTTTACCCGGAAAGGCGCGCAAAAACATCTCCGCCCCCAACGGCTCAGCATGATGATGTGTGATCCATAAGCCCATATCTGCTGCAAGCTTATGATGGATACCTGTGCGTGGTAAATCTGTCCCCGGAATCACCATATTTCCACCGCAGCGCAGTAACGCTTCGAAAACGGGCTGCCACACCTGCTCTGTTGGTGGATAATCTTCCTTCCAGCCAATCAAGCATACCTCATCATTGACAAACCATCCTCGATATCGAACCTTGGACGGTATACTGTCAACATTCTGACTCGGTAAAACTATGGTATCCCGCTTAGGTGGGAGAAGCTCCGCCCAGAACCAGAACGGCTCCACACCCAAAGCGAAACGGCTGTAATGAAGCAGTCCATAAATAATTCCTAATTCATCACGGCCAATAATATGGAGTACCGTTCCCTTGCGACCAGCAACAAAACGTAGACAATAGCTCTCTGGCCAGTGCGGACAGCTATCTCCTTCCTGCGCATAACGGATAATGATCGAGGGCTCTATTTCTGTTTGCAATGGCTCGAGGCCAAACACTTGCTTATGATCTCGCGCAATCATGTTCCAAGCGTGGGCAATGGGCACACTTTCATTGGTTTGAAGATTGTATCCGCTTTCAGATGAAATAGTCAGAGGTTCACAGGCTTTCATTTATTGTCATCTCCTATTTTTTTCAACTATGAGGATTCTTCTTGTCTTTATTTTATAGGTTGGCAACATACATATAAAGCTGTCCCAACGTAAATATAGCTTTTTTTCGGTAAATCACTTGAGAGTGAAGCTTCATTTGAGAAAGAAAAAAGTAAGGAACAGGAGAGAAATAAGAAAGACTTGATTGCTACACTAAAAATGTTCCAAAAAAAACAGACTGCCCTTAAAGATTCAAGCGCAGCAAAGGAGACTTGATATGAAATTGAAAAAACGATTTGCCTCTTTGCTCCTGTTAGCATTGATGGCATTTATCCCGGTCCAGGCATATGCTTCTGGGTCCGTTCCAACCACTCCCTCCGGAATTCCGATTTCCGAAATCGAAAACAGAACAGATCAAATTATGAAAAAATATATAGGAACAGCGATTCCTGGTGCTGCGGTTTCCATAGTAAAGGACGGAAGAATTGTTTTTTCAAAAGGTTACGGATACGCAAACATCGAGAAACAAACACCCATGAGTACGGAAACAACCTATATGGAGGCCGGTTCCGTATCTAAATTATTCACCTGGACGGCAGTGATGCAACTGGTTGAGCAAGGAAAGCTGGATTTGAATACAGACATCCACACATACTTGCCTGACGGCTTTCTCAAGCCTTCTTTTGATAAGCCTATTACCCTGAAATCACTGATGAGCCACACGGCAGGTTTTGAGGAGCACCTGGAAAAACTTTTGGTTCATGATCCTGCTGATCTTAGACCTCTCAAGGAGCATATCGCACCCGGAAATCAGCCTGAACAGATTTATGAGCCTGGAACAGTGATTGCTTATTCCAACTATGGGACCAACCTAGCCGGTTATATTATAGAACGTGTATCCGGAATGCCTTTTGAAACCTATATTCAGAAACATATATTTGAGCCTCTGGACATGAAGCATTCTTACTTTACACAACGATATGATCTTATCCCGGAGGTTATCGAACATAAAGCAACAGGCTACTCCAAGAAGGATGGAAACTGGGTGGCAAAGCCGAATGTTTTCTTTAATGATGTGCCGGCTGGTGCGTTAAACATTACTTCGGAGGACATGGCTCATTTTATGCTTGCTCATCTGAACATGGACCATTCCTTAAAATATTCGCTGTTCAACAAGAGTGAAACCTTGCGAGAAATGCATGAGGCTTCGTATACCCACTATCCCGAGCTTCCGGGGAATGCCCATGGCTTTTGGGAACGGTTCGCGGGGGATTATCGTGTTATCGAGCACGGTGGAAATACAGATTCATTCTCCTCTCTGGTCTCTATCGTACCGGATCAAAACTTTGGGATCAGCATCCTGACCAATGTGGAAAATGAAATGTCCGGTGCGAGAAGCGAACTCATTGACCTGTTTGTCGGGGATTCCCACGCCACTCCGCAAACGGACAGCACGTTGAAGCATAGCGCGGATGTGGCGGGAAAATATCGCTCTGCTCGCGCAGTATCATCTGGTATATTGAAGCTTATACCTGTGTTATCCAATGCGGAAGAAGTGGTCACAGCCAACGGCAATGGCGGAATCACTCTGAGTATTCCATCCATGAATATTCATGTTGATTATGTAGAAACCAAACCCTATTTTTTTGAACGCGTGACTCCCGGGAGCACTCCTTATGATCACGCGGGCCTAAACATCAGCCGTCTTTTTTTCTTAACCAATGCCGATGGTAAAGTGACGCAGTTGTCATATGGAGTGATCGATGACCAATTGCCGATATCCTTCCTGCAAACATCCATCTTCAGTTATATTCTGGTCGGGGGATGCGGTATTTGGTTTGCGCTTGGGTCTATTTTCGGTATTATTGGATGGCTGCGGAAGCTCAAGGACGCAAGAAAGCAGAAGAGTGCTTCACGGCTTCCCTTGCCTGACAGTGTAACCTTAATACCGCTGCTGGGTCTGCTTGTGATCATCAATCTCATTGCTTCAAGCATCCAATTGATAGGCGACCCCTATCAGCCTATGTCCAATTTCAATTTCAATATTATCTTTTTCTGGGTACTTGGGCTTGCCTTTGTACCGGCTGCCTATCTTGCTGTAAGAAAATGTAACGTTTCGGAGACTACATTATTAAGAAAGGTATACACCGCGACGCTGATTCTTTCGTTTTTAGCTATTTCGTTTTTCCTGTATTCCTATAATTTCTATTTTTTCGCATAGATCTACTTAATTTTATCCTTTTTGTAGCATAGATAGCCTCCACGACATATTTCGAGTCGAAACATAGAAAAGGCCGTCAATAGACGGTCCAGGCTGTCGAGAAAGTCTCGACAGCCTATTTTATGTTAATTTTGTTTAAGACGACACCGCGTTAATGTTGTATAATATAGGTAACTATTGTAGAACGGATGGTGTTGATATGCTACGCTCCAAC
>NZ_JBSEDY010000029.1:0-29616 GCF_053570945.1 Paenibacillus sp. CMM36
CTCCGTCTTTCCTCCTTCGCCCATGCAGGAAAAGGATGTATCGGGTATTAGCTACCGTTTCCGGTAGTTATCCCTGTCTTGTGGGCAGGTTGCCTACGTGTTACTCACCCGTCCGCCGCTAGGTTGTGTAGAAGCAAGCTTCTAAATAACCCCGCTCGACTTGCATGTATTAGGCACGCCGCCAGCGTTCGTCCTGAGCCAGGATCAAACTCTCCATTAAAGACCAACCGAAGTTGGTTATAGAAAGAGCGATATGCTCATTTTGAAACTGACGAGATAAAAAATATCTCTTGTTTGCTTCCATTTTATACAGCCTGGAAGGCATGTACCAAAATTTCAGCGTTGGATTTTGTGAACAAAATCCGTACTCACTCGTTGTTCAGTTTTCAAAGATCAAATTATCATTCGGCTTCGTTTGAGCCAGAACAATAATATAACATTTTCAACTAATTCAATCAACCTGTAAATAATTCCAGGCGAGTCATCCACCCCATATTATTGAATAATCATTTTCGGGCTAGACTAACAATATATCAATTTAAAGCAATTAAGTCTATCTGTAAAAGTTCCCAGCTTGTTCAAACTTATTAAAAATCTTTGATCTTGTTTTATTGGCTGGACTAGTAATTTAACACGTATACCAAATTAATTCTACTTGCAATTAATTCCTTTTGATAGATAACTATAGATATTAGACCAAAGTAATTCATAATCCCAATAGACAGAAGTATTACTTAAATGTGTTATTCTAATTTTACATAAGGATTTGCTTTTCCAAATTAGTTCTCGGATGATTTCGAAGGCTGATCTATTCTAGCAGAGAAATTTATCAAACTTTTAGGGCCAAGGTACTTCATACCTTAAACAATAATCAGATAGACGTATATTGTTGGATATACATTTAGTAGATCATTTAGAGGGTTAAGAAATTACGAAGTAGACTAAAGAGAGATGCATGACAAAGATAATTATGTTTACGTCACTCAATAAAAGTGAGGTATACTCGATTCTTATTCCATGGAGTTGATAACTTCATCTGTTCTATGACAGTTAGATTGACCCTAAAATATGAAAAACAGCGGTATCCTTGGATAAGTCCTAGATACCGCTGTTTTATTGAACTATAAGCCATGACTTCAATGTTCAAGAAGATGCCGCTACCGCAAGCGTACCGGAAGAATCAGCTGTATGATGGATACTCCGCACGAAGCGAATCGTTTTTGTATCCGAGTGCATTACGACTGAATGAGTTTCCGCTCTGTGGCCGGGAAGAGAACGAACCCCCTGCAACCACTCTCCAGGTGTTACACCTGTAGCCACAAACATCACGCCTTGCCGTCCGACCATATCATCCATAGATAGCAACGCGCCAGGATCAGTAATGCCCATACGTTTGCAACGCTCAATCTCTTCTTCACCATGAGGCAACAAACGGCCCTGTATTTCTCCGCCCATGCATTTCAGCGCTGCAGCGGCCAATACACCCTCAGGAGCGCCACCAGAACCGATATGCAAGTCTACACCGCTATCCAGGCATGTTTCAATCGCGCCCATCACATCCCCATGGCCTAGCAATTTGATACGAACTCCGCTTTCCCGCAGAAGCTTGATAATCCCGGCGTGCCGTGTACGATCCAGAATGGACACGGTAAGATCAGACAAGGATTTACCGAGTGCTCGTGCAGCTTTTGACAATGTGGTCGGGATTGGGTCCTCAAGTGACAGCTTTCCAGCCAGCGCCGGGCCAACGGCCATTTTTTGCATGTACATATCCGGAGCGTGGAGTAGACTACCACGAGGTGCAGCAGCAATGACCGACAGAGCGTTATTCAAACCATTTGCCACCGTTTCGGTTCCTTCCAGTGGATCGACAGCGATGTCCATAGCCGGTCCTCTGCGATTGCCTACTCTTTCCCCGATATACAGCATGGGAGCCTCATCCATTTCGCCTTCGCCAATGACGACCGTGCCGTCCATGGATACCGCATTAAAATGAGTGCGGATGGCTACCGTAGCCGCCTCGTCTGCGCTATTCTTATCTCCACGCCCTGTCCATTGTGCTGATTGCAGTGCCGCTGCCTCTGTTACCCGAACGAATTCCAATGCCATTTGACTCTCCATACCTATCCCTCCACCTCTCCTAAAATAATTATTACCCTTAAGCAAATGAATATATTTAGGGCAGCTTTGCTGCAATCTTTCTATTTATCTATTAAACTCCTGTATCCTACGTTTTTAATTTTTAGTTATATGAGCAGCTACTAGGCTCTATAACATTCTGATAATTAAACCTGCCGTCTCTTCAATCGCCTTATCTGTAACATCAATAACCGGACAATTCAGCTCTTTAAACAAAGACTGCGCATACGCTATTTCCTCTTCCACTCTCGTCGCTGTAGCATACTGCACATTATTAGGAAGCCCCATAACCTTTAGTCGCTCACTGCGTATTTTCAACAGTAACTCTGGCTCGATCGTTAATCCGAACACTCGACCATGCTGAACATCCTTTAACTGAACAGGCGGTGTCAGCTCCGGTACAACCGGTATGTTGACCGTTTTATAACCTTTATGCGCGAGAAACATGGATAAAGGGGTTTTGGAAATACGGGATACTCCAAGCAATACAATATCCGCTTTGAGAATGGCGCTCACATCTTTGCCATCATCGTATTGAACCGCAAAATCCAAGGCCTCTACACGCCGAAAATAGTTGTCGTCCAGTCGGTGCAGCAGACCAGGCTTCTCTTTGGGATCGTTATGGAACGTATCGGCAAACGCCTGCATCATTGGTCCCATAATGTCGACAGCCCGCACATTCAGCCGGACAGCCTCTTCTTTCATCGCCTCTCTCAATTCCGGCTGTACCAGCGTATAAGCTACAAAGCCTCTACGCTCGGCAACTTCCTCCATCACCCGGCTCAGTTCGTCTTCATCCCTCACGTTCATAAATCTTTTGATCTCTGTGTCCGGTAACTCAAACTGGCGCATGGTCGCCTGTACGACAGCTTCTGCCGTCTCGCCAATCGAGTCTGAACAGATCGCTATAAAATGACTGCTCGCCTGAACCATTCGATTCCTCCCATTAATCCTCTGCTACCATATCGAGCAACATTTTAATAATATTTGTTTTTGTAATACGTCCCACGACTTTCCAGTGCTCTCCTTGCTTGTCGGAGTCGGAAGGGACGACGACAGGCAGACTGTCGATTTGACGGGCAATAATTTTGCGCGCTGCCTCTAATACCGTATCCTCTGGGGAAACGGTGACAACATTCGCCTGTCGGGTCATCACTAGGCTGACAGGAATGGTTGCTGCATTGGGATTCCCTAACGTTACCTTAAGTAAATCCTTGCGGGAAGCTACCCCTGCCAAATCTCCGTCTTCATCGGTAACGATCAAATTGCTCACATTTTCCAAAAAGAGAGCTACAACAGCTTCCTGAATCGTTGTTGTTTCACGTACGATGACTGGAACCCCGTGAAGATCGCCCACCTTCATTTGCAATAGCCGGAATTTTTCCTCCCGGTTCGGCGTGCCCCGCTTTCCAACAAAATATCCGACCTTGGGCTTTGCATCTATGTAATTCAGAATACCCAATTTGGATAGGTCGGTCCGAATGGTCGCCTTACTGAGATTAAGCATTTCCGCAATCTGATCCCCGGTAATTGGGGCATGCTTTTGTACGATGTTTAAAATTTCTACTTGTCTTGCCGTAAGGTCGATGATGAACGTCCCTCCTTTTTTTCTTGCGATCTAATATTGAATATAATACGTCATATATAACAATAAATCAACCTTAAAAAGCATATAAAACATCACATATATAAAATTAAAGTGGTTATTCATGTCTTTTTATCATTTAAAACACTTATTCAACACAAAAAAACGGGCACTTTACACCCTGCTCTTTCGAGTAAGGCGAAGTACCCGCTCTCTTATTCGTATCTTAAAGCATCAATTGGACGCAGCTTAGACGCCTTCCGCGCCGGATATACTCCGAACAACACTCCGACTGCCATACAGCACAGAAAAGAGTAAAGCACGGGCTCTATCGAATACACAATCGGCATTTGGACGAATTTCTCAAGCAGTTTTGCACCTCCGAGACCCACCATTACGCCAACTAGTCCACCCATCAGACTGAGAAAAACAGCCTCAGCCACAAACTGCAGCATAATATCACTACGTTGCGCACCAATCGCTTTACGAATCCCGATCTCCCTCGTACGTTCCGTGACGGACACCAGCATAATATTCATAATGCCGACACCTCCAACGCCAAGCGCAATTGCAGCTACACCGGCCAGCAGCATATTCATAATCCGATCAACCCCGGACACTGTTTTTAAGATTTCCGTCTGGGTCATGATCTGAAAGTCATCGCCCTCTGATGGCTTTAGCTCATGTCTGACACGAAGCACCTGCCGAATTTCTGCACTTGCCTGATCAATCTTCTCCTCTGATGTTGCAGAGGCGTTCACCTGCTGAATACTCATATTGCCTAGCCGTTCCATCCCCGTTGTAATCGGTACATATACCTGCTGACCGCTGTTACTCATATTGGAATTGGAATTTGCCAGCACACCGACCACCTTAAAAGGAAGCTGTTTGATCATGATCGTCTCACCGACCGCTCTGGAGGCATCCGGACCAAAAATATTACGGGCCGCATCACTCCCAAGCACGGCCACATTCATTTGTTTATCCACTTCATAGTGGGTAAACGACCTGCCTTGAGCTAGTGACAGCTTTCTCACATGAACGAATGCCAGTGAAGTCCCCTCAATTTGTCCGCTGACCTTATTGCGACTCCACGTAATATCTGCATTGGTCATAGCACTTGGTGCTACCTCTGCTACTGCTTTTTGCTGCTCTAGCGCATCGATATCTTTTAGAGATATTCCTTTCGTCTGATTGAACGACATGGAACTAGAGCCATCATATGGAGCATAAGGATAGATCATCAGCAGATTATTTCCCATACTGTTGATCTGAGATGTAATCGTAGCCGTTGATCCTTTACCGATGGCTACAATCATAATCACAGCGGCCACTCCGATAATAATGCCCACCATGGTCAGCAAAGATCGCAGCATATTGGTTCGCAAACTGTTGAGTGATACACGGATAATTTCCTTAAACTTCATGCCTTCACTTCCTCTGCCGCCATTCTTCGTTTCCCAACAGGCTGATCCTCTTCAATCCGCCCATCTCGAAAATGAATCAGACGCTTGGCGTATTCCGCAACCTCTTGATCATGAGTAACCAATACAACCGTTTTCCCCTGATCATTCAGACGCTGAAAAATCCCCATTATTTCAACACTTGTTTTGGAGTCCAATGCGCCTGTAGGTTCATCCGCCAAGAGAATGACC
Organism: Paenibacillus sp. CMM36; assembly: GCF_053570945.1. Lineage (NCBI taxonomy): Bacteria > Bacillati > Bacillota > Bacilli > Caryophanales > Paenibacillaceae > Paenibacillus > Paenibacillus sp. CMM36. Next base: position 5,380 of record NZ_JBSEDY010000029.1, read on the forward strand.
GGATTGTTCACAAGTGCGCGGGCAATGGATACCCGCTGCTGCTGACCGCCTGACAATTCGTTCGGCCTATTGTTCATCCGATCGCCTAGACCTACGCTAGTGAGGGCTTCCATTGCCCGCAAACGACGCTCCTTGACAGGAATACCTGCATAAATCATAGGCAGTTCCACATTCTCCAGAGCCGTTGATCGCGGGAGCAAATGAAATTTTTGAAATACAAATCCGATTTTCTGATTACGTATAATAGCCAGTTCATCCTCACGGGCATCTAAGATCGAATAGCCGTCCAAATAAAATTGTCCTGACGTAGGTAAATCCAGACAGCCGATAACATTCATCATCGTGGACTTGCCTGATCCAGACGGTCCCATAATCGCAACAAAATCACCGTCAGCAATATCAAGTTGAACCTCACGCAGAGCATGAATTTCCTGATCTCCGACATGGTACACTTTTTTCAAATCCTCAATCTGAATGACGTATCTCATACCCGTTTAAAAGCCTCCCTGCATGCCGCCCATAGCGGAAGGGTCCGGCGGAGGTTCAGGAGCAGGCACAATAAGCGTGTCACCCTCCTTTACACCTGACTTGAGTTCGACTCGATCTGGCGTATAAAATCCGAGTTCTACGGGCTTGAAAGTGCGCGCCCCTGGATTTGCAGCATTATTAGCGGAAACATACACGCCATCCTGTCCCCCTTCGGATCTCAGCGCAGTCGCAGGTACGAACAGTACATTTTTGTGTACTCCCAAAATAACGGCCACATTCATAATCATGCCCGTTTTGAGCTTGCCTTTCGGGTCATGAACAGACAGTTCCATCAGATACGTCGTCATCCCTTCATCCGTAGAGGCTTCCGGTGACACGAATTGCACCTTCCCTGGAAATGATTCACCCGGATAGGCATTGGTAGTCAACACGGCTGAAAGACCCTTCTTTACTTTGACAATGTCGGTCTGACTTACCTTCACAACCACCTTAAGGTCGTTGGAATCCGAGTTATTCATGACAATGAATGGAGCTGTCGGACTGGTCCCTACATCCCCGTTCACCTTCAAGATTACCCCGTCCCAAGGTGCTGTAACCTGAAGCTTGTTCAATTCATTTTTCTTCTGCTCCAGTTCCGTCGCCTGTCTTCGAACCTCTATCCGTGAGGCTTGAATATTGGATGCATCAGCCGGAACCTGAATTTTGCGAAGCTCTGCCATTGCCGTACGATATCCGATTTCAGCCTCTGAAATGGTGCGACGTTTTTGTGACATGATTTTGCGGAACTGCAGATCCAGACCATCATAGTCCGTCTGTGCTTTATCCAGTGCTTGCTCTGCCTGCTCCAATTCACTGTTGGACACCGCCCCGGCATCATGTAAAAACTTTTGGTCTTCATATGCCTTTCGCGCCTGTTCCAACTGCTTTTGGGAAGTTTTCTTCTGACTTTCGGCTTCTTCCAGCTCAAATGATTCTTGCGCTGTATCGATAGCCATTTTGGCCCGAAGTACATTTGTTTTCTGAATTTCAATGTCCTCAGCCTTCGGACCTTTCTCCAATTCAGCCAGCTTGGCTTTAGATATTTCCAAAGTATCAGACGCACTCTGAATTTGCATTTTAATTTCAGAACTGTCCAGAAGAGCCAGGACTTGTCCTTTCTTCACTTTGTCTCCGGCCTTCACGTTCACCGCTGCCAGCTTATTTTCGCCTGCGCTTGTAAAATTCAACTTCACTTCCTTGGAAGCCTGTACGGTACCGGACGTATCCAGCTTCTCGCTCACATCGCCGCGTTCTACTTTAAGCTTCTCATCCTGAACCAACGGTGCCGCCTGTTCTTTGGGCAAATTTAGGTATACTGCTGCTCCGCCTCCACCGACAACCAGTAGAACAATTGCAGTCCAGATCCACTTTTTTCTCCGTTTTCTCCGTAACTTGATTAAAGCGTCATTTAAAACCGTTTCTGCCAATGCCGTTTCCTCCCTATGTGCTCCATGGCTTGTTCAACGTATACTCATTTTGATCCAACTCGATCGCAAGCTCTTCCATTTGCCGTTCAATCTGGTTCACTTTCAACTGATTATTTTTCAATTCCATCTCAATAATTAGACCTCTGGCCCACTTTTTGCGTGATAATTCCAAGGCCTCTTTTGCTGTACGCAAGCTTTCTTCCAGTTGTACGTATTTCTTTTGATTTTCCTTAACTGTGGCATACAAATTACGGAGAGATTCGGCAAAATCCTTTTGACCTTTGTCGAGTTCCTCCTTAGCCGTATCGACATCCATTTTAGCTAGATCATAAGCACCAGCACCATTGTTAAAATCGAAATATCTCACATTAAGCTCCGAAGTTTTGATGCTATCCTCCAGCTTCCATAAATTTGGATTCATGTCTGTCAGCTGTTGTATATGTAATTCGATATCCAGCTTCTTCGGTTCCTTGTACACGGGTCGATCGACCAATTCATAAGCTGTTCCATTAGGCTGTCCCATGAGGAAGTTCAGGGCATCCCTGGATTTTTGCAACGCAATTTTCCCCTGCTCTACGGTTTGCTGAGCTTGGCTTCTGGCCTGTGTACTCTCGTTTTTCGCATGCTCAGACAGCTTTCCGCGCGCAAATTTGGCAAGTGCAATCTTTTCCTCCGCTTGGGCGATTTCAAGCGCTTCTAGATCATTTTTCACCTGATTCTCTGCCACGAACACACTTTGATAGCTTTTCATCACATTAAAATAAATCTGGTCTTTGGCGAACTGCGCCTGCTTTTTGCTGGCTAAATAAGATAGCGTCGAGGAACTGTAATTTCTCCATGACGTTTCATCATCAACATACTCATTGTCTATAAAATCGACAGGTGAATTGCCCAGGTCCTTTTCTGCATTTTTCAGTTCCATTCTGCGGCGCTCTACGTCCCGTTCGGCGGTACGTGTATTGTAACTGTTCGTCTGTGCCCATTCCGCGGCCTGCTTGAGTGTCAATGTAGGTAAAGCCTGACCCGTTATGGATGATGTCTTCGATGGAGCCGCAGCAGAAGGTTTAACTGACGTACTTGATGCTACATTTCCTGATAAACTCTCAGCCTGTACAGTGGAGGCCAAGCCTGATGATAATGACAATACAAGCAGCACGGCAGCCGCTTTTTGCTTCATAGATGAATCTCTCCCCTTTCGGTGCATTCTTCGAATCTTTTCCGTTTTTTTCGACATAAATTTCCACAAACTCTTGCATTCTAATTGTACTTTCAGGTTTGTGTTGGTACAAGGTGTCAATACAATACATTTTTGTAACCTTTACTTCCAGATTACTCGCTTTATACTACTTTTCGTCCAATCAGATATGGATTCAACCTATTTTTACCTTAACTTTACCTAATTTTCAGCTAATTTTAAGGAAACCAACAGCATCTATTAAGGTTTGGAACATATACTAGAGAAAGAATAACAGCCGCTCACTGGGAGGGTTAATAGATGATAAAAGAATCTCGTATGACAACCACTAACGAACCGTCTGATTTGTGGATGACCCGCTTTTTACGTGAATCAGATCAAAAAAAGAAACAACTCATCCGGGAAGCCCGGAAAAATAACGATATACCACTGATGAACAGCATTTCTTTTCACCTTGCCCAACGGGATCAGCAGCATCTTATCGGATAAAATGACAAATGAATCTTATGCTATAAATAACAGATTACCTCTAGTTATCTGCTTCGTATGCTAGATGAAAAAGACCGGGACAAATCGTTAATTGACTTGTCCCGGTTCTTTATGACGATCAAATTTAATATAAAACCGCATAGCTTGTTCCGCGCCTATTCTTCCATCTCTGCCTGCGGATCATAGAGATATTGATCCAGTGGAATGCGCCCGTTTTCATTAAACCGTATGCCTTCCTCCTCCAAATACAGACGCTGCAGGGATGCGGACTCATCCTCCTGCAAAGCAATCTCCCCCAAACGGTTGACTACTCTATGCCAAGGAAGCCGGTGTTTTTGGCTCAATGTATGCAAAATCCGCACCACCTGTCTGGCACCTCTTGGGCTTCCGGCCTCTGCCGCAATTTGACCGTAAGTCATTACTTTTCCCTCAGGGATCAACAGTATAATTTGAAGCACACGGGCAGTGAAAGGCTGCATGTTCTAATTCCTCCGTATTACTATTGCTTTTTCAATAATTATAGCACCCTGAACAGATGCTAAAAACCCCTGCTCCTACAAATGTAAGAAACAGGGGAAAACCCATCGTTAAAATTTAGAATCCGCTCAGACCCTGCCTTTTTAAATCCTGTGCTACCAATCGTGCCAGTTCCCTTGCACCTTCATAGTTTGGATGGAGTGTATCACCGTTCATGTACAAAGCCAGTGTAGCGACTTTACCAATAGAAGTAAAATAAGCGGAGCTAAGAACATTCAGGTCGACTAAAGGCGTTTGTTCCTCTTGAGCCAGCGCCAAAATAGCACTTCTATACCATCTATTTTCTGCGTTGTGTACATTGTTAGCATTAAAGTCAGTGGCTCGTCCTTGCGGAGTTGACAGGATTACCGTCGCCCCCTTAGCCTTCGCCTGCCGGATCATATCCCGCATCCAGTCCTTAAACTCTGCTTCGCTTTCGTTATGCTTTGGATTGGTGTCATTAATGCCCAATTGGAGAATAAAATAATCCCCCGGCTTAATATATTGGACGATGGCCTCCAACTGACCGTCCTGATGGAAGCCTCTAGCAATTTGGCCTCCTGACGCCATATTGCGAATTTGAAAAGTATTCGTGTTCACAAACTCTGGCAGCAGTTGACCCCATCCCGCCTGCACGCTGCTATCCAGCGGATAATAGTTACATACCGTAGAATCCCCACCGATATAAATTGTTCGATTCGTAACCGGATTGCTAGATAATTGCCTGATTTCCATTGCACTGAGTGTGAAGACCGCCCCCTCTTTGCCTTCAGTAACCAGCAGATTTAGTTGTCCGTCTGTTACTGGAATTTGAAAGCGATCCTTGGCCCCATTCCCTGTCATATTTATGACCTGATACACCCCTTCAGCTGCAATACTCGAACGAGAGGTATCTCCTAAAGTAACCGACACCTCATACAAACCAGGAGGAAGATCAACATCAAAAGTATTCTCGCTTTTCGTACCTGTAACCAGGAAACGTACCGCATCACTTGCCACTCCAGTCCCCGAAGCACTGACATTACGCATATTCTCAGGGGTACGAAAGCCATAGCCACGTGCTAAGTCATAAGACAGCGAAGCGCTCACTCCGGTATAACCCGTTTCGACCGTACCTCCGCCAAAATCAAACTTGTACTCGCCAGCGGATGCCTGGGCCGGGAGAGCTATGCCCACACCTGTTGCACCACATAAAAAAGCTGCTAAAAGCATATGAGTCAATCCTTTTTTCCACACCATTCTTCATTCCTCCTCCAGATTTTTAATTGTACGAAGCAATGGATATTTACTGTAAGCGCATACATAAAATTCTACCCATTGTTGCAGGGTTATGCCTGTGTAATTCTTATGCAAAAGAAAAGTAGTTTAATCGTTAAGCTTGAAACTTGTCTTGTACACAAAAAAGCTTCGCAGTTACATCTGCGAAGCCTCATGAAGCGATATTTCGTCATATCAAAATTACTACATTAATCCGCAACCAAAATTCCGTCAAAGCTCTCTGGACCTACACGTATTGTACCCAGCAGGTTAGCTGAAACAAAAGCAGTGTACACCAATTGTTCCGTAATCGGCGGGTTAAAGTCATCGGCTGAGAATGCAATAACCTGTGGAGCCAACAAACTCAAACTAAAAGTTGACGTGGCCGAATAAACAACAGGGTCAGTAACCAGGGTACCTCTTACAATAGTGATCGTTATTCCGACTAAAGCAAGCGGAAGTTGAAGCGATATAGTTCCTTTAAGCAAAACCCGTGGCGTACCTGTAGCTCCCAGTGTGTTTAACCCGATCTGCCCGAACAATTGAGGCGTATTTATAAGAGTGATCGGAATGGCAATAGAGTTGGCTGTCGAAGCATTCTGGGATGTTCTCCCATCAATAAATGTTCCCATGGTTTCTCCTCCTCTCTCTATCAGATACTCATAGACTATGAAAAAGTTTGTTTTGTGCTTGGACTGAATAACTTGTAAAACACACAACTTCTGATGAATAGGCTAATGTGCAGCCCCTTCTCTAGCCCTGTGAATACACTAAACCAACACTGAGAAAGGAGGGATGTCATGTCTAATAAGTTTAGAGCCACCTTAAGGGGGGCTAATGAAGTGCCTCCTGTCAGAACAAATGCGACAGGAACAGCCGAATTTCGTTACCGTCCAACGAGCCAACAATTAAGCTTTGAACTGACTGTACGCAATATCTCACGGGTAACCGAAGCGCATATTCATCTGGGACGAAGAGGTGAAAATGGCCCTGTTGTTGCTACACTGTTTGGTCCTTCGAAGTTTGGAATAACCGTTAGAAGAGGCGTCGTTAGCGGCGTGCTCCGTGCATGTGATCTTACCGGTCCACTCAGAGGCAGAACCATTTATGATTTGGTGTGCCAAATTAGAGAGGGTAATGCCTACGTCAATGTCCACACGATCCGTCATCCGAATGGTGCTATTCGTGGACAAATTAGACGCGCACCTATCAAACGTTGCAAATAACGAATAATCATGAGTATAAAAAAGAACTTCCATACCACTCATTTTGAGGCTATGGAAGTTCTTTTCTTAATTCAGGATTTTTGCAAAATCCTCAATTCTTAACAAAAGTTAAGAAGTTCATAAGCGTTTCTTAAGCCGTTCCCTTTAGGGTTGTTAAGAACTTTATCTTTTAATAGAAAGAGTTCAACAAGATACAGTTCACTCCTGAAAGGAAATGAAGCTTATGAAGCCTACGACCAAAGAAAAAATTCCCGAATTGCAGTTGGTCAGAGCCATGGCGATTTTAGCCGTCTTGATGGTACATGCCACTTCTTATGCAACGGTTCAGCTTACAAATTCCAGCCTATATGTTGTATACAATGCGCTCAATGTGTTGATGAAGTATGGAACCCCCGTATTTATCGCGCTTAGCAGCATGGTACTGTTCTACAACTACAAGGATCGTCCAATGGGACGACAGTTCTTAAGTCGCTTTTATAAGCAGAGATTGCTGTATATTCTCTTACCTTACGTCATGTTCTCCCTATTTTATTTCTTCCTGTCTCTTATGGCTAGCAGCTCCGAACCATGGAATATAGCCACACTTGCGAAAAGCTTTGCTCTGAAGCTGGCGACAGGCAAAGCGTATACCCATTTATATTATATTTTTATCATGATGCAATTCTATCTTGCATTTCCATTCGTACTGTGGCTGTTCCAGCGATATCGGCAACTTCCACAATGGTCTATTGTCCTTGGGCTGTTGCTACAGTGGTCATTTGTAATTGGCAATAAATTTCTATTTCAGGTGCAAAATAAGGGCAGTTGGGCACTGTCTTATGTAGCCTGTTACATGCTGGGTGCTGCTCTAGGTTATTACTACCCACAGCTGAAAACGTGGTTTCTGATGCGTAAGGGGCAACGAAGTGTTGCCGGAGTGCTGACATGGATCACAATTTGGGCTTTATGGCTGATTTCAGCCACCATGCATGTCTATATGTGGTGCGAAAATAGAATGTACGGAATCTCGTATAATTCGCTAGTTTTCGAACTTATGTATAATATGTACAGCCTGTCCAGCACGCTGGTAATACTACAGATTTCCTTTTTAATGTATAGACGACAACATTCCTTTGTCACTCGCAAGCTGGAACGTCTGGGCACACTGTCCTTTGGTGTGTATCTGATTCATCCGTTTTTCCTGCTTCTGTATCGGCAGTTTTCACCACATATCGGTTCTCCGCAGCTTATTCATGTGTGGTACGCTGGAGGTTTTTTCTTTGCACTTCTTTGCTCTTGGCTCGTCGTGTCTACCATCTCCCGTTTCCTACCATTTGCTTGGATCCTGTTCGGTCAACTACCGGGAATAGAAAAAAGACAATTCAAGCAAGAAAACCGTATTTCTTCAACTGAAACAGCACTATCCAAAGGCTGACGTCCCCAAGCAAGCGAACTGAGAAGAGTGTCCATAGCCTCCATCTTTAAAAAAGTATATAATACGCCATATTGTATACTGCTGGAAAGAACAGAAAGGGTGCACGGGCCATGCATAACGGAACCATTTTATTAGTAGACGATGAGCCTGAAATTATTAAGCTGATGCAAATTTATTTGGAAAATGAAGGATATCGACTGCTTATGGCACGAGACGGACTGGAAGCTCTGGAGCAAATCAGTCGGGAATCGATAGATGTGATGGTGCTTGATGTGATGATGCCCAATATGGACGGGGTTGAAGCTTGCATGAAGATCAGGGAAACCGAGCATTTTCCGATTATTATGTTGTCTGCGAAGGGACAAGATATGGACAAAATCACAGGACTCAGCGTTGGGGCCGATGATTACGTCACTAAGCCGTTCAGCCCGTTGGAACTGGTGGCACGCATTAAATCCCAGCTGCGTAGAGTACGGAAATATACCCATTCCTCCCCTGTATCGGAGCATGAAATGATACTGGATGAACTCTCCATTAATTCTGCTACGCATGAGGTCACTCTCGCCGGAGAATCCATTAAGCTGACCCCACGAGAATTTGCCATTGTCGAGCTGTTGGCCCGTAATCGTGGTCAAGTGCTGAGCATGGAGCAGATCTATGAAAAAGTGTGGAAGGAGCAATATCTGGAATCCAACAACACGCTGATGGTTCATGTGCGTAAAATTCGCGAGAAAATTGAGGCTGATCCGAGAAAACCCAAATATCTAAAAACGGTGTGGGGCATCGGCTACAAAATGGAAAAATTCGATTAATGGAGGATTCACGTCTTGAAGGCAAAACGATATGATACGTTGGGATGGAAACTGGCAGCCCTTAGCCTTGCCGCTTTCGCTCTAACTGGACTGATTTTGATGGTGTCTTATTATGGAGCATCTTTGCTACTATGGCTGAATCCTTCCCGTTCATTTTTTGGCACTCGTCTGGTTCGCTGGACCGTAAATCACATTGGGTCCCCACTGATCATGCTGGTAGGCGGGCTACCTACATATATCTATTTCTTTTTCCTTTTTACCAAAAATACGATTGGTTACCTTCGCGAAATTACGACGGGGATGCAGGAGTTTGCTGACGGAGACCTGTCCTATACGATTCCTGTTTCTTCAGCGGACGAGCTGGGTACCTTGGCGAAAAATATGAACACCATGGCGGACAATCTCCGTCTCTCGCTGGAAGAAGAACGGGCTTCTGCCAAGGCCAAAAACGACCTGATCACTGGCGTATCCCATGATCTTCGTACCCCGCTAACATCCGTGATCGGTTTTTTGGAATATATTGAAACCGACCGCTATCGGGATGAAATTGAGCTGCGCTATTATGTGAACATTGCTTATGAAAAGTCATTGACGCTTAAGAAGCTGATCGACGAGCTGTTTGAATACACGCGTGTGAGCGGTGGCAGCCTGCCACTGGAGCTGGAGCCTGTAGATCTCGGCAAATTGCTCACTCAGCTTGCTGAGGAATTTGTACCCTCTCTGGAACAGGCAGACATGTCCTACCGTGTCCGAATCGTCGAGCCTGTTCGGATTCTAGCCGATACCGACGAGATGGTACGCCTGTATGAAAATTTGTTTTCCAACGCTATTCGATACGGAAAAGACGGCAAACGCCTTGATATCACCATAGGACGCGAAGACGACGAGGCGGTGGTAATCTGCACCAACTACGGCACCCCAATTCCTGCGGAAGATGTCCCGTACTTGTTTGAACGGTTTTACCGGGTGGACAAATCACGTTCCAAGGAAACTGGAGGCACCGGGCTGGGCCTTGCGATTACAAAAAGTATTACCGAGCTGCACAATGGCCGCATTTCGGTTAGGAGTAATCGCAGACAAACAGATTTTGAAACCCGTTTTCCCCTCTATCATGCTCGTTAGGCGGTCTACACGCTAGCCCACTAACAACGTATAGACGATACCTGGCCCGTGTACACCGATCGTCAATTCATTTTCAATATCCGACGAGCGGCTTGGTCCAGTAATAAAATGAATGCCTGCAGGCAGTTGCTCACGCCCGACTTCGTCAAAGCGGCTTAGAATCTCGCCCAGTCGTGTTCGCAAGCGCTCTACTGGCAGAAGAATGATCAGTGCGGTTGGCAAAAGGCTGACCGCACGGCCTTTCTCCGGCGAGGATAGCACCGCTACCGAGCCGGTGTAAGCAGCCGCTTCGTCGGCGATGACGATGCCGATATCCGCCTCAGCGGCGCGGGCCTTCCAATCCTCGACTGGATCGGTGTTCCACACCGATAAACGGACTTGCGGCAGTGCCGATTCCAGCTGGAGCGCATCCAGGTCCGGCTCATTCTGCCGGACGATATAGGCCGCTCCCAGCTCTCGCGCTTTGCACGCGATCCAGTCTGCGGTCTGCTCCAAATTCGGCAGACGCACGACATGCCCGCCAACACTTGTAAAGTTAGCAGTGAACTCCTCGATGCGCCGCTCCGCGCTCCAATCGAATTCGTACCAAAATGCAGGTGCCCCGCGAAACGGCTGAACTGGCGGCTCCGTCTGTCGTGGACGCTTGAGCCGCGTCGCGATGCCGTCCATAAAGCGTACCTGCTTGGCACGGGATTCTTCTTCCATTTGATGAAGCCACGCTTCATGGGCCGCTTTTGCTTGCGCAGAAGGATTACTATGCTCACTCATGCTGCGTCCCTCCTTTACTTCTATCTGCCAAAATCTTCTCCATTCGGCTGAGAACATCCGGCTGCATCACGTTGCGTTCCTGCTCCAGCTTATGCTCCAGCGTGTTCCATTGCTGACGGAAGGATTTTTTCGCCAGAGAGGGAGCCACACGGTACGTATTCCAGCCTTTTAACGGACCCAGTTTCAAGGTAATTTCACCTTTACGGACGATCGCTTTCTGGGCGATCTGCCCTAGCCGAATCGCCACTGCGAATCGCTTCGAGTTGGAAACCACGGTCGCAAAACCTTTCATCCCTGCCGTTTCCAGCTTATCTCCTTGTCCCGCCTCAACCTTGCGTCTGCGCAAATATACCAGCATATCATGCAGCGGTATTTTGACCGGACAGGCTTCATAGCACGCACCACACAGACTGGACGCACTCGCAATATCGTTCCACTCTTCAATGTTGCTATGAAGGGCAGGCGTAAGCACCGCACCGATAGGGCCACTATATGTCCCGCCATACGCGTGCCCGCCAATGTGTCGGTACACCGGACAGGCATTCAGGCAAGCACCACAGCGAATGCAATTCAGCAACTCTTGAAACTCGGGATTGCCCAGCTGTAGTGAACGTCCGTTATCTACGATGATGATGTGCATTTCGTCAGGCCCATCGGCATCTTGGCTGCGCCGAGGGCCTGAAATACCAGACATATACATGGTCAGCTTCTGCCCCGTAGCGGATCGTGGCAATAATGTAGCCATCACCTCCAAATCCGTCCAGGATGGAATAATCCGCTCCATGCCCATCAGCGTAATTTGGGTTTTGGGCAGAGTGGATACCATCCGTGCGTTCCCTTCATTTTCAAACAGGACCATGGAGCCTGTCTCGGCGATGGCAAAATTACAGCCCGTCATGCCAATATCCGCTTCTAGAAACTTCTCACGCAGCTTTTTGCGGACAAAGCCCGCCAAAATCGTCGTATCCGCGGACAGTTTCTCACCTGCTTCTTGGGATAACAGTTCGGCAATCTGAAAGCGGTTTTTGTGAATCGCCGGAATGACGATATGAGACGGGGGCTCTCCTGCCAGTTGAATAATATATTCACCGAGGTCACTTTCAATCGTCTCGATATCCGCACCCTCTAGCGCCTGATTCAAATGTAACTCCTCCGACACCATCGACTTGGATTTGACGACGGAACGGGCTTGGCTATGTGCAGCAATATCCAGGGTAATACGTACGGCATCGGCTGCTGTATCGGCAAAATGGATTTGCACCCCGTTGGCACGGGCATTTTCTACAAATAGATTTAAGTAATAGTCCAGATGGGCAATGGTATGCAGACGAATTTGACGGCCCCGTTCACGCCATTCTTCCCAATTTCCGTGTTGCTCTAAAGCCACCTGCTTTCCGTTACGCAAACGCTCTGTAGTGAAACGAACTGCATTCCGCAGAAAATCATCATTTAGGGCCAGCTCTGCACGTTTTTTGACCTTTTGGTTCATGGAATGTGTGTGTACGACGGTCATGCGTGCTTCACCCCTTCGTACAGCAGCTCAGCCAGATGCATGACCCGAACTGGCTCCTCCCGATACCGAAGATTTCCGGCAATGTTCATCAAGCAGGCCATATCTAGTCCGACCAGTACCTCGGCTTCGGTCTCCCTGATATGGTCCACTTTTTCAGTCACCATCGCTCCCGAAATATCTGGCATTTTCACCGCGAAAGTCCCGCCAAAGCCACAGCAGTCCTCAGCAAAGGGAAGTGGTACTAATTGCAGCCCCTTTACACTGCCAAGCATCTTCATCGGTTCCTCCTTCACGCCGAGCAAACGTGTGCCATGGCAAGACGGATGATAGGTTACTGTATGCGGAAAAGACGCGCCCACATCGGTCACGCCAAGCACCTGTACCATAAATTGCGTAAACTCATACGTCTTTTGTTCCAGCCTCCGTGCTGAATCGAGCCATTCGGGCTCATCCTTAAACAACTCCGGGTAATGATGAATCATATATGTACAGGAACCGGAAGGAGATACGACAAAATCGCTGTCGTTAAACGCTTTCAGAATTGTTTTGGCAGCAACCCTCGTTTCATCCCAATAGCCGCTGTTATAGGACGGCTGTCCGCAGCATGTCTGTACCTTCGGAAAATCCAGCTGAACACCATATCTGGAAAGCAAGCATGCCATCGCTTCCCCCACCTTGGGATAAATCGCATCACTCAGGCAAGTAATAAATAAAGATACCTTCATACGGAACACCCCTTACGTCTATGGAATAGCTATTACTTTATAGAGGATACCAGCGGATCGGTTCATTTGAATCTGGAGAAGCGTCAGCGTTTGCCTAAAAGCTTTCCAAAGGAAAGCTCTCTACGTAAGCATAAGCTTGCAGTGGGATTCTCACCTAAACGTGTTTTACATCATCAAAGAATCCCACTGCAACAGCGAGCGTAAGAGCAAATGAAACGCGGAGCGACACTCTCCACCTCGACATTTTTAAATTCACACAACCGTAACTGGAATAGCCTGCTCCGCAAGTTGACTGCGAATCGGATCCGACAACCTCGAATCCGTAATAATCTCGGATACCTGCGACAGGTTCACGACATGCGTAAACGCCTGTTGCCCAAATTTGCTCGCATCGGCCAGTAAAATCACACGGTCTGCAATGCTGACCATTTTCTGCTTCAAACGAGCTTGCAGTTCATTCGATTCACTAATACCGCGATCCAGATGAACCCCCTGGCTGGAGAAAAACAATTTATCCACATAATAGGTTTCCAGGGAACGCTCTGCGAGCGGGCCTACAAATGACAGCGAGCGTTGAAGCAACTGCCCCCCCGTCGAAATGACCTCGATTTTTTCCTTACCCGCCAGCTCTGTAGCTACCCGAATCGAATTCGTTAATATTGTCAAAGGAATATCCGGTAAACTTGAGGCCATATACCAGGCGGTTGTGCTGGCATCCAGCAAAATACGATCATTCGGCTGAATCTGCTTGACTGCTTCTTCGGCAATTCTGCGCTTTTCCTCTGCGTTCATAATTTCCCGTACCGCATAGGGCGTTTCAGGCTGCTCGTTTTTGACACTGACCGCTCCCCCATGCGAACGGCGCAGTCGTCCCGCCTGCTCCAGACGGTCCAGATCACGGCGAATCGTTTCCTCCGTTACTTTGCACAACTCACTCAATTCGGACACTCGTATGCTTCCTTTTTCATTCACGAGCTGCACAATCATCTCATATCTTTCTGCGACCAGCATGGCAATCTCACTCCACATCTTTAATGTACAAAAAGTCCCGCCACCCGCCGGAATTGCCCATAGGCATCCTCCCACGCTTCTGATTCGGCAGGCTCATATTCCTCCACGGAAATAGAATTCGCGATGACCCGGCGGGCTTCCCATATATCGGCGAACTTTCCCTGTGTCATCCATTGTACCGCAAGATTGCCGATTGCGCTCGCTTCTGCAGGTCCCGCCCACACTGGTTTTTGAATCGAATTGGCCGTCCATTGGCACAACAAGCGATTTTGAATCCCTCCTCCGACCATATGTAAACCATTAAACCGTTGTCCTGACACCTGTTCTGTAAGCTCCAAAATGTAACGGTACTTTAACGCCAGACTCTCCAAAATACAACGCGTGATTTCTCCCGGCGTCTCGGGCAATGGCTGTCGGGTATTGCGGCAATATTGGCGAATTCGTGTTCTCATATCCCCGGCGTGCAGAAATAGTTCATCGTCCGGATCAATCAAAGAAGTGAATGCTGGAGCCTGTTCTGCCATATGAACCAGTTCAGGGAAGGAATAGGAGTACCCCTGCCGTTCCCACTCCCTACGCGCCTCCTGTAAAATCCATAAGCCCATGATGTTTTTAAGCAGCCTGTAAGTTCGACTGACCCCACCTTCGTTCGTAAAATTAAAACGAAGCGTATCGTCATTGATTACAGGCTGTGCCGTTTCCGTTCCCATCAGAGACCATGTTCCACAGCTCAAGTACGCAAACGAGCGCTCCAGCGCAGGCACGGCAGCCACAGCAGATCCCGTATCGTGCTCTGCTACTGCAATCACAGGAATCGCTCCAATGCCCAAATCGTTCATAACCGACGAGCGGATCGTTCCTGCAACATTTCCTGGCTCCAGCACCTCACCAAACCAGGAATGAGGAATGTTGATTCCAGACAAAAGCTCATCATCCCATTTTTGCTGCAACGGATTATATAATTGCGTGCTGGTCACATTGGAAAACTCATTGTACATTTCACCTGTCAGAAAATACCGTAGCAGATCTGGAATCATCAAGAAATGCTTTGCCTGCTCCAGCAACGGTGAACTCGCATTTCGCATAGCAGCCAGCTGATAAATGGTATTAAACGTCAAAAACTGAATGCCTGTGCGCTGGAAAATAAACTCTTTTCCCAGCCGTTCCTGTACTTCTTCCATTACCCCATGGGTGTGCCAATCCCGATAATGATAAGGGTTGCCCAGCAATTCTCCAGTTTCTCCGATCAGTCCAAAATCGACCGCCCAGGAGTCAATCGCAAGACTGGATGGATTCACTCCCCTATGCTTGGCTTTGATCAATCCTTGCTGAACCTCGTGATACAGACGCAACAGATCCCAGTGCAGATGTTCCCCAACCTTGACCGGATCATTCGAAAAGCGATGGATTTCCTCCACCACTATACGTGAATCCGTCAATTCTCCGAGTAGAACCCTGCCACTGCTTGCCCCCAAATCATAAGCGAGGATACTCACCAGCTTGCACCACCCTTGCCTCTTTGCAAAATCTGCGTGCCATACTCAGACGCTAAGTAAGCTTTCATCGGGTCTGCTGGTAAGCCTTGCTCTTCACGGATCGCTCTGAGCAATGGTGCCACATCAAACTCAAACGCTTGTCGCACAGCATCCTCCGCACCCAGCACATTCTGGCGGCTCGATGCTTCCTCCACTTCTGCATGATTAATTAGGAGCGCTTTCGCATATTGAGTCTGCACATTCAGCACCGAACGAATCATCGCCGGAATTTTTTGCTCAATATTGTGCGACTGATCGATCAAATAAGCAATTTTGTCCACCGTATGCCGAATATCTTTATCCACATCCTGAGCCGCATTTAAAATTTGATAAAAAATCAAGAACAGTTCATACGGATTCGCGGAGCCCACGATCAGATCATCATCCGCATATTTGTAGCTATTAAAATGAAAACCACCTAATCGCTTCTCATCAATTAGAAACGCCACAATATGCTCCACGTTGGCTCCCGGCAGATGATGCCCAGTATCCACCAGCACCTGTGCCTGCGGCCCCAGCTTGGTTGCGTAATTATACGCCATGCCCCAATCGGCAATATCCGTATGATAAAAGGCTGGCTCGAACGCCTTGTATTCAATCAGCATGCGCATGTCAGATGTGAGCGCCTTATACATTTCACTGAGCGCTTCCAGCATCCAATTTTTCCGTTTGCGAATGTCCCCCTGACCGGGATAATTCGTTCCGTCTGCGAACCATAAGCTAAAATCGTTCGAACCCGTTTCCTTCGCAATATCTACGCATTCTAGCAAATGGTTGATGGCCTTGCGGCGGATGGCCGGGTCTACATTGGTGACACTGCCGAGCATGTAGTCCTCGTCTTGAAACAGATTAGGATTCACGGCCCCAATCCGCAGACCGAGACTTTCCGCATGACTGCGAAGCTTGCCGTAATTGTCTACTTTATCCCATGGAATGTGAATGGCAACGGATGGACATAAGCCTGTCACGGCATGAACCTGCGCCGCATCCTCCAACTTTTCGAACGGATCACGCGGCACGCCCGTTTTCTGAAAGACTTTAAATCGTGTACCTGAGTCGCCATATCCCCAGGATGGTGTTTCTATGCTAAGCGCTTTCAGCCTTGCCTTTACTCGCTCCAGGTCAATGCCTCGTTGTTGCTGTTGTTCCTCGAATAAGGCGTACGCTTTGTCACTCATCATGGTTCCTCCTTGGAAAAATGAAGTGAGTTATGGGAGATCGCTTCGCGTACGGATTGTTCTTCCGATCGCTCCGCTGCTGACCACCCATAAAGTCACTTCTATTTTTAAAGTGTTAGTGTGTGTATAACATGTGGCTTGGATTAGTGAAATAGATTAGTACATTAAATTTGTTCGTTATAATCCTAAGTGTTGAGCCGTTGAAATGAGTCTATCGCTTACCCAGGTTCATTTTAATTCGGCTAGCGTGTAAAGGCAGCGGGGACGCCGCCGTCGATGGTCAGCATACAACCTGTCGTTTTCTCTGCCTTGGATGAGGCGAAAAAGGCAATGCCCTCAGCGATATCCTGCGGGTAAATATTGACCAGCAGCGTCGTCCGTTTGCGGTAATGCTCCTCCAGCTGGTCGGGCTCAATGCCGTAGGCAGTGGCGCGTTCATTACGCCAGTTGGAGTTCCAGATTGCCGAGCCTTGCAGAATGGCATCCGGCAAAATGGTGTTCACACGGATACCATATTCACCACCTTCTGCGGCAATACAACGGGCTAAGTGCGCTTCAAGCGCCTTGACCGAGCTGTAGGCCGTTACATTTTTACCTGCGTAGACCGAGTTTTTGGAGCCGACGAACACCATGCTGCCGCCAAGTGTCTGCTCCTTCATGAGCTTGAACGCTTCTCGTGCAACCAGAAAATAACCCGTTCCCAGCACATTCACATTTAAATTCCATTCCTTTAACGATGTTTCATCGAACGGACTGGATGTAGCAAGGCCTGCATTGTTGACGATGATATCTACACCGCCATAGGTCAATGCCGTTTCTGCATAGGCAGCCTGAATTTGCTCCTCCTGCGTCACATCCATTTTTACGGCAATGGCACAGTTTTCTCCGTAGCTACTATTGATCTCTGCGGCTACCTTTTGCGCGCCTTCCAGATTCAGGTCTGCCAGTACGACATGTGCGCCTTCATCCACCAAACGACGTGCGGTTGCACTGCCAATTCCGCCTGCACCACCTGTAATGAACGCAATTTTACGGGAAAATTCAACTTCTGCTGGCGCGAGTGACAGCTTATAAAGCTCCAGCGGCCAATATTCCACGTTATATGACTTGTTCTCACTGAGTGAAACAAACTCTCCTAACGTCGTTGCCCCTCGCATAACAGCAATAGCCCGATGGTACAGAGCACCGCTTACCTGCGCATTGCTCCAGCTTTTACCTGTGTTGATCATACCAACACCCGGAACCAAAATTACACGTGGCGCAGCCTCAAACATAACATCCCCTTCAAGCCGATTGCGCTCGAAATAAGCTTGATACTGCTCCTTATAAGCTGCTATACCCTCGGCAAGCTTAACTTTCAAGCCCTCTACATCCTCCACATCCGGTGTCCAATCTACATAGAGTGGCTTCATCTTGGTATGGACCAGATGATCCGGGCACGCAGCCCCGACCTGGGATAAAGCAGCAGAATCCCGGCCGTTCACAAACTCCAACACATCTTCTGCATCATCAAAGGTTAAAATCATCTTTTTCTCATCACTGACCGCTCCCCGAATCGACGGCATAACTTGAGATGCAATGCTACGGCGTCCTTCATAAGTAAGCGCTTTATATTTTGTTCCTCCAAACGCCTGCTTTTCCTCTTGACGAGCTTTAATATAGCTTTCTGCTTCTTGGATGATATCGATCGTTTTGGCATAAGCCGCTTCGGATGTGTCTCCCCACGTAACCAGACCATGCTTTTCCATCAATACCAATTCAGCTTGTGGATGATCGAGTACACCTTGGGCAATCATTTTCGACAGCTTAAATCCAGGACGGATATAAGGCACCCATACAAAACTGTCACCGAAAATTTCCTTAGCGATTTCCTTACCGTTGTGCGCACAGCACAAGCTAATAATCGCGTCCGGGTGTGTATGATCGACATGTCTAAAAGGCAGAAAAGCATGCAATAGCGTCTCAATTGAAGCCCGTGGATGCTTGGCATCTATCATACAGTTCGCCAAATATGCGACCATATCCTCGTCAGACATATCTTCTCTTTCAAATAAAGGACGAATATCCTCCATACGAAGCCCTGTAAAGTTATGCGCTTTCATTGTTGCAAGATCTGAACCGCTGCCCTTGACGTACATCACTTCCACTTCACGTCCGCGGAAATCCTGTATCGTTGTTTTGGCCGAAGTATTGCCGCCTCCCCAGTTGCACACACTCCTATCTGTGCCAATCAGGTTAGAACGGTATACGAGCTGTTCCAGCGTGTTTTTTTGCTCAGATGCTTGTGAAGAATTCCACAGACTTTGTACCATAGGAAAAAGACCTCCAAGTTTAGTTTTAGTTTTGAAAGGCTTTATTACAGTGGTTATTCTTTATTTATGGAGACTATAACACTTTTGTTTTGATTTGAAAATAAGCAATACAAAAATAATCAAAAATAAATTTTAATTTTTATCCATCTGTAAAATGTGTACATTAATCAAAAGCCGCGCCGGGATCAGGTTATGAGAACCTTTTCCGGCACGGCCTTTTGGTAGGTAAATCACTTCATTGCCAAGCATATTACTACAAATCGAATACGCTCCGTCCAAAGAAAGACTACTCAGGGAATATCAAGTCGTTTTTTAACGACTGCTGGTACCCCTGCAGCCATGGTAAAGCTGGGTATATCATCTTTAACAAAGGCACCTCCACCTATCATAGACCAACAACCAATGTGACATCTCTCCCGTACCGAGACACCGACGCCGATATAGGCCCCCTCATCTATGGTTACGTTACCTGCCAAATTCACACCAGGGGCTATGGTTATATAATCGCCAATAACCGCATCATGACTCACGTTAACACTCCGATTGATAATCACATGCTGTCCGATCTTAATATTGTCCGACAGGACAGCCCCTTCAAAGATCATACTTCCCTCTCCAATGGTGTTTCTTCGAGACAAACGAACACGCGGATGTATTAGCGGGGCTGCGATACGAAATCCCGATTGAATTGTATGATAAGCGAATCGTTTCTTTAATGCTGGGTCACCCACTCCCGCACATATCAGTTCCACCTCATATTTTAACGCTTTAATGTCGGTCAACGTCCCCAGTACAGGAACCCCATTTACGATCTGCCCTTTCGTCTCAGGCCGTTCGTCTAAGAATCCTATCACTCGAACTCCTAACTCTTCACATAACCAGTTAATTTCCCTGGCATGTCCGCCCGATCCCCAAATCACGAGTTTCCTCATCTGGCTGTCTCTCTTCCCAAGCTTCTTAGAACATTTACAATTCTTCGAACGATAATCTCATCCAGTTCCTCCCACAAGGGCAGGCTGACAATATGTTTGGTAATATGCTCGGTAACATGAAGAGTAGACCGGGGATAACTTTGGAACTGCTTCTGCTGATGGCACGCCGGAGAAAAATAGGTTCTGGCTTCTATTGAATTAGAGGCTAATAACTTAACGACCTCTTGATTCGTGTGTGAATCCGGACTAAGAATAGGGATAAATTGATGGACAACCGATCCTTGTGTTTTTTGTACAGACCATCCTCGTTCTAATAAGTCTGCTTGGAGCAGTTCTTGAAGATAATATTCGTAGATCGTCCTTCTATTCTCCCGTACAGTTTTGAAGTGATCGAGAGTAGCTAAAGCGATAGCAGCGGTATACTCGGATATCTTACTGTTAAGACCTTGGGTGACAGACTCCCTGCTGCTGGAGAAACCGAAATTCCCCGCCTGACGAATTCGCTTAATGAGATCCTGGTCCAAACTGTATACCAATCCACCCTCTCCGATACCAAAAGATTTGGTGGCATGAAAGCTGAATACTACGGCCCCTCCAAAGCCTTTACCAAAATGGGTGGCTTCCTCGGGAGATATAGTCCCAAAACTGGCAGCAGCATCAATGACTACCGGAATTCCTTGCTCCTGCAGCTTATTGTATACAGACAAATCAATGGCTGTACCGAAAGTGGCATAAGGAACGATTACCGCAATCTCATCTCCCAGCAGCTTGACTGCCTGCTCTAACTGCTCCCTATTCATTTGCCAATTCTCCGGTTCAATGTCAAGGAAATAGGGTTCTAACCCGCACCACTCAGCAGCAAGTGGGGTGGCAGCAAAAGTAAAACTTGGCATAACTGCATATTTGCCCTGTGGTCGCTTGCTGTGAGCGATAGCCAAAATCAAGCCGATGGTAGCGTTACTAACAGTCACAGCCGAACCGATTCCATTAAACACTTGCGCAATGACCCGCTCTTCAAACAGGTTATTTAAGGGGCCATAATTGGAGTAAATTCGCGTCTCTTCTATTTTCTCAAAATTAGCAATAAATCGTTCCTTTTTTACTAAACTAGGTCGTAAGAAGGGAATTTCAAACATAAGCCAAGCCTCCTTTGCACATGGGATGAGCAAGTTAGGATTCCAATGTTTTTAATATCATTTCAATTCGCTTGATATCTGCAACAAATTGTGGACGGCCTTTTATACGTTCATGATAAGAATGAAGTGCAGTTTTAAACAAATCGTTGGTATCAAGAAATCCATCATCTCTCGAGGCAATCATAATATCTAACCATTCCGTGAACGCATTTTGACCAAGCGTTTGATTATTTTGATTGGGATGTATTCGAAAATAGCTTAGCGCTTCAGGAATATAAACTGCTTTTCCTTTGGATAGTAAGTTCAACCAGGAAGCTAAATCATTAAGAAGAGAATACTGTTTCCCTTTATAAACTCCAAACCGTTCGATAAGATCTGTTTTTTTGAAAAACACTGTTGTAGGTTCACCAATCACATTTAAACAACGAGTTAATGCAACGTTTGCCAACATTCTTCCGTCCATTATCCTTGTTTCTTCGTATAACTTTTCCGTTGCATAGAGCGGTGGGAGAATAGCCCCTAATTCATTCATGGTTTGCCGATACGAGGTAACCAGTGTGATCTTTTCAAAATTTTCAAAAAAATAGAGCATCCTTGCTATTTTTTCTTTATGAAACATATCGTCATCCATCAAGTAATTGATATATTCACCTGATGCCAAATCAAAACATTTATGCCAATTTCCAAGAAAAAGATTTTTATCATTTTTATAATATTTAACTTGGGGAAAAGAATCTAAATAAGAATCAATCATTTCTTGTACTTCATTCGTTGTACTGTCATCACAGATAATAATTTCGATGTTCGGGTAAGTTTGTTCCAATACACTGTCGATGGCGATTTTTAGTGTATGCGGCCGGTTATATGCAGGTATAACTACACTTACTAATGGGCATTCCACACTTACTCCACCTTTCTTTAATGCTTCGGTGTTTACGACGGAGGTTTCAAACGGTTTATTCGCTATGTTCATATGGGCTGGTATTTTTCTCACATCCCCGAACACATACACATACACATACATATATACTACTGGGAAATAAAATGATGCCAGGAAAATGGTTGTTTCAATAAAAACAATAGCTTACGTCTGAACGGCACCTCCCTCTCGTTGATGTTCGAAACTGGTAAAGGGGAATGATCATGTCATTGAATTTCACTCCGCTACTGACAACTCATTTATTTGTATCGAAGAAGGTTTTAAAGGATCATGTAAAAGAATTGATAGATAGATTGGAAGAAAATAACATTACAATAAACTTGTATGAGGCTGATCAGCCACTTATAGACAATAGCCTCCAAAAACCTCGGGTTTACGTCTCGATCGGAGAAGAGTGGGGAGAATTTTCAGCACTAAAAGCATTGCCTGGTCACGAAAAAAAACGCTGGTTACACTTCCAATCACCTGACGAAATTCAACCTATGCATTTATTTTTCTGCTGGCTTAAGGCAACAGATCCTCTTCCGGAGAATAGAACGATTCCTCCTACACATTTTTCTTCAAACACACCTTTAATATCCGTCTTTACTGCCAGCTACAGATCAAAGGAAAAAATTCAACGACCTTATCAATCTTTATTGAAGCAGACCTACAAGAACTGGGAATGGGTAATCGTGGATGATTCCGGTGATGAAGATGAAACGTACAAGGAGTATTTACTCCCTTTAGAGGATCACCGTGTGCGGAGATATCGCCAGGATTCCCGCAATGGTTATATAGGGGCTATCAAAAGGTTTGCAGCAGGTCTATGTACAGGGGAAATTTTGGTAGAAGTCGATCATGATGATGAGCTAACTCCTGACTGCCTGGAGAAAATCGTCAAAGCATTTCAACAAAACCCTGACTGTGGCTTTGTTTATGGGGATTGTGCTGAAGTGTATGCAGGGAGCAATCATGCACATTGGTATGGCTGGGATTGTGGCTTTGGCTACAGTGTTCATTATCGAGTCTGGCTGCATGAAATGAACAGATGGCAAAATGTACAAAAACATACGACCATTAATGGCAAAACCATTCGACATTTGGTCGGTTTACCCAATCATCCCCGTGCGTGGACAAGGGACTGTTATCATCTGATCGGGGGACATCGCAATGAACTACTGGTTGCAGATGATTACGATATGCTGGTCCGGACGTTTCTTTGCACTAAATTTGCAAACATCCCCGATTTGATATATATCCAATATCGTAACGAACATGGGAATAACACTACATTCCTAAGAAATAAGCAGATTCAGGTTCTTGTAGGGGAACTAAATAGATGCTATTTTCAAAGGATACAAATGAGACTGAAAGAACTCGATTTACCACAGCAATTGCCTTATCGTCGTATATGGGAGACTTCTACGGATGATCCTGCCCGGAAATCTGCTCACGTTATTCAAGAAGATACTTCTAAATTCTCGATATTGTTCCCTATCCCCCATTCCTGTCCTGAAATAGAGCACACCCAATTAATTAAAACGCTCCAAAAGGGCATTGAAAACAACTTTAGGGAGATCGAAATTGTGGTTGTAGGTCGAATTCCATCAGAAATCGAAACCTATGCCTCCAAAGCTCCCAGGGGAGCCATACGATGGTGGCCTATGGAGCCAAATGATTCATTAGAAACTTGTATTCAATATGGAAAATTTATTGCGTCCTGCAAAGAGAAAGTGGTTGTGTTGCCGTAAATTACAACAAGGCTGATTAGAATATTAGCCAACAATTATTTTCCAATACCTTTGTCAAGTCTCTCTGAATCATTTCCATGAGACTTCGACAAAGGTTTTTTTTGTTACAGCAGGACTGCAAACATTAACTTAAGACAAAAAAAGGACCCAAAAGTTATAAATAACTTTTGAGTCCTCTAAATATACCTTGACCTTAAGCTGGTCCTTGGTCACCTTGCGGTCCTTGAACACCCTGAGGGCCTTGGTCGCCTTGCACGCCTTGAACTCCTTGAGGTCCTTGGTCGCCTTGCACGCCTTGAACACCCTGAGGTCCTTGGTCGCCTTGGACGCCTTGAGGTCCTTGATCACCTTGGGCTCCTTGAACTCCGTCACTAATGAGGCAGAAGTTCGCTCCATGCTGAAAAAGCCTGCAGAATTAACGTTTCGCAGTGCAACGGCAGCAGATGCTAAGAAGCCAGGTCAATACAG
>NZ_JBSEDY010000030.1:0-28477 GCF_053570945.1 Paenibacillus sp. CMM36
CGCTCCGTCTTTCCTCCCTCTCCCATGCAGGAAAAGGATGTATCGGGTATTAGCTACCGTTTCCGGTAGTTATCCCTGTCTTGTGGGCAGGTTGCCTACGTGTTACTCACCCGTCCGCCGCTAGGTTGTTTAGAAGCAAGCTTCTAAACAACTCCGCTCGACTTGCATGTATTAGGCACGCCGCCAGCGTTCGTCCTGAGCCAGGATCAAACTCTCCATTAAAGACCAACCGAAGCTGGTTTATAGAAAGAGCGATAAGCTCATTTTGAAACTGACGAGATAAAAATATCTCTTGTTTGCTTCCATTTTATACAGCCTGGATGGCATGTACCAAAATTTCAGCGTTGGATTTTGCAAGCAAAATCCGCACTCACTCGTTGTTCAGTTTTCAAAGATCAATTTTCTCATTCGGCTTTTCTTGGGCCAGACAATTAATATATCATACATTGGTGATTCATACTACTGGTAAATAATAACTCATAGACGATCTTTTGAATTTTTGAACCATTACATCACAGCCTATCTTACGGCCGGATGAATAATATATCATTTAGGTTTGCTGAATACTACATGTAAATTATACCGATTTATTCGTTCTTTTAGCTCCAGCCCATCCCACGTCTCGTCCATGATTTGAAGAATAAATCCCTGGGTATCAAACGAGCTATAAGCTGTTTATACTTCTTTCACCGAAAGAGCGAAGAAAATTCGCTGTGTATATTTTTTTAAAAGACTCAGCCATCTTGTATCTCCTTTGGTGTCCAAATGTAACGATAGTTTTACCTTTGTCTATGATAAAGCCTTATCATGGCGAGGCCAGACATACAAAAAATGCCAGGTTCTATGATGAGAACCTGGCATTGGCACATGGCTTATGAATTCTGGGAAGGGGCAACTCTTCCAATCTCTCCAGAAGGAATCTGATACTGGCGGATATCCTTAACCAGAAACATAATCAATCCGCATAGTACAGTAATCAGTCCACTGAAAAAAAAGAACCTCACTCAGAGAAAACCGTAAAGCTAGCGCCCCTCCAATCAAGGCCCCTAATGGCAGAGCCGCATTCGACAAGGTGTTTAAAAAGGCTGTAACACGTCCCAGTAACGGCAGCGGTGTAATAATTTGAATCAAAGACGTTTGCAGCACATTGATGATGCCAGTAAAAATGCCTAATAACAGAGCTGCCAGCAGCTTCATCCACATCTCGGGCACAAGGGAAAAAACATAGATTGCCAGTCCCATGGCTACCCAGGAAACCGCGATGGTAATGCCATTCTTTTTCAATACACTGACCAGAAAGGAACCGATGAAAATACCTATAAAGTAGGCTACATACAGCAAGCTGTAATAGATCGGCGAGCCATAGGATACTGCGATAGAAGGCATGGCTATGACCAAGATCGCCATCGAAAAGTTTGTCAGCGCAAAGAACGGAAGCATAATTCTCAGGAAGGTGTGCCGTTTTACAAAAAGATACCCTTCTTTCAATTCGTTCAAATAGTACACGAGCTTTAGCGAACTCCTTCCGTTCGTGTCTTCCACCGGAGGAGCATCAATTTGCTTGTTGAGCCTGACATATACAAAGCCTGCCAGAAACAGCATCGCGCCGGCTAGAAAAAACGTGTTTTTCATCCCCATTGCGATGATGAGCGAGGCTCCAGCCAGATATCCGACAATATTGATAACCTGATCCGTCGACGAAATCATGGAATTCGCCCGGACAATCAAATCCGGCGAGCCTATCAATTGCGGCAGCATTTTACTATTGGCCGGATAAAACAGTGCGGAGAAGCAGGATGCAATGAATACAATAACAAGGATAGCGACCAGATTGACCATCCCGTCCTGAATGAGAAACGGGACGGCCAAAATTAGCACAGCCTGCGTAAACAAGGCGATACTGGCTAACAAAGGCGGTGAATAACGGTCCACCAAAGGACCCACGAGAAAGCTGAAAATCGACGCCGCAGATACGGCCGTATACGTGAAGCTGGTCATCGCCACCGACTGTGTCGATTGCTGAACAAAATACAGCAGGACGATAGAATAAATGCTGTCTGCGATATTGGCAGAAGTACGAGATGCAAAAAATCGGATAAAACGGCTATCCTTAAACAATGGGTTCACATCTTCATCTCCTTACTGCAAAATGGTCAAAGCATTCAAGAGCCTGTCACTAGCAGTCTGGAAGATTTGATGAATATACTGGTCGTTCTCATGATATGGAATGGTAAGTGAGATTTTCAGAATATCCCCTACATGCTCTGACTCAAAAAAAATAACCTTGTTGACATTGGCCTGTGTGCCTTCGGTATGCAGATTGTCGAGCAATTCTGCATCCTCTCGTCCCTCACCCAAATAGTTGAATACGATAGGCAGCTGTTCAAGTCCTTTTTTCAAAATGCTGCTGGATACCGGGTAAGCTTTCTCCATTTCAGCATTGAAGATCAGATTGAAAAAGTTCAAATGATAGCGTGAAGCAAAGTCCAGGTGGGTATGGATACTCTTTTCATAGGATTCAGAGTCATCTTCCTGCAGCACAACGGGTATATGATCAATACACTCGCCTACGGTTCCAAAATAGTTTCGGTCGCCATATTGTCTTCCATAATTAGTAATCCAAAGCGGAACATCAGAGAGTTGGAAATAGCTGCTGAAAAAACGTACAGCCATTTGAAGCGAAATATCCCACATATTCGCAGCGCCGTGCTGCTCTGAAATGTCGCTTAAATTCAGCTCCCAACGATATCTGGTAGTGTCCGCATAGTTGCGTTCTTCGGTCAGCACATGGATACGATCATTATTCTCACCAAACGTTTGGAGTTTGAATTGCTCGCTGATTTCCTGATCCCCGATTCCTTGAGGGCCTTGGCGGATATGGTTTACATATTCCCGGTATTGCACCTCTTCTGTCGCATGTGCCGTCTGCTGCGGACGATGATATTCATCAAGGAGTTGTCTGCGCAGGATGTCGCTGCTCGTAGCATCAAAAATGATGTGCGAGCAAGGGAGCAATAGCAGATGTTCCCGCAAATTTAAGCGAATCAGGACGATCCGGTACTGCAGCGACTGTGTAAGTTTATAAGGTTCTAAAAATAACTTAGAAGCAATGGAAGAAAGAAGCCTGCGTTGTGCTTGTACCGGCTGACCGGAGAGATCAACAGTCGGTAAAGAAAAATGCTCTGGAACTGGACGCAACTCCCATTCCCATGCTCCTGATGATTGAACAAGTACGCTTCTTAGCAATTCATGGCGTTCAATAAGCCGCTGAATCGTTACGGTCAAACGCTCGGTGTTCAAGTAGCTATCTAACTGCACAGCCATACCCGAGCCTGTAAAATGTTGCAAATGGTAATGCTGAGCTGGTGCAAGCGGATAGCGCCCAATAGCATTCAGACTTAGTATATTGGTATTCCACTCAGTATTTAACTCAGCAATGCTGGCAAGCCATACATCGGCCTGTTGTTTAAGTAAGGTTTCTTGTTCTTCGTTTGTCGGTATAGCTCCGAGAATTCTATCTGGTTCGTCGGTTCCCCAGCGGACGATATAATGCGGGTGCAGGTCTGGATGGATATGAGATTGGATAAATTCTGAGATTGCCTGAACTTGTTCTACGTGAAAAGGCTCCACTTGCAGGAACAAATAGTTTTGATTATCGGTGGAAACAGTCTGAAGAAAGACCTGTACACCAAACGCTTCTGTAATAGCCCGCTCAACCTCCTGAGCTTTCGCAATGAGCGTATCCGCGTTCACTCCGCCCTCTTCAACACGTTGTAAAAGATCAGACAAACTTCTTATTGTCTGATATTGAAGCAATTGATGTATATCCAGCGGAATGTTCGATTCATGTACTTTCGATACCAGTTGAATGGCCTTCAATGAATGACCTCCAAGCTCGAAAAAGCCGTCGTCAATGCCGACCTTTTCAACGCCAAGCACCGCTTGCCACAGGTTCGCCAACTGTTGTTCCACTTCATTTCTTGGAGCAACGTATTCCATATCGGAACCGCTGGTCATTTCTGGCTCAGGCAATGCTTGGCGGTCGATTTTACCGTTCGTTGTCAGGGGAAACGCCGGCAGGAACACATACTGGGCAGGAATCATATAATCCGGCAACTGGTCAATCAAATGGGTCTTCATATCACTCTTGGATAGCGGTACGTCGGTTGAGATATAAGCACAGAGCGTTTTTTGACCATCCTTCGTGCTTTTTACCGCTACGTGCGCCTCCCGAACTGCATCATGTTTCATGAGCTGGGTTTCAATTTCACCGGGTTCAATACGATATCCGCGGATTTTAACCTGCTGGTCTATCCGTCCGAGATACTCCAGATTGCCGTCCGGTAGCCATCTGCCCAAATCACCTGTCCGATATATTTTTTCGCCCAGAATGAATGGATTAGGGACAAAATTTAGCTGGGTCAGATCATCCCTGTTTAGATAGCCGCGCGCCAGACCATCCCCACCAACACAAATTTCCCCTTGAGCACCAATAGGCAGCAGCCTGCTTGAAGAGTCCAAAATATAAACAGTTGAATTGCCAATTGGGCGACCAATAGGAATGCGGTTATATTCCTTATCAATCGGGAAATAAGTAGAGAATGTTGTGTTTTCTGTGGGGCCATAGACGTTGATAACGTTCAGTCCCGGAGAATGTGCTCTAACCGTATTAATGATCCCAGGTAAAAGCACATCCCCGCCCACCAGCAAGTGCTTTAGAGAAGCAAAGAGATCTGGTTTATGCTGTGTGAGTTGGTTAAACAAGGGCGATGTCAGCCACATCGTTGTAATATGATATCGATCCAGCGCTTCACCAAGCTGAACAGCATCCAAGATTATGGATTCCGGTACAATGTACAAACGCAATCCGTTCAGCAATGCTCCCCAAATTTCAAAGGTACAGGCATCGAACACGAGCGCCCCGGTCAGCAAAATGCGTTCGTTCTCGGCAAATGGTACGTAATTGGTGTTCTTCACCAGCCGTATGACATTCCGATGTTCAATCATGACACCTTTGGGACGTCCAGTTGAGCCAGATGTATACATGACATAGGCCAGATCGTCTGCCGTTGTCGATTCGGAAAAAATGAAGTCGTCGGAGTCGTCGGAGCTGATGTCGGCCAGATCCAGAACTGTACCGGAAAAATCGAAAGTGTGCATCTGTTTTCCCTTGTCGGATAGGGTTAGCAGAATTTCGCTACCGCTATCCTGAAGCATAAACATAATCCGTTCCTGCGGATAAGAAGGCTCCAATGGCAAATAGGCTCCACCCGCCTTCAAAATACCAAGAATACCGATAATCATTTCTGGTGAACGTTTAGTCAAAATGCCTACGATGGTATCCGGCGCAACACCCAGTTTCTGCAGCTTCGAGGCCAGCTGATTAGCTTTTTTATTTAATTCGCGGTAGGTTAGCTCACGATTTTCAAATACAATAGCTACTGCATCCGGTGTTTTCTCAGCCTGTTCTTCAAATACGTGATGTATGGTGTGGTCCGATGGATACGGTCTCCGTGTATCGTTAAAATCAAATAAGAGCTGCTGTTTTTCCTCCGCTGTCAATAGATCAATCTCCGAAACCCGGATATTTGGGTTTTGAATAACTTGCTCCATCATTTGGATGAGGTGAGCAGCCAATTGTTTGATCGCATTTTTGTTATACGTCAGCGCGTTATAGCTAAATTTGATTTCCAGCTCGCGCCCAGGCATGACGATTACATTCAAATCATAATTCGTCTGTTCAATATCCTCTACTTCACCAACACGGAGTGCTTTGGTTTTTTTTTTCTAATCCAGTAAGTTCTTCCGAAACGGGAAAGTTTTCAAAGGCGACAATATGCTGGATCAGGTTTTGTTTTAGTACACTATGGGCTTGAATATCAGCCAAGGAAAAATAGGAATACCGATTGGACTCCATTAAGGAATCCTGTATAGACGTAAGCAAGTCGGAAAACCGCAGTTCAGCGGAGCTTTTAATACGTACGGGTATGGTATTAATGAATAATCCGACCATATTTTCAATACCGGAGATTTCATCAGGTCTGCCCGACACAACAGACCCGAAAATGACGTCCTTACTGTTGTTGTACGTTTGTAGTAATAAGCCCCAAACGGTTTGAAATAAGGTGCTGATGGTGACACGGTTTTGCTTGGCGATTTGTTCCATGCCTTGGGTCAGCTGCTCTCCCCATGTGCATATGAGTTGCTCTACCTGAAATGAAGGATCGACGGATTGAGTATAGCCGGGCACGACAGTTTCATTTTCAAAATCAGCCACATATTGTTTCCAGTATGCTGCTGCTTCCTCTTTATTTTGTCTTTCCAACCACTGAATAAAGCTGCTAAATGGCTGGACAGGCTCTAATTTTAAAGGAGTATCGTCCCGAAGCGATGTGTAAATATCAAAAAAATCTTTGGCTACCACCCTCAGACACCAGCCGTCCATAATAATATGATGAGAGATCCAGATGAGCTTTGAGGTGTCCTCATCCCACTGTACAAGCGCTAACCGGATGAGAACCTCCTTTTCCAGATCAAAACCTCTCTGCCGCTCTTCCTGTAAAATGGCTTGAAGTCGTCTGTGCTTTTCCGCATCCGGTAAACTACGCACATCTTGGGTATGGACAGGAGCAGCTAATCGTTCCCCCAGTACAACCTGAAGCGGACGATCCGCCTCCTTATACATGAATACCGTACGGAAAATATCATATCGGTCAATCAGCTTTTGTAAGCTTCGGCTGATTAGGTTGGTATCCATAGCTTCATGAATGGTAATGATCGTTTGTTCGAAATAAGCCTCTGACTCTTCATCAAGTATGGAATGAAATAGCATTCCCTCCTGCATCGGGGATAGCGGATAGAGATCTTTAATTTTCACTTGGTGGTTTAACAGCTTATTTGACAAGCGATTTGCAATATTTTCAAACTGGTCCAGAGACAATTGCCCATATGTAAAATCCGTCGGGCTTTGTTCTGCTGTATCCTTGGCACAGCAATGGCGAATAAGTTCGATCAGATGATTCTTAAAGCTGGCTGTAAGTCGCTCCACCGTCGATGCTTCATATTCACGTGCGTTGTATTCGAATACAATGCGGAGTCTTTCGTCAGCCACCGCACCATGAATATCAAAGCTGGGCGCTTTTTTAGTCAGAGGGTTGATTTCAGTACCGGCAAACGTGGATAGTGGCGAGGTACGCCATGTCGTACCTTCTCTGGCTTCTCCGTCAAAGCTAAAGTTTATCTCAGGTGGCTTGGCAGAAAAAAAGGTTACCCTATTCTGCTGCTCCCTGTCGGTCAAGTAGCGTAAAATGCCATAGCCGAAACCCTTGTTGGGTACGCGTCGCAAATTGTCCTTAACCAGCTTGATTTGATGGGCCAAATCTTCGGGTTTGCTCACATTTACCACCAACGGATACACGGACGTAAACCTGCCAACTGTACGTGATACGTCAATGTCTTTAATCAATTCCGTCCTGCTATGACTTTCCACCTGGACTGCAATTTCAGCATGTCCGCTCCATTCCCGGTAAGCCAGTCCTAGCGCCGTCATTAAAATATCATTTGTTTCTGTATTGTAAGCATGGTGCGCATGTTTTAGCAGGTTTTCGCTTTCTTCCCGGCTGAGTGTCACTTCGGATTTGCGTACGTCACGGATCAAGCTATCTGGAACCTCATGATCTTTTGGCAGCGGAAGTATTTCACGAGCTTCTACCGTATTCCAATAGCTGATTTCCTGACGCGCCAGTGCGCTTTGTGCATACTTGGACAGATGTGCTGCCCATTCTTTGTAGGAATCGGTCTTGGCGGGTAACTGTAGCTTTTCACCGTTAGCTAACTGTTGGTAGGTTGTTTCCAAGTCTTCCAGCAGGATTCTCCACGACACACTGTCTACGACAAGATGATGAATGACGATTAACAAATGATCGGATTCCTGTAGCCGTATTAAAGCCAAACGCACAAGCGGGCCGTTACGCAAATTAAAACTGCTTTGTAACGCGTCAGTGAGCTGCGCGATTTCTTCCTCAGGCTGGTCAGCATGTGAAAAATCGTAGCTTTCCAATGTAAAGTGTTCACCTTCGGCTGTGCCTCTGTTATAGGCGACAGGTTCTTTTTCACGTTCATCAAAGGTAATGCGCAAGGCATCATGGTGCATGGTCAGCTTGTCCACGGCGCTTCGCAGCCAGGTTTCGTTCCATCTTTCGGGGTTCTGGAGCATGACAGCCTGACTGTAATGATGACGTTCTATACGATGATGCTCAAAAAATTCCCATTGGATCGGTGTCAACTCCACTGTACCTTGTACCGCCCCCTGCGGGATGGTCCGAATTACTTTTTTTATATAAAGAGCAATCAAATCAATCTGCGGATGGCGGAACAAATCCTTTATGTCCATTTTGAGGCCCTTCGCGTTTAATCGGGCTGCGATTTGCAACGCTTTGATCGAATCGCCACCAAGCTCGAAAAAGTTGTTGCGCAGACCAATCGGCTTAACGCCAATGACTTCCTCCCAGATGGAAGCGAGTGTTTGCTCCAGTTCGCTCTGCGGCGCTTCATACTCGACGTCGGTCAACACAAAATCTTCGGGTTCTGGAAGCGCACGTCGATCAATTTTACCGTTATGGGTCAAAGGCAATTGATCCAGCACGATAATATGTGCGGGCACCATATAGCTTGGCAACTGCTTGGCAAGCTCTGTCCGCAGAAAGGATTTGTCGGTTGTACTTGCTACGTAGGCGCACAAATACTTTTGTCCGGTTTTATCCGTTCTATCCGTGACCACCGCTTGGCGTACCTCATCCAATTGGAGTAAGGCCGACTCAATTTCACCAGGTTCGATCCGGTAGCCACGAATTTTCACCTGAAAGTCAATCCGACCGATGAAATCAATGTTGCCATCCGGCAGCCAGCGTGCCAGATCTCCGGTGCGGTACAGACGCTCTCCCTTTACAAAAGGATTCGGTACAAATTTCTCCGCCGTCAGGTCAGGACGGTTCAAATAACCGCGGGCCACAGAAGCGCCGCCCAAGCACAACTCCCCGGCTACGCCGACAGGGAGCGGACGAAAAGCCTCATCCACGATATATACTTTATGATTCGGCAGTGCCTTTCCAATCGGGACGATACCTGATGGAGGCAAACGTTCAGCTGTTTCTTCATAAAAGCTGGAATCAATAGCCGCTTCGGTTACACCGTAGGTATTCATGATGCGCATCGTATCGCCGAAGCGATTCAAAAGCGTCCGATAGTTTTCAACGCCAAAGCTATCCGCGCCTGTAGTAAGCAGCTTCATGGCGCTGACATCTGTACCGTGTTCATATACGTAGGCCATAAGCAACGTCAACAAGGCTGGCGGAACTTCAAACGTCGTAATTTCGTGCTGTTCGAGAACCTGGGCCAAAGCTGGAGGATCGTTGCGCACATCCTGTGGGCAAATGACCATGGTGCCTCCGTTCACGAATGTCTTGGCCAGATCACCGGCAAAGACATCGAACGACATACTGGCAATCTGAAGGAGCTTGACGGGAAACTCTTTTAACTGGTGAGCTTCTCTATAGCCCCACGCCGTATTTACGTAATGGCGATGCTCGATCATCACGCCTTTGGCGTTGCCCGTCGTTCCCGATGTGTAAATGACGTAGGCCAAAGCCTCGGGATCATGAATAGGTGCGTAGATAGGCGCTTGTTGATGGGAATGCTCCGCTTGTGAAGCCTGTTGAAGTAACGCTGGCAAGTCCAGCACTTCCCCCGCAAAATCCACATCGGCTAATAGTTCAGTCAAGGAAGACTGCGTGAGCATAATCGTAGCTCCGCTGTCCTGAAGCATGTAAGCAATTCTTTCTTTCGGGTAGGTCGGATCGACAGGTACGTAGGCAGCTCCCGCCTTCATAATCCCTAACACAGCGATAATCATGTCTGCTGAACGCTCAAGCATCACGGCGACGAGATGCTCACGCTTGCCCCCACGGTTTTGCAGTGCTTGAGCAAGCAGATTAGCCTTCTCATTCAGCTCATGATAGGTAAGTGCGGTGTCTTCGTAGATGACGGCGGTCTGTTCCGGGATACGTTCTGCCTGCGCCTCAAATATTCCATGAAACGTTCCAGCAGGATAGTCGGTAATCGGCCCGCTCCATACATTGGTGAGTTCCATCTCTTCTGTAGCGGTCAGCAGACGAATGTTCCGCAGCAGGAGTTCTGGTGTACGTGCAATTTGGACGAGTACATGCTCCAAATGCCCAGATAATCGTGTCATCGCTTCATCGCTGTAGACATAGTTGTTGTAGGACAGCATAAAGCTCAACGCTTTTCCGTCCTCCACTTCGATGTTGAAGTGGTAAGGTGTTTCTTCGGACAGCTGAGCGTCCTCCACGACGAATCCAAGTCGTTCCTTCAGATCAGGCCGGCCAACCATATCCTGCAGCGGGTAGTTTTCAAATACAACAAAATGGTCCATGAGTTGCTGCTTGAGTGCTGACTGGGACTGTATTTCAGCGAGTGAAAAATAGTCATATGCCCGTGATTGAATCGCGCTGCGCTGCACTTCGCGAAGCAGACCTGAGAATGGCAGATCTGCATCCAATTTGATTCGTACCGGTATGGTGTTAATGAAAAGTCCCAACATCTGTTCAACACCTTCAAGCTCCGGCGGTCGACCGGAAACAACGGTGCCGAAGACGACGTCTTTACTTTGGTTGTATCCTCCAAGCACCACTCCCCATGCAGCTAGAAACAGACTGCTAAGGGTTGTTCCGTTGCGTTCAGCCACCGTCCGTAATTGACGGGTTGTTTCATCCGTGAGTGTTACTTTATGCTCATGCAGCAAGTACCCGGTATCTGGCTGGAGCGGATGGGCTACAGGCAGGGTTGGCAGCACGGCTGGCTGATCATAGCCGTTCAAGATGGACCGCCAGTATTCCTTCGCCGCCTCCTTATCCTGCTTATCCAGCCAGCGGGCATAGCCAGTATAGGGCTGCGGTGTTGGCAGTTGTACGGGCTTCCCCGCTTTCAGCGCTTCATAAGCCGCGAACAGCTCGTCCATAACGATGCCGAGGCACCAGCCGTCCATAATAATATGATGAAAGCTTAAAAGCAGCGTATATGCGTTCGTTTGGGTTTGAAGCACAGCCAGACGAATGAGCAAATCCTTGCTCAGATCGTAACGATGGTTTCGGTCTGCGTCTGCGTAGCTGCGAATGGCCTCTGCTTGCTCTGCCTCGGGAATATTCGTCAGATTCTCATAACGAAGCGTTGGATTTCGCTCCTTAAACACGATGAGCCGCGAACGGGAAGCACTTTTATGATAAATATTCGAACGAAGCGTTTCGTGACGCTGCACCAGAGTCTCGAAGCTCTTTTGCAGAGCCTCCAGGTTCAGTTCACCCCGGATGATCATTCGTACTTGCTCATAGTACGCCTGTGATTCCGGCTCCATCACTGTATGAAAGAGCATCCCCTCCTGCAAAGGCGTTAAATTGGCCACTTTTTCGATTTCAAGCCTTTTACTCATCGGATTTCCCCCTCAATCGAATATTTATAGGCTTTCATAAAAATGCTTCATCTCTTCGAACTCTTCCATATCCAGATCATCTGCCCCTACGTCTGTTGGTGTCAGTTCCTGACCGGACTGATCAAGGCAATGACGAATGGTATTCAACAGGTGTGTTTCGAAGCGGGAGAAAAGTTGTTTGACCGTGCGCTCTTCATATGCATTCCTGTCATAGGATATACGGATGCTTAATTTTCCGTCCTCCAACCGGCTATCCATATAAAGAGCATAAGATGAACCATTAATCACATCCTTGGTACCTGGTCCAATTTCAGCTTGCAGCGGCGATAGTGAAAAATAAACCGATTCCGGGTGTGGGGAGTCTATATAACGGAAACCAATTTCCGGATGACGAAAACGTTTAGAATCCGTTGGATTGCTGGCTTCGGTCAGATATCTCAATACACCGTAGCCCAATCCGTGATTTGGAACCTGCCGAACCGTTTCCTTCACACGCTTGAGCAACAGCGCTGTATCATCCGCAGATTTGATGTCCAGTACAACTGGATACACGGACGTAAACTGCCCTACCGTTCTGGAGATATCCAGCGAATTTGTTTCAGCCTGCTCTCGGCCAGGGTTCTCCACGTAGAGTGCAATCCGTTCTTGTCCTGACCATTCAGACACTGTTTGCCCCAGTACGGACAGCAGTACTTCCTCCGGCACGGTATTATAGGCATGATTGACCTGTGTCATCAGATGCTGGGTTTCGTCAGTTGATAATTGCAGGTGGAGCTGATGTGTTTGTCTCTCCGATCCAGAATCCGTAATGACTTCATGGTCTTTGGGAAGCGTTCTCCACTCTGACAACTCTATCTTGTTCCAATAGTCCTGCTCCTTGAGCAGCTCTTTACTATTCGCATAATGCTCAAGATGCTCTGCCCACGTTTGGTAAGCGTTCGTTTTGTCCGGTAAAACAATCGTTTCCCCATCCAGAGCTTGTCCGTAGCCTGTTGCCAGATCTTCGAGCAAAATATTCCATGAAATGGCGTCAGCCACTAGTGGGTCTACAGCAAGGAAAAGATGATCTCCGCTATCCAGACGGAAAAGCCCTGCCCGAACTCGTGGTCCTTCAAACAGCCGCAGGCTGCTTTGAATCCGTTGACATTCAGCTTCCATCTGGCTGCGTGCTTCGCTTTCCGTTCCCGTAAGCGACAGTACCTCCAGCGTGATTAGCTGTTCATGCAGTCCTTTGTGAGCTTGCGTAACCGACTCGTCAGCCTGTTGTAATAAGCCAAGGCGCAGAGCATCGTGGTGCTCTACGATTTTCTTCAATGCGGCTCGCAATGGCTGCTCGTCAAAGCCCGACTTTGCCAACAGCAGTACCGACATTGCGGCAGGAAGTGCCTCGGATGCTGGATGCCGTTCAAACCCATCGAGTAGATGTCGTTGTATCGGTGTCAGTGGTACTTCTCCATCTATCGGACCTTGCTCTATCGGACGGGACAATGCTTCTGCATAGCCGCTCAGGATTTCAATGGACGGATGCTCCAGTACATGTCGGATATCCAGTGAATACCCGTAGAGACGCATGCGTGCGATGACTTGAACTGCTTTAATCGAGTCGCCCCCGAGCAGAAAAAAGTTATCCTGAATGCCCACCTGATCGCGTCCCAAAACATCTTGCCATACGGCGGCCAAAGCTTCTTCCACATCATTTCGCGGCGCTACATAGGCCACATCCGGTCGGAATAGCTTTTCAGGCTCCGGCAATGCTTTTCGGTCGGTTTTTCCGTTCGGTGTCAACGGTATCCGATCCAGAAACACGAAGTAAGACGGAACCGAATAATACGGGAGCAACTTGGCGACATGTTCATGAATGACCGTTAAGCTTGGTGTTTCTTCTGTATGCAATACAATGTAGGCACACAAGACGGATTCTTGCTCTTTGTTTTGATATACAGTGACGACAGCCTCTTGAATTGCAGAATGGCTCATCAAAGCATTTTCAACCTCACCCAGTTCGATCCGGAATCCACGTACTTTCACCTGATGGTCGATTCGGCCGATAAACTCCAAATTTCCATCTGCTTTCCAGCGAGCGAGGTCACCCGTTCTGTACATTCGTGTCCCTATTGAAAATGGATTATCCACAAATTTCTCTGCCGTCAAATCCTCGCGGTTCCAATAGCCACGGGCCAGCCCTTCCCCTGCAATGCATAGCTCGCCCGGTATACCGATTGGCTGTAATCTGTTCTGCGCATCCATGATATAAATGTGCGTATTCGCAATGGGGCGTCCAATGTCAATCTGATTGGCATGGGTAAGTTCCTGCACTGCCGACCAAACCGTCGTTTCCGTAGGTCCGTACATGTTATAAATACGGGGGCCGTTCAATTTCTGCAATGCCTCCAGCAGCCTAGGTGGAAGCGCTTCTCCCCCAACCATAATTTCCTGTACACCTTGCAGCACACGTGAGCCTTCCTCATGACTCAGCAGCATGTGCAGCCGGGATGGCGTCATTTGCAGCATGTCAATGTGATGTGCAGTAATCAGTTCGCCAAGTGCCTGAGGATCGACCTGATGATGGCGGTCGCCTAGCACGACGGTCATTCCGCCTAGCAGCGGCAGAATCGCTTCCAAAACGAAAATATCGAATGAAATAGTGGTTAGCGATAAAATCGTTTTGTTCGCTGCAAAGTCGATCACTTCACGCATTCCTGTAATAAAATTCAGCACCGAGCGATGCTGGAGCATAACTCCTTTCGGATTTCCGGTTGAGCCAGAAGTATAGATGACGTAAGCCAGATGCTCCGGCTGAGCAGTGGCTTCCAGATTGGTCCTTTCTCCTTGATATACTTCCTCATCTTCGATAAACAGGGTGTTGGCGCTGTAATGGTGTTCTCCTACCAGATCGCGACTGGTCAGGAGCACGGCAGCCTCACTGTCACTCAGCATATACTCAATACGGGCTGACGGATATTCAGGATCGATAGGCACATAAGCGCCACCCGCTTTTAGCACGGCGAGCAGACCGATAATCATTTCCGCCGAACGCTGCACCATCAGGCCGACTAGCTTATCGGGTCCTACGCCATGCGCTTGAAGTATCCGTGCCAGTGAGTTAGCACGTTCGTTCAAGTCCCGGTAGGTCAGACGCTGATTTCCGAACACCAATGCTATATGACCCGGCGTCTGTACGACCTGCTTTTCAAACTGCCCGTGAACTGTCTCATGGTGCGGGAAAGGTACAACGGTATGATTAAATTCGGTTAGCAGTAATTGCTTCTCTTCATCAGATACGATCGTAATATCGGCCAACCGCACCCCGACATCCTGCGTCACCGTTTCCAAAATTCGCACAAAATGCTCTCCCATCCGTCGGATGGTCTCCGGTTTAAACAGCTTTGTGCCATACTCCAAAGTGAAGGACAAACATTCTTTTTCCTCGGTCACATGCAATGAAAAATCCACCTTGGATATACCCGCGTTGAATTCTTCCGGTTTAAAACGAATGCCTCCTGTTTCCAAAACATCTGTGCCGACATTTTGCAAACTGAACATCGTATCGAACACCGGGTTTCGACTTAGGTCGCGCACCAGTTCCAGCCTGTCTACAAGCTCATCAAACGGGTATTCCTGATGCTCCAGTGCCAGCAGCGAGTTTTGCTTAACCTCCTGCAAAAAGGATTGGAACGTTAAAGAAGATCGCGGCTGATTGCGAAGAACCAGCGTATTGACGAACATGCCAATCATCGCTTGCGTATCCACATGCCGTCTTCCGGCAACAGGTGTACCCACGATAATGTCCTCTTGGCCAGTATATTTGCCCAGCAGGATATTATAAGCCGCCAAAAGTACCATAAAGATCGTAGATTCGGTATCTTGGGCCAATTTGTAGAGTGTGTTAGTAAGTTTGGATTCCAAGGTGACGGTCAAGCTGTCACCTTCAAAGCTTTGTGATTGTGGACGCGAAAAGTCCGTAGGCATATTTAGTACAGGAAGCTCGCCCTTCAAGGTCTGGAGCCAATATGATTCATGCGCTTGCAATGCGTCGTCAGTGATCTGCTGCTTCTGCCAAGCAACAAAGTCTTTGTAATGAAGCTGAATGTTCGCAAGCTGTCTGCCCTGATACCGTTGAATGATTTCATCTAGCAGCACGGCCATGGAGAAACCATCGGACACGATGTGATGCATATCCACTAGCAGATTGAAGCCACCTTCGATAAATTCGTACAGTTCGGCGCGGAATAAAGGAGCTGTTCCCAGATGAAAAGGCTGAACAAACAAGGTCCGAGCCTGTTTTGCTTCTTCCTTGGAAATACGGGTATATGGAATGTCGAATGGAATCGTGTCCCGAACTTTTTGTACCACTTCCCCGTCTTCCAGATCGAAATACGTCCTAAAGGATTCATGACGCAAAATAACTTCCCTAACGGCTTCAATGAAGCGGGGAACCTCCAAATCTCCCTCTATGAAAAGCTGACCGGGTACATGATAGGCCTTTCCACCTCCCAGCTGATCCAGCACGTACATTCTCTTTTGGGAAGAAGATACCGGATAGAAGGCTTGCGATTTCACAGATACAATCGGTTCATAGTTCTTCTTTGTTCCACCCGCAATATATGTAGCCAGCTCAGCAATCGTTTGCAGCTCAAAAATGTGGCTGAGTGGAATGTGTACACCCAATTCCTTATTGACTCTCGACAGAATGACCGTCGCTTTTAGTGAATCACCACCCAGTTGAAAAAAATTATCGTCATCGCTGATATCTGTTACATTCAGAACGTCCATCCAAATGTTCACGAGTTGATCTTCTACGCTGTGGTTCTCAGGAGCGGTGTCTGTTTTAGTCAATACACTTGCTTGTCCCGGCTCTGGCAAAGCCTGTAGATCAGGCTGACCATCCGGCAGAAGAGGAATATGATCCATAGGAATCCAAAAACGGGGCTGCGTATAATCTGGAAGAATTTCGATTGCAGCCTTTTTCAGTGCGTCTTCTTCCCATGGCTTCGATGCGTTTGCGACCACATAGGCGGTTATATATGAGACTTTTCCAGCTTCGTCCGTTTGCGGTGTAATGACGCAGGACTCCAATCGGAAAGTTTGCAGCAGGTGTTTCTCCAACTGCCCCAAATTAACCCGATGTCCGCGAATGTGGATAGTCCGATTCAAATTGCCAATATGTCGCAGCTTGCCATCGTTTTCTACGTAAGCCCATTCTCGGGTCGTTCCCAACAGGCCTGCTCCTGAGGCTTGATACACCTCCCCTGCTGTCCCAACAGGTGCCAAATGCTTGTAGGCATCGAGGACGCAAAGATAGTTTCCGTTGGCGTCGGTATTTGCTGCCCATGCAGTTCGAAGTTGTTCGTTCTCCGACGCACGGAGTAAAGTCAACGCGGAAACGCGAGCCCCTTCTTCCTCTACAATGGAATACAGCAGATTCAGGAAATATCCTGACCAGGCTTCGATCATGTTTGGCTGAAAAAGATCCGAATTGTAGTCGAAATCAAGACGTAATTGTTGCTGCGCCTCTGTCACGTTCAAAAACAACTCGTATTTGCTGAATGATACCTCATTCTCAATGAGTTCCACTTCCAGTTCATGGAATTGAAGACGCGGAATCGGTCGATCCATATTGAATACAGCGTTAATGACAGGCAAATGCCTCAGCCCCAGCTGAGCGAGTCCCGCAAAGCTGTACTTTTGGAAGCTATCCAGTTCATTCATGCGCTTTTTGACTGTTTGGACATGCTCCGTAAAAGTAGCATCAGGACGCACTTCGCTGATCATCGGAAGCAAGTTGACACAGTTGCCGATCAGAGAGAAGGCGTCCATATGGGATTGTCCTGCGGTGGGAACCCCCACCGTTACTTCCTGCTGCCCTGTCAGCCGATGTAGAAAAATCTGAAAGGCGGATAGCAGCGTTATAAAAAGACTGCTGCCTAGCTTTATGCTGGCGGATCTCAATTGTTTAACGAGCGACGCTTCGAGCATTACGGTATGTCTGCTTCCTCTGGAAGACGGAATCTGTATTCCCCTCACCGGAGATGGCAAATGGAGGACAGGCTGCTGCTTTTCTAGCACTGCCGACCAAAAAGCAAGGGCCTCTTTTTTCCCTGCTTTCAATTGATCCTGCTGCCAAACAACGTAATTCCGAAAAGGTACTGGATCGGGAAGGTTGTAGGCAGCATGTCGAACTAGCGCAGAATAGATGTGTTCCAGTTCCTGAATGAATACACTGATTGACCAGCCATCCGCGATAAAATGATGAAACGTAAAAACACCCAGATGCTCTTCATTCGATATTTTCAGCAGATGAATCCGGAATAATGGCTCGCCTGGCGTCATGGCAAATGGGGTTTCACTGTCCTTGATCATCCATGCCCGGATATGTTGTTCCTGTTCATCTGGGCGATAACTGGTAAAATCATGAAGCGGGATTTCCGCTTTCACCACAGGAGCGAACACCTGAGTTTCCCCATCGCCGCTCATAAAGATATGTAAGGCTTCATGACGGTTTACAATGGTCTGGACAGCTTGGTTGAACGCCTGCTGCTGAAGTGGACCACGAAACCGCAACAAGGCGGTTTCGTGTAAAGATTGAGAGTCACTTCGATCTGAAACAGAAGCGAACCAAAGCTGCTTTTGCTCTGGAGTTAACGCAATAACTGTTTCTGCTGCTTCAGCCTCTGGAGGTACGGTTACAGGTACAGGTTGCTTTCCCGGCCCCGGGCCGTTTCCATTCGGGGGCGGGTCCGGTAAAAATCCCCCTTTACGCAGCTCGTTCACGCTATCCTTGACCGCTTGTACGATTCGCGCAATATCTTCCTCGGTATGGGCCGTGGACAAGAAGCAGTTTCGTCCCTCCCAGATATAGATGCCTTTGTCCAGCATGTGATAGAAGAACAGCTCCAGATCGCCTTTGAGCACGAAGCGGAATAGGGAGCCAAAGTGAACGACCTTCATAGGTACGCGTTCGTCAGTGAAATAGCTGTTCAGCTCCGCAGCTAACGCCGAGGTGCGGCTGTTCAAGCGATTTTGCAGTTGCTCGCCATGCTTCTCCAAATGATCCAGCACCGCTAAGGATGCAGCCATTGCCAGCGGATGATGGCAGAAGGTTCCTGCCACAAAGGTTCGCTGCTGCTCATGCTGCGGATAGGAATCATCCCCGAAGCTCCACGTGCCTCCGTCGATCCCGTTCATAAAGGCGGCTTTTCCGGCTACGATGCCGATGGGCAGCCCGCCGCCAATGATTTTACCGTAGGTCACGAGGTCGGCTTGTACCCCAAACCACGCTTGGGCTCCTCCGGGCTGAATCCGGAAGCCTGTGATGACTTCATCAAAAATGAAGGCAGTACCCGACTGCTCCGTTATCTGGCGAATTTCCTGCAAAAAGGCTTTAGGCTGAAAATCTGGTCGGCGGCTTTGTACCGGCTCCACGATAACCGCGGCCAGTTCATGCGCATGGGTGCGGATATAATCCAGAGAATCGTCCGCCCCATAATGAAGCACGACGACATCGTCCACCATATGCTGCAAGATACCTGGAGCTAGAGGTGTCGAATGCTCCTTGTCATCACCCGCGCTCCCCAGTGCCAGCACCCCGTCGAATGTACCGTGATACGAGCCAGCAAAAATGACGACTTTAGCTCGTCCAGTGG
Organism: Paenibacillus sp. CMM36; assembly: GCF_053570945.1. NCBI lineage: Bacteria > Bacillati > Bacillota > Bacilli > Caryophanales > Paenibacillaceae > Paenibacillus > Paenibacillus sp. CMM36. Next base: position 19,147 of record NZ_JBSEDY010000030.1, read on the forward strand.
CAGCACGTGCCAAACGGAGCGCGACCATGACGGCTTCCGTGCCGGAATTATACAGGGCAATCCGTTCCACGCCGGTCATCTTGCATATTCGCTCGGCGACCTGTCCGGCCATGTTGGACATGGGGCCGACACACATGCCGTTCTTCAGCTCTTCTTCAATTTCTTCACGAATAAAGGCTGGATTGTGTCCGAACAGATTCACACCAAAGCCCATCGTCAAGTCGACATATTCATTGCCGTCCAGATCCCAAATTTTTGAACCATCGGCGCGTTGGGATACAATTTGATACACCATTTCCTTCAAAACAGGCCGGAAACCAGCCACATTGCGGTTATTGGCGTATACGGAGCGATACTGCTGGGTGTACTGTTTGGTGCTACCCGTACGGGCCGTGTAGCGTTCAATCAGTTCTTGCAGGTGTTGTTCCTGACGGAGCGAAAGCAATTCACGTGCTTTAACATCCAGCTTTTTATAAGGCGTATACGGCTTGACTTCATTGCCTGTCTGCTTGAAAACAGCCTTTACGGATGGTGCTGGTGCTAATGCAGCCGCGACTTTCTGCTTGGATTCGGTACGGATGATCTGCGCACTTTCACTACTTGCCGGTAGCAAAACGCCCGTTTCCGGGTTAAATGGCTCGGAAGCTATTACGGATGCAGATGGCTGATGCCGGAGAACATCGAGCTGCTGTGACATCAGATGTAGCTGTTGCTCCAAAATTCGCTCTACAGCCGCAGGAGCTGTAGCGATTGGAAAGCTTTGAGCCCGTGTTTGTCCAGCCGTGTCTATGGCATAAACGGATGCCGCAGCCGGAACAGCGGATTCATGAGACGGTTGGGTTAGCGGGAAAGCTGCGTGATCAACCTGATTCAGAGTTGTTTCTGGACGATTTTCCACAGATTGAACCGGGGTTTCAGCAGAAGTGAAAATGCTGACCCGCTCGGCTACGTAGCTGGCCAACAGCTCCAGCGTGGTCAACGATTCGAAAAATTCGTTCATTGGAATGTCCAGTCCGAAGGTATCCTTGATACTGTGGCGAACCTGGGACAAATTAATGGAATCCAGCCCAAGCTCCAGAAAATGTGTTTGTGGCTCCAGTTCCTCCAGACTGAGTTGGGACACGTTACCGATCATTTTCGCTAACTTTTGAAGAATAGATGATTTGTGCTGATCGGTAGTAGATGCTGGCGCTGAATACTCGTTCCCCATAATTCCAGACTCCTTTGCTTTTGAGTTTTCATGAACTGGTACCTTCTGTTCCGTTCGAACCTGTTCGGGTACGTTAATCCAGCATCTTTTCCGTTCGAATGGATACGTAGGCAGAGAAACCTTTTTATAGTGCTTACCTGCATAGAGGGCATTCCAATCGATCTGCGCTCCTTGCACATACTTGGCAGCCAGTTGCTCCAGTGATTGCAACGTGTCCAAGCTTCCAGTGACCATCTCTGCGCCACCTGTGCTATCCGCTTTCCCGGTGTATACACCTTCGACGACTCTACCTTGTTCGTGTAACTGAAGCACCTTCGCCTTCAACGCATCCGCCCCTGCGGCAGTAACAGCAATCCGGTGATTCAGGTGACTTCTGCCTGTGTTAGCCGTATAGCATACATCCTGCATCACGAGTTCTTCCGCACGTCCGAACCGTTCTGCGTATCGCCCGACCAGCTCGTGCAAAGCGGATTCACTCCGCGCTGACAGGGTCAGCAGCAGTGGTGATGATCTATTGTTGCTGTCCGTTGAGGCTTGGTCTGATTCCGTCTTCGCTATATATTCCTCCAGCACCACATGGCAGTTTGTCCCGCTGAATCCAAAGGAACTCAGTCCGCTTCTTCTGGGGAAACCGTCCGTCTTCCATTCCCTAAGCTTCGTACTAGCATATACCGGGGATTCCTCAAAATGGATCTTTTGGTTTGGTGTGCGAAAATGAACGAGCGGTGCAATCTGTTGGTGCTTCATGGACAATACGGATTTGATCAAGCCTGCAATCCCAGCGGCTTCGTATAAATGACCGATATTCGTTTTGACCGTGCTGATCGCCACAAACTGCTTACGCTGTGTATGCTTGCGGAAAGCCTTGGTAATGCCGTCAATCTCAACCGGATCACCCAGCTTGGTGCCGGTGCCATGTGCTTCGATATAACTTATCGTTTCAGGATCAATCCGTGCATCACGCCACGCCTGCGAAATCACTTCTGCCTGAGCGAGGGCATTCGGCGCGGAAATACCAATCGTGCTGCCGTCCTGATTGATGGCACTTCCCTTGATCACGGCTAAAATGTTGTCACCGTCTTGTTCCGCTTTGCGCAGCGGCTTCAGTAAAACGGCTCCAACTCCTTCACCCCAGCCCGTTCCGTCCGACTGGTCGTCGAAGGCGCGTGCTCGATCATCAGAGGATTCCATGCCAATGCCCGCTTTCAGCGGCAGTAAAATCGTCTTCACTCCACCTGCCAAGGCCATGTCGCAGTCTCCGCTAAGGATGGACTTGCAGGCCAAATGCACTGCTACGAGTGATGAAGAGCATGCTGTATCAATTGTTAGCGCCGGACCTTTTAGATCGAGCAAATATGCAATCCTGCTGGAAATAATGGATGATAAATTACCAATGGCAAAGTTCGGCAGCGCTCCCGGTTCCACCTCAGACAACAAACGCTCGTATTCGAAGCTGGTTTTGGAGAAGCCGACATACACGCCGACCTTTCGGCCTGCCAGTTGCTTACCCCCATACCCCGCATCCTCAATCGTGCTCCAGGCTGTTTGTAGAAATAACCGTTGATTCGGGTCCATGAGTGAGGCTTCCCGTGGAGTCAGCTTAAAGAAGGAGTAATCGAACTTGTCTACTTCATCCAGATAGCCGCCTTCTGCAATTTGCATATTCCGTCCTTCCGTATTCAAACGGGAAATGAAATCTTCGGCATCTTTTCTTCTTTCATCGCTGTACGGGCCGATATTGTCAGCCCCTGATGCCACATTCGCCCAAAACTGCTCTAATGTTTCCGCTTGAGGAAACTTGCCTGACATGCCGATGATGGCGATATCCCGGACATTTGCTTCCTCCTTGGTCTCGGACTGTGCTGTTGCAGCCGGGTCGCTGCTCATGCCCTGACTAGAGATATATGCAGCAAGCTTGGCGATGGTCGGATAGGAAAAGAAGTCCGTCACCTCAATATGAATCCCTAATTGATCCTCCAACAGGTCCACAATTTGAACGAGCTGCAAGGAAGTCACTCCGATATCAAAGTAGCTGTCGTCCGTCCCGATCGACTTTACATTTAAAATATCCTGGCAGATTCCAATCAGCTTCTGTTCTATCTCTCCTTGAGGTAAGACTACACGCTCAGCTGCTTGCATGACTCGAGTAGCCTCGGCCAGTGCTGTCAATATTTCATCAAATTCGCCCTGCTCATAACTCTGGGCTAATTTGAAGCGCTGAACCTTTCCACTGGTTGTTTTAGGAATACGCCGGATCGGAACCACATCCTGAATATGCCAACCTCCCCGGTAATTTAGATGACTTTTCAGCTTTTGGACAAGCGGTACAAAATGCTCTATCTTTTTCGTGTGCATCACAAAGGCAATAATACGATCCTGCCTCGTTTGCGTATCATGTACACCGCACACGGCTACTTTTCCGAGATCCACACCATCCAGTTCCTCGGCAATCCTCTCGATGTCATGCGGGTAGACATTCTGTCCGTTCACGAAAATGATATCCTTGGCTCTACCAGTAATAGTCAGGCGACCGTTCCGCATAAACCCTAAATCGCCGGTAATAAGCCAGCCATCCTCTGTTTTGACCTTCGCGGTAGCCTCTGGATTGTTATAATATCCGGATGTCACATTTTTGCCGCGGATCTGTGTGTGTCCAATCACCCCATCTTCAAGCACCTGATTTTTTTCATCGCAAATGCGGACAGAGGTACTGGCCAACGGATACCCCAAATCCACAAAAGTAAGACACCGCTTGTCGGACTTGTCCACTTCTTCTATGGGTTCACCCACGTGTAACTGCTGCCGGTTCAAATGAATGGGTATAAAGGTGCTTTTGTCCAGAGGTGGAGAGGAAACTCCCACACTCGCCTCTGCCAATCCGTAGACAGGAAACATCGCATTTTTATTCAAACCGTGAACACTCATTGCATCCATAAACACATCACAAAGCTCCACAGATACGGGCTCCGCTCCATTTAAGATCATACGGACACTTGACAAATCCCAGTTAGCTGCTGTTTCGGGTTTATACTGATCGAGAAAAAATTTATATCCAAAATTGGGAGAGCATATTTGAGTCACCTTATGCTCCGATACTTTTTTTAGCCATAAAGACGGGCGTCTGATAAAAAGTGCCGTTGGCATAATCAACTGCTTGGCATTAGCGATCACACAGGTTAAATGAAATGCGATCAATCCCAGGTCATGCGTAAGCGGCATCCAGCCCAAATAAGCATCCTTGGAGCTCATGCCCGTTTGATTTGCGATATCCCGAATATTGTAAACCAAATTTTCATGCGTCAGCATGACTCCTTTAGGATCACCTGTAGAACCTGAGGAAAATTGGATAAAAGCTAAATCCTCCGGTTTGGGTATATGGGCAACACCTTTACTCTGATTGGAATAATCGAATATATGGCTTGAAAAAGTCGCTTTTTTAACGGGCTCAAAGGAATCCAGCAGTTCGTGCTGGTGCGAGTATTTTTCTAACTGTTCCAATACCTTGTCATCTGCAATCATATTAGGGCGGGAAAGTGTATTCCAGATTTTAAACAACTTCTTTTTATGCTCATCATTATTCCCTATGCTTATAGGAACAGGAACGATTCCACCGAGTAGGCAACCCCAAAATACATTCACAAAGGTATGATTGTCGTCGATCTGCATGATCAGCTCATCGCCAGCTTGTATCCCTTTTTCCTGTAATTCATAAAGTACCTGTGATGCTTGCTCCAGAAGTTTACAGTAGGATACGTATTCCTCTTGTTTATCACCAGAAATAAAGGTGATTCCGTTCTCATCCCGGCTTGCACGGTCTTGAATGATTTCAATTAAAGTTTGAAACTGTTCCATCCTGATCCCTCCTCAATTGCTCTAGCATTACTTTCTGCTCTCCTTCGGAGACCTGTTTGGTTTGCAACACCAGGCGAATACACTCCAAAATCTCCTGTCTTTGCTCAAAAGCAGGAGGTGAACCGCTCCCTGATTCAGAGCTTCGAAGTAATTCTTCCAGTCTTCGAACAGGTAAAATAACACCCTTTCGATAATCATCTTCATTCCAATTGGCATTGGGGGTAGATACCGCCAGTGAAAGGGAACAAGCAACCCAATCACGGATTGAGAAGCGGCGTTCCAGTTCAACGCGATCCAAGTCTCTATCCACGGACAGAAATTCAATGGTAGTGTTTATTTCCTTCGCCAAATTTTTCAGCACCGTTCGTGGACCTAACTCGATGCCTTGTTTTACGCCATGATTCTCCATATACTGCATGGTCTGAATCCATCGAACCGGGTGAGTCATTTGCAAAATCAATCCTTGACGGATGCTGTCAACATCGGGGTATGGCAGAGCGGTCACATTGGAGATCACGGGCCACTGCGCTTCATGGAAAGTGTATTTTTGCAGCTCGATGGTCAGCCTGTCCGCAGCATGCTGCATAAGCGGACTATGAAAAGGACCACTAACCTGCAAGCGAGCAATTTGGGCCCCCCGCTGTTCTAACTTGTCAGCTACCATAGCTATCGATGTATGATGACCAGAGATGACATACTGATTAGGCGAATTGTAACAAGCAATAACAGCAGGCTGATCGATTGGGGAGTGCAGACGACAGAATTCTTCCACGGCGTTCAACTCAGCTCCGCGAATGGCAATCATGCTGCCCAGACCGGCCTCTGCGGCTTCTTCCATGATGCGTCCTCGCTTTTGAACCAGTCGTAAAGCGTCGCTAAAGGATAGAACACCGCTACTTACCAGAGCTGAATATTCACCCAGGCTATGACCTGCTGAAAATTCAGGGATAATTCCGATTTCATGCATATAACGCCGGAATGCAATGACACTGATCGTGAGAAGTGCGGGCTGAGTATAGAATGTTCTGGATAGCTGGGTCATCGGACCTGCCATGCATAAAGCTTTCAGATCATATCCCAAAATATCAGCAGCCTCTTCGAACAAGCGATCCGCTTCTGCAAAGCCGCTATGCCACGTAGCCCCCATTCCTACATACTGAGAGCCTTGCCCAGGAAAAACCAAAGCAATGCGATTCATATCAAACCCCTTTCCTCCCCACAAAGATGTGGCAAAGCAAAAATGTTTTTACGATTCAGGTGTTAATGTACATATGTATGAAGACAATAGCTGTAGAGATAGATGTAGCAAAAAGCAACAAAACCGATTGTCAAAAAACAGTAATCGACATGTAAAAATGAGTTGGTTATGGAGTTTCCATTCGTGGTGTGATTGAGATCAAAAGTCAGATGTGTGAGTAGACTTGGAAGTGTAAAAAAACTTGAGGTATACTGGAATTCCAGGCTTGGAACCTAAAATTCAGTATCATAGATGAATGTAATGAGAAATTGTTGAGGTCATACAGGATGTTTTTCGATGTTAAGTATTAAATGAGAAATATTTTATTTATATAATAGATATGGACTCGAAAAATGTCAATATCTTTTTTAAATTCCTTTAATAAGGAAAAAATGCGATATATGAATGATTTTGTTTCAATATAAATATAAAAGTAAATTAAAGTATGTCGATATAATGTATAAGTATATTATATACACAAACAATGCCCTCTTTTGTCTAAAAATCAGGCATTGTTTGTAATTTTTAATGAATTCCCAACGCTCGTACATGGATAGCAGATATGGATGCTTCTCCGCTGTCGCCAGTGTCACCGCAGGGGCACCCAACTGATCACGAATAATCGTGTGTTCTACTCAATTCGTTTTCTCCCGTACCCTTGGCCTGTGCAGCGGGGTCTACAGCGAACCACATCACAAACGGCAAGTCGATTATAAAATCAAGGGCTTATTTTTCGAATGGCTAACAGTAGCCTGAATGACCCCGTTAATTTCCAGCACATAGCAATCATTGTGTTTAATGTTCTCCCGAATGAGAGCAACGTCTGCCTGAGTGGCAGGCCACTGGAGTCCCAACTGCCGGATCATTTCGTACGCTTCGTAGGTCACATACTGTTCGTCTGCACTAAGTTATCTGAATGTTCAGGTAAAATCAATATCTATGTCATCAATTTTAACAACAGTCATTCCTTGATAAGGGGGTTTACGCTCCAAAAAAGTAACAGGAACGTAAAAGTCCGAATTATCTTCTTTCTTTATACCCAAATGAATGTATCTGCCACTAAAAATGTTATACAACATAAACTCAGCATCAATCATGCTTTGGGCTAACTGAGGATTAAAAATAATAAAGCTAGGTTGATGTAGTAATTTATGAAGAAATGGGAAATGTCATATACGATAAATGGTTCTCTCATATCCGCCTAAGTTGGCTTTTTTCAGCATTTCTAAAGTCAGTGTTCCTTGTCTTAATTTTGGAAACCCTTTTTTTCCACGATATGAAGACCCAGTTTCCATTTTATGTATGCAAAGTAAATGAAGAAGATCAAAAGTTCTAAAATGCAACCTGATGCCACGCTTTTTATGACGAATTTTATAATGAAAAATTAAGTTACAAAGGTGCTCCTCATAAAATTGTGCAATGGTCTGCAGCGTCAATTGCTCTTCTGAAGGAAGCTCTTCTAAATCTATGAGTTCATGAACAGATAAGTACATAACATTTCCCTAAGCTCAAGAATCGGCCTTGAATAATCAAGGCCGATTCACGTTATTAACATAATAGTGGCAACGGCAGAGATCATCTCCCTGCGGGATAGGAATGGAACTATTTTTCACCCGTAAGTGCCCCCAAGCGGGTACGCGCGAGTGCCTCATCCGCGTAGTCGGAGCAAATAAATTTGCTCATAAATAGCAACATGCAAAGTGATTTTTATCCTTAGAAACCAAACTGAATCCTTAATACAGCGGGTTACTTTACACTATATGCGGCATTTCATTTGTTCAAGTTTATCTTTAAAATTATATTTGTTCATCTAATGACTTAGTGAACTACACGCCACCTAAAAGATGGGTGCTTCTTGGTCAATAGAGCTACTGCTCCAAGTTTACAGGCTAGTCTCTAACCCAATAGATGCAATTACAATGCGAGTTTCAGCAGATTATTGGCAGCGTTCACGTCCCGATCATGATGTACATTACAGCTGGGACAAGTCCATTCACGCAAGCCAAGATTCTTCACGTCTGCATTTTTGTAACCGCAACATGAGCATAATTGGTTACTAGCTTTGGGTGCAATAATCAGATCACGTCCTTACCAGTTCGCCTTGTACTCAAACATCGAACGGAACAAGCTCCAAGGTACTTCACTTATCGTCGCTTTAGCAAGCTGATTTCTCACTTTGTCCTTGTTAGCACCCAAAAATAAATGTCTTAAAACCTTTCAGAGACATGTCTTCAGGAACAAGCATAATAATCCAGCATTCCGTTATACTTACTTTTATTTCATATGGACGGAGTACATATCCATGCTCATACATATAATAGCACTCTTTAGGCTAACAGTTCACTTTGAGTTAAGAGGAATTTCTTCAATTAAACTTGCGTCTGTATGGCGAACATTCCCTGCAGCTTTAGAAACGGGATACGAGTTCATTAATCCAGCAGGGTATGACCAAGGCATTTTTAATACATGTTCCGTTTCTGTTATTTCAATGTAAGAACTACATCACCTATCTAGCCTACTCTTCGTCAAGACTAGGTTACTTCTATGTTATTCCTTCTTAGTTTCCATATCCTATTTTTAAACTGTTTAAATATCTAATTCCGAAAAGATAAAAGAGAGCACAGCCCATTAAGGCTGTGCTCTCTTTTATCGTGCTTGGCGACGTCCTACTCTCCCAGGACCCTGCGGTCCAAGTACCATCGGCGCTGGAGGGCTTAACGGTCGTGTTCGGGATGGGTACGTGTGGAACCCCTCCGCTATCGCCACCAAACATGAATTTACATCGTAAATTCTTTCGTATGATATTCGCTTCATCACAGCTGTGTGAATGAATTTCAATGCGTATTTCGTATGTATTTCTACATACGTTCAAGGTTACACCCTGAAAACTGGATCCGAAACTCTTTTGCGTTTTATCTTAGGATAAGCCCTCGACCGATTAGTATTGGTCAGCTCCATGCATTACTGCACTTCCACCCCCAACCTATCTACCTCGTCGTCTTCAAGGGGTCTTACATACTGGGAAATCTCAT
>NZ_JBSEDY010000031.1:0-24767 GCF_053570945.1 Paenibacillus sp. CMM36
AATCCTAGATCAACTAATTAGAACCATGATACGACAAAATACTACTTTATGCAACGACAGCACACATTCTATCTATGTGAGATGATCGTGGAGTGCACGGGCTGTAATATTCGAATGGGATGTATGCCAAACAGCTTCTCCGCCCTTGATTAAAATGGCCTGCGGGGATTCATGCTTCACCTGAAGCCTGTCCGCGGTTTCATTGGACACCGGCCGATCTTCTACTACATAAATGATACCGTATTCAATATTTTCGTTGGGAGCGTCATGCAAATAGGACTCCACTTCCTGATATGCGCCTGCACTTATCGGACAACGTGTGCTATGTTTAAAGAGAAGCAACGGCTTGTCTGATGACGCTTCCAGAGCCGTATCTAATTGTTGAACAGTAGTCATTTTTGTCATCGTCGCCATTGGATATACATTCCTTTCTGTGTCTTGTCGTATGGCCTATTCCCATCGTAACAAAAAGAACATGTAAAATCCAATGGTGACCATGAAAATTTTCATATTTTTTAGTTTTTTGTATTTGTAAATACCGATTCACTGGTAAAACCGGATAATTGGACCAATTTTTTCTCTACATCATTCATCCAATCTTCGTCTCCCAGACTTCTCGCATAGCGATAAAGATCCAGTAAGAGATTAATTCGAAGCTCCATCCGCTCCTCCAAAGCAGATTGCCAATCTACATTGGGATTGTCCGCTTCCTCCAGTACAAGCTTGCGAATGATTTCTGCCAGTTCATTGTTGCGAGCAAAAGAAATTCTCCGCGCCGTAGGTTTGCTCCCTAGACTTTGTAATAGTGCCTTAATGTCCTTCGTCACATGCTGCAAAACCTCACTGGAAAAGCATGACGAGCATGAGAATACAGGGACGTGCAAAATTTCAACCTTGTCCGCATAGATTACCTTTCGCAGTTCCAGTCCCATCGGTTTGCCACATTGACATTGCTTTTGCATTTAACCACCTCATTACGTAGGATCAAACTATACGAGGATCTCATCAGAATCCAAATATATCTATCTACTAGTCTAATAAATATTTGTTAACTCCATTAAATCTATCATACCTTGTTTTATTTCGACTTTGGGACTTCAAATCCTTCCACACGTTGCAGCTATGAACAAATTACCAAAGCTTTGGCGGGTCAGAAAATGACGACAATTGCCGTCAAAGAGCAGACTACTAACATAAGAATCTGCGAAGGAATGGACTTCGGGCGTTCTTTTTCTTAAGATGTAAAAGTACAGATTACAAAACAGAGGTGTCATCATGTGACGCACGAAAGGATGGTTGGATGTCAAGACTTGCCGGAAAAAAGGTTATCGCCCTAGTGGATGAGGAATTCGAGGATCTGGAGCTGTGGTATCCAATTTACCGTGTTCGTGAAGAAGGTGCAGAAGTGCATTTAGCCGGTGCGGAAAAGGGTAAAAAATATATTGGAAAATATGGCGTACCTGCTGAAGCGGAATATGCCTTTGAGGAACTGAATAGCAGTGATTATGACGGGATTCTTGTCCCTGGCGGTTGGGCACCTGATAAACTGCGCCGTTATCCCAAGGTCATTCAACTCGTACAGGAGTTTCATGCTGCTCATAAGCCGATTGGACAAATCTGTCATGCAGGCTGGGTACTGATTTCTGCTAAAATTTTGGATGGTGTTACGGTAACTTCCACACCAGGTATTCGTGATGATATGGAAAATGCAGGAGCTACCTGGAAGGATGAAGCTGTTGTGACGGATGGGCATATTGTTTCTGCTCGTCGGCCGCCCGATCTTCCACCTTACGGAAAAGCGTTCTGCGATTTGTTAGCAGATAACACCTAAACCGTAATCACAACAGACTGTCAACAAGATGAAAAAAGAACCTTCAAAACCATGAATGAGGTGGTTTTGAAGGTTCTTTTTCGTCCAAACCATGCTACGCCATTAAGGTTTGTCACGACAAGTCTAACAGTATGGAGTTTTTGGCTCCCCCCAAAAGTGTATGCTAATTGCGAAGCTTTGCGGACATTACATATTACTGCCGTCCAGGCCCGGCCGGAGTGCAGCTGACATTAGCTGCAGTCAGCTTGTCTTCAATCGCTGCACCAGTGGACATGCCAAAGCAAACCTGAGCGACCGTCGTTGCCTCAGATGCAGTCGTATTCAGCACACGATGCTTGACCCGCAATAAAGATTGGGGAGACATGCTGAGTTGATGAATCCCCAGTTCCAGCCAAAGCGGAACGGACCGTTCATCTCCAGCCATCTCACCACATACACTCACATCAATTCCTGCTTGATGTGCCGCTTGTGCAGTCATGCGCAGCATTCGAAGTACAGCTGGATGGTATGGATGGTACATATGTGCAATCTGCTCATTCATACGGTCTACAGCCAGCACATATTGAACCAGATCATTCGTTCCGATACTAAAAAAATTGGTTTCAGCTGCCAATAAATCAGCGATCATCGCTGCAGCCGGTACCTCAATCATAATTCCTCGCTGAATGTTCGGATTATAGGCAAGCCCTCTTGCATCCAAATCCGCCATAGCCTCCTTCAAAAGAGCATCTGCCTGGCGGACCTCCTCTACAGATGAGATCATCGGATACATTACCTTGATATTTCCCATTGCACTGGCTCGCAAAATTGCAGTCAACTGGGTTTTAAACAATTCTTTCCAATCCAGACTGATCCGTATAGCACGGTAACCCAGAAAAGGATTTTCTTCCTCTGGTAGTTGAAGATAGTCCAACGGCTTATCTCCACCGATATCCAAGGTACGGATGACCACAGAGTGGTTTCCTGCCTTTTCTGCTATCAGCCGATATACTTCATACTGTTCCTCTTCATCTGGAGCAGATTTGCGATCCATGTATAAAAATTCCGTGCGGAACAGTCCTACACCTTGAGCGCCATGCTTCAAAGCTGCCTCCAGCTCTTTAATCGAACTAATATTGGCCGCCAGCCTCAGGGTGGTTCCATCCTTAGTCACGGCATCTACAGAAGCAAGTACCTGAAGCTGCTCTTTTCTACGTCGTTGCTCGTCGCGCAAAATTTTATAATGATCAGTTACCGTTTTTTCCGGATTCACATAAACTTTGCCCAGGTCTCCGTCCACAACCATTATGTCTCCCGTTTGAACGGGCAAATTCAGATTGCTCTCCAGTCCTGAAACGAGTGGAATCCCAAGTGCACGGGCCATGATCGCAGAATGCGAAGTTTTACCACCATTCATAGTTACAATCCCTAAAACATAGCTAGGATTCAAGTGTGCCGACTGGGAGGGTGAGAGCTCCTTGGCTACCAGAATATAGGGCTGTGTGTCCTTGGGAAGAGTCACCTCCGGTGCACCCAGCAAATGCTTGAGCAGCCGGTTCCCCACATCTTTGATATCGATTGCCCGCTCCTTCATATATTCATCGTCCAGTAAATCAAACATTGTCACAAAATGATCAATGGCTTCCTTCACGGCCACCTCGGCCGCCTTGTACTGACGCTCAATAATTCCACGAATTTCATTCATGAATTCCGGATCTTCCAATATCGCAAGATGAGCATCAAAGATGCTGGATTCTTCTGGCCCCACCATCTCTCGAAACTCATCCTTAATAAACTGGATTTCACTTTTGGATGTGCGTATCCCTTCATACAAACGTTCAAATTCCTTTGCAAGATCTACCGCATCCATTTTTTGATCAGGTAAATCCCACTCCCAGCTCGGCAGGACAAATGCCTTCCCGATTGCCACACCTGCTGCGGCGCCGATGCCTTCTATCATGTTTCTACCCCTCCAACATTCCTGTCATGCAGCACAACGGACATTACCGAGGCCTGACCTTTTTTTACTGTTTTAAACGGAGCAAAGCTCCACGACTTGACGCGATCCGGATTCGTGATGACCATAGGAGTCACCAGCGATGGAGCTTGCTCTCGTAGCGCCTGCAAATCAAATTTGATCAGCAATTGCCCCGGTTCCACCGTATCGCCTGCTTCTACCATAGCAGTAAAATTCCCTTTTAGCTGTGAAGTATCAATCCCGATGTGAAGTAGAACTTCAAGTCCTTCTCGTGTGGAGATGCCTAAAGCGTGCATGGTCGGATACAAATGCATCACAGTACCATACACCGGAGAAACAAGTTCACCGCGTTCAGGAACAAAAGCAACACCGTCCCCAACCAGCTTCGTCGCAAAAATTTTGTCAGGCACTTCATGAATCGGTAGCATTTTTCCATGTACAGGAGCGTTGAACAAAATTTGAGGGAGATCACGCTCCATCAGCTTCGCGATTTCCTCACGAATCAGTTCTGAATACGTTCCGAATACAACCTGCAAATTACCCCCACCCAGATTGATAAGCCCAGCCGATCCCAAAGCCTTCATCGCTCCGGTATCAATCAGCCTGTCATTGTGGACGGTCAGCCGCAAACGTGTGATGCAGGCCTCTACTTGCACAATATTTTCCTTCCCGCCAAGTGCTTCCAAAATAAGCGGAGCACTATAAGGAATATTGCCGGCCCAATCCTCCAGAACCGAACCTTCCTCGCGTCCAGGAGTTGGAATACGGAACCGCCGGATAGCCCATCGAAACAGTACATAATACACAAGCCCGTACGCGACTCCCACTGGAATTAACAACCAGGCGTTATGTGAGAGATGAAAATTAAGGACATAATCTATAAAACCCGCCGAATAGGAAAATCCGTGATGAATATCCAGCTCAAAGGTAAGCCACATGGCCAGCCCAGACATAACTGCATGCACGAGGAACAAATAAGGAGCAGCAAACAAAAAGGCAAACTCAATCTGTTCCGACACTCCAGTAAAAAAGCAAACAAGCGCAGCAGTCAAAAATGTTTTTTGCACCTTTGGCTTCAAATCTTCACGCGCTTCCTGAATGATCGCCAGCGCAATGGCAGGGATCGCAAACATCATAATGGGGAACAACCCGGACATGAAATAGCCCGCTGTCGGATCGCCAGCAAAAAACCGGGGTAAATCTCCCTGCACAACGTTACCAGACGGTGTTTTATATGTACCCAGTTGAAACCAAAAAATATTATTAAGCAGATGGTGAAGACCAAAGGCCGCCAGTAGTCGGTATAGAATACCGTAGATAAACAGTCCAAAGCCGCCCAAGCTCGATTCCAAACCTACTATAAATTGCAGCCCTCTCTGTATGAGTGGGGCAATAATTAGCATGAGTCCTGCAAACACAGCCGAGAAGAGACCAATAAGCAGCAGAACAAATCGGGTACCTCCAAAAAATTGAAGCACCTCGGGCAATTTGATGCTTTTGAAGCGATTATAGGCCACCCCTGAAATGACCCCCAAAATGATACCAATGAGCGTCGCCGGTTGAATGAGTCCGTTTCCAAATCTCAATGTGACCTGATCGTATATAGCCATACCAGCCAATGCTGCCAGTCCCGCCTGACCTGCCTGATTCGACATACCCAGGGCAACACCAACCGCAAATAAATATGGCAAAAAATAAAAAATCCCGTGTCCCGCCGCATTTGCCATATCAGACACCATGGGGAATCCCCATGTCGACCAAGGAAGGCTGCCGAGACTTAGCAATATTGCAGCGGCTGGTAGCACCATCGTCGGGAGCATGACAGCACGACCGAGCTGTTGTAAGGATCCGAGCCAATTCATGGCATTCCTCTCCTTTCTATCCCTGATGGTAAGCCGAATAAATACTTTTGTCAAAGCAATGATTCCATCTGCCAAAATATTTATTTACGCTACTACAGGTCCAAAGCTTTATCATCACAAGATAACACTATGAATCCGTTTAGATCCATTTCATCAACAAGGCATACATACATTATATGAATTCCTGAGAGGATAATATACTGTACCATATTCCTCATTTCGCACCAAAAACCTTCAACCCTGTGAAGCAAGGGAAGAAGGTTTTTATTCATCTGCGTATAGCACAGATTACTGATCCATGTTTATCCTTTACGCACAGCCTGGGTCACTGAGTCCTCCACCTTAATGCAACGGTCCATAATAACCGTCATTCCATGCTCCTGCGCAATGTCAGCGGCTTCCTGGCTTATAATTCCCTGTTGAAGCCACAAAACCTTAGCTCCAATAGCAGCTGCTTCACGCGCAACCTCTGCACAGTATTCACTGCGGCGGAATACATTGACCAGCTCCACAGGCTCAGGTACTTCAGCAAGACTGGCATAGCAAGTCTCCCCAAGAATCGTTTGCCCTGCCGCCGCAGGATTAACCGGAATAATCCGATATCCCCGTTTCTGCATGGCATAAGAAACCATGTATGAGGTACGGTCCGATTTATCAGACAAACCAACAACCGCTATATTGCCTACTTGTTCCAAAATGGTTTTAATCTCTTCTCTCGACGGATTTTCAAAAGCCATCCTGTTCCCTCCTATTCGCATCTTCGTTTGTTTTTATTTTACCCATTCTACAGAAGCACCAAGCGTCGTTAGATGGTCAAAATACTGCGGATACGATTTGGCGACATGATGTGCGTCCTTAATCACTAACGGCTTCTGTGCGCGCAAACCAACAATCGTCAAGGCCATAATAACACGGTGATCAAAATGCGCATTAATTTCCACGCCACCTTCGACACCCTCCGGTCTGCCATGTACGATAATTTCCGCTTGGCGTTCTTCTACCTGAGCTCCAGCCTTGGTCAGCTCATTCAAATAATCGGTAATGCGGTCACATTCCTTATATCGTAAATTTTCCACGTTATAAAAACGGGACGTGCCTTCAGCAAATACAGCCGCAGCCACCATTGCGAGCACAGCGTCTGTTGCAGCATCACCGTCAAATTCGACAGCTTTCAATCGACCATTGCCCTTCACAACGACGGTATCGTTCTCATGTGTCAGTGGTACTTCCATCATGCGCAGCACATCTACGATAGCGCGTTCTCCCTGTTTGCTCTGCTCCTTAAGACGATGGATGGTAACATCGGAATTCGTTACTGCAGCAGCCGCCAGCACCGCTGCACTCCCTGGATAGTCTCCCTGTACCGTATACGTACGTGGCTGATAGGATTGCCGTCCCGGGACACGGAAAAACATGTAATCATCGCTTGCATGAATGATAATACCAGCCTCTTGCAATACCTCCAGAGTCTGCCCAATGACCACCTTGGATTTCAAATCATGCAGCACTTCGATTTCACTGTCTTCCTCCAGTAAAGGCGTAAGGAATAGCAGGGCGCTCAAATATTGTGAGCTAACCGAGCCGGACACCTGAATTTTACCGCCTTTCGCCTGACCACCCTGAATACGAATTGGCAACTTACCTTCACGATGGTCTACTTTCACACCCAATTGCCCCAGTGCATCGATTAGATCATCATGTGGTCTTTTGCCCAATGAGTCGGGATATGTATTAACAAATGTAACATCCGGACATAGAGATGCAATACCCATCAAAAAACGGAGCACCGCTCCTGCATTTCCCACATTCAATTCCTTCACAGCTTGAGGATGGCTACCAAAACCTGTAATAACTATTTTTTCATCATCCTCTTCCAGTACTGCACCCAGATCGGCGATACAACGACGCATAGCATCACTGTCTTCACTATGGGCAGGATAATAAATGGTACTTTGTCCCTCAGCAAGTGCCGCAGTGAGCAGATAACGAGTAGTGTAGTTTTTAGAGGACAGGGCCCCAATCTCTCCTTGCAAGGAAGGGGTAGGTCTAACGATAACATCCATAATGTACATGCTCCTTTTCGGTTCAACCATCCTATTATACGTTAATTATACAAGTTGTAGCTCATTTCTCCACCCAAAAAAATAAGAAATATTAATCTAGGTCACCCGAGTGAATCCCGTCGGTTATTTAATCTATACCTGCCTTCAGGATTAAGCCGATTGACAGCCTAGAGATAGCTTAGCTATCATACATAGAGTGTGTGTGACATTTTGCACACGTCAAAAACATACGTAGCACCCATTATATATCAGAAAAGAGGTCCGGCCATGACGCAAATCGCCCTGATTGAACCTTCTGAGTTGCGCGCACGTCTGCAAGCAGGAGAGCAATTGCAACTAATTGACGTCCGCGAAGCGGAAGAAGTAGCGGAAGGCATGATTGAAGGTGCCAAGCACATTCCGCTCGGACAGCTTCCGGGTCGTCTTGAAGAAATTGAACGCACCGGTGAAATTATCTTTATTTGCCGGAGCGGTTATCGCAGTGAACGAGCCTGCGAATATCTACAGCAGCTAGGTTATGAAGGCTGTACTAACATGACTGGCGGCATGCTGCAATGGTCACAGGAGCAATAGAATACCTACTTCACAAAAGAGACGGGAACCTTCCCGTCTTTTTTGTTTTAACTCAAAGCTTAGACGCGGTAATGCATTAAAATATTTTGTCCCTATCATAACATAGCGCCAAAAGATTACACAATCCTCTACTGCCATCATAATCGTATCCATAATTATAAATTAAAAAACGGAAGCTTCTTCTACCCATAGGGCAAAAAAGCTTCCGTTGTATTACATAATGCTATTCATACATATCCGTTCGTTCATTAGAACCATTGATGATGGAATACGCCTTCTTTGTCCACACGTTTGAACGTATGGGCACCAAAGTAGTCACGTTGTGCTTGCAACAGATTTGCTGGCAAACGCTCAGTGCGGTAGCTGTCATAGTATGCAAGCGCGCTGGAGAAACCAGGCACTGGAATACCTTGGGATACAGCCACGGAAATCACTTGACGCCATGCATCTTGATACGTTTCAACTACATTTTTGAAGTAAGAATCCAGCAACAGGTTTTTCAAGGCAGGATCGCGGTCATATGCATCCTTGATATTTTGCAGGAATTGCGAGCGGATAATGCAACCGCCGCGGAAGATCATAGCAATTTTTCCGTATTTCAAATCCCAATCATATTCATCGGAAGCTGCACGCATTTGAGCAAAACCTTGAGCATAGGACACAATTTTACTTGCAAACAGTGCTTTACGTACGCTTTCGATAAATTCTTTCTTGTCGCCACTGAAGGACTCAGCATTAGGACCGCTCAGCACTTTGCTTGCCGCAATGCGCTCGTCTTTCATAGCAGACAAGAAGCGGGAAAATACAGATTCAGTAATCATGGACAATGGCACACCCAGATCCAAAGCGCTTTGGCTTGTCCATTTACCTGTACCTTTTTGACCTGCAGCATCCAAGATAACATCTACCATTGGCTTGCCTGTTTCAGCATCGTACTGGGAGAAGATGTCAGCTGTAATTTCGATCAGGTAGCTGTCCAGTTCCCCTTTATTCCATTCCGTGAAGATTTCATGCAGCTCTTCTGCATTCACGTTTAGGACTGATTTTAACAGGTGATACGCTTCACCGATCAATTGCATGTCACCGTATTCGATACCGTTATGCACCATTTTTACATAGTGACCAGCACCGTCGGGACCGATATATGTACAGCATGGGTCGCCTTCCACTTTAGCAGAGATTGCCGTTAGAATCGGCTCTACCAGTTTATAGGCACTTTCTTGTCCACCCGGCATGATCGCAGGACCATTCAAGGCACCTTCTTCACCACCGGACACGCCTGTACCAATAAAGCGAAGTCCTTTTTCCTCCAGCTCCTTGCTGCGGCGCTGTGTATCAGGGAAGTAGGCATTGCCTCCGTCTATAATAATGTCGCCCTTGTCCAGATGAGGCACAAGCTGTTCAATCGTGGCATCTGTAGCTTTACCAGCTTGAACCATGATCAGGATTTTACGGGGCGATTCCAATGAGTTCACAAATTCTTCAATGGAGAAAGTACCCGTCAGTTTTTTACCTTCTGCTTCTTTGATAAGATCGTGCGTTTTTTCTGGAGAACGATTAAAAACCGAGACAGTGAAGCCTCTGCTCTCAATATTAAGGGCTAAATTCTTACCCATTACCGCCAGGCCGATCACACCAATTTGCTGTTTTGCCATCTGGTTCCTCATCCTTTGCAACATATTTTGTCTTCTATATCGCCGCTTTACCGCATTACACTTTATGTGAATCGGAATACGTGCACTTCTATTTTAACGTTTTTGGTGTAAGAAGTGAACCCCTGTCTATTCACAGATGAAAACACCCCATTTACATGAGGTGTTCAGATGTACTACGCTTCCATCATCAGCAGTTGGTGGGATAGCGTTTGCAGGCGCTCATGGCAATTCCCGATTTCAGCCTTATCTCCATCTGTCATCGCTGTGAACAGCTTCTCCAATGCATCGTCCACTTCCATTTTAAGCAGCAGCAGTCGGGTTTCTCCTTCATTGGAAGCGTACATATCCTCCATTTCCTGTGCTGACAGCACCGGTCCCTTCTGATAAATAACACGCTGCTTAAAGCCTGTAACCTCGACCAGACGAATGACCTCACCAAACAAAATATTTTCTACTAAAATATGATGGTCCTTGACTCTTTTGACAATGGCATGGCCCCGGGTGCTTCCAATCAGCTTCTCCAGCCACTCAGCCAGCTTGGCATCGCGAATTACATAATCTCCAGCCAGCTTGTAGTGTCCTGTGCGCAATTGTTGAAAACGGAGCTTCACCAGCTTGCGCCCGGTTCTCACCGACAAAACCAGATACGACTCATCCTCGCTCCAGTACAGCGAATACCCTTCCGATATCAAATCCTTGATCAGATTATGGATATGCCGACGGCTAAACCGGAGCTCTAGATTGCAATATTCTACCTCACAGCCCTTGTTCACGGCATTCCCTCCTTTTTCAAGTCCGATTCAAGAAGTCCGGCTACAGCAAGCCTGCGGCTTTCCCGCTTGATCTTCCCTTGCTCTATTTTATACTTCATTTTATGTAAGGGTACTTGGTTATTTGACCTATTTTTATGAGTAACAGCGCACAATCCTACTTTTGCCTTATATGCTTGTACCGAGCCTGGCCTAAAGTCGGTCAAGCCCGCTGACATTATGCTATAATCGGACATATTACGCCACACGACATGGCTTAACCCATTTACAGGAGGAAAAGGAATGACATTTAGTGGATTTACTGCAAAGGACTTCGATGTTTTTGAAATACCGGGGTTGGAGCCTCGTATGGAAGTGCTGATTCAGCAGATTCGGCCCAAGCTGGAAGCGATTGGCGAGGAATTAGCTCCATTTCTAACAGACTTATGTGGGGAGCCTATGTATGTTCACGTTGCCAAGCATGCACGACGCAAAGTCAATCCCCCGATAGATACATGGGTAGCCTGGGCGGCAAATAAGCGCGGGTATAAGGCGTTGCCCCATTTCGAGGTAGGTATGTTTGCTTCCCATATTTTCGTCATATTCGCAGTCATTTATGAAAGTCCCAATAAAATAACGTTTGCCCAGGCGCTTGAAGCCAACCTGAGCGATGTGCGCTCTAACATACCGGGCCATTTTTACTGGTCCATGGATCATATGGCTCCAGAAGGTACAGAACAGCAGCACATGGACACTGAAGAGTTTCAAACGATCATCCACAAGCTGCAACAGGTAAAAAAAGCCGAGGTCATGTGTGGGCTCCGTATTGATCGTAATGACCCTCTCGCCAGTGACGGAGCAGCATTGCTGCAGACGGTGCGTTCCACCTTTGAGCATTTGCTGCCGCTGTACCGAATGTCTTTCTCAAAAGAGTAGCCCTCGCTGCTTTTCAAGGCGCTGTTCAGGCCTCCACAGTCTTCCTGCGTGGATTCCGCGCCAGAGCCAAGTGGCAGCCAAACATGAGCAGCATCACGACCCCACTGATGATAAATGGAGCTGTGTGTCCAGCACGGTCCCATAGCACTCCTGAAACGAGCGGGCCTATAACCATGCCGGAGCCTTGAAGTGTTAAAAAAAAGCCCCATACCGTTGCTCGCTCGTTTTCCGGAATCAGTCGGGCAAGAAACGTGTTCCATGCAGGCAAAATGAGCGCATATCCCAAACCAATAAGCGCTACGGATACAAACACCAGCGGAATAGATCGAACGATTGAGAAGAAAAACAGCGTAATTCCGGCTAACAAAAAGCCAACATGTAGAAAATACTCCGTTCCAAGTCGGTCGACCAATTTGCCGCAAGGGATCAGTGCCAGCACAGTCACCCCACCGCCTGCAATCAGGAGCACGCTGTACAAGTTCGGTGAAATCCCAAGGTCCGTCCGAGCGTATAGCGTAAGTACTGGGCTGATCAAACCGATAACAAAAGACTGCAAAAACAGCGCCGGGTAAATTAACGGATTGACGTTAAGCTTTGTTTTGAGTACGCCGATCGTCTCTTGGATTCCCCTTAGAGTCCCCCGCTTCTGCTTTATGTACCCATCAGACGACACTAGAGCGCTCTGTTTGAGGTCATCTTTGTCAGCAGACCTTTTCGGTCCTGGCAGCATCAGAGCAACCAACAACAACACAATACTGCATCCTATCAACATCATGAACACCATGCCGTAAGAATGTCCATAGTGGGATATGGCGAAGTTCATAATGAGCGGGCCCAATCCCGTTCCGCCCATAGACGCAATTTCCAGTGTACCCATCGCCGCGCCATTGCTGTTATTAGGCCCGGACATTTCAGTCGTTCCGGTCATAACACAAGGCCAGAGCGGAGAAGTACCTAGACCGAGCAGCAGACACGCGACGACGAGCCACACAGGCTCTGTCAGTACGCTCAGCATAATAATCGCTACAAGCGTAAACAACAGCGCGGTCGACATCGTTCCACGGTAGCCGAGTCGTTCAGCCATCCAGCCCGCCGGTGCCCGAAACGCGTTGTCTCCAAAATACTGAAGTGAAAAGGCCAAACCAATAATCCCGGCCGACAAACCAAGCGTTTCTCCCATATATACCGGCAGGATGGATACCAGAAGTGATCCTTTCATAAATTCGACCAGAAATACCAAAACCCATAATTTAGTAAAGAAAGGAACCCACAACCGCTGCGGAGCTTTTTTTCGTCCTATTTGTCTCATCTAATCCACATCCTCCACCTTCATTTTTTGGCTATAAAGACCGGGTTCTCCGCCTACTCCACTCTTTCGCAAATAAATGCGCCCTCAATCGCTTGCATTCCTACTTTAAACTGCTATACTCAATTTTGTTCTATTATCACTTGCACAGGATTGTCGAAATCCTGCACGAAAGGTTGTGACAACACTAATGAATCAAAGCAACACCCCGCTTTTTACTGCTTTGAAAAAGCATGCTCAGAGCAACCCGGTTCAATTTCACATCCCAGGTCATAAAAAGGGAGTGGGAGCAGATTCGGAATTTCGCGAATTTATGGGGGATAATGCCTTTTCCATAGATATGATCAACATCGCTCCATTGGACGATCTGCATCAGCCTTCAGGCGTCATCGAAGAAGCTCAAAAGCTTGCAGCAGAGGCCTTCGGAGCTGATTATACGTATTACAGTGTACAGGGGACAAGCGGAGCCATCATCACCATGATTATGTCGATTTGCATGCCTGGTGATAAAATTATTGTACCCCGAAACATACACAAATCTATAATGTCTGCCATTATCTTCGCTGGTGCGAAGCCGGTGTTTATTTCTCCAGTCAGTGATGAGAATCTCGGTATTCACCACGGGGTTACAACCAAGTCCGTACGCCGGGCATTGGAACGCCACCCTGACGCCAAGGGCGTCCTTGTTATCAACCCGACATATTACGGTGTGTGCGCCGATTTGAAGGAAATTGTAGATCTCGCTCACAGCTATAATGTGCCGGTCCTGGTCGATGAGGCTCATGGAGTACTGATTCATTTTCACTCTGATCTACCGATGTCCGCCATGGAGGCGGGAGCAGACATGTCAGCTACAAGCGTTCACAAGCTGGGTGGTTCCTTGACTCAAAGCTCAATCCTGAATGTAAATACGAAAAACGGATTCGTTAATCCGCAGCGTGTACAAACGATTTTCAGTATGCTGACAACAACGTCGACTTCGTATATTCTGTTGGCTTCGTTAGACACATCCCGACGTAATCTGGCCCTTAACGGTCATGAAATAGCACAACGCGCCCTTGATTTGGCTGAATATTGCCGCTCAGAGGTTAACAAGATTGAAGGGCTATATTGCTTTGGTAGTGAAATTCTCGGCACGGAAGCTACCTACGATTATGATCCAACCAAAATTACGGTTCATATCCGCCATTTGGGCCTTACCGGATACGATGTGGAAAATTGGCTGAGAGATCACTATAATATCGAGGTTGAACTTAGCGATATGTACAATATTCTTTGTTTGGTGACCCCTGGGGATACCAAAGAGGAAATTGAAATTTTGTTGAAAGCTCTGCGTGAGCTGGCTTCTCTGCACTATTCCACAGGTCAGGAGCATGAGCTGGTTGTAAAGATACCAGATATCCCTCAGCTCTCCCTCATTCCAAGAGACGCTTTTTATGGAGATACGGAAATCGTGCCCTTCAAGGAATCTGCTGGTCGCATTATTGCAGAATTCATTTATGTGTATCCACCGGGTATTCCGATCTTACTGCCAGGAGAAGTTATTTCGCAGGACAATATTGATTATATTGTTGATCATGTAGAAGTAGGCCTGCCTGTTAAAGGACCTGAGGACCGAACAGTACATCAGGTGAAGGTTATCGTCGAGACTGACGCTATTTCATAATATTGATCGGACAACACATGCTTACAAAATATGTTGATAGTTAACAAAAAAAGCCCCTATTTGGGGGCTTTTTTTTCTTGAAGAGCTTATAACAGCTGCTATTTCCAATTCTATTCGTATTGGGCAACAAGCTCGCTATATGCAGCTTCTACACGTTTCCACTCATCTTCGTCCTCAATATTGTAAAGCACCATTTCTTCGTTTTCTTCTTCCATACGAAGAATAATGCCATCCGCTTCGGGATTGCCTCGCTCAAGCAGAAGAGCATAAACGTGATCTTCTACATCAAAGGTCTCTACCAGCACCATTTCTACATCTTTACCATTTTCATCAGTTAGCGTAAGAACCATTTCTTCATGTTCGTGGTCATGATCGTGGTTGCAGGCTTCACCGTGTTCATGTTTGTGATCACTCATGGAAATACCTACCTTCAAATTGTTTTATTTTCCCCCGTATCGTAACATGATCAAGGGTGCAGGTCAATTTGTGGTATGCCTAATTTATCGCTGTAATGACTTTTTCGGACACCAAGGTATAGCTGCCGTCTTTGCTCTCTTTAATATAGAAACCAACCCGGTAATTCCCTGCTGTTTTGAAATCATACGTAAAGTCGTTCGTACGGAACCAGAAGTTATCCTTTTGCGCTCCTTTGATATCTTGAGACTGAATATCCTTCACGTTGCCCGAAGGGTCGGTGATCGCTACCTTCACTCCGGAGATATCTGTTTTCAAGGTATCAATTTGACTAAATACATTAAATTTCACTTTATTGCCTTTATTCACGTTACCAAACACAGTATCTCCCTTGAACAGGAACATATGCACGTTAGGCTGGTCGAAAACAACTTTTCCACCGGATGGATCAAAATTTACAAGTCCGTTAAAATCACGGATGGGCACATAAGTCTTCCCATCAATGACAACTGCACCATCTTTTGACACCTCTCCATTAATAATCAACTGCACTTGGTCCTTGGCGGATTCCGCCGAAATGGCGGTCCCTCCCATTATTGAAAAGGCCATCATTAGGGCCATCACTCTTCTCCATTTCATCACTACTAATCCCTCCATCGTCATCTGTTAAAAACCTTCTGTCGTACATTTATACCTAGCTCAGCCGCACAAGTTGCGCTGTGTTTCACAAATTGTCCAAAGTTTTTACAGAAGGAGCCAAATCTTTAGTTCCAGCAGCATAGGTGGTAAAATACGACTGTAGAATGTCCTAGTACACAAAGTCTGGAGGATAGATCCATTATGAGCCTAACGATACAAATGCTTGGCACAGGCAGTGCCTTTGCCAAACATTATTACAACAACAACGCGCTGCTGGACAGCGGAGAAGGCAAACTGCTAATCGATTGTGGTACAACCGCTTCGTTAGCATTACACCAAATGCGCGTTCCTTTGCCTGATATTGACGCCATTTTAATCACACATATTCACGCAGATCATGTCGGAGGTTTGGAGGAATTCGGTTTTCAAATGAACATTCTCCATCGTCGCAAGCCTCTACTTTATATCGCCGAACCCCTAATCCACCCTTTATGGGAGCATACACTCAAGGGCGGGATGTCACAGCAGGGTATGATTGACAAGCTTGAAGATGTATTCGAGGTAAACGTAATAACGCTTGGTGTGCCCACTACATTAGTATCCGGTATCCAGGTGGAGCTGATCCCTACACGGCATATTCCTGGTAAAAACAGTTATTCCTTATTCATAAATGACCGACTTTTTTATAGTGCAGATATGGTTTTTGACCCTGATTTGCTTCATCATCTGGTGCATGAACGAGGATGTCGGAGTATTCTGCATGAGGTTCAATTACAAGGTGCCGGAGAAGTCCATACGACGTTGGACGAGCTGCTAAGCTTGGCGCCATCTCTTCAAGAGTTGATTCGTCTGATGCACTATAGTGATGATATGGAACAATTCAGGGATAAAGCTGGCGTCATGTCCTTTCTGGAACAGCAACGATTATATCAACTTGCAGAGTTGGAACGTGCAGAGTAGCATGCTAAATACAGCTTAACAATTAACAAAAAGCCGCCTGGCTATCCTTTGTAGGAAAGCCAGGCGGCTTGCTGTTCTTAAATATAATGCTAGTGTTGCGAGTTAAGGTCAGAACAATGGCAGTTGATCCAGGTTATTAGAAGGATCTCCGTCGGCATCTCCCCGAATTCGTTTGCTGCCATCCTTGGCCTTGAAAACGTTAACGCCTGCAATTGAGCCTGTCTCAATCTCATTCAAAGCCTGGCTATAATCTAAAATCCGACCGGTAGATGTCTGAAAAGACATAAGGTCGCCATCCCCGTTTTTACGTACTGCTGTAATTTGCTCCCGTTCTGTATTAGCCATGCTGTATCGCTCCTTATCCATAGTATAGTGGAGGAACTTTTACTAGCATGCGCATTGTACAGATTTGTATGCACCTTGCGCTGCCGACTACAACTTTTTGCGCATACGAACATGCGGTATTCCCGCATCGTCAAAAGGTTCATCGGAGATCGTCTCGTAGCCAAGCTTTTCGTAAAACTTCTCGGCTTGACATTGGGCATCTAGCAACGAGTATCTTAACCCCAATTCACGTGCACGTTCCTCCAGTGCTAGCAGTAATACACGTCCATAGCCTGCGGCACGATGCTCCTTGAGAACGGCAATACGTTGCATTTTAGCTGTATCTTCCTCATAGTATGTCAACCGACCAGTGGCCACCATTTCACCATGTTCACAAATTAGCAAATGATGGGCCGTATCTCCCAGCTTGTCATAATGGTCAATTTCTAAATCGAGAGGAACCTTTTGCTCATCGACAAACACTTTGGTACGGATCGATATTGCCTCCTGTAGCTGCTCCTCTGTTGTTACACTTATAATTTCTGCGGCCATCACCTGTTCCCCCTATCATTAACTCCAAATTTGTAAACTCACTAAATTCGAATTATATATATAAATGGTCATGAAGTACAGGCTGACTTCTATTTTTTCACTTTACATATATGGTTAATACATGATATTATCTAATAACCGAAGGACGGTAGCTCAGCGGGAGAGCATTATCTTGACAGGGTAAGGGTCATGGGTTCGATCCCCATCCGTCCTATTCGTCAAAAGCCTTGATATTCAAGGCTTTTTTGTTTGTCTAGAGATAAATCCAGTTATCCTGTTTTTTAATCAAAATGATACTTATAAGATAAAAAAGCCGCCCGGAAAGATAGGGTCGACTTTTCTGTATACTCAGATCGTTGTAATTTAACAATGTCATTTTTTCTTCAGCAAAGCTTTTCACCTTAATCCTTCTATTTATATAGAAGAAAAAAAACAGGACCTCAGCACAATACGCATAGAACTCTTAGATTACGATATAAACCGCCCCGCTCTCACCGTCAATCTCCGTCGGGTAAGCAGTCACACATCCAGTATCTGGCTCTTGCACCCGGCCAGTGGAAAGGTCAACTTTCCAGTCATGGAGCGGACAATGGATTGCTGAGCCACATATCATTCCTTCGGATAACCGTCCCCCTTTGTGCGGACAACGATTCTCAAGTGCATGCACGCTGCCATCGCTCAGACGGAATACAGCTATTTCTGTATCATGAATGCGAACTGTCCTTGCTCCACGTCGGTCAATTTCGTTCAAATTAGCTATTCTGATTCTGTTGGTTGTCGTATTGGTCTCCATTTTGTCAGCCCCCTATTCCATTACTGGCTTAAGTTCCGGCAGCTGCACAAAATTTTTGCGCAGCTCTTCGTTGTGAATAATTTCGTGCCACGGATCAGTCGTCGTGCTTAATGTCTCTTCAATTCTGGTCACCAGTTGCTTCCTCGTCTCTGCATCCGAAAGTACCTGTTTGATGGATTCCACTCCGACCCGTTCCAACCAATGGGCTGTGCGTTCGTTCCAATTGGCCTGCTCACGATAATACTGCAGATAGGCACCGGTCCATTCCATCACTTCATCCTCGGTTCTAACGGTACAAAGTAGTTCAGCTGCCCGAACCTTGATACCCCCGTTACCTCCAACGTAGATCCCCCAGCCACCGTCAATAGCAACGACGCCCAAATCCTTGATCGTCGCTTCAGCGCAGTTACGCGGGCAACCGGACACAGCCAGTTTGACTTTGGATGGAGCATTCAGACGTTCAAATGCCTTTTCCAACCGGATGCCCATCCCCATAGCATCCTGCGTGCCAAAGCGGCAAAAGGTATTACCTACACACGTCTTAACCGTTCGCAGCGTCTTTCCATAGGCATATCCAGACGGCATATCCAACTCGGCCCAGATCCCTGGCAAATCCTCTTTTTTCACACCAAGCAGGTCAAGACGTTGACCACCCGTAAATTTAACCAGAGGCACATTGTATTTCTCCGCGACAGCAGCAATTTTCTTCAGGTCGGCAGGTGAAGTAACTCCTCCATAAATGCGGGGCACGACAGAATAGGTGCCATCTTTTTGTATATTGGCATGGTACCGTTCATTCGTAAATCTGGATTCCTTCTCATCTTCATAATCCAGTGGCCATAGCATACCTAGATAATAATTGAGGGCCGGCCGACATTTAGTGCAACCTTCCGGTTCGTTCCATCCCAGCACATTCATCACTTCTTTGACACTCTTTAATCCCATCTCCCGAATGCCATCAATGATCGCTTCCCGGTCAAGCGTCGTACAACTACAAATACCCTCTTTCATCGTTTCTCCGGCTTCTGCGCCTGCGTATAGCTGTAAGAGTCCCTCCACTAATGGCTTGCAGCCGCCACATGAGGCCGATGCTTTTGTGCATGCCTTAATCTCCCCGACACTCCGGCAGCCAGCCGCAACCGCCTCTCCAATGTCACCCTTGGATACACCATTACATCCACATACAATTTCGTCATCAGGCATCTGCTCCAGCATCATGGAGCCACTAGCTTCTGGTTGACCAGGATTGAAGCCAAGTAATAACTCTTTCTCTCGGCCAACCACCGACTCGCCACTTTTGATCAACGAAAACAGCATGGCTCCGTCAGACGTATCCCCAAACAGAACGGCTCCGATCAGTTTTTCTTCCTTGATTACGATTTTTTTGTAGACGCTACCAATATCATCCTGATACCGCAGGGAACGTGTTCCCGGTTCATCCTTGTAATCCCCTGCTGAAAACACGTCGACACCCGATACCTTCAACCTTGTCGAGGTAACTGAACCACTGTAGCCGGGAGTCTCCATTCCCGCGAGTCGCTGAGCCAGTACACCACCTTGCTCATATAATGGAGCAACCAGCCCGTAAGTGATTCCCCGGTGTTCTGCACATTCTCCAACGGCGTAGATGCCGGGGATATTCGTTTCCATGTGATCATTTACGATGATCCCGCGGTTTACAGGGATTCCCGCCGACACCGCCAGTTCAATGTCTGGTTTGATGCCTACCGCCATAACGATCAGATCCGCTTCCAACTCGCTGCCATCGGCAAATTTCAACCCTTCCACGCGGCGACGTCCTGTTATAGCCGCCGTCCGCTTGTTGACCAGAAATGTCATTCCCTGCTCTTCCAGCTCGCGCCGTAGCATAAGGGAAGCAGCCTCATCCAGCTGCCGATCCATAATATATCCGTTAATATGGATAACTGTGACGTCCATCCCCAAGTTAAGCAGCCCCCTGGCTGCCTCTAGTCCAAGCAATCCGCCACCGATGACGGCTGCTTTTTTGTGCGTCTTCGCCGTCTCCATCATCGTTTCACAGTCACGAATATCCCGGAAACCGATAACACCATCCTTGTCGGCCCCTGGAAGCGGCAGAATAAAGGCTTTAGACCCCGTTGCCAACAACAACAAATCATAAGAGATGCATACGCCGGAGCGTGATGTCACCTGCTGCTTTTCCGTGTCGATAGCTGTGACAGGATCATTGGTATACAATCGAATATTGTTGTCTTCATACCAACTCCAGTCGTTGATGACAATATCCTGCAAACCAGCCCCTCCCGCCAGAACGGAAGACAGCATGATCCGGTTATAGTTTGGATGGGGCTCGGCCCCGAATACCGTAATCTCATAGCTACCTGGTGCAAGCTTCAGCAAATGTTCGAGAGTGCGTATCCCCGCCATTCCGTTGCCGATCAACACTAACTTTTGGATATTGTTCATCAGGTCACTCCCTTTCCATTTGTATCCTCAAAACATAAAAAGCCCGCTTCACATATGGGGATTCAAAATATCCCCCACATGAGAAAACAGGCTCCATTGCCGTTTCATCGAATACGCCGTTGTATCCATCAGAGTATGGAATTAAAAAGTATTGTAGCTAATATATAATGGTTCAAATGATATGTCAACATTCCTTACGCATTAACTTATAAAAAATTATATTTTATCACCATGTAACATGTCTATGACGTATAAAATATCACTCCCCTACAAAATTAGGATTGATTTTCAGACCAAAACACGCCAAAATGGTTTAAAAGTCCGTTTTAACTTGATGATGGTGGAAAAATAAAGCAAACGGATAAAATCCAATGTCATATTTGTTATCAATGAATACCATCCCCATCGCTAACTACCCTTCATATTACAGAGAGGAGGAGCCCGCTTGCGTTCCTTGTTGGTAATTCACTTACATTCTGACCATGTATCTGAGCAGACACACGCCGTTTCCTCATGGCAGGCAGGACCTGAAAACCTTTTAGAATCCAACGGATACCTAACTCTGCCCTGCCGCAATGAATCTGAAATCAAACAGCTAATCCTTAATGCAGATGCGGCGGTACTAGACATGCCTGTCGGCACGATCAGCATGTGGGGTGGCAGGCTGGAGCAAGCCAAAGCAGTCCCGTTGCTCTGGTGGTGCAGCGCAGAATCAGCGTTATCATCGACAGAGGCTTGTGAAGCTGATGTCACTGTTGATGGCATTCTAACCCCTTCTATGGCAGCCCATGAGCTGAATTGGGCTCTTCATTTTAGTGCCAAACGCTTTTTTGAACGCCAGCACTGGCAAAGTGAACGCAAGCAACTGACCGCTCGGTTGGAAGAACGCAAATGGATTGATATGGCGAAAGGAATACTTGGAGAAGTAAACGGTATCCCGGAAGCGGAAGCATATGATGTGCTGCGGAAAAAAGCAATGAACGAACGCAAACGTATCGTTGATGTGGCAATTTCCATCGTCAAAGCACAGCAAATGCTAAAAGCATAAATCTGAAAGGGGCCTGAACATGAATATCATAGAAATATTAAAAGAAGTGGGTCGTGGCAAAAGGGGCGCCCGGGATCTGAATTACGCCGAAGCCGAAGCTGCTGCCGAACTTATTATGACCCAGTCAGCAACCCCTGCTCAAATCGGAGCTTTCTTTGCCGCGGAGCGCATTAAAATGGAGAGTGTTGGCGAGCTGGAAGCATTCGTAAACGTCTGCCGTAAATATACCCATCGCTACCCGATGCATAAAGGTATTGATTTCGCCGGTCCGTATGATGGCAGGAAGTCTTCATTTATTGCCACCTTCGCAACGGCCTTTCTACTCGCCTCATGCGGAATTCCTGTAACGATGCATGGTAGTGCACCCCTCCCTCCCAAATGGGGTGTTACGCTCCCGCTTTTATTGCAGGAAATGGGAGTAACGCCCCGGAACATGACGCGTGAAATCGCCGTTCATGCCGCGAAGCTGACTGGTGTACTGTTCGTAGCCTCCGAACAGTGGTGTGTGCCCCTGCGAGATATGCGGCCCATTCGCGAAGAACTGGGGCTTCGCACAGTGCTGAATACTGCCGAGAAACTGGTTGATTACGGTTCTTCCCCATATATTGTATTCGGCGTTTTCCACAATACTGTGTTCGAAAAGACGGCGAAACTCATACAAAATCTGAATTACCACAGAGCTCTGATCGTCCAAGGGAGCGAAGGATCGGAGGATCTGTTCATCGATCGGCCGACCCGGACTTACCTGCTTGCTAACGGCGAAGTATCATTACAGGTTATTGATCCGGAAATGTACGGACTGGATTCGGTGGTACCAGAGCATAACTGGACCCCCGCTGAACAACTGCGCATTACGGAGGAAGTGCTACAAGGCACAGCTTCTATAGCCTTTTCGAATCAAGTGTTACTCAACAGTGCGGTCCGGCTGTTCGTTGCAGGGCGAGTTGACTCCATAGAGGAAGGTTTGTATACCTGCAAACCGCTGCTAGAAAATGGGCACGCCTGGGGTTTGTATTGTCACTGGCGGGAAGCCATGCTCAGAACAGAAATAAAAACGGGAGCAGACAGATCTGAAACCCGATTGCATTTATAATTACTGGCGTCACGCAGTCTAGTGATTACGAGCCCTAAACTGTCCAACTCAAAAAGGCTAGCTCCCTCACTCATACAAGGGGGCTGGCCTTTTATGCAAAGAAAAAGTCACTTACTCCGTCCTGCTCTAGAACTCCGACCATTCCTCGTTATCTGCACTGGTTGCGGCTGCAGCCAGATGAAGGGGACGGATGCGTACAGCTGCCGTTTTGAAGCCAGGCATCCGACAGAACGGATCAAGATCAGGGCGGGTCGCCCGATTAACATTTTGTATCCCACCCCAATGCATGGGCACGAAGAGCGTATCTTCGCGGATATGTGGTTTGATCCGGCTGCGGACAGTGAAGCTGCCGCGCTGTGATGCTATTTCTACCCACTCCCCGTCCCTGATGTGCCAGCGTCGCGCTGTCCGCGGATGAATTTCCACATAATTCTCAATCTCTCGCGCGGCCAGCGACGGACTTCTGCGCGTTTGTGCACCGGTCAAATAGTGAGCCAGTACACGGCCGTTCGTCAAAATAAGCGGGTACTCCTCTGATATCTCCTCTCCTGCTCCACAGCTTTCAACCACCGTAAAAACAGCCTTTTGATCAGAATGGGCAAAGGTTTCCCGAAACATTGTATCCATACCGGCTCTGTCCGTAGACGGGCATGGCCAATATACTCCTTCTTCACGACGCAGCCTGTCGTATGTGATCCCGTAGTAATCGGAAGGACCGCCCCGGCTGGCGAGCCGCAGTTCTTCAAAGATATGCTCGGCATCCCTGTACGAGAAATAGCCGCCCTTGTTTAGCTTTGCAGCCACCTGACACAAAATGTTCCAGTCATCTCTAGCCTCGCCTGGTGCGGGCCTCGCCGCTTCCCGTAGCAGAACGCGGCCCTCCAGATTGGTCATCGTCCCCATATTCTCCAAATAAGATGTCACAGGCAAAACAACGTCAGCCATTCGCGCGGTTTCCGTGAGAAACATATCCGCCACAACCAGCAGATTCAGCTTTTTGAGGGCTTTCTCCACCAGCCGGACATTCGGGTTAGATACAATAGGATTAGAGCCCATCACGAACAAAGCTTGGATTTGTTTCTGATGGACAAGCTCCATCATTTCATAGGCGGACACCCCTTTTCCTGGCAAACTGCTTGGTTTCACTCCCCATACGGACGCCACATAGGCTCGATCTTCTTCATCCTCAATCGATCTGTAACCAGGAAGCTGGTCAGCCTTTTGGCCGTGCTCTCGTCCCCCTTGCCCGTTTCCCTGACCTGTGATAGCTCCATAACCGCATCCTTCCCTTCCAATCTTGCCAGTGGCCAGCACCAGATTAAGAAATGCACGCACCGCCATATGTCCATCTGTCTGCTGTTCAACACCCCTGGCCGTAAAAACGATGCCCGTCTCCACACTGCCAAAGGCACGTGCTGCCTGCTGGATCATTTCTACTTCAATTCCGCACAACGCAGCCGATTCTCTCAGATCCACACCCTTCAAATGAGTCAACAGCTGGTCATAGCCGTTGGTCCGCTTGCGGATAAACTCTTCATTCGCAAATCCCTCATCCACGAT
Organism: Paenibacillus sp. CMM36; assembly: GCF_053570945.1. Lineage (NCBI taxonomy): Bacteria > Bacillati > Bacillota > Bacilli > Caryophanales > Paenibacillaceae > Paenibacillus > Paenibacillus sp. CMM36. Next base: position 24,427 of record NZ_JBSEDY010000031.1, read on the forward strand.
GACCTTTAGCATGGCATTGGCCAGCACAGCATCCGTACCCGGCTTGATTTGCAGGTGCAAATCAGCGGCGGCCGCCGTTGGTGTCGCGCGCGGGTCAATTACGATGACAAAGGCGCCGTTTTCCTTCGCCTGGTGAAAGTAAGGCATTAAGGTCGGCTGGCATTCAGCGATATTCGTACCTGCGAGCACAATACAACGAGCCAACGGAATATCAGCCAGCCTGCAGGTCAGTCCGCGATCAATGCCAAACACTTTACTGCCAGCGGATGCCGCTGCCGACATGCAGAAGCGCCCGTTATAGTCGATATATCGCGTACCTACAGCCACTCTTGCAAATTTGC
>NZ_JBSEDY010000032.1:0-22291 GCF_053570945.1 Paenibacillus sp. CMM36
AAGATGGCGATCCACCTAGATCGCCTGGAGAAACAGGGGTAACCCCCCCTGCTTCTCCAGAGACCAGAGCATTATGATGTGAAAAAGAAACCCACGTCTCAAAATGACGGGGTTTCTCGACAATCTGGATGTCTGCTCTATGCAGACATCTTTTATTATAAAACCGGGTTGCACGGCAAGAGTTCATACGGAATTAAAAAGACAAAACAGCGCTCTCCTACTGTGGCTTCTGCCGTTAAGTGAGAATAGCGCTGTTTTATTATAATCTAGTTTATTGAGTTACATTACTTAGTTACATTTTTCAGAACATCGTCAATCATTTGACTATTTGCAATTGTACCTGTATACAACCAGCTGGAATCCTTGCCAAAATCGTATACATGGCCTTCTTTAACGGCTGGAATTCCCGCCCATACAGGATCTTTTACAATATCTTCTTTACTTACGTTTTTGCTGTTCACGATAAAGACATAATCCGCATCCAGCTCGGCCAGCTTCTCCAGCGATAAATTACTCCAGTTCGCCTTAGCCGTTTTGGAAATCTCCTGTACGACTTGTGGAATCTTGAATCCCAAATCCTTATACAATACATCACCGCTGGATAGATTCTGGTTTACGACATACACGTTTTTATCCGTTACCCATAATGCCGCCGCAGTTTTTTGTCCCACCGTCTGACTCAGCTTGGCTTTAGCCTCTGCTGCTTTTTTGTCGTAGTTGCTCAATGCCTGCTTCGCTTCATTGCTCTTATTCAGCACCTCACCCACGGTCAGCAGTTCTTGACGCCAATCATTGTTCATATTACTGCCTACCACGTAGGTTGGAGCAATTTTAGAGTATTGATTATATTTGTCGCCTTCCACCATGCTCGCACTGTCCATAATGATTAAATCAGGCTTGAAGTTCAGAACCGCCTCAAACGGAAGATCTGAAGCGATGGTAGGAACATCCTTCAGTTCTTTTTGCAGGTAAGCTTGAACTGAATTTTTACCCACCGACCATTGGGCTACCGGTTTAACACCCAACGCCACCAGATGATCCTCCAGATAAGAAGCGATCACACGTTGAGGCTGAGCCGGAATCTTCACCTCATGCCCGAGTGCATCCTTCAGCACCCTTTCCTGTGATGTTGGTTCCGCTGATGTATTATTGTTCCCTTGCGAAGCACCATCGGTTGCCGTAGGACTGGATGTGTCTGAGCACGCGCTGAGCAGCAGGGTAAAACTAAGCAATAAAATAAATGCCATGGAATGCTTTGCGTTTCTATTCATTCGTAAAATCCCTTCACCATAATTTTGATAATGATTATTATCCTCAATACCAGTATGCAGGGCGCCACTTATCGAATCAATGGAACATTCGGACATGCTCAATGGATTATCTAGACGTGTATCTCCCATAAAAGCAGGTGAATATAGGCTGTCCCGATAGTGAACCGGGGATACGCCAGTATATTTTTTGAATGCCCGGCTAAAGAAATAGACATCCGGGTACCCCACACTGACAGCAATATCCTGCAAAGTGGCATCCGTCTTCCGCAAAAGCTCCTTCGCCTTGTCCATTCGCAGTTGAATCAAGTACGTAATCGGGCTACAGTCTGTTTGTTTTTTAAATAACCGGGTCAGGTGTCGCGGACTACATTCCAATAATCCGGCCAAACGTTCCAGCGTAATGGACTCCGCGTAACAATCCTGCATAAATCGAATGGCCTGTGTCACGATATCCCGCGCAGAAGTTCGAGCCTTCGGTTCCTGCAATTGCCTCATACATTCATATGCAAAATCATAGAACCGACCCTGAGCCTGAATCTTGGATAGCGCCTCTTGATCCTGCCATGCGTACTTCAGTAGTTGCAGTTTTTGATACAGAATAACCGGATAAGGCGGTACAAAACCATGAGCTATCGAAGGATGATTATACACCGTATGTCCTGATAGAGAAGTCGCTTTATATAGTACAAGGATATATTCTATCCCGCATGGTGAGGGCTTTATATTCAGTACAAAGCCTTTGCTGCCATGCAGTACGTACCCTGAATGTGGCGTATCCTTCCAATCACCATCCAAACGCACGCTACCCTGCAATACAAATACAAAAGCCTGCGCTGGAAGACGATACGGTTGAAGCAACTCTTCTGGCTCCAGTCGAATATGCCGGACATCCATGACACGGATCGACGAGTGGAGCCATAAGGACAGCAGCTCGTTCAGCTCGTCAGCCTCATGCTCCTTACTCGTCCCGGTGTGGGAACCTGTCTGCTTTTTCCGGTCCTGCTTCACTTGTCAAGGCCTCCGCTTCATAAATATCATACTTTGTATCCAAACCAACCTCATTATATATCATCTTTTACTGCGTCTACCATGAGACAAATATTCCTGCACGAAACAAAGTGAATATACCATTTCCATGGTACAATTTGTATAATACAAGATTTAAAATACATAGGGGGTTTGACAGCATGAGCGGTCCCAACGTTGCATTGAGTACAGGAGCTAATGCACCATTCGGTAAGGAAGATACAGTGCGGGTCACCATTACATGGAAGCATGCACCTGCCGAACTGGATGTTAGCTGTTTTATGGTAGGAGCAGACGGAAAGGTTTCCTCAGATGACTATTTCGTTTTTTACAATCAACCCGCTGACCCGCACGGCCATGTACGGTTACAGCGTCCAAATGACAGAACCACTGAGTTTACTGTAGCGCTCCAGGAACTGGAACGAACCGGGGTGGAAAAATGTGTGTTTGCGGCCACACTGGACGGCCCAGGTACTTTTGCCGATGTGGTCGGCTGCTCAGTTACTGCTCAAGGCAAGCAATCCCATATCACCTACAGCATCACCGAAGCCACCAGTGAGACATCGCTTGTGCTGGCAGAAGTGTATCGTCATACGTCTGGCTTCAAGCTTCGCGCAGTTGGGCGTGGTTTCAACGGAGGACTAAAGCCGCTTGCCGAAGCTCATGGTGTGACCGTGGAGGAAACGGAATCGCCAGTGGATACCGTTCAGATGAACATCCCTACATCGGCGATCTTAAGCGCGGTAGGTGCTAAAGCTGGCGGAAAAGAGACTGCCCCCATTAACGCAAGAATTAATCTGCACAAGCAGAATGTACAATTTTCACTGAAAAAGAAAAAAATAGACCGTGAAAAAGCACGTGTAGCGGTTGTATTCGATGCTTCTATTTCTATGTTCAAATTGTACACGGGTGGGACTGTGCAAAAAGCCTGCGAACGTGTGTTGGCTGTAGCCGCCTGTATGGATGACGATGGTGAAATGGATGTATGGTTTTTTGCGGACAAAGCCAAACGTGCTCCAAGCGTCACAGAGAGGAATTTCGAGAATTACATTCATAGGAATTATGCTGAGCCTAGTGAAGATAGTGAGCTGGGGTGGGGCAATAACGAGCCAGAAGTCATGAAGGATATCATACTTAAATACACAAAAGAAGATCCCAACGACATGATCCCGACCTACATTATCTTTTTTAGTGATGGAGGTATTTATGAACAAAAAAAAATAGAACAGCTGCTGATTAAAAGCTCAAGCACTCCGATTTTCTGGCAATTTGTAGGTCTTGGTAAAGCCGATTACGGAATTCTTCGAAAGTTGGATAAGATGCGCGGCCGCGTAGTAGATAATGCAGATTTCTTTGCCTTGGATGACATTGACTCCGTGACAGATGCAGAATTGTACGACCGTCTGCTGAATGAGTTTCCTAGTTGGCTCAAGCAAGTACGGGCTAAAGGAATATTGCGGAGCTAGTTCCCGCCGTAACGCCAATACTGCACCAGATTAACGCCCTCATGCCCCCTGCGTGATCACTTAAATATCACCAAGTAGAGCAATAAGAGGCACAATGATCGCTGATAAAGCAATCCTCAGCGCCAGCATTCTGCCTCTGTTATCTTCAGTTTGTCCTCTATCGATTTCAATCTCCCTACCATATCCTATTTCTTTCATTTCCTAATTGGATATTTTCATGTAGTATAAGTCTAATTGAAGTAACCCTGTTTGGGCTATGCTGAAGCTATACACTATATGAAGGAGGATTTCATATTGAAATCAAATGAACCCACTTTGCACAAAAAGCTGCTCCCACGGCATATTACCTTTATGGCTATGGGCGGAGTCATCGGGACGGGTATTTTTAAAGGAAGCACCGAAACGATTAGCTTGGCGGGACCAGGAGTTATTTTATCCTATGTCTTCGCAGGACTCCTGCTCTTGGTCGTTATGGGCGCAATTGCCGAGATGGCTACCGTCTATCCCAACATGAATATGAAGGATTTTATTCGCAAAGCTTTTGGAGAACGACTGTCCTTTATTATCGGCTGGTTGTATTGCTTCATGTGGCTGGCCGTCTGTATCATTGAGGTCATTGCTGCGGGTAGCTTCCTGCAATATTGGTTGCCAGATGTCCCTCTATGGGTACTCAGTTTAGTCAGTGCGGCTTTCATTATTGTCGTCAACATGCTGAGTGTCGGCGGATTTGGGGAACTGGAATTTTGGCTTGCAGGTATTAAGATTGCCATGATTATTATCTTCATCGCCTTAGGTGGCTGTATACTGTTCGGGATTATTCCCACTGAAACTCCACCTTATCTAAGCAACTACGCGCAGCACGGCGGATTTCTACCCAATGGCTGGTTGGCTATCTTTTCAGCGCTGCTGGTCGTAACCTTTTCATACGGAGGGTCCGAGCTGATTGGACTGACGTTGACGGAAACAGAAAATCCGGAAAAAGTACTGCCTAGAGTGGTTAAAAGCTTTATTCTTCGCGTTGTTTTGTTCTATACGTTGCCAATTCTCATCATTTGTGGCTTGATTCCCTGGAACCAACTGGATGCGAATACCAGCCCGTTTGTACAGGTATTGTCTTCTGTAGGGCTTCAAGGCTCGGCTCATGTCATGAACTTTATTCTGATCACTGCTGTACTGTCTGCCGCCAATTCGGGAATTTATGGGGCTACACGTATGCTCCATTCGCTGGCTGTCAATGGAGAAGGCCCCAAGTCACTTGCCCGCCTGTCTTCCAATGGGGTTCCAGTGAATAGTCTCAAATTGTGTGCTGTAATCCTGATTGTCGGTTCCATGGTTGCTTATATCGCTCAGGACGGGCTTTTCCGTATTTTGATGGCTGTGCCGGGCTTCGTCGTGCTGCTCGTCTGGAGCTGCATTTGTCTGTCCCAATTGAAATTGCGCAAATCTTATCCAGTGGAGCCTACTTTCAAGATATGGGGATTCCCTTATGTAACGGCGATTACAGTGGGATGCCTATGGATAATCGCGGTTCTATTCTTGCTTGACCCGCAAAATCGCATCAGCATTAGCGTGTGCGTGGCTTTCATGGTATTTCTGGTCATTTGGTCTTTGGTGAAGTTCCGGAGAAAGCAGGCGTAAGCAGCATATGATTCAATCGTACTTATTTCCTGTTTCATATGCCTTTCTTGCGTTTCCTTTTGCTGCGTTATTGTTCACACTGCCTTTCCTAATCGTGCAATATCGCAGGCATGGCTATATTCACAAGGCTAGAGCATGGCTGCTTTACCTGATGCTTTTATACTTGATGAACGCCTTCTTTCTGGTCATATTACCGCTTCCGGCATCGCGTCATAATGCTGCATTAACCGGGGGAGCGTTGCAGTTAATGCCCTTGCAGTTCGTTCAAGACATTATAAGAGAAACATCCGTCTCACCCGCTCATCCCTCCAGCTATGTTCATTTGCTGAAGGAGCGTGCCTTTCTACAAGTCGTTTTTAACGTTGTGATGACCATGCCTTTCGGTATGTTCTTACGTTATTATTTCCGTGCACGATGGGGATGGTGTCTGATTCTGTCTTTCACCCTGTCCCTCTTCTTTGAGGTGACACAGCTGACAGGATTATATGGATTTTTTGACCATGCGTATCGTGTATTCGATGTGGACGATCTGCTGGCTAATACATTGGGCGGTATGCTAGGCTTTCTATTAGGCGAATGGTTTTCACGCTTCCTGCCTCGCTTGGAGCATCTGGACAAGCATTTGGACATTACGACCAAACGGGTGTCCTATACCCGACGGGGTGTTGCCTTTTTCGTGGATTCTATCCTTTGGGCAGGGTTGCTCAGCATTATGGAGTCCATGCATGTATCTGCTGCTTTCTGGGTTTCCAGTGGAATTTACTTTATGGTGGTTCCTTACCTGACAAATGGACGAACTCCGGGGAAGTGGCTGGTACGCATTCATCTGATAGGGAGAGGAAAAAGAGTTGCCCTGTGGGAGCTCATTAAGCGCTACAGTCTCTTGTATTGGTTGTATTTTGGACTTAATTACGTACTAGGTGGATCTGTACTGGGATCTCATCTGTCTCCTTGGATAAATGTTATGATCAGCCTTGTGCTGTTGGTGATGAACGGATGGTTCTTTTTCCATCTAGTCATACGCCTATTCAAGAAAGCACCGTTATTTTATGAGGAGCTTAGTCATACTTCGCACCAGATTATATGGCCCAAGCGCTACCATCCTACTCAGAATGACCCCGCTGACCCAACACAGACGTCGGGAGCGAATATAGTACAAAAATAACCAGAGGATCGACACGTCATCAAGCCCCGGATCTGCATTGCATCCTGGCGAATAAAAAAACAGGCGAAGCAAAGGGATGTGCCTTTGCTCCGCCTGTTTTTATTTTGCGTATATTTTTATGTTGCATATAGATATAACTTAACTTATTTCCACTGTGCAATTTGATCAATAGGTAAACGTGTGGAAGGATGACCATCGTTGATTCCTTTACCCATGGAAATGAGCATAACAGGGACATAACGATCTTTGTCCAGACCAAAGGCTTCAGCAATTTGATCCTTCTCATAACCGCCGATAGCGTTGGTGTCGTATCCATGAGCGCGCGCCACCAGCATAAGCTGCATGGATACCAAACCACCGTCGATCAGGACCGTTTCTTTGTTCACAACGGGATCAAGCGCTGCAAAGTGAGCTGCTACTTTTTCCTGTTGCATTTCTTTAATGTCTTTTGGCATATAGCCCAGTTCTACAGCTTCTCCGAAAATTTGTTCGAAATTATCAAAGTTGTTCAAATCTCCAAACACAGCGATCACTGCCGAAGATGTCTCCACTTGACGTTGGTTGAAACGGGCCAATGGTGCCAGTGTGGCTTTACCTTCAGGGCTGTCAATGACGAGGAAACGCCAAGGTTGCAGGTTAATGGAAGATGGTGCGCGTGTAGCTTCTGTCAAAATCTCAGTCATTTCCTCACGGCTGATCTTCACGGACGGATCGTATACTTTTACCGAACGGCGTCCCAGGGCGATTTCTTTAAAATCATTCGTTTTTACAGTACTGGATGTATTCGTATTATTCATTCCAATCTCTCCTTATCCCTCTGTGGGTATAGTAATGTTAAAAAAATGTTGTCAGTCCATATCGGATATATGACTATTCATCACTTGCAGCATATCAGCTAGCTGGTGCCGCTGGGTCTCGTCGAAGCTCTGTAGCATCTGAGCTACAAACTGTGAACGCTCCTGCTTAAAGATGACAATGCGTGCACGCCCATAATCGGTCAGGCTTACCAAGGTAACCCTGTTGTCCTCTGGCTTTGTGCGTCGAGTGACCATTTCTGTCGCTTCCAGTTGTTTCAAATGGCGTGTTACGGCTGCAGCGTCAATGCCAACCTCTTTTTGCAGCAGAGTTTGACTGATTTCCTTCACTTGATACAACTTGCACAATAGTTGCAATCTGGATGCGCTGACTCCTGCACAACGCTCAAACTTGGAGCTAATCTGCTTGTTCAGCAACAACAGCATGTCAAAAATATACTCAGGCTCGGATGGTGTCTGGGTGATATCAATCTCTCCTCCCTTAAGCATATCGCTGGGCTTCATGATCCGACCTTTGATCTATCAATTATTGATCTATCAAGTAATATACATCCTCATTAAAAATAAATCAAGTCCCTGAGAAAAATAAAGTGCTCTTTGCAAATAAAAGCTGAGCGACTCGCACAAGAGCCGCTCAGCTTCAATTCAACTTTATTATGTTCCGTTGTGCTAAATAATCCCGTGAGACAGCATTGCGTCAGCCACACGCACAAATCCTGCGATATTGGCTCCGACAACCAGATTGCCCGGCACACCGTATTCCTCAGCCGCCTTTACGCTGTTAGCATAGATATTTTTCATAATATCATGCAGCTTGGCATCCACTTCCTCAAAGGTCCAAGACAGACGCATGCTGTTTTGTGACATTTCGAGCGCCGACACGGCTACTCCGCCTGCATTGGCAGCCTTGGCTGGCCCAAACAGAACTCCATTGTCCAAAAACACTTCAATGGCCTGTAACGAGGATGGCATATTGGCACCTTCGCCTATAGCTTCTACGCCATTGCTTACCAGCAACTGAGCTGCTTGCTCGTCAATTTCATTCTGAGTGGCGCATGGCAGTGCGATGTCGCATGGGATCGACCAGATCCCCGAACAGCCTTCTGTATAGATTGCGCCTGGACGCTCTTGCGTATACTCGCTAATCCGCAGACGGTTCACTTCTTTCAGCTGCTTCACCAGCTGCAGATCGATACCGTCTGGATCATAGATGTAGCCATTCGAGTCACTACATGCCACGACTGTAGCACCGAGCTGCTGTGCTTTTTCAATCGCATAAATGGATACATTCCCCGATCCCGACACGACGACGCGCTTTCCTTCAAAGGACGATCCCTGAGCCTGCAGCATCTCGTTTACAAAATACACACAACCGTAACCGGTCGCTTCCGTACGTGTGAGACTGCCTCCGTAATGAATCCCTTTGCCCGTCAGGACACCGCCTTCATGTCCTCCGCGAATCCGTTTGTATTGTCCGAACATGTAACCGATCTCGCGGCCACCTACGCCAATATCCCCTGCCGGAACGTCGGCATCCGGACCAATATATTTATACAACTCCGTCATGAAGCTTTGTGTAAAACGCATCACTTCGTTATCTGATTTCCCTTTGGGATCAAAATCTGAGCCGCCTTTACCACCACCAATGGGAAGACCCGTCAATGCATTTTTGAAAATCTGCTCAAAACCCAAAAACTTGACGATTCCCAGATAGACAGACGGATGGAAGCGAAGTCCACCTTTATAAGGCCCTATCGCACTGTTAAACTGCACACGGAAGCCACGGTTGACCTGTACAACCCCCGCATCATCCACCCAAGGTACACGGAAGGTAATGACTCGCTCCGGCTCCACTAGCCGTTCCAGAAGCCCCTGCTGCATATACTTAGGATGCTTAGCCAATACCGGAATTAGTGAATCCAATATTTCCTTGACGGCCTGATGGAATTCATTCTCATGAGGATTGCGCGCGATAACCTTCTCAAAAACGGACTGCACATATTCGGCTGCTGCTTGTTGACTCTGCTCTGGACGGATCATGGTCATTACTTAATACACCCCTTTTATAATTAGCCCCTCTGTTAAATGACGGAACGACTTGATTCTGCACCTTCGAGAGTGGAACCTTATGTATTCATAAAATTTAGTTAACTATACATGATTTTTTATAATAATACAGCAAATTCGCCTATAAAAGATTTTTGTATCCTTCATTAAATAACTCTATGAACCTCTCATTGCCTGTTAGTTTCCTGAAGCTAAATCCCTTGATTTACGGGCTTTTTCCACGATTTCTAAGGCCCCAACACCTTACTCTATATGGCATTATAATGTGAACAAATTCAAACTAATACATACATCATATCTGGAAAATATGGATATAAAAAAGGAGGCTGCGCACAGGGCGTAGCCTCTTTTCCCATTCTGTTACACATAAAAGGCTTCAAGCTGACGCACAATTTCTGCTTCGTCATGCTCTACCACCTGCTGATGCTGCGATTTCGAGAACAATTGTTCAATTTGTGCCGGGAACTCCTGCTTGATATCTACCAGACGAATGGCCTCATCAAATTTGGCTGGATGCGCTGTCGCAAAGGTCACACATACTTCGTCCGCGCTATTATACGCCTCATACGCGGCAATACCGCAAGCTGTATGCGGATCCAGCAAATAATCGTACTCGGCTTTGTATTTTTTGATCAGCTCCAGACACTGCTCATTCGAAGCACCCAGCGCTTCAAAATCCTGCTGGACACGCTTCAAATCCTCTGCACCGATCACAATCCGTCCCTCGGTTTTGAGCTTATCCATGTATTCAGATACCTTGGCCGCATCCTCCCCGAGGAAGTAGTACAGGTATCTTTCGAAATTGCTTGCCACCTGAATGTCCATGGAAGGACTGTATGTGCTTTTGAAATCGCCCGGTTGGTATTCGCCAGTCTTCACGAAGCGCTCCAAAATATTATTTTCGTTCGTGGCAATGATCAGCTTATGGATGGGCAGACCCATTTTCTTCGCAAGAAAGCCGGAAAAGATATTGCCAAAGTTGCCGGATGGCACGCTGACATTGATCTTCTTCGTACCCGCAGACTCCTGTGCCCGGAAATAAGCATAGAAGTAATATACGGTTTGCGCCAAAATGCGCACAAAGTTAATTGAGTTAATCGCCCGCAAATGATGTTTGGCTTTGAAATCCAGATCGGCAAACAGGTCCTTAATGACCTTTTGACAATCATCAAAGTTCCCTTTTACGGACAGATTCAGTACATTCTCATCGTCTACCGTCGTCATTTGCAGCTCTTGTACCTTGCTCACCTTTTGGTGTGGGTGCAAAATACAGATTTTAATTCCTTCCTTGCCGCGCACGCCCTGAATCGCTGCTGCCCCGGTATCGCCCGAGGTTGCACCCAAAATGTGAATGATTTCATTCTGCTTTTTGGACACGTAGGAATAAAATTCCCCCATGAATTGTAGCGCCACATCCTTGAACGCGAACGTAGGCCCGTGGAACAGCTCCAAAATAGATAGGGAATCGTTGATCTTCTTCACTGGCGTAACTTCTGGATGGCGGAAGCTTGCATAACTGCGCTCTACCAGCTGCTCCAAATCTTCACGAGGAATCTCATCATTGATATACAGCGCAAAAACTTCCAGCAGCAGCTCTCTGTAGCTCAATGTCGCCCATTGCTCCAAAGTAGCTGCCGACACGGTCGGAATCTGCTCCGGTACCATTAGACCTCCATCGTCAGCTAACCCCATGAGCACAGTATCAATAAATCCCTTGGCTTCTACTCGACCTCTAGTGCTTATATATCTCATATACATCCCCCAATAAAAATTCAATTCGAACCTTTTTTCGAATATATTATTGTCTATAATACCCTGTCGCGGTGCTGTAACCAAGCCTTTTTTTCATATTTTAAAGACTTTCTCCTACTTTACCATACCCCGATGCATCAGGCATCTATCATTGCTAGACAATCAGAACGTCAGGAACAGGTCGTAAGTCTGAAAAAAAGCAGGCTGCTTCAGCCATTAGGAGCCTGAAATCGAGAGTGCAGCCAGCTTGAGCGAAGGAGATGTGCAGCTTCCTGTAAAACGCAAATCGTTGCCCACTTCCTCTACCTGCTGTAGTACGTCAAAGAAGTTGCCCGATACGGTAATTTGATTAACCGCTCTGACCACTTGCCCCTGCTCAATCCAGTAGCCCAGACAAGCCAGCGAAAAATTACCGGACGCCGTATTCGTACCTGCATGCAGCCCTTGCAGCTCAACGATCATCAGCCCGCGATCCATCTTGCGAATCATGTCTTCCAACGAAGACGCGCCTGGAGCCACGTACAGATTATGATACGACACCCCGATTTTACCGTTATAGCTGCCTTTGGAAGCATGAGAGGTACTCTCCACCCCAGCCTTACGGGCCGTCTTGCGGTTATGGAAATACGTCCGCAGTTCTCCATCCTTGATGATCTCGTTGCGGCGGGTCGCACTGCCTTCCGCGTCAAACGTGCTGCCTGCCGGAACATTCTCCATTAGCGGATCATCAATCAGTGTGATATGTTCGCTTGCCACCTTTTGTCCCAGTTTCCCAGCCAAGCGTGAAAAGCCTTTATCCACCGACTCCGCAGAAAATACCGACGTATACGCAGCCAGCAATTGCGCTGCTGCATCATGACGGAAAATGACTGGATAGTTATCCGATTGGATCGTGTGCGCACCCAGCTTGGAAACCGCCTCTTTTACGGCTTTATGCGCCACATCCGCAGTATCGATTTCCTCCACGCTCCGCAGGGAATAATCATGCCAGCCCCCGGTAACGGTCTCGTCGTTGTCTGCTGCAATCACATACACATAAGCGGTCGCCAGACTTTTACGACGATGGCAGTGCAGTCCTTTGGTATTCACAATCAGGACCTCATTCTCACGAATGCTGACCGAGCAATGTCGAGCCATCACGATCCGTGGATCTGCGGCAAGCGCTGTACGTTCCATTTCCAGCGCCGCTTCGATCAGAATCTCAGGAGCCGTGTCGGCAAGCGTTGAGGCATAGGCAGGCTGCTCAGGGTAGCTCTCAGAGCCTGCAAACAGCTCATCCTGCTCCTCGCTCTCCAATATGTCCGCGTTGCTAAGTGCTTCTTCCAATAAGAAGTCGATCACATCCGGTTCCAGCTTCTCCGTAGAGGCATAGCCCATTTTGCCGTTAATGACACCACGGAAGGAAAGTCCGCCATTTTCAACGATGGTATATTGGTCAATTTCTCCCTTCAGTACCTTCACCGAGGTAGAACTTCCATTTACATAGTAGATTTCCATATCCGCGTAGCCCATTTCCCGACCTTTCGCGAACAACGCTTCCTGAAATTGCTGAATATTCATCGCTATTCCCCCTTTCGTCCGCCGACGGTCATTTCGGATACTCGAATCGTCGGTTGTCCGCAGTTCACCGGAAGACTTCCACTAACCGAGCCGCACATCCCCTGACCATGATCCAGATTGTTGCCGACCATATCAATATTTTGCAGGGTTTCAATCCCTTTGCCGATCAACGTTGCGCCTTTGACCGGCTCGGCAATTTTACCGTTGCGAATCATGTACGCCTCTTCAACCGCAAAATTAAACTCGCTCGTCGAGGTATTCACCGAACCACCGCCCAGCGATTTGGCATAGATCCCGTACTCCGTATTGGCAATGATCTCTTCACGGGTAGACTCGCCATTCGCAATGAACGTATTGTTCATACGGGATGCAGGCGCGAATTTATAGGACTGTCTTCGTCCCGATCCTGTCGCAGGTACACCCATCTGGCGCGAGCCCATGCGGTCGATCAGATATCCTTTTAAAATACCGTTCTCGATCAGTACGTTGCGCTGTGTTGGCGCCCCTTCGTCATCGATATTGAGCGAACCCCATGCATTCGGAATCGTTCCATCATCTATAGCTGTAACGAGCGGTGAAGCCACCTGCTGCCCGATTTTATTGGCAAACACGGAAGTTCCATGCGCCACCGCCGTAGATTCCAGCCCATGCCCACACGCCTCGTGGAAAAGAACGCCGCCGAAGCCATTCTCAATCACGACAGGCAGTCTGCCACTAGGCGCATATCCCGCTTTGACCATTGTGGACGCAATCCGAGCGGCGTGTCTCGCATTTCCTTCGATATTCAGGTTCTCCAGAAATTCAGTCCCAGCATACGCTCCCGGCCCACGGAACCCGGATTGTCTATGCTCCCCATGAGTCGCAATCGCGCTTATTCTCATGCGGGTATACGTACGGGTATCCTCCACCAGCAGCCCGTTACTATTGGCGATTAAGACGTTCTGGATCGAGTTGCTAATCCCAACAGAGGTTTGCGTGATGGAAGGATCATATTGGCTTGCCGCCTCATGCGCCCGCCTCATCATGTCAATCTTGGCGCGTTTCTGTGAACCGTCAGGGATGATCGCAATCGGATGTTGGTTAGGGATCGCATGGGGATGAAGGGTAATGGTGTGTGTACCTGGCGCTCCACCGCCACGAATGGCCTTGGCAGCCGATTTGGCCAGTCGGATCAGACTCTGTTCGCTCATATCGCTGGTGTAGGCATACACCGAAAAATGTTCCTTCATGATCCGAATACCAATCCCAAAATCCCGGCCCGACAGCGCCGTATCTACGATGCCCCCGGTCATGCCCAGTTGTCCATTCGTACGATCCTCGACGAACACCTCTGCAAAATCCCCGCCCGTCTCCAGCGCGGCTTGCAGCATATCCTGAACCTGTGTTGGATGTATCATCACGTTCCTCCTCGTTTTGCCATGTTTCATATTGTACGTCTAAGCGATCAAGATCATATGCGGGTTCATGTTTATTTCCCATAACTTTACTATACATGATCTTGGGAGTGGGTGTAACTATCTGGGCGTAGGGTGATTGCGGGGAGAGTGAAGATTTATGCGCGGGAATGGAGGGATTGAAATGAGAAATCCCGACCAGACCATGAAGGGTCATGTCGGGTTTTTGAGCGTTTTGATTACTGGGTGGATTGAGCAAGTAAGTGCATATGAGGCCGCTACGTAGACGGATCATTCTTCCGATCACTGTTGTCCCCAGATTTTTTAATTATATTTTAGCGGTTAAAATCCGGGTTCAAAGGCGAACGCTCCGCTTCTTATAGAACGATTCCGTCCCCTCCGCTGCTATGCTTGGGTTTTCTTCATTTTGTTCGCTAAAATACTTTTTTTCAAACGAACCTTAAACAGTTCTCTTCGTAAATCCAGTTCCATGATATGAAGATGGTCTGCTGCTTCTTTGACGGTTTCCATGTGCAGTACACTTGCCTTTTGAGAAATAATAGTTAGCGCATCCCAAATGAGCTTTGTGCATGTTTTAAGTCTTTCTATGTGCTCGTCTTCTTGCTGTACCAAGCTCTCGTATTCTTTAGTCGTATTTTCAGATGAGTTTGTATGTTCCACGTTCTTTAGTATCTTAGGTCGGGTATCCAAATTATCATCTCCTTTTAATTTAAAGTGTAGCAAAGGATGATAACCGATGTGGTACGTGGATACGTAATATTGGAAGAATTAAATGCTATTCTAGCTTCACGCGAAGATTTTGTTTCTAGATTCATTTTGATCAGGAACAGACATTGTACCGCATTCGTGATAACTTCTTTACAACAATCGACTATTTCTAATATATCTTTAATAATATCTTCTTGATCTCTATGTTCACTGATAATTAAGCACATTTGCTGAAGTTTAGTATTTAACGACCAGGCCATATTTTAGTTGCATGAAAAGTGCAAAACCATCTTTCTTCATTGCACGAAGCAAGCTAATCAACTCGTTATTATCTGTAGCTTCTTGCCCAATATTGATTATTTCTTCTTCTATAATTGCCATGTACAAATCACCTCGTCTTCTGGAGAAAAATGACGATCCACAATAAGTCTATCATCTTTTTAGAGTATTAGTCATCAAAGTTCGCATAGTTCATAAAACTAAAAAGGACGGTTTTCTGCCGCCCTTTTTAATAATCATTTTACTGTTAAAGTAATTAAGCATTTTCAGCTTTATAAACATATATCTTTTCATTCAATAAAACAGTCGTTTCTATAAAACGATATACAGTAGATTCTGATGGATTAGGAGTGTCACCTAGAATAAAGTGCAGGTTATTGGTGGGATGATAAATAAACCACTTTTTAAGTGTTCCTTGTTCTTGTATAAATAGAGCTCTACCATATAAATTATATCTATTAGCATTCATTGTGCTAAACATAAGTTTTATTCCACCGACTAAAAATGCTGACAATAAAATAGATAACATAAGTGCGCCTAGCAACAAAGTTTGCTGCTCAGTTTTGTTTAAATCTACTACTAATAAAGCTGCTGCATGAGAACCCATATAGTAAGGAAAAACTGAAATATAGGAAAAAATAACTAGGAGATAGAATATTGCAGTTAGTATTTTTGTAAGTGGTTTTGTGCTGAATACTATTGATCTAACAAAAACTTTAACTTTTTCAAACAAATTGATTAAAATGACTAGAATAACTCCTACCATAGTAATTGCTAACAAGAGGATACTAAAAGCTATATAATACTTTTGATTCAAATTAAAAGAATACACTAATGTTGCGAAGAATAGTATTGAAACATAAAGTGTTTGTAAACAAAAATTTGTTATTGTTACGATAAATCTTTTTTCTTTGCTTAAAAGTATTTTTTCTGTAAATGTTGATGTTAACAAGGTTATCGGCTTTAATTTAGAAATAAACCCAAACAAAGCGATAAGTAGTCCTACAATTCCTCCAGTATAGCCAAAAGCACTTAAAGATTTAGAAATTTGATCAAGCATTTAAAATTGCTCCTCATTTAGATAATCTGTTCATCATTCATGTTGGACTATTGGAAAATATTACGGAGCTCTGTGAAGTATCTTTTAAATCATAAATGTATAATTACATGGAAAGCATCTTGTTATTTGAGGGGCTAAGTACTATGAGATAAGATCAATCATTTTTATTATCGTTTGTAGGAGCTATTTCTTGTTGAACTGACGCTACCTCGTACATTGCAGTATCCCTATCTTCTTTTACAACATTTGAATTAAAAAATATACTTTCAACAATTGTTCTCCAACCATCAGTAATGCCCTCCCAGTCCTGTCCCCATGATTTTTGTATATGCTCATGAGCCTTGAAAGGTTTGTTACTTGATGGAGCAGGATAGCCTAATATGTCTTCGATGCAATTTATTAGAGGAAATATCTGAGTTGTATCCCCAACAGCTTCTTGGATTGGAACGTTAAATTTCTCGGCATGTTCTTTCCCAGTATCCAAGTCATGAACGACATATGGTCGAAATCCCATAGCCTTTAAATACTTGACAAGAGAAATAATTGTTGCTTTGCCCCTTGCCTTAACTATTTCCCAACTATAAGCCACATCTTTCCTTTGTTCTTCGTTCATCCGGTTAATTGTTTCTTTAAAGACTAAGTCTTCAGTGTCCCCCTCAATTATGAGAATATTCCGGGCAAAAAAGATTTTCGCAATGGAGTCATCAATTTTAAGTAACAATTTAACATAATTTTGATCATTTTCTTGTAAATTTCTGAATGCTTTAGTGACATTGAAGGGGTTAGCTGTGATTGATTCCACTTCTATTTTATTTTCTCTGTCTTTATAATCAACTTGTTTTACATTAAACTGCAAACTATTCAAAATCTGAGAGGATTTCTTGGATAAATCAATCATGTACGGCGAGTGAGTAGTACATACAATTTGGTTCAAAGGTTCTTGGGCCAATTGATAAATGGTTTCTCTCATCTGAAATGCTGCTTTAGGATGTAGATAAATTTCAGGTTCCTCAAAAGCAATAAAAAGGGGACGCACAGAGGAGTTTTCTTTTCTACTCCGCTCATTCTCTCGCATGCTGCGATATCTAAGCATGGCAAACACAGCAGATCGAATAACTCCCGTACCTTGTTGTTCTACTTTGGTTGATATATTACTTTCTAATTTAATATCAAATTTAGGTTTTAGGATTTCTTTAGCATCGGACAAATTTGCTCTTGCATCAAATAAGGTATTTGGAAATACTTCTCCCACTACCTTATTCAGACCTTTTAACATTATTGAAAAATCACTAGTTTCATCTTCTGGGTCTAGTTCGGCAGCTAATAACGTTAAATATTCTTGAGCTTTTTTAAAGTTCTCAGAGGAATCCCTAACATCATCAAATAAGCTAGTTAGAGTTTTAATGAGGGCTCCGTTAGTTCCAGAAAGTTCGTCCACTTTATCTTGAGCTGGAATTAACAAAAATTTAGGCAATCGTGAAAGAACGTTAGCAGCTATCCCACCAGGATTTAAGAACCAATCTTCCTCGGACTCATTCACATCAAAAATTTCAGAAACATTATTATCTTTTAGAAAATTAATTTCTTTTAGTCCAATTTTCTTTGTTAACTTTTCATCAGGAAATAGTTCATTCACAATTGATTGATCCAGACCTACTTCGATAAAATCAGCCAGTGTTTTACAAGAAATATATTCTGCCTTAAGTTCTCTTTTATATTCTTTCATTTCACCTGCAAAATCTTTATCAGGGAAAAATGTCTTCCTATAAACACAACTCAACCCTGTTTCATTTGAACCAGGTTCTATATCATATGGTATAAGCCGACCTTTAAAACCTCTCCAATCATTTGCTTCTTCTGGAAGATTCCTAAACTCAGCCGTTAGAACTACTTTTTCTACAATTACACATTCTAAACTATCTTCTTTATCAAATGTACGAGAGAAATCATCAATTGATATCTTGGATTTACCACTTAGAAAATATTCCAATGCTTTTAATACGGAACTCTTTCCTACATTGTTCTCTCCAATTAGAAATGTAGCATCAGAGAACATTATTTGAGTGTTTAGATGCCTCCTGAATCCCTCGATTTTAAAAGAATGCAAATTCATACTTTAGACCTCCTCGAATCATTACTTTAGTCCTAATCTTGAAATTCGATGTGATCCAAAATATTCCTGCACAACTTGAGAAAATAATATAATTTTTTCAAAAATTCCTCGATTTTTTCCTCCAGCATTTTACTACCATCGACTTCTCGTGTGCCCTCTGTATGTAAATAAAATATGTTCCCGCACTCAACCCTAAAGCGATTTCTTGAATGCAGGAACATATTTAAATTACCCCCAATCCCTCGTGCATTACTGCTTCTCATCTCGATATATTACTACCACGCACTCCACATGTGTCGAGACAACAAAAGGGATATATTTCTTTTTATTATATATATTTCCTATACTATCTCTTTGAAATTTTATACTACATGTAAGGTTCCAATTGTACTATAAATCCAATTATTCATCCATAAAGTACTATAAAGATGGATACAACAGACTAGAAATTATTGTTAGGATTTGACTGAACGCTGCTACACATTTACAGGAATTGTAGAACTTTGAATTAGGAGGTATGCTACTATTATTATATATATGAGCTCCACTTTTTAACAATGACACGCTTAATTTGAGGTGAAAGCATGAAAATCTGGCTTCTCGACGTTTATTCTAAGACCAATGCACAGTTAAGTCCGTCATTTGACGCGTTTTCTTCAAGTTTGGTTCGACGCTACGATGGGCAAGGATTTGAAGCTATCCCTGCCCCTCAAGAATTTCAAATGATTCTAATTGATTTTATGAATGCTTCTGATAACCAAAATGTAGAAAGAATTGATCAGCTTCAGAACTTAGAAAAAGAAATGGGAACTCCGCAACGGAAAAGTATAGTATATTTTAACTCCGATGCAGTAATTTATGAATGTAGCTATGCAATAAGAGAACTCTCGCCAAAAATCCAAGAGGCCCTAAAAGCGGGTATTCCTGTCGTGGTGATTGCAGGAGAATTGCAACACGATATGAGTTCTGAGGAAAAAAAACATAATTACACATGGCTTTTAAATGTTCACCAATTCCTTACTATTACTGATATTGCCCCAAAGACAGGTCCAATTTCCATTTCTTATTCCAACTCTGATCGTGCTGTTAAGGATTTATATGAGAAATTCAAAAAAGATCTTGCATGGGAAGTAGCCTTTACTACTCCTCAACAAGAAAATAAGCCCTTCTTTACTAGAAGGAAAAGGAATCCCAAGCACTTCCAGTCGTTATTTACTAATGTTAAGAACCAAGCTGTTTCCTTCGTTTTACAGGAAGGTAATAGTGAATTGATTGTGCTCCCAAACATCAAGAATACGGAAAAAAGAGGCCATTACATTGCATATATTCTAAATGAATTTTTGCCTCAGTTCCGACCAGGCTGGTTCCCTGACCGTTGGGCTGGAGCATATACTCCAAATATCTTAAGCAAAAAAAAAACTGCTTTTAAAAGTTGAAAAGGAACGACTGTTACAGGAATTTAAATACAAGGAAGATCAACTTCAAAATCAAGAGAGTATTATGATGACATTTATCGATTTATTAACTCAATCAGATGAAGGATTAGTTGTTGCTGTTCAACGAGCCTTCAAGGAAATTTTTGGAGCTCAAATTACTGACTTAGACCTCAAGCGCGATCTTCAAAATAAGCCACGACTCTTTGATCTGATTGCAATCATTAATAGTAAACGAATTGCTATAGAAGTTAAAGGTGGCAGCCGTTCGCTGAATAAAGTCATGTTAAATAAAGTACAAGACAATCTTAAGACTTTTCGTGATGAATTTCCAGCCAGGGAGATATATGCAACCTTACTTATCTTGAATGACCAATATTCGAAGGCACCAGATAAGCGTGAACCAATTGCTCCACAAATGATTAAAGATGCTAAACAACGAAAAATTACTGTGTTATCTACTCCGATACTCATGGAGATCATGACAATGTACTTATCAGGTGACTTATTAAAGACTGACCTTTTAGCTATATTGTCCAAGCCAGGGCTAGTCCAAGCTTCATTGAAATAATGGAAATATGCCTTATAGTTCGTCTGTATCCATAGTAGCCTTCTAGCAATTATTCAAAATAGATTTTAATTGAGCAATATAATTGGTACTTAAACAATGTCACTACCTTGGTCTGCATTTCAAAATGAAATGTAGACCTAAAATCAACCTTCTTTTATACTTAAATAATAACAATGAATTATCTATTGGAAATTTCAAAAAAAACTCAATTTTACCTTTATAAAGTCAATGTTTAGAAATGTGACACATTAAGAATATATTATAAAAATACTTTTTCCTTTCATTTATGTCTAGTACAATAATTTAAAACCAATATTCTAGTGATACCTATAAATACTAAACTTCGTTCCTTTTTAATAATTTTTTTGTTACTTTTACATATTAGGAGATCCGAGAAAATGAATAAACATTTTACTGATAAATTAATTAGCATATCGAAAAGTATCGAGAAATGTGAACTAGACACTGTGTACCTTGATTTATTCTCACTCAATCTCATAGAAACTCATGTACAATATAGTAAAGCAGGAGATTTTATTTTATTTGCTAAGAATCATAAAAATATTCCATTAGAAAAACATAATGCCCTAATTTACGAATTACTTGAGTATAATGCAATGCTAAACCTAGATATACTTTCTAAAGATATAAAAATTTTTTTCAATTTGCTAATCAATCAAATAACAGATAAGCTATTACTAATAATTGAAACATTTGATAAAGAAGACATGCTTATAAACCTATATGTATTAAGTTCCTATATAATTCAATTTCATCAACGGACAAGGTTAATTTTACGTGGAGATTTGAAATTAGTTAATATCAAAAGCATTAATCTTCTTGAATCTAGTTTACTGGAAGCAATTGAATCAAGTAATGGCATTATGGATCATGACATAGATAGTATTCAAGGCCTTGATAAAGCTATCATTCAGTATTTATTTGCTTTAATAATGAAGCCTAAATTATCAAAGAGTCACCTTTATAATTTTAATAGGGATGCTTTTCGTCAAATGTATTACCTTAGTTACTCGGCTATTACTTTAATTTCCCAAAGAGAATTGGTAATGAGCAGAGTCTTTCAAAACAAAAATATTAAAATAATAAATGGTGTGATTTCTTTTGAAGATAACAACTGGCACAAGGTTTTAAATAAGTTTAAAAAAGAAATTGTTGATGAACGTACTAAAATGCCTTTTGAAGATCTCCCCAAAATAGCAGATGAATTGAAAAATAATTTCAAAAAAAATTTAGGGTTTGATTTTGATTACCTGAATTCGCTATTAGAGTTTGAGTCTTATAGTATTGAAAAAGAAAAAAGATTAGCTCATATCTTTTCTAAGATAAATTTAGTGTCTTTAGTTCAGAATGTTACAAAATGCAAAGAAGACGAGGCCGAGTGTTTAATAGACTATTTAACATTGAGAATCTCAGATCATAGTGAATATTTAGATCCATTAGATAAATATAGATATAGACTTTTAGAAAAACCTTTATTACAACTTGAGATTTCTAGCCAATCTATATATTTACTTTCTCTGCCCTTATTAATAAACAGCGTTCAATTATTAAGTTCAAGATTGATGTATAATCTGATTCCTGAGTGTACAAAAGATAATTCAGATATTATTAAGAACAATATTAAAAATGAAACTGTTTTAACAGCGTCAAATATTTTTAAAATTCACACCAATAAAGTGTTTACTAATGCAAAAGACTTTAATTACAAAGGTAAAAAATTCAGTTTTAATTGTGAATATGATATTCTTACAGTAATTAATGATGTTCTAATTGTATCTGAATGTAAGGATATTACATATAAATTCACAACCTTTGGATTAAAAAAAGATATCGGTAAAACAATTGACTATATAAATGAAATAGCATATGAAATGATTGAAATAAAAAATAATTTAATAGTACTTGAAGATATCTTTCAAACAAAAATCAAT
>NZ_JBSEDY010000033.1:0-22277 GCF_053570945.1 Paenibacillus sp. CMM36
GGTTGGAGCGTAGCATATCAACACCATCCGTTCTACAATAGTTACCTATATTATACAACATTAACGCGGTGTCGTCTTAAACAAAATTAACATAAATAGGCTGTCGAGACTTTCTCGACAGCCTGAGCATCTCCTAGTCAGGAGATGCTTCAATTTTTAGCCGGAACTGGCACCCTTCTGAAAAACGAATTTAAGAAGATACCTTCTATACTAGAACGCTATAAGTTACTGGTCTAAAATTGGTGAAGATGAATGTAGCACATAGCAATTTGATGTTTGAAGACGTGTCTTCTATTGAGCTTAAAATGTCCGAAAGATCATTGCGTTGCTTGATCCCCACCCAACCCTAACTGTCTGTCATCAAGATACATTTTTTGCAAGTCCCTCAATCTGAAAAGCTCACAAGCAATAGCTGGATGGTTGCTAGTAAATCCAGTTGCAGCATTAAGGGAATTCTTTGTGTACGCGAAATCATTGCAAAAAGAAGCTGCCGATGAATTTCATCGACAGCTCTTCTCTTTTACGCAGTATACTCCTCAATCCTATTCGCTGGACAACTCCTTGAGCGATTTGACTTTACCATGGGGATGCTGTTCTTGCTTTCGTGACTTCCAGGCTGCTTCTTTCCTTTTCTTCTGGTGAGCCATAACAGATATCCTCCTTTGGAAATTGTGATGTATACTACTTTCTTAAGTTGTCATTTCTCAGCTCTGTTCATTCATAAAACTAAATTCGTTGGATTTTTCTAATAACTCAGGGTGCAATCTGGATAAGCCAACTAGCCTTCTTGGAGGCGAGAAATGTAGCTGCATGTGGAATCGGCCTTTACCTTGCGATAAGAGGATTTAGTACATATAACTGCGCCCGCAAGATTGGAAGGAGCGGAAGAAGGCTATTTGTCGGCTGAACCGCTATAAACTGTGCTTAATTTCGATGTCGCCCTAATACCATTGGGACCTTCAATAATAATACGACCTTGTTCCGTAAAACTTGTTCCTTCCCAGTCAGTAGCCATATCCAAATAATCGAGACCCGCGCTGTTTCCTTTCCAAGACCATGCTAGATAACCTACTCCCTTTTGCTCAGCGTAACTCATAATGGTAGCCTCATCAACATCACCGCTCGTATGCTTGATGCCGAATTCGCCAATCACGAGAGCCAGATTTTTATTCAGTACATTATCCATGTTGCTTTTTACTGTAGCAGCATTTCCACCGGCATATTCGTACAAATGAATAGAAAACATCGTATTTTTAAGCGGATCTGCATTAAAGACTTCTGTTCCGTAGTCAAAAATAGATTGCGGATACTGTCCCCATCCTGCACCGTCAACCATGATTGTGTTTTTGATGCCAGCATTTCTAAGCTTGGGTATAACAGACTTGTAGCCTTGCGCCCAGCCTCCGCCATCCCATGTTCCATACCATTCGTTCGCAATATTGAGGATAACGGTGCTTTCTTTTCCAATAAGTGCACCTTTCATTTCAATCCAGTAATTCGCAATATTATTCAATACAGTAGCGCTATCAGACCCTGTACCATCATGTACTTCAAGGACAACAACCAATTTGTTTTGCTCTGATAAAGTGATTAAATTCTGTAGCTCAGACAGATTGTCTTTTGTCCATTGCTGACCATCCGACAGTACGATTCTGATGGTGTTCGCTCCCGTTCTCGCAATGGCAGGGATCGCTGCTGACTCTTGACCCTTATACCATGTATAAGCGTGATTGATTCCTCTCATTACGAACGGATTTCCGTTGGCATCGTACAGCGTTGTTCCGTTAATATAAAAGCCTGTATTCTCAGAGGTAGCATTTGTCGTCACATTTATGATATTGCTTGCTGTTGAAACATTCCCTGTTGCATCCCTGGCTTTTACGGTGAAGCTATACGTTGTATCGGCGGTAAGTCCTGTCACCGTATAACTTGTCGTGTCGGTTGAATCGACCAAGATTGTTCCATTATACACATCGTAGCTGGTAACACCTACATCGTCTGTTGAAGCATCCCATACAAGACTTACCGAAGTGTTTGTTTTGGAAAAGCTTTTCAGGTTCGCTGGTGCCGTTGGTGCTGTAGTATCAGCGGTTGATTCGACAAGCGTAAACTTCCATTTCTGCTGATCATTTCCGTTATCCACCCATTGCTGTACATTTGCCCCATCATTAGTATAACCCCCGATTACATCCAGCGCTTTACCGCTAGATTTAACGAGCAACTTATAATATCCGCCGCCGACGCTAATAATCTTCCACTTTTGATTAGATAAGTCGTTGTCTGTCCATTGCTGCACATTAGCACCATCTTCGAGAGAACCTCCAGCTACTGTTAATGCTTTACCGCTGGATTGCACAATCAGTTTATAGTATCCATCGCCAACGTCGATCACTTTCCATTTCTGCTGGGGTCTGCCGCTGTCCGTCCACTGCTGCACCTTGGCTCCATCGGCAGTGGAGTTTCCTGCTACCTCTAGGTTTTTTCCGCTATGTTGTGCTGTTAGTTTATAAATTTCACCTGAAACAATACTTGTGTCGGACGCGCTAGTGTTCACATCAATCACATTGCTTGCAGCCGACGCGTTCCCAGCAGCATCTCTGGCTTTCACACAAAAGCTGTACGCCATGTTAGCTGTTAAGCCAGTAACGATAAAGGACGTTGACGCACTGGAGCCTATTAGCTTTGATCCGTTGTAGATGTCGTATTCGGCAACCCCTACATTGTCTGTAGATTCCGTCCACTCTAAGCTTACCGTCGTATCAGATATAGAGGAACTAGTCAGACCGGAGGGCGCTGTTGGAGGTGTGTTATCCTCCGGTTCGTCGGCAGAATGCACTTCGAATTCCCAGAGAGAATATCCGTAGCTAGTAGCCCTTTCGATGCCGTTCATTCTTACATACCTTGCGTTTGTTGCTTCGAAAGATATCTTCTCTATTCCTCCCTCTCCAGTCGTAGTGGAATAGACGGTAGTCCAATGATCATTATCCGTTGATGTTTGAACTTGGAAGGACTTCGCATAAGCGGCTTCCCAGTTAAGCGTAACCCCATTGATTTCGGTAGTATTGCCGAGATCTACACTTATCCACTGTGGATCTGAATATTGTGAAGACCACCTAGTTAGTGAATTCCCGTCAATCGCAAAATCAGCCGCCTTAGTCGAATCTTCGACGGAGCTTGCAGTTGCCGATTTGGTCAGAACAAGGTTTTCGGAAGCGCTCACATTTTTGATCGGCAACAGACTAATAAGCAGACCAAACAAAACCAAACATGTTATGGTTTTTTTCATCTCAAAACCTCCAATTCATATAAATAAACAACTGATTGATTAGTCCTGCATTATTCATCTTGAAGTTCACTAATTTACCTAAATTGTCTTTTCTGGGGCGCCTCCTCTCTTCATAGCTTTCTATTCAAATCTTCATACCAGAGGCTTAATAAAGACTCCTCCTTTAACCGCTTTCATTTAGAGTTACATCACTTATTTCGCTTCGATTGATTTTCTATATCGTCCTCCAGAGATAAAATTCATCAAAGCGACCTAAAGCATATATATTTTTGTCCTCCAGCACTATTCCTTGATTAATAAAAAGTTTTAAAATCTATTTGAAAAACTCATAACAATGCGCCTGAATCATGTAAATTATTTAATTAGCTGTTATTGTAACTCCCTAAAAGAAACGTTTTTTAAAGAGACTATGAGCTGATGATCAATTATTCAGCAATGATGCAAGTGAACCGCCTTCCCACATTTCCCACTAATTCAGTGTCAAACCATCATTATAAAGATTATAGGCACCTTTGAAGGCTTACTATAAATTTTATCCAAAACAAAAAAAGCCGCCAAAATGGCGACTTTATTGGGTAACCGATTTCAACGTACTTTTACATAATAAGACGCTTCTGTAATTAGTTTTAAGATCCATTATAGGGGATATTCGCCTAATGTGCAGCTTCCGAAAAGTACAAGCGGAGTAGAACCAGACAAACTGTAAGCAGATCATTGTTCTCTTATAATCCGTGTATGAACTTAGTTATTTAATATAGGTATCTCTCCAAGCAGATTTTTTAAATTAATAGAATCCCACGGCATATGCTCCGTTATACCTAAGCCAACTACATCTGTTTCTTCAGATAGTTCTCTAATCAGATTAAGTAGTTGGGGCATTTGCATTGTTCCCGCAGGAGAATAATTATAAGGTGCTTCAGGGTTGGCGAATAATAAAGAACGAAATGCTTTTGGGTCAAGCACATCTAAATCAAGGTGAATAGCCAGATGCTTAATGCCACTTTCTTTAATCCACTCTTTTATAGATTCAGTACTGTTTGTTAACTCTTGAGCTTCTGCAGTTTTAATCCCTAGTCTTTGAATCACTTCTGTATCTGGTTCTGTTGGTGCTATACCTAGTCTTTGAAACGCTTCTGAAATCACTTCTATTTCTTGCTCTGTAGGAGTTGCTAATCCTGCGATAAAAACATTTTCTGGTTTTAGAGGGATTTTCACATGCTTTGCGAATTCCTCATCTCCTTCTCCCAACAGATTTCCGAGCGGTAATGTATGTCCGTTATCATAGCCTACATATCTAACTAAATCACTGTGAGCATCGATCCAAATTAAACCTAATTCCCCACCATATCGTTCGTTTAAATAGGCAAATGGAGCTTGTTCCACTAAGCAGTCACCACCAAACATTACAATGCGATCTGGCTTATGAGCATCAATGATATGCTGAGCAGCCTCTAATTGTTCAAGTAGCTGTGTTCTCCCATTCATACCGTTTTCGTTTTCAAGTGGAGTTCCATCATAAGCTTGAACTGGAACATGAATAAGGGGTTGATCATTATCCGGAGCTAGCCAAGCAAGCAGTTCGGCTCCAAAAGAGTAATTAGGATTGTTTCCCCCTTGCCATTGTGGCATTAACAGGCGTATTGTTTTTTTAGTCATGTTATTCTCTCCTTTACTTCAAAAGTAAGGTTAGTATAAACTGAACACAAATAAAAACGTAGTACGCACTATTTTGATAGGTACTACCCGAAAGGATATTGTTACCATGAGTATGGCTGAATTTAAAGGTAAAGTTAAAAATATTCAAGATACACCTTTTGGTTATACAGTTTCATTGATTGGTGGTAAATGGAAAATGGTTATTATTTATCTTCTAGCCGAAAACCGAACCGTTCGCTTTAATGATCTGAAAAGACAGATAGGGGCTATTACTTATAAAACATTGAGTTCACAACTAAAAGAATTGGAAGCGGATGGTCTGGTAAATCGAAAAGAATATCCTCAAATTCCTCCTAAAGTCGAGTACAGTCTCACAGATAAAGCAGAAACGCTATTACCTGTTTTGGAAGGATTATGTGAGTGGGGAACAAAAAATCAAAATAGTTAAATCCAGTTTTCTACTAAAAAGCCTATATGCGAAAAGTATGCTGAAGATGCCGTATTCCTTATTCTCCAACGGAAGAGACAGCATACAGCCGTTCTGCAAATTCTATTATCTTAATTATCACTTCAAGCCAGATTTATCTTCCGAATCACTTCAAGCGGAACCTTCGGTTTTCGGTCTTCCGTCAACAACCCGTTGACTTCCTGCTGTACATCGGTCACCTGTGTATAGCAATAGCCCGAGAGATAGGGGGTCGCTTTAATTGCTCCGGTGATTGCACGGAAACGTTCGATAAAAGCTTCGACTGAATAAAGGAAATGCTGTTGTTTACGGTGCTTTCCTTGTCCTGATATCGCCCCAAAAACTCTTCGCCCGTTTCCACATAATCATGAAGAGTTAAAAATATCCGAGACCCTATGCTCCCATCCGTCATTGGTAACCACCGGACGATACGGATCAATCGTCTTCGTCAGATGATAAATGGTTTGCGTGAACTGCTGCTGCCTTACATCATGTCCAATGGTCGATATGCCCCACGATTCATTGAACGGGACCCAAGTTGTGATGCTTGGATGATTGTACTGCTGCGGTACGATTTCCAGCCATTCCTTCGTAAAGCGGCTAACCGCTGATCATTGAACTCAAAGGTCGACGTCATTTCTGACCAGACGAGCATGCCTTTCACATCACACCAATATAAAAAGCGTCAATAATATTGTATTAAATTATTAATTTTGTATTAAATACCGATCATGTTCGATTTCTCTGGTTCAAGAACCCATAGGAAAGACAGCGATTATTGAGCCGAACCCTGTACAAAAAAGCACACGTTATTTCCTTGCTTTATGCAATAAAAAGCCACTGATCTTCGGATTAAGACCAGCGGCTGATGCTCTCTTCATTTTAAACTTTCTTTAATACCCATACTCCATACGGTTCCAAAGGTACGGTACCCGTAAGCCTGCTACCGGAAAGGAGCTCCTCCGTCTCAACACTCAGTTTAATCTGAGCCGTTTCTCCGCTGTAATTCAGTAGAAATACCAGCTCTTCTTGTACATCCGCGCGAATAGCGACTTCTACCGTCGAAGGAGCTTGACACCAGCCCGCAAGCGGAGATGCCACCGGCAGCTGTCTTAGAAGCTCAGCCGCTATCGGTAAGTCAAAAGCTGCGCCCCAATAGTAGACCAGTCCCTCGCCGACACGGTTGACGGTCAAGGCCGGTTTCCCTTCATAGTAGCTTGATGCGTACTCCGCGAGTACTTCTACCGTGTCAGCATGAACACTCATTATATCGTTGAAGCCTGGAGCACAAAAATCAAGAGCTTGATCCTTAAATCGCACCGATACAGGTGATGCCGTCCCATTTATCATCGTAAAGTCCTCTACGTGAACGCCGCTCATTGCGGCTGCTGGGCCTGGGAGTGGCTGTATACGGCAGTGACCGAACTCGTTCTTATAACCGGTGCGGCAGCCGAAGATCAGGATGCCCCCATCCTCTACATATTTCTGTAACATAGCTGCCGTACTGTTTCGTAGGATCGCCGGATGCGTGTATACCAGCACCTTGTAATTGGCCAGTTCCCGCAGCTGTTCTGATTCCATACCCGGACGGATTGTAACCATATCCGAAGGTATATGTCCATACTGCAGTGCCTTGTACCAGCCGAGCTCACTTTGCTTTGTCAAGGGACCATACCATTTATCCAACTCGCCATCCCACTCGTTATCATAATCGCGAAGTAGAGCAACCTCTGCCACGTAGCGTTTGCCAAGAATCCGTCCTCCAACCTTTTGCAGCTCCTTTCCGACGCGGCCTGCTTCTGCGACCCGACGATTCGGCTGATTGTGATAATCATTAATTCCATGCCAGTACATTTCTGTACCAAACGTTGCCGTTCTCCAGCGGAAATACAAAATCATGTCTGCCCCGTGAGCAATGCTTTGGTAGGTCCACAATCGCATCTGCCCCGGACGCGGGGATGGCATCTCCATCCTGTTCACCCATCCTCCCGGACCGGATTGCTGCTCCATCACGCAGAAATTTGGTGACATCCCTCTGACGTTACTTAAAGAAAGCCCCCACTTGCGATCCAGCAATGGCATCTCCCCTTGGTCCGGATAAATGGTACTGAATTGAGGGTAAGAATCGTACGAGAAAAAATCAAGTAATTGATCCGTCATCCTATGACTATCCAAATGCCCGAATACACCGTTGGTTGTCACCCACTGATTAGGCGCCACTGACCGAAGGATGTCCACTTGTAGTTTGGCAAACGAAATGGTGTTATCGGATATAAACCGTTTCTCGTCCAAAGACTGATGAGGGTTCGTTGACCCGGATACGGTTGGACGAGTTAGATGAACCTGCTTCCAGCTGTCATAAGTTTGATTCCAGAATACAGCACCCCAGGCCTTGTTGAGCTGCTCCAACGTACCGTATTTTGCCTCTAGCCAGCGTCGGAAAGCCTGATGATCTGCCTCTGCATAGAAGACGTTTATCTCGCAGTTCAGCTCATTATCAATTTGCCACCCAATGATGGCCGGATGATCTTTGTAATGTTGTGCCATCTCTCTTGTAATACGTGCGCAAAGCTCTAAATAAATGGGACTACTGTAGTTATAATGCCGACGCTGACCATGTTGGAACGTGACCCCCTCCATGGATACGTTCAGCACCTCGGGATACTTATAAGTAAGCCATGCCGGTGGCGTGGCTGTTGGAGTGCCCATGATCACTTGAATTCCGCTTGCATCTGCCTGCTCCAAGAAACTGTCAAACAGCGTGAATTCGAATTTTCCTTCCTCCGGCTCGAAAATCGACCAAGCAAATTCTCCAATCCGAATGATGCTGAAGCCCAGTTCCTTCATTCTTATGAGATCGTCCGACCACAACGATTCGTCCCAGTGTTCAGGATAATAACAAGCTCCCAAATGAAAGCGATCTAAAGATAAGGATTTCGGCATGCTCCAATTCTCCTTCAGTAGAAGTGATAGTACAAAAATGTGATTCTCTGATAATTGTATCTATTGTAATATAAGAATAAATGGATTAGAATAACTCGATTTTGCTAATTGAATTACTTTTTTGCTAACTTACTCAAGGAGATGGATACATGATTAAAATAGATTGTTATCTTCCTTCACCCATTCTAAATAAAGGTATACTGTTTCCCGAATCGTTAGGACATTACATGAACTTCCCCAATCATGGGGAGCGAAGGAATGCAGGATTACTGAAAGAATACAATTTACATATCATTTTTGCAGGCAAAGGCGTTATTGTGCATGATGGGAAGGAAATCGAGCTTACCCTTGGCATGGGCTTTCTTTTCGGCAAGCATACGACGCAGCAATATCGAACTAAACCCGAGGATCCCTGGGATGTCCGATGGATTCATTTTGACGGGCAAGATGTAGATTCGCTATTACAAGGTCGAAGCATGCACGAACCGTATCTGTTCTCGCTCCACCGGCCAGAACGTTTAAAACCGCTGATGGAAGAAATGTTGCAACTTGCCCAAGCTTACCGTCACGACTATGATGTAAGGATCTCTTCCCTGCTTTATGAAATTCTTCTGGAGATCGTCCACCATTCCAACCAAATTTTCGGCACCTCTCCCGGCGGCACCGTCCATGAAAGGATTCGTCATACGGCGGAATATATTCGTGTGCATTGTCGGAACATGCTCGATTTGAAGACAATGGCTGCGACGTCAGGTTATAGCTCCTTTCATTTTAGCCGGCTCTTCCATCAGATCATGGGCAATACCCCAGCTCAATATTTACTCCAATGCCGAATAACGTTGGCCAAGCATCTCCTTGTATCCACGGCACTCACTGTAAAGCAGATTGCACTGGAAACTGGCTTTCATCAAAGCAGCTATTTTATCAAGAAGTTTCGGGAGCAAACAGGTATCACACCGGAGCAGTTTCGTCAGCTAAGAAGGATGGGTTAGTACAATACAAGAACTCCTTCAATAGCTGGGCATGTGTGTATGGTAGCGTACAAATCGAAAACACAAATTTTGCAGTTGAATAAAAGAACAAGCGGCCGCTTAGGACGCTTGGTTAACATGTCCTACGCTACCGCTTCTGTTATTGTTTTTTATTTCGCTTATATTTGGGATTAAATTGTCTGTTTGGATATCGATCCGAAATATTCTACAACTACCTCACGGAATTCCAGAGCAGCCCGCGAAATATACCGACTCCTGTGCCATAATAAAGCGATCTCCCGTACCAATTCGTGATTTTCTACTTGGAGATATTTAAGATGTTCCCGTGAATTCCTTGCCGTGCTTGGTATGAATGCTATGCCAATTTCAGCTTCCACAAGCGTACTAAGCCTTGCAGGTTCATCCCCCTCATACACATATTTAGGTACAAATCCTTCCGATTTGCATACTGAGTCCACTAAATCGCGAGTACCGTAGCCACTCTTTACACCAACAAACCATTCATCCCTTAGATCTGTCAATGTTACACTGCTTCGATCTGCCAGCCGATGCCCCTTTGGAACAGCTACAAGGATTGGGTCGATAAACACGATCTGGCATTCGATGTTATCCCCCTCTATTGGAGGTGAGGACAAGCAAAAATCGACCTCGCCTCTATGAAGAAGCGTTACCATTTCCTGTGTGGTCAGCATTTGCACATGAAAATGAATATAAGGTCGCTTTTTCCGAAACTCTCGCAGGATATTGGGTAATGTGCTTGCGGTGGTCACCGCCAATTCGAGAGTGCCATATTCCGGGCTGGATAAAACGCTAAGCTCCTGCTTCCCCTGCTCCAATTCAAATAGAGCCCTCTCTGCACGGTGAAGGAATCTGCTTCCGAACTCATTCAATCGCAGTTTCCTCCCTGTTCGATCGAATAGAGGAACCCCCAGATCTTCCTCCAGACGCTGAATCGTTTTGCTCAGCGACGATTGAGTAACGTGCAGACTTCGTGCAGCTTCGGTCACATGTTCCAAACGAGCTACCGTCAGAAAATATTGCAGTTGAAGAAGTTCCATTATGCCCTCCATTCATTCCCTCAAGTCAATGAGATTATAACATCAAATGCGTTGGAATAAATAATTGATTTCAAGTACGATGACATTAATTCGCTATGGGGGGACCAGAAATGAGCGTTCGCAGCTGGTGGTTAATGATTTCAGTTGGTCTAGGGATACTATTGAACCCATTAAATTCTTCGATGGTTTCAGTTGCTATTCCAAGTCTACAAAATGTGTTCCATCTTGACTTTACAGGTGTTTCCTGGATTATTTTTTCTTTCTACATTGCAAGTAGCATCGCTCAACCTGTCATGGGAAAAGCCAGCGATTTATTCGGTCGTAGGGAAATATTTCTTACCGGGCTTGTTGTAGCCTTCATTGCATCATTATTAGCTCCATTATCACCAAATTTCGGGTGGCTCATCATGTTCCGCATTGTGCAATCCATCGGAACAAGCATGATGGTTGGAGTTGGAATGGCTATTGTTCGAATTCATATTACAGAGAAACAAGCAACTGCGTTGTCTGTTTTGTCCATATTCCTATCTGGAGCAGCAGCAATTGGCCCCTTTATTGGCGGGATCTTGATTCATTGGTGGAATTGGCCTGCTATCTTTTTCATCAATATTCCGTTTGTGGTGGCCAGCTTTGTATTGGCTTGGAGGAATATTCCTAAGGACGAACTGCCAACATCCGTAGCACGCAACATGTCTTTTCGTAAATGGTTTGATTTGATTGATGCAACAGGGATCCTGCTCTTCACATTGGGGCTGGTTGCCCTGCTCGTTGGGTTACTCTCGGCAAAATCATCTGGGCATATCTCATTAGGAAATGTCATTGTCGGGCTGATAGGCTTCGTTGCGCTGGGGGCATTCGTACGACATGAGTTAAAAGCGACATCACCCTTTATTCCTTTACGCACATTCGCCAGTTACCCTGCGATGATTTGGATTAATGTCGAATTCATGCTCGTTAACGTACTATATTACTCGCTCTTTTTCGGGCTTCCGTCCTACTTGCAAATGGTACGTCATGTCAGCGAGTTCCAAACAGGCATTCTCATGCTAAGCTTAGGCTTGTGCTCGCTAATTACTTCTCCCATTGCAGGACAATGGATCGATAAATCAGGACCCAGATCGGCATTGCTGGTGTCCGCAATTCTGATGACATTGGGGTCAGTGTGGCTCGTGACATTGAATCCAAATTCACCGGTTATCAGCGTGTGTTTGGCTTTAGCTGCATTCGGTATTAGCAACGGTTTGAACAATGTAGGTATGCAAGCAGCCCTGTTCCAAAGTTCTCCAAAAGAAATAATCGGTGTAGCATCCGGATTATTTAGCACATCAAGATATCTGGGAACCATTATCTCTTCATTATTGATAGGTATCGTAATGGGAGGTACATTTAGCTTCAAGGGATTTCAAATGCTTGGGATTATCCTCACGGTAATTGCATTGTCTTTGGTATTCATAAGTCGGCGGCACCAGAAGCCAGCGCAATTGCATGAGTCATAGGTTCACCAAGTTCATAATTCAAACCACAAAAGCCGTAAATCTCCGGGGTTATTGGAGACTTGCGGCTTTTGTGGTTTGTTCAGATTACCCCAAAGCCATTTGAAAGCTTTGGGGCAGTTTCCCTATTTTGAACTCGGAGCCTGTTATTAATGTCTAATGTAAAGATTAGGTGGACATTATCCCATCTCCGTCTGTTACTAGTAAGTTCGCTAGCTCTGTTTCCAGCATCGCTTTAACGGTTTCTGGATTTTCTTCAAAAGGAAGTTCTAACGAGATTTGCAATACGTTCTCCACATGCTGAACAGTAAAGAAAATGATTGAATCCCGATAGATGACCCTCTCTTCTGGCTCGATATTTTTAAACAGCTGATATTTATCCGACGCTTCGCCAAGGTAATTGAACACAATAGGTAGCTTATTCAGGCTATGCTTCAGATACTGGTTAGACTGCGGATACAACGATGCCATTTCACCATTGTATATGAGATTTAGAAAATTCAAATTATGCGATACGGCCAACTGCATAGTATTCCTGATCTCATGTCCATGTTCATCCGCGTCTGTAAGCAGTACAGGGATTTGATCTATAAATTCACCTATAATATCAAAATACTGCTTGTCCTCATATGCCCGGCCATAATTGGTCAGAAGAATAGGAACCTCGTCCACTTGTAAATATCTGCGGAAAAAGCGGTTAGCCAGGCATATAGCCAAGTCCCACATGTGTCCGACCGCGTTGGAGTCATTCCAATTTGCAAGTTCTACTGTCACATCTGTGCCCGTTGTATGGTTGCGCTCATCAATTGCGAGAACTACAGCATCCGAAGCAGCTGCAAATGCGGACAAGCGAAATTTGTCGACAATCTCTTGATCACCCATGCCCTGAGGTCCTTTGCGGACCTGACTCACATAATCACGGTAGCTTCCTGCTAGTTGCCCTTTTACATTGCTCATGTCATCATATGCACGGTACAACTCACTCTTAACGACCTCTCCGCTCATGCCATCATAGATGAGATGTGAACAAGGGAGCAGCAGCAAATGATCCCGTAAATTGAGGCGAACAAGCGCAATACGATATAACAAGTTTCCGGTTGTTTCATAAGGGTTCATAAAGAATGCAGGCAATATATGTGAGAGTATACGATTTTGCATCTCTGCACCGTAGTTCGATAAATCTATCATTGGAATGTCCATGCGCTCCTTCATAGACAACATTTCCCACTCCCATCCGACATCCGTTTGTACCAACACACTTCTAAAGAGTTCATGGCGCTCTATCAGCCGTTGTATGATTGCAGATAACCGTTCTACGTCCAGCAGGTAACTATCAAAAGGAATGACACCTCCTGAGGATTGCGGATGCTCCAAATGATAATGCTGAGCGGGAGCAAGCGCATATCGTTGTAAAGGTTCTCCTGCCAGCATCGTGCTGTTCCATTGGTCATTCAACCGCAGCAGATGTTCCAGACATTCCTCAGCATGCCGCTTCACAGCTTCATCGTCTACCATCGTATCTGTGTATAGCATTTCACAGTCAGGTACTTGAGCAGCTGCTTCAAAAGGAAGCAAATGATGTGGATGAAGGTCAGGATGAAAGCGTGACGAAATGACTTTCTTCAGGGCCTCTGCTTGTATAGAATCGAAAGGATCTATGTGCAAAGTTAATTGATCTCGCCCTTCAACAGTTGTTGATTGGAAATGAGCATATACGTCATAAGCCTTTTCGATGATGTCAATTGCTTCGGCAATATCACGTGTTAACATATCCGGCATTGAAGTGTCTGCTCGCATATACTCTGACAATTGGCGAATAGTCTGATATTGAAACACCTGATTAATCCCTATTTCAATGCCAACAGCCTGAGCCTGTGAAACCAATTGAATGGCTTTCAGGGAGTGTCCGCCTAAATCAAAATAGTTATCATCAATGCCAACAATACTGACACCCAGATTTTGCTTCCAAATATCTACCATATGCTGTTCCATGCCGTTTCGCGGGGCTGCATATTCAACACCTGTTTGAATGTCTCCGTCCGGCGCAGGAAGCGATTTACGATCAATTTTTCCGTTAGTGGTCAACGGCATCTTCTCCAATTGAACAAAATAGCTTGGCAGCATGTACATCGGAAGATTGGGAACCAACGCTGTTTTAAGTTCCTGAATGGTCAGATCGCTATCAGCCACAAAATAAGCACATAAATCTTTTTGTCCTGATTCATTCTCACGAGCAATAACCACCGCTTTACGGATCGCAGGCAGGTTCATTATTTGCGCTTCCACTTCTCCAAGTTCAATTCGGTAACCCCGAATTTTTACCTGATGATCCATCCTGCCTAAATATTCAATATTTCCGTCTGCCATCCATCGCGCCAAATCTCCTGTGCGGTACATACGTTTTCCTGGTTTGAAGGGGTCTGCTATAAATTTCTCATCTGTCAGCTCACGATTTCCCATATAACCTCGCCCTACTCCATCACCACCGATGTAGATCTCGCCTGCAATTCCTATCGGAACCAACTTCCGATTCATATCCATAATATATACGTGCTGGTTAGCCATTGGCTTGCCAATCGGCACCGTATGTGTCCAAGCTGTCATCGTTTCCCCGTCAATGTCGTATGCAGTTGTGTCTACACAGCACTCGGTAGGACCATAAACATTAGTTATTTGCGGACGATATCCGGGTCGGGTGCTCAAAAATGTTTTAACGAGATGACCGGGCAGCGCCTCTGCTCCAAAAATAAAATGCTGTACATTCAGGTCTGCAACGGAGTCTTGCATTTCCGTCAACATATGCATGTGTGCCGGTGTACCATCAGTAAAATCAATCCGTTGGGATCTGAAATAGTCAGCCAAACGATGACCATTGGTGCTAATCTCTCTCGGCACCACGTGAAGCGCATGCCCGAGAAGCAGGCATGGGAAAATTTGTTTCACTGATGCATCAAATACATACGGCGATAGCCATGCCATCCGCATTGGCGATTTGTATTTCTTATATACTTGTTCTCTAAATGCGGTTGTCATATTAACGACATTAGAGTGTTGAATCATCACTCCTTTGGGTTTGCCCGTCGTACCTGAGGTATACATCACATAAGCCAAATGGCCAGGGTCACAAACTTCAGCCAAGTTAGAACAGTCTTCTGCGGATAGCCTGTGACTATCAGGTGAAATGACCAGCACATCCGACGGTACCTTCGCGGCCATTTCTGGCATGGCAACCATAAGCTTAATATGGCTGTCTTGTAACATATAGAGCATACGTTCCTGCGGAAACTCAGGGTCGATAGGTACATATCCCCCACCAGCTTTTAAAATACCAAAAATCCCTACAATCATTTCGATAGAGCGCTCCATAATCATTCCGACCAATTGATCCGCCTGGACTCCTTCTGCTCTTAGCACGCGAGCCAACTGGTTTGCACGCACATTTAATTCGTTATATGTGATCTGGCTACCACCAAAAACTACAGCTACTTGATCTGGAGTCTTCTCTACCTGTTCTTCGAATAATTGATGAATGGTTTTTTCACATGGGTAATTCACCGCGGTATTTCCCCAAACATCCAATATCATTTCGATTTCCTGTGGCGTAATGATCTCAATTTCAGAAAGCTTTGTCTGTGGTTCATCTACAACAGCTTTAATCAACTGGATGAAGTGATCGGCCATTCGTTTAATCGTACTTCTCTTGTACAGGCTGTCGGCATATGTGAAGCTGAAAACCAAACCTTCAGAGCTTTCCATGGCCGTAAGTGTCAAATCGAATTTTGCCATATTCTGTTCGCCTGGGCACAGAGTAACCTGCAAGTCTTGGAATTCCGTCGTACCAGAGTCCATGTTATCTAGCTCAAAAAGAGTGTCGAATAACGGATTTCGGCTCAGGTCCCTTTGTACATTCAGCTTCTCCACCAGCAATTCAAACAGATAATCCTGATGCTCAAAGGCATCAAGCACCTGGTCCTTTACTTCCTGAACATATTCGTAAAATGACTTGTCCCCTTCAGGAAAGCTCCGCAATGCAAGCGTGTTGACAAACATGCCGACGACAGGCTGCAAATCGTGATGCTGTCTACCTGCAATAGGTGTTCCAACAACGATATCCTCCTGACCGCTGTACTTGAACAATAGGGTCTTGTATGCCGCCAGTAACACCATAAATAAAGTAGCTCCCGCCTGCAAACTGATTTGTTTCAAACCACTCACGTCCTGAGGTGAAATGGCAAAGGAAACAGTGCTGCCCGAAGTGCTACGTGTTGCAGGTCTTTCAAAGTCGACTGGGATACCCAAAATCGGAATGTCGCCGCTCATTTGCTTGAGCCAGTATTCTTCTTGTTTTTCCATCCATGAGCTACCAATGTCTCCTTGCTGCCATACCGCATAATCCTTGTATTGAATTCGCAAGGCCGGCAACGTTTTTTCTTCATATAGTGCGGGCAGCTCGTTCAGCAATATACTCATGGATACACCATCTGAAATCACATGATGCATGTCAAACATAAACCAATGGCGCTGTGGAGATTCTTGTAACAGAGCAGCTCGAAGTAACGGTGCCTTCCCAAGATCAAAAGGTCTGATAAATTGTCTCATCATTGCTCTTGCTTCGTTCTCGCCATGTCCCTGCATAACCTCCAAATTGAAATCGACATGGTCGTGAATCCGTTGTACCAATTTATCATCTACGAATTCAAAAGAGGTTCGCAATGTATCATGACGCTGAATTAATTGCTTAAGCGCTCTTTCTAATCTTAAAAAATTCAGTTCTCCTTCCATCAAAAGCATGGCAGACATATTGTAGTTATTCATGCTGCTCAAAACGTATAGTCTATTTTGAGTTATAGATGCTGGATAACTGTCTCTCAATTCGGCAACAGGAATCGCTGCAAATGGATTGGGAGACAATTCATGAACAGCCTGCGCCATTTGCTCAATTGTTGGAAAGTCAAATACATAACGCAACGGTAGCTCAATATTCAGTTCTTTGTGAATTTTTGCGGCCAACGCAGTCGCACGAAGTGAATGTCCGCCAATGGCAAAGAAATTATGATGAATCCCAACGGACGGAACGCCGAGTACCTCTCTCCAGATTTGTGCTAACTTCACCTCCATGGCAGTGCGTGGCGCTGCATATTCTGCAGTCAAATCAGCATGTTCCTCGAATGCTGGCAGTGCCTTTCGATCAATTTTTCCGTTCGGTGTCAGCGGCATGTTCTGCAGCTGTATAAAATACGACGGTATCATATAGTTCGGCAATTTTTCATTCAGCAAATTCAACATCATACTGCCGCTGATTTCTTTTTCAGCTACGTAGTAAGCAGCCAAATGGTAGTCTCCCTGCTGATCTGCACGAGCCATGACAATGGATTCTTTAATACCGTCCACCTTGATAATTTGCGCTTCAATCTCACCGAGCTCGATCCGATACCCGCGGATTTTGACCTGATGGTCAATCCTACCCAAATATTCAATGTTCCCATCTGGCAACCATCGTGCCAAGTCACCTGTACGGTACATTCGCTCATAGCCAACTTCCTCTGCTGCAAACAGATTGGCTACGAATTTTTCTTTTGTCAGCTCTGGACGGTTCAGATAGCCGCGTGCCAGCCCCGGACCGGATACACACAGCTCACCAGGGACTCCTGCAGGTGAAAGATTTCCATGTATATCCACCATATACACGCGGTGATTAGGTACAGGCCGTCCGATGGATATGATTCCACCTGGCTCAGTATTTTCTCTCGATACCGGCCAATGAGATGTTGCAACGGAATTCTCGGTAGGACCATACGCATTGTAGTAATCCACCCGGTCCTTCCATTTGGACACCAGTTCCGCGTTAGAGGCCGATCCTGCGGTAAGTAGAACACGCAAATCGGGCATGCGGTCCGGGTTCAGGTATACAGCATAAGTTGGCGGTAGCGTTGCAATTGTAATTCGACATGCTGCCATGTATTGCTCGAAACGTTCAAAATTCAAAATAGTCTCTGAGGAAGGGATATACAATGTCGCTCCACACAGTAATGACTGGATTATTTCCGAGCATGATGTATCAAATGAATAGCTGGCAAACATGATAACCCGATCAGACAAGCCAATACTCAACTCTTGCTTAAAGTAGGTTTTAAGATTACTAAGACCGTGATGCTCAAGCATCACTCCCTTAGGCTGACCCGTCGTTCCGGACGTGTAGATGACATATGCCAGATCGTTTGGTCCCGATACAGCCTCCAAATTCGAACCGTTCTGATGGTATACGGACAGTATTTCCCCGCGTACATCCGCTTTTCTTGTATCGGAAGCGACCCCGTCCTGTTCACCGTCAAGCACCAACACCTTGCCTCCAAACAGCACCTTTTCCGTCAAGTGCTGTTGCGTTAACAACAGTTCCGTACCTGAGTCATCCAGCATGTAGCGGATGCGTCCCTCCGGATAGGTTGGGTCTATCGGGATATATGCTCCCCCCGCCTTCAAAATTCCCAATATGCCCACTATCATATCTACGGAACGCTCTGTCATCAGACTAACCAGACTATCGGCTTTAACGCCATAGCTGCGTAAAGTACGGGCCAACCGGTTAGCGCGCTCGTTCAATTCATGGTAGGTCAATTGTTGGCCTTCAAAATATACAGCTGTCTGATCCGACGTCTGCAAAACCTGTTCCTCGAACAGTCCGTGAATTGTTTGTTCACGTGGATACTCTACCGCGATATTTCCCCACACCTGGATGATCTGCTCGCGCTCCTGCTTAGTCAACAGATCCATTTCCTCAATTAAACTACCCGGATTCGCTGTAATTTGATCCAGCAACCGCAGTAGATGTCCTTGGATCTGCGACACACTCTGATGATCATATACCTGGGCATTGTAGATAAAATCAATTCGTAGCGTATCTCCCTGAAATACTGTGATACTTAAATCATAGCTTTCTTGCTCAGTATTGACCCCTTCCAAATTAGTCTCAAACACCATTCTATGGCCAAAGAGTGCCAGTTGATGCACTGCCGTTGTAACCATTTCAGACATTGGCAAATGTTCATATACCGCAGATTCATCGGTTTGCTGCTGCACTTTTCTCATCAACCCGATAAAGTTCGCTCCTGCTTCGGTTCGAATGCGAACGGGCAAGGTGTGGTTACCCAGTCCAATTGAATGCCTCGATTCCAATATATCTGTCAAAGGACTAGACATGGAGCAAGCGAATACCACATCATCTGTACCGTTATACTTTTGCAATAAAATTCCCCAGGCTGTCTGCAGCAGCGTATTTATCGTCACCTGCTCATTCAGTGCAATTCGCTGCAGTGCCAATGTTCGTTCAACTTCCAAATTAATCTCCAGATGCTCTGTCTGATATGGACTGCGCCCCATCAGATTGGCATATGGCAATTGAGGTGCTTCTTCATAGCCTTCGAGCAGAGTACTCCAGTAGCGAGAAGTCTTTAGGATGTCCCTATGTTTTTTTAGAATCCCTTTGTCTTCTTCCGAAATCAGCGCCATTTCGCCCAGTTTTGTATTCGGATCGGCTACAACGGTTTTGACCAACTGTACAAAATGCCTTGCCATGCTTTCTACCGTTTCCCGTTTAAACAAAGATGTAGCATACAGAAATTGGAGCTGGATAGATGCTTCCTCCTCACTGACTTCAAGCGTCAGGTCGAATTTCGCAGAAACCTGCTCTATCCCAAAAGGGCGGAAGAATAACTTGTCCAACTTCACTTCCTTTTTCTCCACATTCTGCAATACTAACATCGTGTCGAACAACGGATTACGGCTCATATCTCGTTTCAGGTCGAGCTTTTCCACCAGCTCCTCAAACGGATAATCCTGATGCGCATATGCTTGCAGTGCACACGTCTTGGCGTCCTCAATGCAGTTATAAAACGTCTGTTCAGCGTAAGGATGACTACGTAATGCGAGCGTGCCGACAAACATACCGAGCATAGGCTCCAGGTCAGCATGTGGTCTACCTGCAATCGGAGTACCGACAATGATGTCTTCCTGCCCTGTGTAATAATGAAGCAATGCTGTGTATGCAGCCATGAGTACCATGTACAGCGTAGAATCCGTATGCACCGCCAGTTCTTTTAAACACTGAGTCAATTCCTGTCCCATTTCAAATTCAACAGCGTCACCTTCCGTACATCGTGTTGCTGGACGCTCAAAATCAGTTGGCAAATCCAGTTGAGGCAAATCGCCACTAAATCTATTCAGCCAGTACTCTCCCTGACTCTTTATTCGCTCCTGCTGAGTTTTGCTATGCTGCCACACAGCATAGTCTGTATATTGAATACGCAGCGGAGATAATACTTCACCGCTATATAAGCGGGCAAAATCACCAGCCAATATTTCAATGGATACCCCGTCTGAAACGATGTGGTGCATATCAAGCATCAATAAGTGCTGCGGCTCCTGTCCTTCTTCGTCCAATCCCAATTTGACCAGCTTTACACGTAGTAACGGAGCGATCTTCAAGTCAAATGGACGAACAAAGGAACGGGCATGTTTTTCTGCTAAATTCTCAAGCATAAGTTCATTGGATTCTGTCCGCAGTTCTGATATTGTGGCATATTCCAACTCAAAGTGAATCGTTTCGTGAACCCGCTGCATCGGCACACCATTTACCAGTTCAAAGCTTGTCCGGAGGGCCACGTGACGTGAAATTAATTGATGGAATGCCTCTTCCACCTGCTTTACATCTATCGGACCGATTATTCTCAGTGCTGATGTGGTGTTATAGCTTATTCCATCCGGATCCAGCTGGTGAAGCACATACATCCGTGTCTGTGCGAAAGAAAGCGGGTAAGTGTCACGTTTTTCCGTCACCGGAATGGATGCATATGTGATTTGAGCCTGTTCTTCAAGCAAGGCGGCTAATTGTTCAATCGTCGGTGCCTCAAATATGTTTTGCAAATCCATCGGTTTGTTTAAATCTTTACGAACTCTAGAAGTCAGTGTAGTCGCCCGCAGCGAATGACCACCAATTTCAAAGAAATTTTCGTTGATGCCTACTTGCGGTAGACCCAGTACATCCTTCCAGATGTCTGCCAATTTTATTTCCATCCACGTTCGCGGTGCAACATGGTCGGCCAAACGAACTTCTGGTATCGGTAGCGCCTTACGGTCAATTTTACCGTTTGGTGTAAGAGGTACGTTCTGCAATTGAATGAAGTGAGAAGGGACCATATAAGTCGGGAGTTCTTCATTTAACATCTTGCGAAGCTCGCTCCCCGTCACTTCCCGTTCCGCCACATAATAAGCAACGAGTTCGTGTTGGTTTTGGCTATTTGCATGTGCCAGTACGATGACCTCTTGCATGCGATCTGCCTTCAGCATAGCCGCCTCAACCTCGCCCAGTTCAATCCGGTAACCGCGAATTTTGACCTGATGGTCAATCCGACCCAGGTACTCAATGTTGCCTTCAGGCATCCATCTCGCCAGGTCGCCTGTCCGATACATGCGTTCATAGCCCGCTTCCCCACCTGTAAACGAATTAGCCACAAATTGTTCAGCCGTTAATTCCGGACGGTGCAGGTATCCGCGTGCCAGTCCTGGGCCGGATACGCACAGTTCACCTGGGATTCCTGTCGGTGCAAGTTGCCCATGTGCATCGACCATATATACGCGGTGATTTGGTACAGGACGTCCGATTGAGACGGATACCCCTACTTCGGAGTCTCCTGGTGCTGGCCATACAGAGGTTGCTATAGAATTTTCCGTTGGACCGTAGGCGTTAACATAGGTCACACAGTCTCTCCATTTGCTGACTAGCTCAGTGCTGGTCGCCGATCCGGCCGTAAACATGATGCGTAGTTCTGGCATTCGTTCAGGGCTCAAGTATATGGCATAGGTTGGGGGCAGCGTTGCAATTGTAATGTGATGATCCGCCATATACTGCTCAAACTTGTCATAATTGAGAATGGTTTCTGATGTCGGGATACATAAAGTGGCCCCGTTGAAGAGCGCCTGAAGCATTTCCCAGCATGCCGCATCAAAGGAAAAGCTGGCGAACGATACAACACGGTCGGAACTGCTGATCCGCAATGTCTCCCTGAAATACGTATGCAGATTGCAGAGTCCACGATGCTCGAGCATGACTCCCTTAGGCTGACCAGTCGTTCCAGACGTATAAATCACATACGCTAGGTTATGAGGACCGGATATAGCGTCCAAATTCGTACCATCCCTGTGATATACGGACACGGGTTCTCCTTTTGCTTCAGCCGTACTTGCATCCGCAGTGGCTTCGTCCATTTCTGCATCCAGCAGCAGTACCTTGC
Source organism: Paenibacillus sp. CMM36 (assembly GCF_053570945.1). Taxonomy (NCBI): domain Bacteria; kingdom Bacillati; phylum Bacillota; class Bacilli; order Caryophanales; family Paenibacillaceae; genus Paenibacillus; species Paenibacillus sp. CMM36. The sequence continues at coordinate 22,181 of NZ_JBSEDY010000033.1, forward strand.
CCCTAAATTCCACTTTTCCAACCAAATGCTGCTGCGTTAACAGCAGTTCCGTACCTGAATCGTCCAGCATATAACGGATGCGGTTCTCCGGATAAGT
>NZ_JBSEDY010000034.1:0-22230 GCF_053570945.1 Paenibacillus sp. CMM36
TTTCGCTATTGCCGTTTGCGCGGTCTTCCAAACGTCAGGGAACAAGCCCTTATGACGGCAGCCGTGCAGAACATGAAGAAGATGGCGATCCACCTAGATCGCCTGGAGAAACAGGGGTAACCCCCCCTGCTTCTCCAGAGACCAGAGCATTATGATGTGAAAAAGAAACCCACGTCTCAAAATGACGGGGTTTCTCGACAATCTGAGAACCTCCACAGAGGTTCTCTTTATCCTATATGTTGCTGCTACAGCAATGCTTTTGCCGCAATATCCGTACGGTTTTGTTTACCTTCAAAGGTAATACGATCCGCCTGTTCGTAAGCTTTGTCACGTGCCTCGGCAATGTCACGCCCCAAGCCAACCACGCCTAGTACGCGTCCTCCGTTCGTTACCCACTCACCCTGTTCGTTGATGCCCGTTCCAGCATGGAATACAATAGCTTCGTCTACCTGTTCCAATCCGTGGATAGGTACGCCTTTGGCGTAAGCTGCAGGATAACCTCCGGATGCCAGCACCACGCACACTGCCGCTTCGTCCTTCCACTCGATCTCCACCTGATCCAGCGTGCCATTTACAGCAGCGAGAAAAATATCGAGCAGATCGGATTTCAAACGAGGCAGAACCACTTGAGTTTCCGGATCCCCGAAACGTGCATTAAACTCAATGGTCTTCGGCTTGCCGTCCGGCGAAATCATCAATCCGGCAAATAATACACCTCGGAATGGACGCCCTTCAGCAACCATGGCCTTGGCCGTCGGTTTAATAATCGTCTCAATAGCTTCCTCAATAATGGAATTGGCTATGTGAGGCAATGGAGAATACGTACCCATGCCACCTGTATTTGGCCCTTTGTCACCATCAAAAATAGGCTTGTGGTCTTGCGCCGCGGCCATCGGACGAACCGTTTCACCATCGACAAAGGAGAGAATCGACATTTCCTGACCAGCCAGAAACTCCTCAATCACGACTTGTGCCCCGGCTTCGCCAAACACCTTGGCCACCATAATGTCAGAGAGAGCCTTTTCCGCTTCCTCCATCGAGTAAGCGACCGTTACCCCTTTGCCTGCCGCCAGTCCGTCTGCCTTAATGACGATCGGGATCGGTTGCTCCTTCAAGTATGCATGTGCTTCCTCGTAAGTATAAAACTTACGATAGGTTGCTGTCGGAATATGATATTTATGGAGCAAATCCTTCATGAAGATTTTGCTACCTTCAATTTCCGCTGCATTTTTACGCGGTCCGAATACGGGAATGCCTTTCGCTTCAAAAGCATCCACAATGCCATCTGCCAGCGGATCATCGGGGCCAACCACGACAAGTCCGACCTTTTTGGATTCCGCCAGTTCTGTCAGCGCGTCAAAGTCACTCACCGGAATCGGCACACACTCCGCTAACTGTCCGATACCAGCATTGCCTGGTGCGCAATAGATTTGTCCGGCCTTGGGGCTTTTCTTCAGCGACCACACAATTGCATGTTCGCGGCCGCCCCCTCCGATAACCAAAATATCCATTCAGGTGATTCCTCCCGCTCCCATTAAGATTGTTCAGGTGAAAATGCTGCTGCATCCTCAACTCATACAAGTTAGTGCTTGAAATGACGTACGCCTGTAAAGACCATGGCAATGCCGTATTCGTTAGCAACCTTGATGGACTCTTCGTCTTTGATGGAGCCGCCCGGCTGAATAACTGCTGTGATGCCTGCTTTAGCTGCCAACTCCAACGTATCGCCCATCGGGAAAAATGCATCGGATGCCAGTACGGCACCTTTTGCTTTGTCACCAGCCTGCTCGATAGCAATCTTGGCCGCACCGACACGGTTCATTTGTCCAGCGCCTACGCCAATGGTCATATTATCTGCCGCCAGTACGATGGCGTTGGATTTCACATGCTTAACCACTTTCCAGCTAAACAAAAGCTGTTTCAGTTCTTCCTCGGATGGTGCCCGCTCCGTTACAACTGTAAGTGCATCCGAGTCTACAGCGTGAATGTCATTTTGCTGAACGACCATGCCACCTTCAATGGAAGTCACGACGAAGCGGCTTTCCACCTGTTCAGACCGGGAAAGCTCACCCAAATCAAGCAAACGAATATTTTTCTTTTTCGTTAAAATCTCCAATGCTTCTTTCGTAAATCCCGGTGCCAGTACAATTTCCAAAAAGATCTCACTCAGCTTATTTGCTGTATCACCATCAATAATCCGGTTAGCCGCTACGATGCCGCCAAAAATCGAGGTTGGATCAGCTGCATACGCCTTGCTGTACGCTTCATAAATACTGCCGCCAATTCCCACACCGCAAGGATTCATATGCTTAACTGCTACTACTGTAGGTTCGCTGAATTCTTTGACAATTTGCAAAGCTGCATTAGCATCATTGATGTTATTGTAAGACAGCTCTTTGCCGTGAAGTTGTTTCGCTGTTGTCAGTGTACCCTTTGCCGCCAATGGCTCACGGTAAAATGCCGCCTGCTGATGCGGATTTTCGCCATAACGCAAATCCTGGATTTTTTCATAGGTTACAGTGTAACGCTCAGGCAACGGCTCACCTGTCACATTCGACAAATAATCGGATATCAAAGCGTCGTATGACGCCGTATGGCGGAACACTTTTGCAGCCAAACGCTTACGGGTATTCAGCTCCGTATCGCCATCCTTACGAATTTCCTCCAACACTGTGCTATAGTCATCAGCATCAACCACCACACTGACAAAAGCATGATTTTTTGCCGCAGAACGAAGCATCGTTGGCCCGCCGATGTCGATATTTTCAATCGCGTCCTCATAAGTTACACCGGGTTTGGCAATCGTTTCCGCAAAAGGATACAGATTCACAACGACCAGATCAATATAACCCAATCCAAGCTCTTTCATCTGACGCTGATGCTCTTCATTATCCCGAACAGCCAGCAAGCCGCTGTGTACCGCAGGGTGGAGTGTTTTAACACGTCCATCCATAATTTCAGGAAAACCCGTTACCTCGGAAATGCCGATGACAGGAATGCCCTCCTTCGACAACAAGCTGCTCGTTCCCCCTGTCGAAACGATCTCCACACCCAATTTGGACAACTCGCGGCAAAATTCCACGATCCCTCGCTTATCCGATACGCTGACGAGCGCTCTTTTAATACTCACCCTGTCTCCTCCTTTAGCTCTTTCAGAATTTTGCAAAATTCTCTTTTATCATTTTATTTCCCGAGAAATATCGGAAAATGCCTGTACAGCATCCTTGATATAACAATGATATGACAAATTACAATCATTCTTAGAGAAGTGAAATCACTTTGCGACCATTTAATTGGATTTTGCCTTGGGCTAATTTTCCAACTACTTCTGGATATAGCTGACGTTCTACGGATTGAATGGCTGCGGATAAGGATTCCGCAGTATCATGGTCGCTAACCTCCACGACACGCTGGGCAATAATAGCTCCCGTATCCATGCCCCCGTCCACAAAATGAACGGTGACGCCACTTACCTTGACACCATAGGTCAATGCCTGTCCAACAGCATCTTTCCCTGGAAATGCCGGAAGTAGTGACGGATGAATATTAATGATTTTTCCTGCGTAGGCATCGACCATGACGCTGGATAGCAAACGCATGTAGCCAGCTAACACGATGAGATCAATTGATTTCTGCTCCAGTAAAGCCACCAGTTCACGCTCATAGTCTTCTCGAGAAGGATATTCCTTGGGTCGAAAGGTATGGCACGCAACTCCAGCTTTCTGTGCTCTAGCTACGGCAGGAGCCGCAGGCTTGTCACAGATGAGCAATTCTACCGAGGCATCGCCCAGTTCTCCTCGCGCAGCGGCATCCACCAATGACTGAAAATTCGTCCCTTCGCCTGATGCAAAAACAGCAATCCGGTACTCGTTCATTACACCTCGGCTCCCGTAAAGGTCACGATAGAACTGCCTTCCGTTACTTTTCCGATCACATAGGCAGCTTCGCCCTGTTCCTTCAGAACTTCCAGTGCAGTCTGTGCATGCTCTTCGCCTACAACGATTACCATGCCAATCCCCATATTAAAGGTTGTGAACATGTCTCTGTTGGAGATTGCACCTTTTTCCTGCATGAGCTGGAAGATCGGCAAAATCGGCCAAGTGCCGTATTCAATATCCACATTGACGTGATCCGGTAACACTCTTGGGATATTTTCAATAAAACCACCACCTGTGATATGCGCCATACCTTTTACTTTTACCTTGTCCAGCAATGCCAAAACGGATTTCACGTAAATTTTCGTCGGCTCCAGCAGTACATCGCCCAGTTTGCCGTTTAAGCCTTCGATTTCATCATGCAAATCATAGCCCTGCTGTTCCAATAACAGCTTGCGAACCAGTGAGAAGCCATTACTGTGAACTCCACTGGAGGCCAGCCCAATAACGGTATCTCCAGGGGCAACGGAGCTGCCGTTGATGATTTTACTTTTATCTACAATCCCTACCGTGAATCCGGCAATATCATATTCACCCTCGCTATACATCCCTGGCATTTCTGCGGTTTCACCGCCGACCAGCGCACAGCCCGATTGATGGCATCCCTCTGCGATTCCAGCGACTATAGCTTCAATTTTCTCGGGCACAACCTTGTCACAAGCGAGGTAATCCAGAAAAAAGAGTGGCTCCGCGCCCCCGACGACAATGTCGTTTACACACATCGCAACCGCGTCGATACCAATGGTGTCATGACGATCCATTGCGAAAGCAAGCTTCAGCTTCGTGCCGACACCATCGGTACCGGAAACGAGTACAGGCTCCTCGTACTTATCCTTATTCAGGCCGAACAACGCACCGAATCCGCCCAAGTCCGTCAGCACTTCGGGACGGAAGGTACGTTTAACGTGCTTTTTCATCCGTTCTACTGCTTCATTACCGGCAGCGATATCTACCCCTGCATTTTTGTATGCTTCGGACATTCATGAACACTCCTTCAAATGATTGACCCTCCTAAGTCCTCCCTAACAGAGAGGATTCCATGGGGCTGCTCCCCCTGGACCTCTCAAGAGTCGGTCAGATGCGTAGGGTTGGGTGCTGCTTGGTGTATGGTTCGTGCTGTGAGTCGCGTGCTTTCCTTTGTGAATTGCGGGGCATTCCCGTAATTCACAAGGACACGCTTTGGTGCGTTGCCGCCTTCACGGCGGCGGGGGCACGTCCCGGGCTGTTTGCTTCGCAAAGGCGGGGACGTGCCGGGCAAAGAAGTGAGCAGCGCCAACGGGCGGCTTACTTCTTTGCCCTTTGAGGCAGGCAGCTTTGCCTTGCCTGCTATTGAGCTTCGCTTCGCGGCTCAACCTTACAAGAGCAGGGTGACTTTTTACGAGTCACCGCTCCGCTAAAAACTCATGGCATGAAATAGTTATGCCATGAGTTTTTAACTGCCTTACCTATCCTCTTCTTGGTGGGAACCAAAGAGGTACAGGCACTGCTGCAATAATGCTGCATACCTGAGAAACGCAGCGGGTGGAAGGATTCTGGAGAAGCGAAAGCGTTCGCCTTTGCAGCTGGATTCCAACCCTGTAAGGGATTATTTCAATCCAGGAATCCAGCGGCAACAGCGATCGTAAGAACCTTCCACACGCGGAGTAGCCCCCTCAGAACCGCATTATATGGCGCTAGTACCTCTTTTGTTCCCTATACTAACAACTACATCCGAACTTCTCTTCGCCTTTGAAATCTACCTGAGTCGGGTAATCATTATCGAAACAAGCTAGGCACAAGCCGCCTTTGTAATCCTGTTCGTTATATCCACCTACAGCGGCAATCAAACCCTCGGCGCTCATAAAGTAAAGCGAATCGGCGTTAATTTCCTCACGAATTTCCTCGACGGTTTTAGATGAAGCAATCAGTTCCCGGCGATCCGGCGTGTCAATACCGTAGAAGCACGGGTTTTTGAAAGGCGGCGAGGTAATACGTACATGTACCTCCAACGCTCCCGCATCACGCAGCATATTCACGATTCGACGGGATGTAGTGCCCCGGACGATAGAATCGTCGATCATAATGACTCGTTTACCTTCAACAACGCGGCGTACAGCGCTCAGCTTCATTTTCACACCCTGCTCGCGCAGCTCCTGACTCGGCTGAATGAAGGTACGTCCAGTGTATTTATTTTTAATCATGCCCAGCTCATAAGGAATACCTGTCTGCTCTGCATAACCAATCGCAGCCGAAATACTGGAGTCCGGTACACCGGTAACCAAATCTGCATCAACAAAAGCTTCCAGCGCCATCTGGCTGCCCATTCTTTTGCGTGCAGCATGAAGATTAGAACCATTCAAGTCACTGTCAGGCCGGGCAAAATAAATATATTCCATCGCACATAGCGCTTTACGGTGCTTTTCTTCCGTGTAACGATCTTCATGCAGTCCATTTTTGTCCAACACCAACAGCTCACCCGGTTCGATATCGCGCAGCAACTCTGCCCCAATCGTTTCCAGGGCACAAGACTCGGATGCGAACAGATAAGCATCTCCCAGTCTGCCCATCGTGATTGGACGCAGACCATTGGGGTCGGAAGCCACGAGCAGCTTGTCGTTGGTCATAATAAGGAAAGCAAACCCGCCGACAATACGCTTCAATGCATCCTTAGCGGCCTCCACCAAATCCTTGGACGATCGTGCGATCAAATGTGCTACTACTTCTGTATCGCTGGTCGTTTGAAAAATAGACCCGCCCTGCTCCAGCTCATGCCGGATTTGCAAAGCATTCACGATATTCCCGTTCGTGGCTACTGCCAAATCGCCATCACGATACTTGAACACCAAAGGCTGTGCATTCGTCAGCTTACTGTCTCCACTTGTCGAGTAGCGCACATGTCCTATGGCAATATCGCCTGTCAGCGAAGCCATCAAATCTTTATTGAATACTTCTTTTACAAGACCCATACCACGATGATAATGGAACTCGTCACCACTGCTCACACAGATGCCTGCACTTTCCTCCCCACGATGCTGGAGTGCATGCAATCCGTAATATGCTAGGGAAGCGGCATCGGAGTGTCTATACACACCGAATACGCCGCATTCCTCTTTTAATTTATCAAACAGCCCCTCTTTACCAGAGCCTTCATTATAATAATCTCCAGTCCACAACGTCCGTGCTGTTATTTCATCAGACATGGAATGACATCCTCCCAGATTTGCTTCAAACTGGCGACTGCCTCGTTCAAAGCGGGTTGTCCGTTCACCTCAACTGTCAATTGTGATCCTTCAACTTTTCCTAATACGGTAACTGGCACTTCCAAACCACGTAGATGTGCTTCCAGCGCAGACGCTTTATCCGGCGATGCAGATAACAAAATACGGGACTGGCTTTCGCTAAACAAGGCATGGTCAGGACGCAAAGTCGTTTCTACGTTGACCTGTGCTCCCAATCCGCCGCTAATCCCGGATTCCGCAAGCGCTACAGCCAATCCGCCCTCTGCCAAATCATGCGCAGATTGTACCAATCCGCCCTGAATCGCTCCCAGTACCGCAGTCAGCAGCTTTTTCTCTACGTTCAAATCCAGCTCAGGAGGGCGTCCCTCGGATACACCGTGTACGACAGCTTGGAACTCGCTACCTCCCAGCTCGGCCTTCGTTTCCCCCACCAAGAAAATCACATCACCCTCGGCTTTGAAGCCTTGTGTCGTAATATGATCTGTATCATGTACCAGACCTACCATACCAACAACAGGCGTCGGATAGATGGAGCCTTTGGTATTTTCGTTGTACAAGCTGACATTACCCCCGATAACAGGTGTATCCAGTACACGGCAAGCTTCAGCCATACCATCTACGGCTTTTTCCATTTGCCAGAAAATATCCGGCTTTTCAGGGTTACCGAAGTTCAGGTTATCTGTAATCGCCAAAGGCTCGCCGCCAGAACATACAATGTTACGTGCTGCTTCGCTAACTGCAATCCGTCCGCCTACCTCTGGATCCAGGTATACATAACGTCCGTTACAATCTGTCGTCATGGCGAGCCCCTTACGAGTTCCACGCACGGTTACTACAGCTGCATCCGATCCCGGACGAACGGCTGTACTCGTACGAACCATGTAGTCATACTGCTCGTATACCCATTTCTTACTAGCTACACTTGGTGAAGACAGCACCTTTTTCAGCGCACCGTTCAAATCTGTCACTTCTGCATAACGAAGTGTGTCAATAGCAGCATTTTGCTCATAATAAGCGGGGATTTCGGAAGGCTTGTCATAAATCGGGCATTCATCAACCAGTGCCGTCACTGGCATATCTCCGACCACTTCATTGTGATGGAACAAACGCAAACGACCGTCATCCGTCACTTTACCGACCTTGGCACAAATAACGCCCCAGCGCTCGAAAATTTCCAGTGCCTGTGCTTCATCCTTAGGCTCTACTACGAACAGCATCCGTTCTTGTGATTCAGACAGCATCATTTCATAAGGTGTCATACCCTCTTCACGCTGCGGTACCTGATCCAGATACAGCTCCAGGCCGTTGCCAGCTTTACTCGCCATCTCTGCGCTAGAGCAGGTAAGTCCTGCGGCACCCATATCCTGAATACCCAGCACAATACCACTATCGATCAGTTCCAGACATGATTCCATAACCAGCTTCTCCATAAAAGGATCGCCTACTTGAACCGCAGTCCGGTTCGCTTCAGATTCTTCTGTCAGCTCAACCGATGCGAATGTCGCTCCGTGAATCCCATCACGACCTGTCGGTGGGCCCACATAGAACACCGGGTTACCGACCCCTTTAGCAACACCACGCTGGATTTTATCATGGTCAATCAGTCCGACACACATTGCATTAACGAGCGGGTTGCCTTCGTAGCTTTCATCAAATACAACCTCGCCACCTACAGTCGGAATACCGATACAGTTCCCGTAGCCCGCAATACCAGATACCACATGCTCGAACAAATATTTCACACGGTCGCTCTCCAGCTTGCCAAAACGCAGAGAGTTCAACACCGCAACGGGTCTTGCACCCATGGAGAAAATATCACGGATGATACCGCCTACCCCAGTCGCTGCCCCTTGAAAAGGCTCCACAGCCGACGGATGGTTATGGCTTTCGATTTTAAATACAACCGCTTGGTTATCACCGATATCTACAATGCCTGCGCCCTCGCCGGGTCCCATCAGCACTCGTGGACCGCTCGTTGGAAAACGACGCAATAACGGCTTGGAGTTTTTGTAAGCACAATGCTCTGACCACATGACACTGAATACACCAATCTCCGTATAATTCGGCTGACGTCCCATGAATTCACAGATCAACGCATATTCGCTATCCGACACACCCATCTGCTGGTACAGTTTATGCTCGGCAACCTGCTCTGCCGTTGGTTCCTTAGCGGACACTTGCTGCGCCATGTCGATCCCTCCATGCGTTCAAAATAGATGTAAACATACGTTTGCCGTCATCCGTTCCGAGCAATGCGTCCACCGCGCGTTCAGGGTGAGGCATCATGCCCAGCACGTTTCCTTGTTCATTACAAATCCCTGCGATATCCGTCATGGAACCGTTTGGATTATCTTTATACGTAAATACGATCTGGTTATTCGCCTGCAAGCGAGCCAGCGTCTCATCATCACAGTAATAGTTGCCTTCGCCGTGTGCGATCGGAATGACGATCTTTTCACCAGCGGCGTAATCTTTAGTAAAAGGTGTTTGGTTATTCGCAACCTGCAACACCGTATCCCGGCATAGGAATTTCATCGACAGATTACGGCGTAAAGCCCCTGGCAACAGACCGGCTTCGGTCAGAATTTGAAAACCGTTGCAAATACCCAAAATATATTTGCCCTCGGCAGCCGCTTTCGCAACTTCCTTCATCACCGGAGCAAACCGGGAAATCGCGCCGCAACGCAGGTAATCCCCGTAGGAGAAGCCTCCTGGAACAAGAATACAATCATAAGGCGACAGATCCGTCGCAGTATGCCAAACATAATCGACAGGTTCACCGACCGTGTCCTCTACCGCCTTATAGCAGTCAATATCACAGTTGGAGCCCGGAAAAACCAGAACTGCAAATTTCATGGAATCAGCCCTCCAGTTCGTAGCGGTAGTCTTCAATGACCGTGTTGGCCAACAGCTTTTCGCACATCTCAATGATGCGCTTTTCAGCAATCTCGCGGTCTGTTGTATCCAGATTCAATTCCATATACTTACCAATTCTGACGCTGTCCACTTCTCCGAAACCCATAGAATGCAGTGCGCCTTGCACCGCAACCCCCTGCGGGTCCAAAACGCTTTGCTTAATCGTGACATAGACTGTTGCTTTCATCATGTTCCTTCAGTTCCTCCTCCGAATGAGTGAATCCTATTGGTTGAATTATGATTACTATTTACTGTGCCGTCAGACGCCGCCAAATATCCGTATATCTTGCAGTTGTTTCTTCTACGACCTCAGCAGGCAATGGATCGGGCTCGCTATTCTTGTCCCAACCAGATGATGCCAAATAGCTTCGTACCGGCTCCTTGTCCATGCTGTCAATCTCAACATCCAGCTCATACTTTTCCTGGGCCCAAAAACGGGATGAATCTGGCGTGAAAATCTCGTCAATCAGAATCACCTTACCGTTAACAAGACCAAACTCAAACTTGCAATCGGCTAAAATAATCCCCCGCTTCTCGCAGAAAGCACGTGCAAATTCGTACAACGCCAAGCTCTTTTCCTCAAGCTCACCTGTTAGTTCCACCCCGACCAGTTCTTTCATTTGATGAAGTGAAATGTCCTCGTCGTGTCCAACATCATTTTTTGCAGCCGGTGTAAATAAAGGCTTGGGAAAGCGCTCATTTTTACGTAGCCCCTCTGGCAATGGAATGCCGTTCACCTCACCGTTCTGCTCATACTGACGCCAGCCGCCTCCGGTAATATATCCGCGCACCACACACTCAATGTCGATGCGTTCAGCCTTCAGCGTGACCATGATCCGGTCCTTCAGCAACGCTTTATTCTGTTCGTCGATCACATGCCCGAGCTTGTTCACATCAGTGTGCACGACATGGTTTTCCAACAAGTCTTTCGTCTGCTCAAACCAGAAAGCGCTGAGCTTATTCAGCACATTTCCCTTTTCGGGCACGGGTGGCTCTAACACATAATCAAAAGCCGAAATTCGGTCCGTCACGACAATCAGAAAATGCTCTCCGAGATCATACAGTTCACGCACCTTGCCTTTGTACAAGAGCGGCGCATGGATCAGACCTTCGGCAGTAGACAATGACATTTCATTACACCTCTTTCATAGAAGTTGCCCCTCCTAAATCAACCTTTGCCCCTCCTAAATCCTCCCCTCAGGGAGAACTCCCAGGGCTGCTGCCCTCGGGACTCCCGCAAGGTTGGCTGGTGAGCCGGGTGAGGGCGTTTATTATGTGACTCGAGTGGTATGAGCGCGTTTCGCCGGATGAAGGCTTGTTGGCACAAGCTTTCATCCAGCAACGCTTTTACGTCGGTACAAAATAGCGTTTTTACGCGTATGCCGCCGCAATACCATTCGGCCCGTGGCCGTAGCACGGCATGCCGTGCAGCGAGCATTCTGGCTTCGCCTGTTGTGCGCATGTGCTACACTGCGCACGGATACGGTGGCTCAAGGCTTTGCATCTTGAGCCTGCGCGTGCTCGTGAGGGCCACGGGCTGTTTGCTACGCAAATTCGGCAGCCCTCGCGAGCACGTTCCTTTACGATGGAAAAGCAGTGAAACACGCTTATCTATCGCTCTTGGGGTGGTGCGGCATCTTATGTGCCGCACCTTCCCTAGTTCTGCTCCCACACGCAGGTTGGTGCTGGAAAGCAGCGGAGCGGACGGAATCGTTCTGAAGAAGCGTTAGCGCTTGCCTTTGCCTCTGGATTCCAACCTTTGCAGGTTTTCCAATTCAGGAATCCAGGGGCAACAGCAATCGGAAGAATGATCCGTTCGCGCAGCGGCCTCACCAAAGCACCAACCTTCCTCCTATTCCCCTAATCCCAGCTTTTTGAAGATCGTATCCACGTTCTTCAGATGCCAGGCTGGGTTAAAAGCATCCTCGATTTCATCTGCGTTGAGCACGGCAGTAATTTCCGGGGTCGCCTCAACGATATCGCGGAACTGGCGTTGCTCTTCCCATGCCTGCATGGCACGTGGCTGCACGGTATCGTAAGCTTTTTCACGACTAAAACCTTTATCGATCAGCTTCGTCATAATACGACCGGAGAACGGTACGCCGTACGTACGCGCCATATTGCGCTTCATATTTTCAGGGAAGACCGTCAGATTTTTCACGATATTGCCAAAGCGGTTCAGCATGTAGTTCAACAGCATCGTGGCATCCGGCAGAATAATGCGTTCTACGGAAGAATGCGAAATGTCGCGTTCATGCCATAGGGTTACGTTCTCATACGCCGATACCATATGCCCACGAATCACACGTGCCAGACCGGAGATGTTTTCACTTCCGATCGGATTGCGTTTATGCGGCATCGCGGAAGATCCTTTTTGACCCTTGGCAAAGGCTTCCTCCACCTCACGGAATTCACTTTTTTGCAGAGCACGGACTTCTGTAGCAAATTTGTCCAACGATGTGGCAATCAACGCTAATGTTGCCATGTATTCGGCATGACGGTCGCGCTGTAGCGTCTGTGTAGAAATCGGTGCAGGCTTGGTACCCAGCTTGCGGCATACAAATTCTTCTACGGCCGGGTCAATGTTGGCGTATGTCCCAACTGCACCGGACATTTTACCGTATTGTACTTGGTCAGCGGCAAAACGAAAGCGTTCCAGATTGCGCTTCATTTCCTCGTACCACAATCCCATCTTCAGTCCGAATGTGGTCGGCTCGGCATGCACCCCATGTGTACGTCCCATCATTGGTGTATGCTTGTAAGCCAATGCCTTTTCCTTCAAAATTTCAATAAAATTCAAGATATCGCGTTCCAGGATTTCATTCGCCTGCTTTAACAGGTAGCCCAGTGCCGTATCAACTACGTCTGTAGAGGTTAGACCGTAATGTACCCATTTGCGCTCGTCTCCAAGACTTTCGGACACCGTGCGAGTAAAAGCAATGACATCATGTCTTGTCTCCTGCTCAATTTCATAGATCCGTTCAATATCAAAACTTGCATTCTTACGCAGAGCCACAGTATCCTCTTTAGGAATAACCCCTAATTCCGCCCAAGCTTCACAGGCACACAGCTCTACTTCCAGCCACGCTTTAAATTTATTTTCTTCCGTCCAAATCGCTCTCATTTCCGGTCTGCTATAGCGTTCGATCATAACTATTTATTCCCCCAAATATTGGTTTGTTCAATCCATTCCAGCGCTTGTTCCGCATCCTGGCACAATAGATTAATATGTCCCATCTTTCGGCCTGGCTTGGCTTCACTTTTTCCATACAAATGCAGCTTGGGTACAACATCCAACCTTTCAGCTTCAACATCCGATTGCGCAAACCGCCGAACCACGTCCTCCAAATGCTCACCTAGCACATTGACCATCACGACGGAAGTCAGCAGCTTCGTGCTGCCCAAGGGTAAACCGCAAATCGCACGTATGTGCTGCTCGAATTGCGACGTGGCGCATGCCTCCATCGTGTAATGACCGGAGTTATGCGGTCGCGGTGCCAACTCATTAACGTACAACTGTCCGTCTTCGGTGACAAACATCTCCACAGCGAGCAGTCCCACCGCACCCAGCGACTCTGCCACAGCCAGCGCCAACTTGCGTGCTTCCTCCTGAACAGGTTCTGGCACGCGCGCAGGTACAATCGACGTGTGCAAAATGTTGTTTACGTGAATGTTTTCCGCAGGTGGAAAGGCTTTAGCTTCACCGTTCGTGCTGCGAGCTACAATCACCGAGATTTCGCAGCGAAAACGGATGAACTGTTCCAATACCAGTTCCGCACCGCCTCCTGCCAATTGTTCGTAGGCGGCTAAAGCTTCCTCCGGTTGGCGAATGACCACTTGTCCCTTGCCATCATAACCACCGACTGCTGTCTTGAGCACACACGGTACACCCAGTTCAGCTACCGCTTGGACCATATCCGCAGGACTACTAATTTCACGATACGGAGCGACAGGGACACCAGCAGCTTCAATAGAACGCTTTTCACGAAGACGATGCTGTGTTGTGTACAAAAGACTGCTGCCTTGCGGCACGCTGGATTCCTGTTCCAAAAGCGCAGCCACACCTGCGTCCACATTTTCAAACTCATACGTGATCACATCGCACCGACCAGCCAACTCTCTGGCCGCATGCTCATCATCATAGGCAGCACGGATTTGTTCTGACACCTGTCCACACGGGCTATCCGGTGCAGGGTCCAGCGTCACAAAGCGATATCCTAGGTTTGTCCCTGCTAGCACAAGCATTCTGCCCAGCTGTCCGCCTCCTAGAAGTCCAATCGTTGTTCCTGGAGGACGAATGCGATCTGCAGATTCAAATGCCTCATTCATAGTGAGTCACTGCCTTCCAGCACCTCATCACGGATACGGTCGCGTCTTGCCACAACCCGCTGACTTATCTTTTCGTCAAAAGCGCCTAATATTTGTGCGGCCAGCAGCCCTGCATTCGTAGCGCCTGCCTTACCGATTGCCACAGTGGCAACCGGAATACCACCCGGCATCTGCACAATGGAGAGCAGGGAGTCTAGACCATTCAGAGCCTTCGACTGGACAGGCACACCAATGACTGGCAAGGATGTCTTCGCAGCCACCATCCCTGGCAAATGCGCTGCCCCACCCGCTCCAGCAATAATGACCTTTAATCCACGCCCGGCGGCCTCTTCTGCAAAACGAAACATTAAATCCGGTGTACGATGGGCTGAAACTACCTTTTTCTCATATCCGATTTCAAGCTCGTCCAGCACAGCACATGCATGCTGCATGGTGTCCCAGTCTGATGTGCTGCCCATAATGACAGCGACCTGCACTGACATGTCCTTCACTCCCTGTTTATCAATAAGCGCCAAAAATCCGGCACTCGAAAATAACGTTATTTTCAAGACACCGGACTACGAAAAAACAAACGACAGAGCCTCTTAAAGGCATGCCAAAAGCAAGCCTCTTCCACCGCATCCGATGCGGCTTCAGCCGTATGTCTCCCGTAGTCCGGAAATTTAAGGTTTCCAGGTAGAAACTTCCGGGCCATATCCCCGGCATTATACGAGTTAGCATTGTGCCTATTCCATCCCAATCGATATTCTTTACAAGTATGATCGTGGTTTGTTTCGGCTCAAACATGTGTACCTTATTAAATTGTACCTAAAGTTCATTTTTTATCGACAATACACTTCCTAGTTTAACAATTCCCTACACCTTATGTCAACTTGAAAACGAACATTACAATAATCATGCAATAGAATGTTCGTGTTTAACAAAATCAACACCCTTATATACCCACAGGTCAGGACTATTGTATTACGTTTAGCTATCTATTACCTATCCTGATAACAGCGAGCGTACCGCATTCCACTGACAAAAATAAAAGTCGGCACTCCCTATACAGGCAGTAAACCGACTTTCACTTTTTTATTCAGTTATTTTACGACCAGCACAGGAATGCGCGCATGCTGCACCACATTGTGACTCACACTACCTAATACAAATTCACGAATACCGCCCAAGCCACGGCTGCCGATCACAATCGCATCGAAGCCATTCTCATTGGCATAATCCAAAATGACTTCGGCTGGAGAACCTTGAATCAGTTCCACCTTGGCATCTACACCCTGCTCAGCAAGTCGTTTTTTAACTTCATCCGTAGTTTGTTCGGCCAAATCGTAATATTCTTTATTTATTGAAGCCGGAATTGGAGCCAAACCTTCGCCCATAAAGATCCGAGGAAAATCGAATGCCGTTACCACCTCAAGCTTCGAGGAGGGTGATGCCTTGACCAATTCAGCCGCCTTTAACAAAGCCTTGTTGGATGCATCCGAACCGTCATAAGCAAGCAATACTTTTGAAAATATCATAATATGCACCTCTTCCTAATTCAGTTTATTGATTCAAAGCCTGAAATATGTATTCCTATGGTTGTTCATTCCATGACATCACTGGATGGCTGGAATAGTCTTCTCACTCATCATTAAACTCCCCTATGAGAAGCTAAACTCCTCGCCTTACCTTAAAAAATAACTATACAACAATGCGTTCATGAATAGCAACGCAGGAATACCTAATCTGAAACTCATATGCCGTGTTTTATGGCGTTTACGGTACATGGCTATTAGCACGCCTAAGGCTCCCCCGATCAGGGCCAGGAAAAACAGCGTCCGTTCAGGTACACGATCACGATGTTTACGTGCTCTCTTTTTATCTTCCGACATTACCAGATAGCCTACTGCATTGATAAACAGCAGCCATACCAACAAGCCTGTCTGCAATGTCTCTCCTCCTTTTGCACACCGTACCAAGTTCAGGTATTAGGCCTTATATAGCGTTCTCCCCCTCATTATAACCCCACCCCTTTTACAGAAACAACGCCTCCCCTGACTTGGATAGCGCTTTTGCGGAAATAGTAAGGTGGCATAAGGGCGATCCCCGAGTGCATCTATTTCGTCTTAAAGGAGGAACTGCCATGGAAAGCACCCATGAATACGTTGAAAAGCTGCGAGAAAATGCAAAAAAGGCAGAACGCAACCGCAAACGAGGAAAAGGAACTCCCAGCGCCAGCTTGCCGACAAAACAGCATAGCAAAAACCCCTGATCATGGGATCTGTATTCAGCTTAGAACCATGTTATTAACGTAAAATATCAACTTCACCTTGTCCTTCTCATTGAATGACGTTAAAGGTAAACTCAGTTGTTCACCCTTCAACAAAAACAACAAGCGGACCTCTTACGGATTTCTGCTTGTTGTTTTGTTTTTGCAAATATTTTTTATTCAAGCCGTGGTCTTTACCTTAAACAACCGACTGTTCATCTTACTACATACACCTACCACACGTAATAAAGCGATTACATTTATAATAAATAAGTTCTAAAGTCATATTTTCTAACATAACTGTTGACTAAAAACAATTTTACACCCTATAATTCGTGATATTAACGTAATTCGACAAAATTTTTGTCAGTTAATCTATCATTAATATTAGGTTTAAGATTGGAGAGGAGCTTTATATGACTAACATGAAAAAAATGACGATGATTCCCCTGTTGGCTAGCTTTATTCTCGGAAGTACCTTATGGAGTGGTGGATTTACCGCCAACGCTGCGACAGCAGCTACAACCAGTACAACTGCCCCTACTTCTACTACTACAACGTCGGACAAATCCGGAAATCCTCAAACCAATCATTTACCCAATATTAAAATACTTGCCACAGGAGGGACCATTGCAGGATCATCTGCCGTCAACACGGATACAACCGGCTACAAAGCAGGCGCGTTGGGTGTGGAAACCTTGATCAATGCCGTTCCTGAGATGAAAAGTATTGCAAATGTCAGTGGTGAGCAAGTTGTTAATGTAGGTAGCCCCGACGTTAATAATGAGATCCTCTTAAAACTTGCCAAACGCACCAATGAACTGCTTGCCAAAGACGATGTAGATGGCATTGTCATTACACATGGTACAGATACATTAGAAGAAACAGCTTATTTCCTCAATCTTGTTATCAAAAGCGATAAGCCTGTGGTTGTCGTTGGCTCTATGCGTCCAGCTACTGCGATCAGTGCCGATGGTCCCTTCAACCTCTATAATGCAGTGAAAGTCGCCGGGGCTTCGGCCTCTAAAGGTCAGGGCGTACTCGTCCTGCTGAACGACCGTATCGGTGCAGCAAGATACATCACCAAAACGAACACAACAGCAGTCGATACGTTCAAATCTGTGGAGCAGGGATACCTTGGAGCTGTTGTGGGCGATCAAGTGTACTACTACAACAAATCCACACACAAGCATACGACTTCTTCTGTATTCGACATCTCTAACCTGACTCAACTGCCACAAGTAGATATTTTATACGAATATCAAAACAATGGTCGCTATCTGTATGATGCAGCCGTAGCAGCTGGTGCCAAGGGTATTGTCGTAGCTGGTTCCGGTAATGGTTCCTTGTCCAAGACCTCCTCAGAAGGCGCAGAGGCCGCAGGTAAAAAAGGAATAATCATTGCCCGCTCCAGCCGAGTGGGAAGTGGAGTAGTGTCCCCGTCAACAAAAGACGCAGCTTCAAACTTTGTATCGACCGATTCGCTTAATCCACAAAAAGCACGGATTTTGCTCATGCTTGCTTTGACCCAAACACACGATGTTAACCAAATTCAATCCTTCTTTAATGAATACTAAGAACATTTATCCCAAATCAAATAAATACAACATCCTTATTATGAAAAAGAAGCAGCGATTACGGTTGATCACCGTAACTGCTGCTTTTTTTTGCAAGACAAGTCTAGCATTAATAACTACTTCATCTAATATCCAATCGTCTTGGTTCTATACAGTAATCCATCGTCCCTCCCACGCAGCATCAAGACTGCTGTTTGGGAATCCCATTCAAGCTTGGAGGATATTTCGCTTGCTTCTCTGGATGAGCAGCAATTTCCTCCTCCAGTATGCTTGATTTATTTTGCTGATTATTGATTTTAAGCGGTTTATGTTTGGGCATAAATACTCACCTCCTCGGATTACCATGCCAAGGAGTGATCGTTTTTATACCGACATGCACCTACTGATTATGTTGACTGCAGCGCTTATGGACATCTGTCATTTGCCCTGCTTTTGTTCCATCGCAGCTTTTAGCAAATCACCCAAACTGGAGCCAAAAGATTCCTGCTTTTCAAATTGTCTTACTAGCTTTTGCTGTTCCCGTTTGTTTACCCGTTGCTTGTCCTTATCCAACGTCTCGGTAATGCCGCAGGGCAGGCATCTTACATACAATCCTGCTTTGCCCTCTTTCATTTCCATTTTCTTATGACACTGCGGGCAACGTCGATTGGACAAACGTTTTTCCCCTGAACGACGGTAACCGCAATCCGCACTTGGACATACAAGGAACTTGCCTTTCTTACCCTTCTTCTCCAATAGCTTTGTACCACAATCTGGACAATGACTATTCGTCACATTATGAGGCTTGTACTCCGCACTGCTATTTTTCACAGTGGAAACCAGTTCTTTCGCCATAGCACGAATAGAATTCAAAAACGGTTCCGGTTGTCCTTGACCACGAGCAATCCGTTCCAGCTCCGCTTCCCAACGTGCCGTCAGCTCAGGCGTTCGAAGCTGTGGAGCTGCCAGTTCAATCAGTTGCTTACCTTTCCCGGTTGGATGCATCACGTTCCCCTGACGCTCAATCGTATCCGAGCTGACAAGCTTTTCAATCAGATCGGCACGAGTAGCAGGAGTACCCAGTCCATGCTTTTCCATCTGAGCGAGCAGGGCTGCTTCCGTATACCGCTTCGGCGGCATCGTTCGCCCAGCTCGTACAAGACAACGCTGTAACCGGACGGAATCTCCTTTTTGCAGCTCAGGTAAAATAACGCCCCGTCCATTGTTTTCCCGATCCTCTGCTTCTTCATCATCCATATCATAATGGTTCGCGTCATATACAGCACGCCATCCGCTATCTTTTACCGTTGTGCCTTTTACGTGAAACGTCTCCTGCTCCACCGTAACTGATACGGCTACAGCATCATAACGTGCAGGTGGATAGAATAGACTGATAAACCGTCGTGCAATCAGATCATACAGCTTACGTTCTTCCGGGCTTAACTGATTAAGTAATAATGTCTGCTCAGTAGGAATAATCGCATGATGATCCGTAACTTTACTGTCATCCACAATTCGCTTTGTGATCGGCAGGTTGTTACGCAATAGCGGGCGTGCCAAGGAAGCATACGGACCTACTGCTACACTACTGAGCCTTTCCTTAAGGGTATCCACCATATCGGATGTCAGATAACGGCTGTCCGTACGTGGATAGGTCACCAGCTTATGCTGCTCATACAGACGCTGAAGCAGATTGGACGTCTGTTTGGCCGAAAAGCCGTAACGTTGGTTAGCATCTCTTTGCAGCTCCGTTAAATCATACGCCAGCGGGTGAGGCTCGTTCTTTTCGCTCTTTTTAACACTGGCAACTGTGCCTTTGGCCCCCTCAAGCCTACGGCGCAAAGTCTCTGCTTGAGTACGGTCAAACATGCGTGAATCCCCGTTTTCTGCCCGCCAAGTTGCCTGAAAATCGCCGAAGTCCGCCGTCAAAGTATCATATTCCTGAGAACGGAATTCGGTAATTTCTTTCTCACGCTCCATAATCATCCCCAGCGTTGGTGTCTGCACTCTTCCAGCCGAAAGTTGGGCGTTATAACGACAAGTCAACGCGCGAGTTACATTGAGACCAATCATCCAGTCTGCTTCAGCTCTACAGCGAGCCGATTCATATAAACGATCAAACTGCTGACCAGGCAATAGCTTTGCGAAACCTGCCTTAATCGCCTTGTCTGTCTGTGAGGAGATCCATAAGCGTCGGAAGGGCTTTTTCCAGTTTGCCATTTGAATGATCCAGCGTGCCAACAATTCTCCTTCGCGAGCAGCATCTGTTGCCACGATAAGCTCTCCAATGTCCTGCCGCTTCATGAGTTGCTGCACAGCTTTGAACTGATGATTACTTTCACGCAGTACCTTTAACTTTGAACTCTTCGGAAGAATAGGCAGATCCTCCAAATTCCAAGTCGCATACTTAGAATCGTAATCCTCCGGCTCTGCTAAGCCGACCAAATGTCCCAGTGCCCACGTCACTACGTACTGGGGTCCTTCTATATAACTTTTATGCTTCTCGCGGCTACCCATCACACGTGCTATCTCTCTGGCCACGGATGGTTTTTCTGCTAATACCAATACCTTCATGTTACGCTCCTTTCTCTCATAGTGTTAATTATACCATCCTGCCATGATCCGATAAATTCTAATGCAACGGCTCTTATTAACATGTTCGTACATACTATTGCAATTGCTTTACACCGCTTAGGACCAGCTTACAAATCAGGCACACTCCATTTTAATAGCAGACCTGCATAGGTAAGTCCTCCCCCAAATCCATATAACAACACATGTTGTCCATACCGTAAACGTCCATCATCCAAACCACACTGCAAAGCCAACGGGATGGATGCCGCCGATGTATTGCCATACAATTCTACGCTTGTCAGCGTTTTTTCCAAAGGTACTGTACTTCTTTCACATATGGACTCGATCATTCTCAAATTAGCACTATGAGGTACAAACCAGTCAAGATCCTCTTTCTGCATATTTGCCTTATCCAATAATCGTTCGATTCCCGTTGGAACAGAGCGAACAGCCCATTTATAAACCTCACGTCCATTTTGAGCAATAAATCCATGGTCTTGCAGCTTCTCTCCATCCAAATGATCAGATAATCCCACTCGGTAAAGATGTGCTCCCCCATGCCCATAAGTACCTATATCTGAAGTTAAAAATGATCCTTCATCCTCGTCATATTCAACAAGCGCAACCCCTGCACCATCTCCAAAAAGTATACACGTCGTCCGATCCGTATAATCTGTAATTTTGGACAACGTTTCGGCTCCCACTACTAGCACCTTACGATGCAGACCACCCGTAATAAGGCCATTTGCCAAATGAAGTCCATAGGAAAAACCTGCACATGCTGCACTAATATCCATTGACCCTGTATTCGGAATATCAAAATGAGCCTGAATACGTGAAGCCGTGCTCGGAAAGTAGTAATCAGGTGTACTCGTCGCTACAATGATCATCTCAACATCGTTTATATTTACGTCATACAGGTTAATCATACGTGTAATAGCTTGTATGCATAAATCAGATACATATTGATCTTCAGCCGCAATGCGTCTTTCATGCATACCCGTTCTCTGTACAATCCACTCGTTACTGGTATCCACAAGCTTCTCCAAGTCAGCGTTCGTCAAAATCCGTTCAGGTACATAAGTGCCAAAGGCCGTAAGCTTAGCTTTTGAATTCAACAATCTGATCACTCTCCTTTGTAATCCTTATTCACATTATAACACCAGATACTAATACCTGGTACTAAATTATTTTAAAACCGTCTTCTTATTACTAGTTAATATCCACTTATCCAGTTAAACTTATAACAAGCTCAATTTAAATAAAATCCCACTGCCTTTTAACGCAAAAAAAGACCATGATCTTATGAAGATCATAGTCTCTTTTGCTTGTTGCTTGGCGACGTCCTACTCTCCCAGGACCCTGCGGTCCAAGTACCATCGGCGCTGGAGGGCTTAACGGTCGTGTTCGGGATGGGTACGTGTGGAACCCCTCCGCTATCGCCACCAAACATG
>NZ_JBSEDY010000035.1:0-17528 GCF_053570945.1 Paenibacillus sp. CMM36
AATCCGTCACGCTGCAGCTATCCGAGCTGGTGATCAGCAGTTCCAGACTGCTCATGTCAAGGCCCTGTTCATGCACATGCTGCATAAACGGTACGATTAAAGCCGGTGTGGATTCGAACACCGTAATTTGGTAATCGTGAATCCAGCCGTACAGACGGCTCGGATCAATCCGGTCGTCTTTTGGACAGATAACCATCGTGCCACCGTTATAAAGTGCCCGCGCGATATCGCCGACGAATACGTCGAAGGAGAAACTTGCCAGTTGTAACAGGCGTACCGGGAACTGATTTAGACGGTAATCCCGGCGGTATGCCGCGGCTGTGTTTACCAAACTGTGATGCTCGATCATGACACCCTTCGGACGTCCCGTTGTACCGGAGGTGTAGATCACATATGCCAGATCCTGCGGCTCGTTGATATGTTCCACATCCGTGGCATCCCCGGTGTACAGCGACTCATCGTCCAGTGCCAGTACAGTATGCAGACGCAAGTCCGCTGCGGATTCGGATGCTGCTTCGCTGTCAGACTCCGAATTTGATTTCAAGCTTAATTCTTCATTCAGGCTGTCTCTTTCCATCGTTTCAGCGCCAGCCGCTGTCTCCAACTCTCCCTCAGATTGCCCTCCGACCAAGGCCTGTCGGCTTTCCTCCAGCCATGCCTGCGCGCGCTCCTGCAAACCTGTTTGCGTTAGCAGCACTGTCGCACCGCTGTCCTCGAGCATAAAGCGGATACGTTCTGAAGGATAATCTGCATCCAGTGGCACGTATGCACCGCCGGCCTTCCACACCGCCAGTACGCCGACCATCATGTCCACCGATCGCTCGCTCAAAATACCAACAATGGATTCGCGCCCAATGCCCTCAATCCGCAATCGGCGGGCAAGCTGGTTCGCACGCTCGTTCAGCTCGCGATACGTAAGCTGCCGCTCCTCGTATACCACTGCCACGTGATCCGGCACAAGCTGCGCTTGTTCTTCCACATAGGCATGGAACAACAATTCAGATTCTTTTTCGTCACTCCATGCAGATACGCCCACGGATCCAAAACCATCGATGATTTTTGCTTTTTCCGCAGCAGTCACCAGCTCCAACTCATCTACCAGCGCATCTGGTCTGTGAATCGCTTCTTCAATCATATGCAGCAAATGCTCGCGGATTTGCTCGACAGCTGCACGTTCAAACACCAGCGCGTTGAATTCCAAATGAATGTCTATTTCATCGCCTGGCACAACCGTAATGTTAAAATCATAATTCGTTTGCTCTGACATTGAAGCATTAACAATCGTAAAACCGTTCGTGTCACGGCTCCCCATGTGCTCCATACGCTGTTCCACCGGATAGTTTTCAAACACCATAATATGGTTCACCAGGTCCTGTTTCTGCTCAGTCAGGGCCTGAATTTCATACAACGGATAGGTTTCATAGGCACGGGAAGCCAGTGCCTGCTCCTGTATCTGCTTCATTAACGCAGCAAACGTAATATCTTTCTCACTGTGAATCCGTACAGGAACCGTATTAATGAACAAACCAATCATTTTATCGATGTCCGGAATATCCGCTGATCTGCCGGATACGACACTGCCAAATACAACATCCCGACTGTTGTTATACCGTTGCAGCACAACGCCCCACGCCGCTTGTAGCAGTGTATTAACCGTTACCTGCTGCTGCTTGACCAGCTTGTTCATCTGCTTGGTCACTTCGTGGCCCAGTGTAAACGAAAGCTTATCCCCTTCATATCCCTTGGCGTGACCGTCCAGTTGCTTCGCCTGAGGCAGCACTGTTTGCTGCTCAAAACCAGCAAAATAATCACGCCAGAACCGTTCAGCCTCCACGTTGTCCTGCCGATCCAGCCATTCAATATATTCGCTGTAAGGCGTTACTGAGGCTAACTCCGGTTTGCGGTCTTCGAGGATGGCAAAATACGTGTTGAAGGCTTCCCCGACAACCAGGAACAAGCACCAGCCGTCCATCAAAATATGATGGAAGCTCCACACAAAATGGTACGACTCCTCGCCTGTACGCAAAACAGACACCCGCATCAGCTCGCCTGAGCTGAAATGAAAGCTTTCGGCTTTGTCGCGCTCAGCAAAATCAGCAATGTATGCGTCCTGCTCACCTTGTTCCATCGAACGTACATCTTCAAAACGGAACCCGGCGTGCTTGTGACGGTACACCACCTGTAAAGGCTGCTCATTCCATCCGCTATAAAAATTCGTTCTGAATATTTGATGGCGATCTACTAGTTGATTTAAGCTTTCGGCAAAAGCCTCCACTTGAAAGCTGCCTTGCAGATCAAATGTCGCCTGCTCAAAGTACGCCCCGGATTTCGGCTCCATTAGGCCGTGGAACAGGATGCCTTTTTGCATGGGTGTGAGCGAATAAATGTTTTCCAGTTCTCCCGCAGCAGCCGTCTGCTCTACAATATGATCCAGCTCTCCAGCCGTCAGTCCTTGGAAGGACAAGTCGCTTGGCGTCAGCTCCGGCAACTCTTTGCCCACACAGTGAGCCAATACCTCACGCAAGCTCTCTTGAAGCAGATCAGCCAGCTTTTTGATTGATTTTTTCATAAACATTTTGTTGCTGTAGCTGATTGTCAGCTCCAGTGCACCGTCCGTGATCATGCCGTTGATATCCAGAGCATACCGCTTGGTCAACGTGTCACTCATGGAAGCTCCGATGGAATAAGGAGACATGCGGAATGCATTATGCTTTAAATCCTGATCGAATTGTCCGAGATAGTTAAAACTGATTTCCGGCTCGACAACTAAAGCTGCTTCTCCTTCCCAGCCAGCAAGATATCTCAAAATCCCGTATCCAATCCCTTTATGCGGCACACGACGCAGCCCTTCCTTGACGCTCTTGACACGTCGTCCCACATTCCGATCCTCGCCCATATCGAGTACAACCGGGAATTGGCTGGTAAGCCAACCGACCGTACGCGTGATATCCATATCCGGCAAAATGGCTTCCCGTCCATGACCCTCCAGATTTACAAGCACCTGACGGATGCCTGCCCACTCCTGGATTGCGGTGCCCAGAGCTGTCAGCAGCAGGTCGTTTGCTTCTGTATTGTAGGCCCGATGAGCTTGTTTCAGGAATTGTTCCGTTTCTTCTACCGTCCACGCTACGGTCAGTGTCCGATCATCGCGAAGCTGTGGCTTGGTCTGAGATTTACGAGTGTAATCTTTAGGCAAGGATGCCTGGCTCTTCCCTACTTGCTCAATTTGTTCCCAATACGCACGCTCCTTCTCCAACGCTGCACTGCTCACATAAGCGGATAGCTGGTCTGCCCACAGACGGAAGGAATCCGTCTTATTCGGCAACCGGACAGACTCGCCCCGTAAAGCCTGCTCATAGCCGGTTGCCAAATCCTCCAGCAAAATACGCCAAGACACATCATCAACCACCAAATGGTGGATCGCCACCAGCAAATGGTCTGCATCGTTGCAACGGAACAGACCCAGCTTTACCAGCGGTCCTTCGGATAGATTCATTTTGTTTTGAATTTCAGTTGCTTTCGCCTCAATCGTCGCGCTCAGAATGGCTTCATCCGTCAAGGCCCTAAAGTCTAGCACGTCCAGATGATACAGCTCGCCTTCCTGTATTCCGCGGTTCCACGCTTGGTAGCCTTGCTCGGTCTTCCTGAATACCATCCGTAGTGCATCGTGATGCTCGGTCAACTGGATTAGCGCCTGATGCAAAGCAGCTTCGTCAAAGCCCTGCTCCCGGTGCAGCATAACCGCCTGATTAAAGTGATGCGCGTCTACATGCTCCTGTTCAAAGAACCAATGATGGATCGGAAGCAATGCCGTTTCCCCGCTCACTTCTCCCTGATCTGCCATACGACTTACCATAAACGGTGCCAATGCTGCGATGGTTGGACAGCGAAGCAGATCCTTCATATCCAGCTTGTAGCCTACCTGGAACGCACGGGATACGATTTGAATCGCCTTGATGGAATCGCCGCCCAGATCAAAGAAATTGTCCAAAATACCTACAGTTGGCACGCCCAAGGCAGACTGCCAGATCGCCACGAGTGCCCGTTCCGGCGCGGTATGGGGCGCTTCATAATCCGCTCCGCTTTGCTGACTGCCTTCCGGTGCTGGCAGGGACTTGCGGTCGATTTTACCGTTCGGTGTCAACGGCATCTGCTCTAACTGAATGAAATACGACGGCACCATATAGCTTGGTAGCTCCCGCCCCAGCTCACTTCTCAGTTCACTGGCTTCCATTTCTTGACTGGCCACATAGTACGCCACCATTTGTTTTTGACCCGTTGTTTCGTCCGCACGGGCCACGACAGCCGCTTCTCGTACCGACTCCACCTGCAATAGCTGCGATTCGATCTCGCCCAGTTCGATCCGGTAGCCACGGATTTTAACCTGGTGATCCATTCGTCCCAAATATTCAATATTGCCATCCAGTGTCCATCTCGCCAAATCGCCTGTACGGTACATCCGTTCATAGCCCTCTTTGCCTCCGGCAAACGGATTTTCCACAAATTTCTCTGCCGTCAGATCTTCGAGATTCCAATACCCACGGGCCAATCCTTCCCCCGCAATACATAACTCGCCCGGCATACCGACTGGCTGCAATTCCCCGCTCGCATTCATGATATAGATTTGGGTATTCGCGATCGGACGTCCTATATTAATTTCTTGAGCATGAGTCAGTTCCTGTACGGTCGACCAAACCGTCGTTTCTGTAGGTCCGTACATGTTATAAATACGGGGACCATTTATTTCTTGCAGTGCTGCGAGCAGCTTGGACGGAAGGGCTTCACCTCCCACCATGATTTCCTTCACGCCTCGCAGCGCGTGGGAACCAGCTTCATGATCCAGCAGCATCTGTAGCCGGGATGGTGTCATTTGCAACATGTCTATAGAATGATGAGCAATCAACTCACCCAGCGCCTGAGGGTCCACCTGATGCTGATGGTCGCCAAGCACAACCGTCATTCCGGCCAACAGTGGCAAGATGGTTTCCAAGACGAAAATATCGAATGAAATGGTCGTGAGTGACAAAATGGTTTTGCCAGCTTCAAAGTCAATGATTTCATGCATCCCGGTAATAAAGTTCAGTACCGAACGATGCTGGAGCATAACTCCTTTTGGATTTCCGGTCGATCCAGAGGTATAGATGACGTAAGCCAAATGCTCTGGGCGAGCAATCGTCTCCAGGTTGTTGCTTTCTCCCTGATACAATGCTGCATCCTCAAGAAATATTGCATTGGCATTGCAATGATGCTCTTCCAACAGATCACGACTGGTCAGAAGCACTGCAGCCTTGCTGTCTTCAAGCATGTATTGAATACGAGATGACGGAAATTCAGGATCGATCGGCACATAAGCACCGCCTGCTTTTAGAACAGCCAGCAGGCCTACGATCATTTCCACGGAGCGCTGCATCATCAGGCCGACCAGCTTGTCAGGTCCTACTCCCTGTGCTTGAAGCATTCGTGCCAATGAGTTCGACCGTTCATTCAGTTCCCGATAAGTCAGACTCTGACTTCCAAACATAACCGCTGTCTGATCTGGTGTACATTCTGCCTGTTTCTCGAATAACTCATGAATCCCCACATCGTCTGGAAAGGGAACTGTGGTCGCATTAAATACATTCATAATTTGTGCCCGCTCTTTGTCACTCATCAGTGACAACTCCTGAATCCGCTGCTGTGGCCCTTTCACCATATGCTCAACCACACTCAAGAATTGACGAATAATTCGGGCGATTTCCTGCTCGCTGAACAGCTCGGTCCGATAATCCAGTTGCAATACAAGTTTATCGTCATCCAGCATATCAATCATGGCAATATCAAAGTCACTCACTGTATCTCCGCAGAAATCGGTATGCACCTGCTGAACAGCTTCATCAAAACGAGAGAAGCTCAGCGTACGGTACTGAATGGTAACGCCAAACAGGCGGCCAATATCCGTGCCGCTTTGTTGTTCACGCAAATCCTGTATGATTTTGTTATACGGATAACGCTGATGCCGCAAAATGGACGACTGCTCCTTTCCAACACCCTGTAGGAAAGTAAGCAGCTCGGATTCCGGCTCAACTTGCAAACGTGTAGCCACAGTGCTGACGAACATGCCCATTGTATTTTTTTCCTTCTTCAACGTACGGTTAGCATACAATGTACCAACCGTTAAATCTTGTTCACCTGTCGTTTTATGTAAATAAATATACAGAGCAGCCAGGAAAAATGTAAAAATACTGATGTTATGCGCCTCGCAAAAAGCCGTGACACCACGATATAATTCGTGCTCCAGTGTATAGGTCTCCCGGCGTGCAGCCGTGCTTACTGTGAGCGGATTGTACGATTTTAAACCTGTAACCTCCGGCAAATTGGCAAATTTCTCCGTCCAGTACATCTTATCCTTTTGATAGCGGTCCGATTGCTCATAGCTTTGCTCCGTCTGAATAAAATCGAGATATGAGTTCGCTGGGGCCGGCGCATCTGAACCTGTACCATGCACAATATTCATATAATTCCCCGTAATTTCATTAATGGCCTGCTCCATGGTAACGCCATCCGAAATAATATGATGCATCTTGAAACTAAACCAGGTGTCTTCTGCCCCCAGCTGCAAAATAGTAAACCGATACAGCTGCGAATCCAGTAAGGGGAACGGCTGTGCGTTGTGATGGCTGACCCATAGCTCAGCTTCCTCCGGGGTAACCTGAAGCGTTTCTATGCTTTGAGCAGCAAACGGTTCCACATATTGATAGGGGATGCCATCCCGAGCCGTGATTTTGATACGAAAAGAATCGTTTTGTGCAATCACCCGGTTCATTGCCTGCTGCAATGCATTTATTCGAACCGTTCCCTTGATTTTAACAGTGGTAATAATCGTGGACGTGTTGCGATTGGGATACACAAGCTCCGTGTACCAAATACGTTGCTGTGGTTGGCTTAATGCAAACAGTTGAACATTGTGCTGAGTCATACGTATCTCTCCTCGCGAAATAGATAGAGGTAAAGTAACTCCTCATAAATGACCGCCCTTGTCAAGGAACTAGTCATGCGTGTCTTTTCTCCGGCATTAAATTGCCAATGGTAGTCGGCAAAAGCGATCACTCCTGATATACCATTGAGATATGGGTGCCTTCAAAGAGCTGAATTTGAATCGAAACAAGCGCATCTTCTTTTTCATCGCTCACACTTTCGCAGTGCAAGCTTTTTTAGTTGTGCGGACATAGCAAATAACTCTGATCTGGATGTATGAAAATGTGCATGGAATGAGAATATTTTTGAATTATGCTGAGAGTACATCTTGGTGGTGGGTTGTAGAATGGTTGCCACAATATTAACAACGTAGTGTATCATGATGTGTGCTGTCGAATCTTGGCTGGAGGGTATCGATGCTGTGAGATACATGAGCTGCTGCAGCGTGGTTAGGAGCGTGATTCACGACTGCGCTTATGACTTCCTGATTTTGTACATGGATGAAAAATGATGGTCATCGGACGGGCCAACGGGGTTCCCAGGCTGCTAAGGATACGTTTCACATACCTTAAAAATAATGAAGTTGTCTTTTGCAATACGGGAGATGTGGGACGGATTTACTGGATATGATGCTATGGACAGGGAATCTTACAGTTTGGCCTATACAACTGCCATGCTGTTTCAATTACAATCAGTGCCCCCATACATTGTCTAAAAAAGAGAACAGCTTATGTACTTATGAAGCCATTTCGGGAAGCAGTGAGGGCATGTTGTCCTGCTTGATGTCCATGGAGCTTCTGTTGAACAACTTCTATGTTCTGCAAGCCATTAAGCAAAGTCCTCATATCGGGCGAAAATAACTGGATCTTCTCAGTCAGATAGATCACGATTTTTAAAAACTAAGACATGATCGGAGTCGCCATATAAATTTCTCAAATCCTCTTATTGCCCAAAATTTCACAATAAATCCTTATATCCCTTTTTTCCTCCCAATACTTTCTAGCTATTTTAAATATACAAACTTTAAAACCGATTAGCATGGGACAAAAGTTCCAAATTGATAGATTTCATGAAATCCATAAATAACCCATATTATTCTATTATTTTTATATCTTCAAATACAAGAATTTCACTTTTTTATTAAATTGAATACCGATCATGACCTGTTAACGTGATTTAAGACAAAATTTTTGATTTTATAAATTGATAAAATCAAAATGACGTAGACTTGCAAAAAAGTCCAAAACCCTTGTATCAAAACAAATTTTACGTTACACATCATTAACACAAATGTAACAAATCAATTCTGACATCATCCGACAAATTTCAACTTTTTCAGCAATATTCTTTAATCACCTATATAATGGAATTTATTCACATCAAGCTGAAGTGATTCAAAATTAATAACTCTTCATTTTTTAAATAGATAGTGACTTTTCATAGCTCTTTTGAACTAATTCACATGCGAAATTTTCTTTAATTTTCTTCTGAAATTTCAGTTCAGATTAAATTTTTCTCTAATTTTAGCTAGAAACTTTGCTTTTTATTTAATAGAAACGTTTTGATCTTCCTTTAAAAGTATAAATTTTTAGAAAACTCATAACTTTGGAACTATTTTTTTTCGCAAAATTCAATGAACCGAAAACACAAAATAGCAAGTCTCCATGTTGCAAGAGACTTGCTATTTTTATGTTTTGGCGACTTGACCCTTAAGAATGAAGTGAATACTGCCACAGCGAACGTACCAGAAACATTTGTTGTGTGACGTATACTGTGTACGAATCGAATCGTTTTTGTTGCCGAGCACATCACAACCGATTGAGCTTCTGCCCTGTGATCAGACATGGAACAAATCCTTTGCAACCACTCACCAGATATCCAGACAAGCAATCGTATATCACGTCTTTTAGATGACAAGGGATTCCCGCGGCTGTCCACATTAACCGATTCAAACTGGTGCGAGAACTGAACCGGATATTGGCTTCTACGCCTACTTTGCTGCAATAAGAATCGTTCTTCACCCATCCACTACATCTGCTTGTAAATCTGTTGCAATTTCAATCATCTTAGGCACGACAGCCTCATTGGAAATAGCCACGTACACATCCCCCATGTAATGACGAAAAGGTATTTCTACGTCAGCATACTTCCACATGAAAAAATCTCCCTCGATCGACATGGTGCTCTCAGTACCTTGTATGATAAGCTCCCGTGAATACGAAAAGTTTGGCTGGGATGCAAAGTAATCTTTGCACTCCTCCAGGGAAATGGATTGCTCCACAGGATTTTCCTGCATGGAACGGGTGATTCGAAAACGCTGGTTCATTGATCTGCCTCCACAATTATGATTAAGAAATTCTGGCTCTCATACCTTATAATGTCCACATGATGATGTTAATTAAGTTGGAACTATATGGATATTAATTATACTTTCAAGCAGTTACTTTTTAGGACGCATGTTCAAACTGACTGTTGTATAGATCGGCATAGAAGCCGCCTTTTGCTAGCAATTCCTCATGGTTACCCATTTCGATAATGTCACCGTCCTTCATGACCAGAATCAGATCCGCATTCTTGATCGTCGAAAGTCGGTGAGCAATCACAAAGGAGGTTTTCCCCACAGTCAGCTGGTCCATCGCTTGTTGAATCAGCAATTCCGTACGCGTATCGACCGAGCTTGTGGCCTCATCCAGAATGAGCATAGGTGAATCTTCAATCATCGCCCTTGCAATGGTAATCAATTGCTTTTGACCCGCAGAGAGATTGGCTTTGTCATCCAGAACTGTATCATATCCCTGCGGCAGTGTTTTAATGAAACTGTGCAGTCCCACCGCTCTACATGCAGCTTCTACCTGCTCATCAGTAACATGATCTTTGGAAAAGACGATATTGTCACGAATCGTTCCTTCGAACAGCCAGGTATCCTGAAGCACCATACAGAATAATTCATGAATATTCTCACGCGTTAATTGGCTGATCGGGGTTCCGTCAATGTAGATTTCTCCATCGTTCAGCTCATAAAACCGCATGAGTAAATTCACGAGCGTGGTCTTACCAGCGCCTGTCGGACCGACAATGGCGACTTTCTGACCAGCTTCAGCTTTCATAGAGAAGTCTTTGATAATCATATGGTCTTCGTTATAACCGAAACGAACATGTTTGAATTCAACATCCCCTTTGGCGTTATCCAGCTTCATAGTCTTGTCACTTTCATCCGCCAATTCTTCTTCACCCAAAAATTCGAATACA
This sequence comes from Paenibacillus sp. CMM36, assembly GCF_053570945.1. Taxonomy (NCBI): domain Bacteria; kingdom Bacillati; phylum Bacillota; class Bacilli; order Caryophanales; family Paenibacillaceae; genus Paenibacillus; species Paenibacillus sp. CMM36. The sequence goes on from NZ_JBSEDY010000035.1 coordinate 10,204, forward strand.
CGTTCACTGGCAGCAGCAGCCGATTGCAAATTGGTTGCTGCCTGCGCCAACTGTGACAAGGGCTGTGTAAATAGACGAATATACACCATGAAGGCGACAATAGTTCCGATGGTTATAGTCTGTTGGTTGACCAGCAAAGCTCCCACAACACAGACCGCGACATAACCAAAATTTCCAATGAACATCATGACTGGCATCATCAGACCAGACATGAACTGGGACTTCCATGCATTTGTATATAAGCGGCTGTTAATGCCATGAAACACCTCCTTGGCTGCTTGTTCCCCGTTATAGACCTTGACTACGTTATGACCAGCATAGGTTTCTTCGATATGACCGTTGATCTGGCCAAGCTCCGCTTGCTGTGCTACAAAGTATTTCTGTGAATGCTTCATAATCACGCTCATCAGGCTAAAGCCGATCAGCGTAGCTACAATTCCGGTAACGGTCATGATCCAGTTCGTATAAAGCATCATAATCAAGGCTCCCACGAAAGTGGCCAGCGCACTAACAAGCGTGCCGAGACTGTTGTTTAGCGTTTGTCCGATGGTATCGACATCGTTGGTTACGCGGCTAAGCACATTACCGTAACTCGTAGAGTCAAAATACTTCAAAGGCATATGATCGATTTTTCGAGACAGCTCTGTTCGCATCTTCTTTGTAAGACGCTGTGAGACGGTTGCTGTAATGAAGCCCTGAAAATAGTTAAAAATAAGACCAAATCCATATAAAAGCGCTAATACAAAAACAATCTTCTGAACAGCACTTACATCAATCCCGGTTACGATTCCTTCCTGAATCAGGTTGGCAATATCACTGAGCTTATCTGGGCCAATCACGTTGAGGGTAGAGCCGACCAGGGCCAGTACCATAGCGAGTATAATCATAGGCACATAGGCCTTGCTGTAGGATGCAAGCTGGCTGATGGTCTTTTTAAAATTATTTGCTTTTTCACCACCACCCCTGCCCCCCGTGGGACCTTTGCCCATGGGACCTGGCTGATTCATTTTCATTTGCTGGCTGTCGACGGTGTGTTCATTCTTATCCATGTATGAGTTCCTCCTTCGAAAGCTGCGAATATGCGATCTCCTGATAGGTGCTGCAGTTCGTCATCAGCTCTTCATGCGTGCCACTCCCTACAATCTCCCCCTGGTCCAGCACGATAATTCGGTCAGCGTCTTTGATAGTGCCTATGCGCTGACCAACAATAAGTGTCGTAGCGTGGCCGGTTTCTTTTTTGAGAGCGGAGCGCAGAATCCGATCTGTTCTGTAATCTAGTGCCGAGAAGGAATCATCGAAAATATAAATTTCCGGCTGTCGGTAGATGGCACGCGCAATCGACAGCCGTTGCTTTTGACCACCGGACACGTTCGCTCCACCTTGCGAAATTCTACCCTGATACTGACCATCCATTTTTTCAACAAACTCCGTTCCTTGAGCAATACCAACGGCTTCTTTGACGAGTTTCTCTGAAGCTCCTGCTCTTCCGTTAACACCATACGAAACGTTGGATACCACCGTACCGTTGAACAGTACAGCTCTCTGGGGAACATATCCGATTTTGTTATGGAGTGCCTGCTGATTATAGTTCCTGACATTCACACCGTCCACGAGTACCTCTCCCTCGGTCACATCATAGAAGCGGGGAATTAGATTGATCACGCTGGTTTTGCCGCTGCCTGTAGCGCCAATAAAGGCAACCGTCTCGCCTCGTTTCGCCGTAAAGCTAATATTGCGAAGCACGGCCTCCTCCGCGTCCGGATATTTGAAGCTGACATTACGGAATTCCACTTGCCCCATAACGCTTTCTTCTCCAGTCGTCTCATGCCCGTTAACGATACTGGATTCGGTATTCAAAACCTCCATGATCCGTTTGGCAGAAATCGAAGCTCGAGGCATCAGGAAGAAAATCATACTTACCATCATAAAGGCCATGACCACCTGCACCGCATAAGAGGAGAATACGACCATATTAGAGAATAGCGTAATGCGGTCCGGCACGGCCGCTCCGTTAATCAGGTAAGTGCCAACCCAATAGATCGAGACACTCAGACCCGACATAATAAAGGTCATACCCGGGCCAACCATTGCCATTAACCGGTTCGCAAACAGGTTTGTATTCGTCAATTCGGCATTAGCCTGCTCGAACTTCTCCTCCTGATACTGATCTGCATTATAAGCGCGCACCACCCGAAGCCCGGTCAGATGCTCACGTGTTACTCTGTTCAGATTATCGGTGAGACGTTGGATTTTTTGGAAACTCGGAAGAGCGAAAATAACAATGACACTCAGCATCAGGATCAGGACAGCCACAGCCACTCCTGTAGAGGCGGTCCACTGCCAGTTTTTATCCGCAATTTTTGCAATGGCCCACACGGCCAGAATCGGCGCCTTGATGATCACCTGCAGCCCCAGCGCAACCACCGTTTGAATTTGGGTAACATCGTTCGTGGAGCGGGTGATAAGGCTGGCTGTTGAAAAGTTGTTCATCTCTTCCATGGAAAAAGATAAGGCCTTGTCAAAGACCATCGCACGCAGACGCATGGCCAGCCCTGCCGCGACCTTTGCCGCAAAATAGCCGACAATAATAGATGCAATCATACTGCCGACGGCACAAAACAACATGTAACTGCCGGGAATCAGCAGTTCGGACATAGGTGTTCCTTCTGTTTGCAGCTTGGTCGTAATTTCCGCCATATAATCAGGTAGCTTCAGATCAAGCCATACCTGCACAACGATGAAAGCCAGGCTGCAAAGCACGAGCATCCATTCATTTTTTTTGAGATATTTGAATATCTTTAGCATTCCGTTGCTCTCCTTTTATCTGATAGTCTTTGATGTCTGGTGAAGTATGGTGCTCCTGCGTCTGCATAGAAATTCAGCTTCTAGAGACAATAAGCTTAATGAGCCGGATCAGTTCTTTGGCATCCTGTTCGTCTAACTTTCGAAGAACATTCTCGGTCCATGTGATTCCTTCCTTATGCCTATCAATCATAAATTGCTTACCTGAATCCGTAATGAATACAATCACCTTACGTTTGTCATTGACATCAGTACGCCGTACAACTAGTCCTTTCTTCTCAAGGCTCTTCAGTGCCGTTGCTACTCGTCCCGTACTGACGGACAAGTATTCGCTCAAGTGGCCAGAGGTAACCCCGTCCTTATTGAAATTCAGACAAATGAGAATCCCCATTTCGCCACGTGAGAAGTGCCCTCGTTCCTCTAATGCTGGTTTCCGCGATTTGACGATATACTCGAATAGTTCTGTCGCTAATGCTTTATAATCCAATGGTCACAACACCTTCTCGCTAATACCTTATAGTATGAGATAATTAATCTTATAGTATAAGATAATAATAATGTTGGGTTACAAAGTCAATTAGAGAAAATATGGAATACAAAAAATCCTCCGTAACCAGCTTGTATTTTCACCAAATTTTCCACACAAAAAGTTCAATGGAAATGCCAAAAACTCGAGGAGTGGTTTGCAAGGCTTTTACCAACCTTCACTTCTAACATTGATAGCTACATTGCATTGTAACGTCCATGGTATGAATAACCATCTTATAGTGCCACATATCACAACACCTAAGAGCTAAAACCGAATCTCATCTTATGTATCTTCCTCTGACATGCTCTCTGTGGTCGCATAGTTCATTGAATTAGACCTTCTGTAGAGTACCTTGATAGAGTACTTTACAAAAGGTCTAAAGGACGTACTTTTTTCGCTTAATCGACCATTTCCATTTCAAAGTCTTTTATCGTTGCATTCGGTCTTAAAATCTTTTCCTGGTCAAATATAGCTAGCGGTTCACCACCATTTTAACTTTGACAGGCCAATTATGATTAGCAAGAGCTCAGTCTTAGAACCCTGTAGTATACTGTGTAGGGATTGCAGTTTCTTTTTTCAATTTTGATGCGGCTTCCAGTGACCAATAAGGATTTCTCAACATCCCTCTACCCACAGCAACCAGATCGGCCTCTTCATTTCCGATAACTGCATTCGCCAATATTGGATCTTCTAGTCTTCCAACGGCCATCACTGGAATATCCAAAGCTTCTTTGATCTCTTTTGCTAAGGGGACTTGATACGCTGCGTGAGTTCCTGGTCTGCCCCATGCAGCTATAGGTCCCTCACCGCCAGATGAAATATCAAACATATCTACTCCTGCCTTTTGATATTCCTTGGCAAAAGCAATGCTTTCCTTAATACCATATCCACCTTCTACGTATTCTTTGGCAGAAATACGCATCAAGAGCGGCATATCTTCTGGCATTTCACCCTTCGCTGCCTGGATGATTTCCCGACCAAAAAGGGTAAGGTCTTTACCATATTCATCTTCCCGTTTGTTCGTAAGCGGCGAATGAAATTGATGAACCAAATAGCCATGTGCACCATGAATTTCAATGCTGTCGAATCCAGCCTTGACAGCGCGAGCTACAGCAGCACGAAATTTCTCAACCAGGCCTTTAACCTCTCCTGTTGTAAGCGCGCGAGGTTGTTTTGAATTTTCATCAAATGCAATAGCAGATGGTGATACAGGAACTTCAGCATCTTCCGCCTTGCGTCCGGCATGCGCGATCTGGATTCCCACTTTGGCACCGTAGCTATGACAAGCATCTACAATCCGTTTGAGAGCAGGAATTTGCTCATCTGACCATAAACCAAGATCAAAATCGGAGATACGACCATCCGGCTCTACATCTGTCATTTCAATTATGATAAAACCAGCTCCGCCTACCGCACGGCTAACGTAGTGCATATAATGCCAATCTGTGGCAACCCCGTCCTTTTTGAAAACCGAGTATTGGCACATTGGAGGCATAACTACGCGATTTTTCAATTCCAAACCTTTAATTGTATAGGGACTAAATAAATCTTTCATGTGAGAAAGACTCCTCTCTGAGTTATATTAGGAAAAACAACAACAAAATGCATGCACAAGCATATATACTAACATGTTTGTTTCATTTGTCAACTCTAAGCATGATTTCAAAACTTCAAAGTAAGATTACGTCATTTACTCGTTTGTTGTAGTAAGCCACTTCTTCGTCTATATCGTAAAACCGGCATTGCCTGACCACGTAGTCATCGGAGCCATACGCTATTCTTCATAGTGATCCCGCTTTTTAAATTAATTAATGCACATTTTGCTTGCTTATTTTTCAAAAAAATACGTGAATGATTTGAATAAACTGTGAGCGCTTCTTGTTTCCACTAGGAAGCGCTCATACTGTATATTAATTTTTGATGTGGAGGAAAATCTACATTCTCATGCTCTCCATAAAAAAGCTCAATGCGTTGGACACCCACTTCTTGGGATGAAGAACAAGCTGAATTTCCAGCTTGAGTTCGGCATGCTCAAAGGGTAACACCTTCAGCTCTTCCCGTTCAATCTCCTCCAGCGCAGCCATTAGAGGTAGAATGGATATACCCTCTCCAGTCTTGATGCTCCGTTTGATCGCTTCCGGATTACCCAGCTCCAGGCTTACGCGATAGGTGATTCCATTTGCTCGAAGCACTCTCTCCAGCAGTTGTCTGTAGTTGCACGTATGCTCGGGCATAATCCACTCCGCATCCACCAGATCATCCAGGCCGATTCGCTCTTTAGCGATAAGCGGATGGTTCGGATGGACAATCAGCACAAGCGGTTCTTCTCGAATCGTAATCCACTGCAAGGCCGGATTGCTTGAATCGTCCGCGAGGATCAGTCCAACATCGGCCTCCCCTTCCCTGACCTGGTGCAAAATCATCTCTTCGCGATCCGTATGCAATCGTATGTTCAGATCAGGGTATTCTTTGCGAGTCGCCTGCATAAACGGCGGCAGAAAATACGAAGCGATGGAATCCATAGTACCGATCGTCATAGAGCCCCCGCCCTGCTTGGCCAATTTTTCTTTCGATTGCTCGAAAAGCTCCAGCATTTGTCCAGCAAGCTTGAACAGTTCTTCCCCGGCAGAGGTAAGACGAATCTTGTTGTTGCTGTAGCGTTCGAACAATTTGACTTGATACGTTTTCTCCAGCTTCTGAATCTGGGTCGTGACGCTGGATTGTGCGTAACCGAGCACTTCTGCTGCTCTCGTAAAGCTTTCACGAATAGCAACTTCCCGAAATGTCTGAAGATAAATGAAATCCATTCTGGCCACCCCATCAAAAATTTTGATTAGAATCATCGCTTATTATAGATAACTCCGATGCTGTCTCCTATGTTACATTAGATTTAATTCAACGGGAAGGGATAACTGATGATGATGATGAACGAACAACATATTCATGGGATTTTCATACCGCTGATTACACCTTTTACGCGTGACTATAAGTTGGACATCAATTCGTACCGGAAGTATGTTACCTATCTTGCAGGTCATGACATTCAGGGACTGGTTGTTAACGGTACGACAGGAGAGTCGCCAACCGTATCCTGGGATGAAGTGAAGCAAATGGTACAGGTGACGCAGGATGTTCTGAAGAGCATGAACAAAACCATTCCGATCGTCATTGGCACGGGAACGAACGATACCTATTCAACGGTGCATCGGACGGAAATGGCGGCTGAATTAGGAGCGGATGCAGCCATGGTGGTCACTCCGTATTACAACCGACCGACGCAGGAAGGGATCTTGGAGCATTTCCGTGTCGTATCTCGTGTAGGCCTGCCTGTGCTTGTATATGAGATTCCGGTTCGCACGGGCAGTCGCATGACAATAGATACCATACGCAAGGTGCTGGACCTGGATGGCGTAATTGGGCTCAAGGACAGCACGGGCGGTCTTGATCTGCTCTTAAAATTGACCCAGTACGAGACCAAGCCTGTCCTCTGCGGAGAGGATGCCTATTTCCATGCCATGCTATGTCAGGGAGCTGCCGGCGGTATGCTTGCATCCGCTCATCTCAATATCCAGAAGTATGTGGATACGTACCAACGTTTTGCAGCTGGCGACATGAACGGGTCGCGAGACAGTTTTAAGCTACTGGAACCGCTGATCCAGCATGTATTTGCAGAGCCAGCCCCGGCCGCGATCAAGTGGTGGCTTACCCAGCAAGAGATTATTGCCGCCGAGCAATTGCGCCTGCCACTTATGCCACTGTCGGATCAGGTGAAGCAGGGACTCCTGAATTCAATCGTATCCTGATAAATCAGCTTATCTCAGACTACCCAATCATAACGTAGAGGAAGCATCTCCTAGTCAGGAGATGCTCAGATTGTCGAGAAACCCCGTCATTTTGAGACGTGGGTTTCTTTTTCACATCATAATGCTCTGGTCTCTGGAGAAGCAGGGGGGGTTACCCCTGTTTCTCCAGGCGATCTAGGTGGATCGCCATC
>NZ_JBSEDY010000036.1:0-13414 GCF_053570945.1 Paenibacillus sp. CMM36
AATCCGTCACGCTGCAGCTATCCGAGCTGGTGATCAGCAGTTCCAGACTGCTCATGTCAAGGCCCTGTTCATGCACATGCTGCATAAACGGTACGATTAAAGCCGGTGTGGATTCGAACACCGTAATCTGATAATCGTGAATCCAGCCATACAGACGGCTTGGATCAATGCGGTCGTCTTTCGGGCAGATGACCATCGTGCCACCGTTATAGAGCGCCCGCGCGATATCGCCGACGAACACGTCGAAGGAGAAGCTTGCCAGTTGCAGCAGCCGTACCGGGAACTGGTTCAAACGGTAATCCCGTCGGTATGCCACAGCTGTGTTTACCAAACTGTGATGCTCGATCATGACACCCTTCGGACGTCCCGTTGTACCGGAGGTGTAGATCACATATGCCAGATCCTGCGGCTCGTTGATATGTTCCACATCCGTGGCATCTCCGGTGTACAACGACTCATCGTCCAGCGCCAATACAGTACGCAGACGCAGCCCTGTTGCCGGTTCGGATGCTTCTTCGTTGTCAGAACTCGAATCTAATTTAAAACTTACGCCTTCACTCAGGCTGCCTCTTTCCATCGTTTCAGCGCCAGCCGCTATTTCCAACTCGCCCTCAGACTGCCCACCGGCCAAGACCTGTCGGCTCTCCTCCAGCCATGCTTGCGCGCGTTCCTGCAAACCTGTTTGCGTAAGCAGCACCGTAGCGCCGCTGTCCTCGAGCATAAAGCGGATACGTTCTGAAGGATAATCTGCATCCAGTGGCACGTATGCACCGCCGGCCTTCCACACCGCCAGTACGCCGACCATCATGTCCACCGATCGCTCGCTCAAAATACCAACAATGGATTCACGCCCAATGCCTTCCTTTCGCAATCTACGAGCAAGTTGATTCCCACGCTCGTTCAGCTCGCGGTACGTAAGCTGCCGCTCCTCGTATACCACTGCCACATGATCCGGCACAAGCTGCGCTTGTTCTTCCACATAGACGTGGAACAACCCTTCTGATTGCTTTTCATCACTCCATGCAGCTACGCCCACGGATCCAAAACCATCGATGATTTTTGCTTTTTCCGCAGCAGTCACCAGCTCAAGTTCATCTACCAGCGCATCTGGTCTGTTAATCGCTTCTTCAATCATATGCAGCAAATGCTCGCGGATTTGCTCTACAGCCGTGCGTTCCAATACTTGCGCGTTGTACTCCAAATGGACATGAATTTCATCGCCCGGCACAACCGTAATGTTGAAATCATAGTTCGTTTGCTCCGACACGGAAGCATTTGCAATCGTAAAGCCATTCGTGCCACGACTGCCCATTTGCTCCATGCGCTGTTCCACCGGGTAGTTTTCAAACACCATAATATGGTTCACCAGGTCCTGTTTCTGCTCTGTTAGGGCCTGAATTTCATACAACGGATAGGTTTCATAGGCACGGGAAGCCAGTGCCTGCTCCTGTATCTGCTTCATTAACGCAGCAAACGTCATATCTTTCTCACTGTGAACTCGTACAGGAACCGTATTAATGAACAAACCAATCATTTTATCGATGCCCGGAATATCCGCTGATCTGCCGGATACGACACTGCCAAATACAACATCCCGACTGTTGTTATACCGTTGCAGCACAACGCCCCACGCTGCTTGCAGAAGGGTATTGACCGTTACTTGCTTCTGCTTAACCAGCTTGTTCATCCGTTCCGTCACTTCGTGGCCCAGTGTAAACGAAAGCTTGTCCGCTTCATATTCTTTAGCGTGACTGTCCAGCTGTTTTACCTGCGGTAATACGGTCTGCTGCTCAAAGCCAGCAAAATAATCACTCCAGAACCGTTCAGCCTCCACGTTGTCCTGCCGATCCAGCCATTCAATGTATTCGCTGTATGGTGTTACCGGAGCGAGCTCCGGCTTGCGGTCTTCGAGGATGGCAAAGTACGTATTAAATGCTTCCCCTACAACAAGGAACAAGCACCAACCGTCCATCAAAATATGATGGAAGCTCCACACAAAACGATACGACTCCTCGCCTGTACGTAAAATAGACACCCGCATCAGCTCGCCTGAGCTGAAATGAAAGCCTTCGGCTTTGTCGCGTTCAGCAAAATCAGCAATGTATGCGTCCTGCTCACCTTGTTCCATCGAACGTACATCTTCAAAACGGAACCCGGCGTGCTTGTGACGGTACACCACCTGTAAAGGCTGCTCATTCCATCCGCTATAAAAATTCGTTCTGAATATTTGATGGCGATCCACCAGCTGATTTAGGCTTTCGGCAAAAGCCTCCACTTGAAAGCTGCCTTGCAGATCAAATGTCGCCTGCTCAAAGTACGCCCCGGATTGCGGCTCCATTAAGCCGTGGAACAGAATGCCTTTTTGCATGGGTGTGAGCGAATAAATGTTTTCCAGTTCTCCCGCATTAGCCGTCTGCTCTACAATATGATCCAGCTCTCCAGCCGTCAGTCCTTGGAAGGACAAGTCGCTTGGTGTCAGCTCCGGCAACTCTTTACCCACACAGTGAGCCAATACCTCACGTAAGCCCTCCTGCAACAGATCAGCCAGCTTTTTGATTGATTTTTTCATAAACATTTTGTTGCTGTAGCTGATCGTCAGTTCCAGTGCACCGTCCGTGATCATGCCGTTGATATCCAGAGCATACCGCTTGGTCAACGTGTCACTCATGGAAGCTCCGATGGAATAAGGAGACATGCGGAAGGCATTATTCTTTAAATCCTGATCGAATTGTCCGAGATAGTTAAAGCTGATTTCTGGCTCGGCAACAAAAGCTGCTTCTCCTTCACCGCTAGCAAGATATCTCAAAATCCCGTATCCAATCCCTTTATGCGGCAAACGGCGCAGCCCTTCTTTGACGTTCTTGACACGCCGTCCTACATTCCGATCCTCGCCCATATTGAGTACAACCGGGAATTGACTGGTAAACCAACCGACCGTGCGCGTAATATCCATATCCGGCAAAATGGCTTCCCGTCCATGACCCTCCAGATTTACAAGCACCTGACGGATGCCCGCCCACTCCTGAATTGCAGTGCCCAGAGCTGTCAGTAAGAGGTCGTTCGCTTCCGTATTGTAGGCCCGATGAGCTTGTTTCAAGAATTGTTCTGTTTCTTCTACCGTCCACGCTACGGTCAGCGTTCGATCATCGCGAAGCTGTGGCTTGGCCTGAGATTTACGAGTGTAATCCTTAGGCAAGGATGCCTGGCTTTTCCCTGCTTCCTCAATTTGCTCCCAATACGCACGCTCCTTCTCCAATGCTGTGCTGTTCGCATAAACTGACAGCTGATTAGCCCAAAGGCGGAAGGAATCCGTTTTATTCGGCAAACGGACAGACTCGCCCCGTAAAGCCTGTTCATAGCCGGTTGCCAAATCCTCCAACAAAATACGCCAAGACACACCGTCAACCACCAAATGATGGATTGCTACCAACAAATGGTCTCCATCGTTGCAACGGAACAGACCCAGCTTTACCAGCGGTCCTTCATCTAGACGGATGCTGCTTTGGATTTCGTTGGCTTTGTTCTCCAGCAAATGAGCAAAGTCAGACTCCCTTGTGTAATCCACCACTTCGAGGCTATACAGCTCTCCTTCTTGCACGCCTCGGTTCCATGCTTCATACCCACCGTCTGCATTCTGGCGGAATACGATGCGCAAAGCATCATGATGCTCGACAATGCTTTGCAGTGCCTGACGAAGCGCCGTTTCGTCCAGTCGATCCTCACGATGCAGCATCAGAGCCTGGTTATAGTGCTCAGGATTGGATGGCTGCTGTTCAATGAACCAGTGTTGAATCGGTGTCAATGCCACGGTTCCACTAACTTCTCCTTGATCGGAAACGCGGGTCACCCGCTGCACCCGTCCATTCAGCTCAGCAATCGTCGGATACTGGAACAACTCCCTCATTTCCAGCTTGTAACCATTTTGCAGCAGTCTTGAAGACACTTGGATGGCCTTGATCGAGTCGCCGCCCAAATGGAAAAAGTTATCCAGAACACCAATCTGTTCGATTCCCAGTACAGATTGCCATACCGATACCAATGTCCGCTCTACCTCATTACGGGCTGCTACATAATCCTCGCCGGAATCCACGCTTCCCTCCGGTTGCGGCAACGCCCGACGATCCACTTTGCCATTTGGTGTTAACGGCAATTGATCCATCTGCACAAAATACGACGGCACCATATAACCCGGCAATTCTTGGCTCAAGGTGCTTCGCAACTCACTAGCCGCGATATCCACAAGGGTGACTACATATGCGCAGAGTTGTTTCTGTCCCTGCTCATCCTCACGTGCAATGACGACAGCTTCTTGTACCGCATCTAGCTTCAAGAGCTGCGCTTCCACCTCGCCCAGCTCAATCCGGTAGCCCCGGATTTTCACCTGTGCGTCGATCCGTCCTTTGTATTCCAGCGTTCCATCCTCATTCCAGCGAACCAAATCGCCTGTACGGTAGCAGCGCTCTCCGCTACGGAACGGACTATCTACGAATTTTTCAGCCGTTAAATCAGGACGGTTCCGGTAGCCACGTGCCACCCCGTCGCCGCTGACGATCAGCTCACCCCATGCTCCAACAGGCTGAAGCTGCATGGAACGGTCTACGACATACGCTGTGGAGTTGTGGATCGGACGCCCAATCGGCACCGCTTCTGATTGCACTCCAGCAATCGCATGAGTTGTAGAAAAAGTTGTATTTTCCGTCGGACCATAGCCGTTAATAATCCGCAGAGACGGATAAGCCTCCAGCACCCGGTTAATATGCGGTACGGACAGCACATCACCACCGACCAGCAGTTCTTCTACCCCCTCGAACAGCTCCAAGTCCTGCTGAGATAGCTGGTTAAAGAGCGGCGCAGTCAGCCACATTGTCGTGATACCATGGTTGCGCACGGCTTCCTTGAGCTTGGGAGCGTCCAAAATAACATCCTGACTCACCAGCACGAGCTGTCCACCATTCAATAGTGCACCCCAAATTTCGAAGGTGGACGCGTCAAAGACAACGGCGCCAGTTTGCAAAATGCGCGTGTCAGCACCCAGTTGCGCATAGTTTGTATGCTTTACCAAGCGCACGACATTGCGATGTTCTACCATAACCCCTTTGGGCTGTCCGGTCGTGCCCGAAGTATACATCAAATAAGCTAGTCGGTTTCCAAATTTCCGTTCTTGTGTCCCAGCAGTGCTGTCTACGACAGACGAGGACGATTCCTTTAAAATCTCATTTAAAATCTCATTTTTCGGATTTTTATAATCGGCATAATCCACATGATAAGCCTCGTTTTGCTCCCCATGTACGGTATTCAAGCCTTGGTCATCCTCTGCCGCGTACACCTTAGCATCGCTCAGATCCAGTACGATTCCGGTGTATTCCTCCGGTTGCTGTTCTGCACGCTGCACCAGCAACAACTTCGCTCCCGAATCTTCCAACAGGTAACGTACACGTTCAGCCGGATAATCAGGGTCAATGGGTACATATGCACCGCCCGCTTTGAGAATCGCCAACATGCCGACGATCATATCCGTGGAACGCTCAGCAACGATACCTACAGTTTGCTCGGCGGTAACACCGTGTCCGCGCAACGTGTGAGCCAGTTGATTTGCTTTTACATTCAGTTCGCCATAAGTTAAACGGGCATTTCCAAACACAACTGCTGTCTGATTCGGTGTATGTTCAGCCTGTTCCTCAAACAACTCATGAATGCCTGCTTCGTGTGGATATTCCACCGCTGTAGCATTGAATACGTCGACGATTTGCGCCCGTTCTTCCTCACTGATCAGCGACAATTCCTGTATCCGCTTGTGTGGGCCCTGCACCATATGCTCCGCCACACTCAAAAATTGCCGAATAATTCGAGCAATTTCCTGTTCACTAAACAGCTCGGTACGATAATCCAGATACAGCACGAGTCTATCATCATCCAGCATTTCAACCATGTGAATATCGAAGTCGTTCACCGTATCTCCGCAGAAATCGTTATCCACCTGCTGAATCGCTTCATCAAACCGGGAGAAACTCAAGGTACGGTACTGAATGGAAGCACCAAACAGACGCTGAATGTCCAGGCTGCTTTGCTGTTCACGCAAATCCTGAATAATTTTGTTGTACGGGTAACGCTGATGCCGCAAAATGGACGCCTGCTCCTTCCCTACACCTTGCAGAAAGGTCAGCAGTTCGGATTCTGGTTCGACCAACAGACGCGTAGCCACGGTGCTGACGAACATACCGATGGTATCCTTTTCCTTCTTAGACGTACGGTTGGCATAGAGTGTCCCCACGGTTAAGTCCTGCTCCCCCGTCACTTTATGCAAATAAATATACAGAGCCGCTAGGAAGAACGTGAAAATACTAATTTTATGCTCTTCGCAAAAAGCCGTAACACCACGATACAACTCATGTTCCAGTATAAAGCTCTCCCGGCGTGCAGCTGTACTCAGTGTCAGCGGGTTATATGATTTCAAACCTGTAGTCTCAGGCAAATCGGCAAACTTTTCCGTCCAGTACGTTTTGTCCTTTTGATAACGGTCTGATTGCTCATAACTTTGCTCTACCTGGATAAAATCCAGATAGGGATTGCTTTTGGTCGGCGCATCTTGGCCTGTACCATGCACAATATCCATATAATGTCCTGTGATTTCATTAATGGCCTGATTCATGGACACGCCGTCTGAAATAATATGATGCATTTTAAAATTAAACCATGTTTCTTCTGTTCCGAGCTGCAAGATAACAAATCGGTACAGCTGCGAATCCAACAATGAGAACGGCTGTGGATTATGACGCTTTAACCATACATTCGCTTCTTCCGGGGTAACTTGGATCGTTTCTATACTTTCTGCCGTAAACGGCTCTACATATTGATATGGAATCCCATCCTGAGCAGTAATTTTGATACGAAAAGAATCATTTTGGGCAATTACCCGATTCATTGCTTGCTGCAAGGCATCTATGCGAACAGTTCCCCTGATCTTTACAGTAGCAATAATTGTTGAAGTGTTCCGATGAGGATACAAAAGCTCCGTATACCAAATACGTTGCTGTGGCTGGCTTAAGGAAAACAATTGAACATCTTGCTGTGTCATCCGTCTCTCTCCTCACAAAATAGATATTTGGTAAAAAGGAAATTCGCATATTCATGCGGTTTGTTCCTCGGGATGCTTTCGAAATTGAAGCTCATACAGCTCTGCATAATGACCGCCCTCGGCAAGGAGCTGATCATGGGTACCTTGCTCTTTCAGTTCGCCATCGGCAAGGACACAGATCGTATCCGCCCGTTCAATCGTAGACAATCGATGGGCAATAACTAATGTCGTACGATCCTTCATCAACTCATTTAAGCCCTGCTGGACTTCATATTCCGATTCTGCATCCAAAGCCGAGGTCGCTTCATCCAATAGCAAAATCGGTGCATTTTTGAGCAAAGCACGGGCAATTGCAATCCGCTGTCTTTGACCGCCGGACAAATTGGCTCCGCGTTCACCGACAATCGTGTCGTACCCCTCTGGCAACTCGGCTATGAAGCCGCTGGCATAGGCTGTTTTGGCTGCAGCCTCCACTTCCTCATCCGTGGCAGTCGGTGAGCCAAAACGGATATTATCCGCTACTGTACCGTGGAACAGCGTAGCCTCCTGTGGTACATAGGCCATCAAATCCCTGACCTCATCCAACGGAAATTCTTCTGCCAAACGACCACGAACCCGCAGCACACCTTCATCCGGTGGGTAAAATCCCAGCAACAACTTCATGACTGTGCTTTTGCCACCACCACTCGGACCGACAAGTGCAGTGACCTGCCCTTCCGGCACGACCAAGTTTAACCTTTGCAGCGTTGGATGGTCAGGCTGATAGCCAAAGGTGATGTCGTGCAGCTCCAGCGCAGCCGGAGTCTGTTCAATGGCGTGGTCTGAACCTAAGGTTTCAACATCGCCATAGAATTCCCCAGATTCACGGGCTGATAAAGCTGCCGTCTCGGGATCGCTAAGCCTAGTCAGCGGTCCCTTCTTTTTAGCCGCGGGGAACTGTTCCTCTTCCTTCGACTCATCCAGAATTTCGCGGATACGCGCCAAGCCTGCCAAGGAGTTTTGTAACAGTGTTACAGCCGCCCCTAGCTCCAAAAATACCGTTGAAATACCGGTTTGCAGTTGTACAATCTGTCCCAATACTCCCAGTTCCATTTGCTTCTGCGATACCAGAATCAATCCGGCGACAAGCACACCGCCCAGCGTAATGAACTCTATGACAAAATTGCACATATCCTGCAAGCCCATATGACGTCCCTGCCGGATGCTGATGCGATTGATGTCCTCGCTTGCATCGTTACATAGTCCACCTACCTTTGTCCTCAACCCAAACAACTTCACCGTCTGCAAACCGGAAAGCAAATCACTCAATCGTTCCGTGAACCTGCTCATCCGTCCCTGTAACTCTTCACTCGTCTTTCGCATTTTCTTCGCGAAATGAGCATTTATCCAGGCAGAAGCCAGCCCAAGTACAACCGCCATAATCCCAAATCGCCAATCCAAAGCCATCAAAATGACCAACGAGCCCAAGAAAAGCGAAATTTCCAGTATAATCGAGCGAATATGAACGGTGTAAGCCTGCTCTAGCGCCTGTACATCGTTCGTCATACGGGATACAAGATCACCCGAATGGTGTTTTTCGGCTTTTTCGTACGATAGCTTGACAATGTGGCCAAATAGTTTCATTCGTACATCAGCAATCGCCAGCTTTACACACCGTTTATACATATAGCTGCACAGGGGGGAGATAAGACTTAATGCCAAAAATGTACCACTGACCAAATAGACCGCTCGGTATAGCTCCTGTACATTGCCATTAACCGCGAAATTCAGCAAATAATGCACCACAAAAGAAAGTAAAATCGTGATGCTGGCATTGGTCAGACTATTGCCAACCAGCCCGGTAAAATACCATTTTTGGTGCGGCTTCATCAGGGACATCAACTGCTTAAATTCATAAAACCCCTGCTTGAAGGTCACGACGCTCACCCCTTTCCTCAGGCAACGAATTACCGTTTTCCGCCGTATGCTGTTCTTCTTCAAAATTTTTCAAATACAGCTTTCGGTACACACCATCACGACCCAGTAATTCCTCATGAGAACCCGATTCCACAATGCTCCCCTGATCGAGTACAATAATGCGGTTCGCCTGACGTACGGTTGACAGTCGATGAGCAATGACCAGTACCGTCCGGTTTTGCATTACCGCATTCATCGCATTCTGCACCTGAGCCTCCGACTGACTATCGAGTGCTGAAGTCGGCTCGTCCAATAGAAGTAGCGGAGCATTTTTCAATAATGCTCTTGCTATGGAAATACGCTGTTTTTGACCGCCAGACAATCCGCCTCCCCGCTCGCTCAACAGGGTTTCATAGCCCTCGGGAAGTTGAACAATAAAATCATGCGCATGTGCCGCTTTCGCCGCCTCGACAATTTCTTCTCGAGTCGCCTCCAAACGTCCATATCCGATATTTTCTGCAATGGTGGCCGGAAAAAGCGACGGCTCCTGAGATACCATCGAAATATGACTGCGCAGGCTTGTTAAATTCCAATCTGTCAAACTCTTTCCAAATAGTTGAATGGTTCCAGCATGCTCTCCAGGTTCATTAAATCCGCAAAGCAGCTTGAAAATCGTGCTTTTACCCCCACCGCTGGCACCGACAATCGCGACCATATCCCCTTGCCCTGCCTGGAAGCTGATATCCTTCAGCACTGTGTTCCCTTCATCGTAGCCAAAGGTCAAATGCTCAAAGCTGACTACAGCAACACTATCAACGTCATCATCACTTTCTGCTCCGCCTTCACTCATTCGGTTGGCTTCCCCATCTGCATCGTCTTTCAAATGAGGCGCCCTATTCTCTCGCTTCTGATCTACCAAGGTCATTTCGCCGTCCTGACGTTCATTCTGCCAATCCAGCACCTCAAACAAATGCTTTGCGGCTCCACCCGCTTCCTTCATTTGCGAAATGATCGTCGGCAGCATGGCAATCGGCTGCAATATGAACGAAATCAGGTATAAAAAAAGTACAATGCCTCCAGCATTCAACTCTCCATGTTGTATCAGGTATCCTCCGTATACAATGACCAAAATAATCGGTGTTGCTAGCATCATCACACCTACCGGAGTAATGGCTGCATAGCGCTTTTCTAGCCGTAAGCCGCGCTTGACGACCTCCTCCATAATCACCATATACTTCTTCAACAGCACAGCTTGCATATTGAATGCCTTGACGATAGGGATTCCTCCGATTGCATCTTGCCCCACAGCGTTCAAATGAGCAATTTTCTCCTGAAGATCCGCGGAGTATTTTTCAATTGGCTTGCTCATTAGTGATGTTATGATCATTCCTATTGGCATGAGCGCAAGACTTGCCAATATCAGTTTCCAGCTTGTCAGTAAAAGCAATATGAGTGATGCCGTAAACACGAGCGGTAAATAGAACAGATTGGCAAACTGCTGGATAAAAAAGTTCTGTAATACTGCCGTATTATTGGTTAGACGGGATACCAAATCTCCGGTAAATTTCCTTTCCACGCTGGAAACCGGTAAATCGCAAAACTTATGTACGAGATCGCCTCTCAAGTCGCGCAGAGCACTAACACTAAATCGCGCTGAAGCGTACCTCATCACAAACTTACAGGGCATTCCAATTAGCGTCATACCAACAACCAGATAGATCATGTTCTGGGTAGAGGAGAATGTCCCCTGTGCCATTTGCTCAATGGCCTTACCCAAAATAATGTCAATAGCTGCCAAACACAAGGAGGTGATCACCGTTATGAAAACCCATAGATTATACGGCCTTACATAACGTGCGAGTCTCCGAAAAGCAGAATTTAATCGAAACAAGGGCATCCCTCTTTTCGCTGCCCACACTTTTTCAGTGCGAACTTTTTATATTGGCTGTGGACGTCGTTGAGATAAACTCTGGGTTTGGATGCATGAGTATCCGTACAGAATAAAATGCGATTTTGAACTATGCTGGAATTTGCATCTTGGTGTGGGTTGGTTGTTGATTGTTGCTGAGATGGTAATAACGAAGTGTATCGTGATGTGTGGGACATTTAACTCTGTCTGAATCGTGGTTGTAGGGTGCTTGTGTTGTAAGCTGTATGAGCTCCCGCCGCGTGGGCCATCGGCGAGGATGTAGAAAGAATGTTCTCGACTGTGCTCATAACCTCTTGTTCTTGTTCATGGATGAAAAAGTGATTACCTTCGAACATTCGAACATCCATAGGTGATGTCGTATGCTGTTGCCAGGCATGGAGTGAATCTGTGCTAACCTCAAAATCCTTCATTCCGCCTAAAACAGTCATCGGACATATCAATGGATTTCCCGGCTGATAAACATAAGTTTCACATACCTTAAAATCTGCACGCAGACGAGGCATAATAATTTGCATCAATTCTGCATTTTGCAGCACCTCTTCAGGTGTTCCCTGCATCAAACGAAGCTCTTCGGTGAAAGAATCGTCTGCTAAATCATGGAGTCGTTTTTTGGAATATGGAATATGTGGTGCGGATTTACCGGATATGATGATATGCACAGGTAGTTTTCCAGTTTTGCTGTACAATTGCCGTGCTGTTTCAAATGCAATCAGTGCTCCCATACTGTGTCCAAAAAAAGCGAACGGCTTATGTATGTATGGAGCCATAGCTGGAACCAACGATTGAACGATGTCTTGAAGAGTATCCATTGGAGCTTCTGTTGAGCGGCTTTCACGTCCTGGAAGTTGTATAGGCAACACGGTAATGTCAGGCGCAAACCTGGACTTCCAAGAGTTAAATATATAAGCACCACCACCGGCGTAGGGAAAGCAAAATAGTTGGAGCTTCGTAGTCGGTTGGACCTCTGTTTTCGCGAACCAAGATTGTGATCGAGTTGTCATAAGAATTCCTCCATCCTCTATGCAGTTCATAATTTTACAGTAAATCCTTATATCTCTTTTTTTCTTCCAACACTTTCTAACTGTTTTTAAATATACAAACTTTAAAACCACTTGGCATGGGACAAAAGGGCTAAATTGATAGAGCTCATAAAAATAAAATAAAATCCATATTATGTTATTTGTTTCCAAACTTCAAAAGCAACAATTTCACTTTTTGTATGAGTTATCTGTCAATCACGATCTGTTAATTTAGTTTAAAACAAGATTTCAGGTTTTCACGAATTTTGTAAAACTGAACTCATTTTGATTTACATTGAGGTCCCAACCCCTTATCCTACAACAATTTTATCTTTACATGCCATTAACATAAATGTAACAAATTCAACCTGATATCATCCGACAAATTCCGACTTTTTCCGCAGCTCTCTTCAATCACCTAAATATTGGATTGGATTTGTATCAAGCTCACATAAGCCAAAATTAATAACTCTTTATTTTTGTAATAAATATTGTTATTCCATAGTCCTAAAGGACCATTTTTTGCATATTTTTTTCTGACTCTTCGTCTAAAAAATCCAGTTTGGATTGAGTTTTTCTCTCCTACATCTATGAATTTTCTTTTCAAACTCTAATAAAAACGTTTCTATCTCGTTTCAAAAGTACCTGTTCTCTAGAAATTTATAGCCTTACTTTTAATCTTTCACCCTCTCAAAAAACAGTAACGGCAAACAGCAAGGCTCCCTATTGTTGGAGACTTGCTGCTTTATAAATTTCATTATGTTTGACTTCACTATCGGTCAATATGCAGAGTGTTGTAAGCTTTATTGTAGTTATCCCCCAATCTTATTAATTTAGTGGAATGGAGTATATGTATGGGTTCATGTATATATAATTTCCAAAATGCGAAAGCCTTATGGTATACAAAAAGAGCACAGCCCATTAAGGCTGTGCTCTCAGGCTGTCGAGAAAGTCTCGACAGCCTATTTTATGTTAATTTTGTTTAAGACGACACCGCGTTAATGTTGTATAATATAGGTAACTATTGTAGAAGGGATGGTGTTGATATGCTACGTTCCAACCGCGAAAAACAACAATCCTACGAATTTGTTTCCATCGAAGATCTGGTTCCTCAAGATCACTTGCTCCGCAAAGTAGATAAGTATATCGATTTTTCGTTTATCGATGATAAAGTTCGGCCACTGTATTGTGCAGACAACGGGCGTCCTGCCATTGATCCTACCGTATTGTTTAAAATGATCTTTCTCGGTTATTTCTATGGCATTCGCTCAGAACGGCAACTCGAGCGAGAAATTCAGACGAACCTAGCTTATCGTTGGTTTCTGGGGTTGGGCTTAACGGATAAAGTTCCGGACCATACGACGATTAGCTGGAATCGTCGCACTCGCTTTAAAGACACCACGATCTTTCAAGATATCTTCGATGAAATTGTGCTGCAGGCGATCTCTCACCGAATGGTGGGTGGGCGTGTTCTCGTCACCGATTCCACACACG
>NZ_JBSEDY010000037.1:0-6696 GCF_053570945.1 Paenibacillus sp. CMM36
AGCCTAAATCGATGCAAGCCGGGCTATATGTCGCTGAAGATCTGGAATGTGACTTCCAGCCAGAGCTGGTTGCTCAGATCGAACGGGTAGCGAAGCAAAATCAGGTCACGATCAATACGCTGATTCAAACCGTATGGGGCGTTCTGTTGCAAAAATATAACAACAGTACGGATGTCGTGTTCGGCAGCGTTGTGTCCGGTCGCCCGGGAGATATTCCAGGCGTGGAGCACATGATCGGGCTATTTATCAATACAATTCCAGTGCGTGTGCAGTCTGAACAAGGTGAAACCTTTGTCGAGCTGATGAAACGAACACAGCGGCAGGCGCTGGCTTCCAATGCCTACGATGCGTTCCCGCTGTATGAAATTCAAGCACTGACCGAACAGAAGCAGGATTTAATCAATCATATTATGATTTTTGAAAATTATCCGGTGGAGCAGCAGGTAGAGCAGTTGGGCAGTGATGGACAGGATAAATTTACGATTTCAAACGTGGTGTCTACAGAGGAAACCAACTACGATCTGAACGTCGTCGTGATGCCGGGTGAAGGCATCAAGATTCGTTTTATGTATAACACGCTCAGCTTTGATCAAGCAGGCATTGAGCGTCTGCATGGACATTTTGCACGTCTGCTGGAGCAAATTTCGCTCAATCCGCATGTTCGGGTGGAAGAGCTGGAACTACTTACAGTAGCGGAAAAACAACAGATTACAGCGGCATTTAATGATACCGCTTGTGCATTTCCGTCTCATCAGACGATCCATCAGCTGTTCGAGGATCAGGTGGAGTGTACGCCGGATCAGGTGGCATTGGTGTTTGGCAATCAAAGTCTGACTTATCGGGAGCTGAATGAACGGGCCAATTCATTGGCTCGAATGCTTCAAGCCCAGGGAGTAGGACCTGACAAGCTGGTCGGTCTGATGGTGCAGCGCTCCGTAGAAATGATCGTAGGTCTGCTGGCCGTGCTAAAAGCAGGCGGTGCTTATGTGCCAATTGATCCCGAATTTCCATCCTCTCGTATTGCATACATGCTGGAAGACAGCGAGGCCGCAGTGCTTCTGACCCGTCGTGAGCTGGCAGAAGAGCACCATTGCCATGCCAATACCCTGTTTCTTGAGGATGCCGCATTGTATCAGGGAGAGAGCAGCAACCTGGAGACGATTGCCCGCCCAGAGCAATTGGCTTATGTCATCTATACGTCGGGTTCGACTGGAAATCCGAAAGGAGTTATGCTCCAGCATCGCTCAGTCCTCAACTTTATTACTGGGATGCGCGAAGTCATTGATTTTGAAGCGAGCCAAACCATGTTGTCACTCACGACCATTTCATTCGATATTTTCGTATTGGAAACCATTCTCCCCCTGTTGGGTGGAATGACGGTGGTGCTTGGCGACAGCCAGCATCAGGTGAATCCGCAGGCACTGGGTGAGTTGATTACTCAACATTCGATTGAGATGTTGCAAATGACACCATCCCGGCTACAAATGCTGCTGGGTCATGAAGTAGGCTCGCGCGCGCTGCAAAGCGTGAAGGCAATTATGGTTGGGGGCGAAGCTCTTCCGTCCAAGCTGCTCGCAGCACTGCAAGAGATAAACGGTCCCCGTATTTATAACATGTACGGACCTACAGAAACGACGGTGTGGTCGGCCGTGCAGGAACTGACCCATGCCCAGCATATTAATATTGGACGTCCTATCGCGAATACACAAATCTATATCCTGAATGCGAATGGGGAATTGCAGCCCGTCGGCGTGCCGGGCGAGTTATGTATTGCCGGGGAAGGATTGGCCCGTGGGTATTGGAAACGTGAAGAACTGACGGCCGAGAAATTTGTAAATAATCCGTTTGCTGGGGGCAAGACAGGCCATGAGCGGATGTACCATACAGGCGATTTGGCGAGATGGATGCCAGACGGCAACATTGAATATTTGGGGCGGATGGACCATCAGGTGAAAATCCGGGGCTACCGAATCGAACTGGGCGAGATCGAATCGCAGCTGTTGCAGGTGGAGTCGGTACAAGAAGCGGTCATCATGGCACGCACGGACGAAACGGGTCAAACACAGCTCGTGGCGTACTATGTGGCAAGTCAAGAGCTTGGAGCTGGTGAGCTGAGACAGAAGCTGGGACAAGCGCTGCCAAGCTATATGGTGCCGTCGTATTTCATCTGGTTGGAGCAGATGCCACTGACACCGAACGGCAAAATCGACCGCAAGTCCCTGCCAGCACCGAAAGGCAGTCTGCACAGCGGTGCAGAGTATGCAGCGCCACGTACGGTAGCAGAACGAGCATTCGTAGCGATCTGGCAGTCCATTCTGGGCGTGCCAACTGTCGGGATTTTGGACAATTTCTTTGATCTGGGCGGCGATTCGATCAAGGCGATTCAAATCGTATCGCGTGCGTTCCAGGCAGGCTACAAGCTGGACATGAAAGATTTGTTCCGCTACCCAACCGTCGCAACACTGGCACCGCATATGCACGAGGTAAGTCGTAGGGTAGATCAGGGAGAAGTGAGCGGGGAAACAACTTTGTCTCCCATCCAGCATTGGTTCTTTGCCCAAAAGCAAGTAGACGTACATCACTTTAATCAGGCGGTGATGCTGCACCGGGAGCAGGGATTTGATGAGTCCGCTTTGCGTCAGGCACTTGGCAAACTTACAGCGCATCATGATGTTCTGCGGATGGTATTCAGCAAGACCGAGCAAGGCTATGAAGCCTGGAACCGCGGAGTACAGGAAGGCGAGCTGTATCATCTGGACGTGGTGGACTTTACGAACTTGACGGATGAAGCCATGCTCAGCGCAGCCATGGAGGCGAAAGCTAGTGAAATTCAAAGCAGTATCCAGCTGCATGAAGGACCGCTGTTGAAGGCTGGTTTGTTCCACTGTGCAGATGGGGACCATCTGTTGATGGTAATTCACCATTTGGTCGTGGACGGGGGATCATGGCGCATTTTGTTCGAAGATTTAGCTGTAGCCTATGAACAGGCCATCCGTGAAGAGACGCTCCAGTTACCGGACAAAACAGATTCATTCCGTTCCTGGTCACAAAAACTTTCCGTCTATGCGAATAGTGCAGCCATGGACAGCGAATACGCCTACTGGAAGCAATGGAACGCTGCTGCTTTGGCTGACCAAGTACGTTTGCCTGAGGATCAAGCGGAGGCCGAACCGTTTACCTTGGCTGACACGGATACCGTGGTCTTCCAGCTTACGGAAGAAGAGACAGAAAAACTATTGAAGCAAGCACACCGCGCGTACAACACGGAAGTGAACGATTTGCTGCTGACTGCACTAGGCATGACGCTGTACACGTGGACGGGCCATGAACGCAGTCTGATTCATTTAGAGGGACACGGACGGGAGAACATTTTGCCGGATACAGACATTTCTCGTACGGTAGGCTGGTTTACGAGTCCATATCCGGTGCTGCTGGATATCGGTCGTGGTCATGCTTTGTCGGATCGAATCAAACAGGTCAAAGAGAGCCTGCGTCAGATTCCGAATAAGGGAATGGGCTACGGAATCTGGAGATATTGGAGTGAATCTGGTCAAGCGATTCAGCAAGCAGATGTACTGAACCTTGGTCAACATCAAGCTTTTGCCGAGCCACAAGTAAGCTTTAACTATCTCGGACAGTTTGATCAAGACTTGCCAAACAGCGATATCCGGATGTCTCCTTACTCGATGGGATCGGTCATTAGTGACCGGACGAAGATGAAATATGCGCTCGATGTGAGCGGGATTGTCACGAACGGCATCCTGGAATTCGACATTCGGTATAACGGCAAAGTCTTCCGTAAGGATACGGTCCAAATTTTAGTCAATCTGCTGAAAGCCAATCTGCTTGAAGTGATCGAGCATTGTGTGACACGGGAGCGGACCGAATTGACTCCAAGTAATGTACTGTTCAAAGGTCTGACCCTGGAGCAATTCGATACGATTAAGGAACAGACCAAGACGGTTGGGGAATTGGAAAATGTGTACCCATTGACCCCCATGCAAAAGGGGATGCTGTTCCACAGTTTGATGAATGCAGAAACAGGCGTGTATTTTGAGCAGGCAACCTTTGATCTTGAGGGCCACTTTGCACCGTCCATATTCGAGGAAAGCTTGAAGCTGCTGGTTAGTCGCCATGCGATATTACGGACGAATTTCTACAGCGGCTGGCATGGTCAACCCTTGCAAATCGTCTATCGTCATAAAGATTCGAGCTTCCGTTATGAGGATGTCAGAGGGCGTGAACAGGCTGTAGCTGAATTTGTGTCTCAGGACAAAGTCAGAGGCTTTGATTTAACCAAGGATGCGCTCATGCGCGTAGCTGTCTTCCGCACGGGTGATCGCTCGTACCGTTTTGTATGGAGCTTCCATCATATCGTAATGGATGGCTGGTGCCTGTCACTAATGACGGACGAAGTGTTTGGTGCATATGCTGCCTTGCTGGAGAAAAAGCAGCCAGCGCTTGCACCTGTCAAGCCGTATAGTGACTATATCGAATGGTTGGAACGTCAAAATGCACAGGAAGCGACCCGTTATTGGAGTGACTACTTGGCAGGTTTTGAGCAGCAAACCTTGTTGCCTGGTGAGAATACGCAAGTTTCTGTAACAGAACGGGATGACGACACAAACAGAAGCGGTCAAAGTTCAAATTCCGGCTATGTTTTGGAAAAGCTGCCATTTATGTTGGGTGAAGAACGAAGTGCCGCATTAAACCAAATGGCCAAGCAACAACATGTCACGATTAACACATTGCTGCAAAGCGTTTGGGGCGTTATTTTACAGAAATACAATAATCATCAGGATGTTGTGTTTGGTAGTGTGGTATCCGGTCGTCCGGCAGAAATTGCAGGTGTGGAGAGCATGATCGGTTTGTTTATCAACACGATTCCAGTACGCATATGCAGTGCACCGGATGCCACATTTGCTGAAGTATTGCAGCGTACACAGGAACAGGCTTTGGCCTCCAGTGTCTATGACACGTTCCCGCTCTACGACATTCAGGCACGGACTGAACAAAAACAAGACCTGATTCATCATATTATGGTCTTTGAAAACTACCCCATCGGGCAACAGATGAAGCAGATGGGTAGTTCCGGCGAGACCAAGACCCAAACAGGTTTCTCTATTGCCAATGTGGCACTTGCAGAGCAAACCAACTACGATTTTAACCTGATTGTCGTGCCAGATGAGGATATCTCTATCCTACTTGAGTACAATGCGCTGGTGTATAACCGGTCTGCAATGGAGCGTATCCAAGGTCATATCGACCACGTCATCGGACAAATCGTGGAGAATCCGCATATCCGTGTGGATGAGCTGGCATTGGTAACGCCGGAAGAACAGGCGCAAATCGTACAGGTATGGGGAGATACGGCGGCAGCCTATCCGCAGGATCAGACGCTAAGCAGTCTGTTTGAGCAGCA
Organism: Paenibacillus sp. CMM36; assembly: GCF_053570945.1. Classification (NCBI taxonomy): domain Bacteria; kingdom Bacillati; phylum Bacillota; class Bacilli; order Caryophanales; family Paenibacillaceae; genus Paenibacillus; species Paenibacillus sp. CMM36. The sequence goes on from NZ_JBSEDY010000037.1 coordinate 5,423, forward strand.
GGCAGCGAATACACCGGAGCAAGTGGCGGTGTTGTGCGGAGCGGAGTCGTTGACCTACCGTGAGCTAAACGAGCGAGCGAACCGTCTCGCACGCACCTTGCGTTCGGAAGGGGTTAAACCAGATCAGCCTGTGGGTATTCTGGTTCACCGTTCACTGGACATGATCGTGGGCATCTATGCGATCCTCAAGGCAGGCGGGGCTTATGTGCCAATTGATCCGGAATATCCGGCTGACCGCATCCGCTTTATGCTGGAGGATTCGGGAGCGAAGCTGGTGCTGACACAATCACATCTGGCGGAGCAAGCGTCGCTGAGTTTCGACGGCCAGGTGCTGGTGCTGGATCGTCAGGAGCAAGATGGCAAGCACATTTATCACGAAGATGGCTCGAATCTGGAGCCCCTGGCCGGGCCGCATCATGTTGCGTACGTCATCTATACCTCTGGCTCCACGGGAAAACCGAAGGGCGTGATGGTGGAGCACCATTCCGTGCTGAACCGAATTTTGTGGATGCATAATCGGTACGGCTTGAGTGCGGAAGATACGATTCTGCAAAAGACCGCCTTCACCTTCGACGTGTCGGTGTGGGAGCTGTTCTGGTGGTCAATGGTCGGCTCGAAGGTAAGCCTGTTGTCCGTGGGCGGGGAAAAGAACCCAGAAGACATCGTGGACACGATTGCCCGTGATGGTGTGAGCACGATGCACTTTGTGCCCGCCATGCTGCATGCATTCCTGGAGTATGTGGAGCAGCAGCCACGAGAAGTGATGCAAGCGAAGCTGGGCACGCTGCGCCATGTCTTTGCCAGTGGTGAAGCGTTGCCGCCACAGCATGTGGCCCGGTTCCAGCGGCTCGTGTCGAGCCTGGCCGGAGCGAAGCTAGTCAACCTGTATGGCCCAACGGAAGCAACGGTGGACGTATCGTACTTTGATTGCGAGCCGGATGGGGAATATACAGTCATTCCCATCGGGAAACCGATTCAAAACATTCGTCTGTACATCGTGAAGGAAGGCACGGAGCAATTGCAGCCGATCGGGGTTGCAGGGGAGCTGTGCATCGGTGGTGTCGGTGTGGCACGAGGTTATCTGAACCGTCCGGAGTTGACGACCGAGAAATTTGTAACTGATCCGTTTTCGGGTGGTGAAGCAGGCTATGAACGGATGTATCGCACCGGCGATTTGGCGAGATGGATGCCGGACGGCAACATTGAATATCTGGGCCGGATCGACCATCAGGTGAAAATCCGGGGCTACCGGATTGAGCTGGGCGAGGTGGAAT
>NZ_JBSEDY010000038.1:0-6684 GCF_053570945.1 Paenibacillus sp. CMM36
AGCCTAAATCGATGCAAGCCGGGCTATATGTCGCTGAAGATCTGGAATGTGACTTCCAGCCAGAGCTGGTTGCTCAGATCGAACGGGTAGCGAAGCAAAATCAGGTCACGATCAATACGCTGATTCAGACCGTATGGGGCGTTCTGTTGCAAAAATATAACAACAGTACGGATATCGTGTTTGGCAGCGTTGTGTCCGGTCGTCCAGGGGATATTCCAGGTGTGGAGCACATGATCGGGCTATTTATTAATACAATTCCAGTGCGTGTGCAGTCTGAACCAGGTGAAAGTTTTGTCGAGCTGATGAGACGAACACAGCGGCAGGCGCTGGCTTCCAATGGTTATGATGCGTTCCCGCTGTATGAAATTCAAGCACTGACCGAGCAGAAGCAGGATTTGATCAATCATATTATGATATTTGAAAATTATCCGGTGGAGCAGCAGGTAGAGCAGCTGGGCAGTGAAGGACAGGAACCATTTACAATTTCGAATGTGGTGGCTACAGAGCAAACGAACTACGATCTAAACGTCGTCGTGATGCCAGGAGAAGGTATCAAGATTCGTTTTATGTATAACACGCTCAGCTTTGATCAAGCAGGTATTGAGCGCTTGTATGGACATTTTGCACGTTTGCTGGAGCAAATTTCGCTCAACCCGCATGTTCGGGTGGAAGAGCTGGAACTACTCACAGCAGCAGAAAAACAACAGATTACAGCGGCCTTTAATGACACCGCTTGTGCATTTCCGTCCCATCAGACGATTCATCAGCTGTTCGAGGATCAGGTGGAGTGTACGCCGGATCAGGTAGCATTGGTGTTTGGACATCAGCGTCTGACATATCGGGAGCTGAATGAACGTGCCAATTCATTGGCTCGAATGCTTCAAGCCCAGGGAGTAGGACCTGACAAACTGGTCGGTCTGATGGTGCAGCGTTCCGTGGAAATGATCGTAGGTCTGCTGGCTGTGCTAAAAGCAGGCGGTGCTTATGTGCCGATTGATCCCGAATTTCCATCCTCTCGTATTGCATACATGCTGGAAGACAGCGAGGCCGCAGTGCTTCTGACCCGTCGTGAACTGGCAGAAGAACACCATTGCCATGCCAATACCCTGTTTCTTGAGGATGCCGCATTGTATCAGGGAGAAAGTAGCAACCTGGAGACGATTGCCCGCCCAGAGCATTTGGCTTATGTCATCTATACGTCGGGTTCGACTGGAAATCCGAAAGGAGTTATGCTCCAGCATCGCTCGGTCCTCAACTTTATTACTGGGATGCGCGAAGTCATTGATTTTGAAGCGAGCCAAACCATGTTGTCACTGACGACCATTTCATTCGATATTTTCGTATTGGAAACCATTCTCCCCCTGTTGGGTGGAATGACGGTTGTGCTTGGCGACAGCCAGCATCAGGTGAATCCTCAGGCGCTGGGTGAGTTGATTACTCAACATTCGATTGAGATGTTGCAAATGACCCCATCCCGGTTACAAATGCTGTTGAGTCATGAAGCAGGCTCGCGCGTGCTGCAAAGCGTGAAGGCAATTATGGTTGGGGGCGAAGCTCTTCCGTCCAAGCTGCTCGCAGCACTGCAAGAGATAGACGGTCCCCGTATTTATAACATGTACGGACCTACAGAAACGACGGTGTGGTCGGCCGTGCAGGAACTGACCCATGCTCAGCATATTAATATTGGACGTCCTATTGCGAATACCCAAATCTATATCATGAATGCGAGTGGAGAATTGCAGCCCGTCGGTGTGCCGGGCGAGTTATGTATTGCCGGGGAAGGATTGGCCCGTGGGTATTGGAAACGTGAAGAACTGACGGCCGAGAAATTTGTGATTAATCCGTTTGCTGGGGGTAAGGCAGGCCATGAGCGGATGTACCATACAGGCGATTTGGCGAGATGGACGCCGGACGGCAACATTGAATATTTGGGGCGGATGGACCATCAGGTGAAAATTCGGGGCTACCGAATCGAACTGGGCGAGATCGAATCGCAGCTGTTGCAGGTGGAGTCGGTACAAGAAGCGGTCATCATGGCACGCACGGACGAAACGGGTCAAACACAGCTCGTGGCGTACTATGTGGCGAGTCAAGAACTGGGAGCCGGTGAGCTGAGACATGAGCTGGGACAAGAACTGCCAAGCTATATGATGCCGTCGTATTTCATCTGGTTGGAGCAGATGCCGCTGACACCGAACGGTAAAATCGACCGCAAGTCCCTGCCAGCACCGGAAGGCAATCTGCACAGCGGTGCGGATTATGTAGCGCCACGCACTGCAACGGAACGAGCGCTTGTAGCGGTCTGGCAGTCCGTCCTGGGTGTGCCAACCGTCGGTATGTTGGACAATTTCTTTGATCTGGGTGGCGATTCGATCAAGGCGATTCAAATCGTATCGCGTGCATTCCAGGCCGGCTACAAGCTGGACATGAAGGATTTGTTCCGCTATCCCATCGTCGCAACCCTGGCATCGCATATGCATGAGGTCAGTCGTATGGCAGATCAGGGAGAAGTAAGCGGAGAAACGGCGTTGCTTCCGATCCAGCACGAGTTCTTTGCGCAGGAGCAAGTGGATGCGTATCATTTTAATCAGGCGGTTATGCTGCACCGGGAGCAGGGGTTTGACGAGTCGGCTCTGCGTCAGGCGCTTGGCAAGCTGACAAAGCATCATGATGCTTTGCGGATGGTGTTCAGCAAGACAGAACAAGGCTATAAAGCATGGAGTCGCGGAATACAGGAAGGTGAGCTGTATCATCTGGATGTGGTGGACTTTACGAACTTGACGGATAAAGCCACGCTCAGCGCAGCCATTGAGGCGAAAGCCAGTGAAATTCAAAGGAGTATCCAACTGCATGAAGGGCCGCTGTTTAAAGCAGGTTTGTTCCACTGTGTAGATGGCGATCATCTCCTGATGGCGATTCACCATTTGGTCGTGGACGGGGTATCCTGGCGTATTTTGTTTGAGGATTTGGCTACTGCCTATGAACAGGCCGTTCATCAGAAAGTGCTTCAGCTGCCGGACAAAACGGATTCATTCCGTTCCTGGTCACAAAAACTTTCCGAGTATGCGAATAGCGCAGCCATGGACAGTGAACACGCCTACTGGGAACAATGGAACGCAGCTGCTTTGGCTGACCAAGTACGTTTGCCTGAGGATCAAGCGCAGGCCGAAACATTTACCTTAGCTGACACGGATACAGTGGCCTTCCAGCTTACGGAAGAAGAGACAGAAAGATTATTGAAGCAAGCACACCGTGCGTATAACACGGAAATGAACGATCTGTTGCTGACGGCTTTGGGCATGATGCTGTATACGTGGACGGGTCATGAACGCAGTCTGATTCATTTAGAGGGACACGGACGTGAGAACATTTTGCCGGATACGGACATTTCTCGTACGGTAGGCTGGTTTACGAGACCATATCCGGTATGGCTAGACATCGGTCGTGATCACGCTTTGTCGGGATGCATCAAACAGGTAAAAGAAAGTCTGCGTCATATTCCGAATCAAGGAATGGGCTACGGAATCTGGAGATATTTGAGTGAATCCGGCCAAGCCATGGCTCAGCAAGCAGATGCACTGCATCTTGGTCAACATCAAGCTTTTGCCGAGCCACAAGTGAGCTTTAACTATCTCGGACAGCTGGATCAGGACTTGCAAAACAGCGATATTCGTATGTCTCCTTACTCGATGGGATCGGTCGTTAGTGACCGGACGAAGATGAAATTTGCGCTCAATGTGAGCGGAATCGTAACGAACGGCATCCTGGAACTGGACATTCGGTATAACGGCAAAGCCTTCCGTAAAGATACGGTCCAAATGTTAGCCAACCTGTTGAAATCCAATCTGCTTGAAGTTATCGAGCATTGTGTTACACGAGATCGGATCGAATTAACTCCAAGTGATGTACTGTTCAAAGGTCTGACCCTGGAGCAATTAGATACGATTAAGGAGCAGACCAAGACGGTTGGGGAATTGGAAAATGTGTACCCGCTAACGCCCATGCAAAAGGGCATGCTGTTCCACAGTCTAATGAATGCTGAAACAGGCGTGTATTTTGAACAGGCGACCTTTGATCTGGAGGGCCATTTTGCACCGTCCACATTCGAGGAAAGTCTGAAGCTGCTGGTTAGTCGACATGCGATATTACGGACGAATTTCTATAGTGGCTGGCATGGTCAACCCTTGCAAATCGTCTATCGCCATAAAAGTCCGAGCTTCTTTTATGAGGATGTTAGAGGGCGTGAACAGGCTGTAGCTGAATTTGTGGCCCAGGACAAAGCTCGAGGCTTTGATTTAAGCAAGGATGCGCTCATGCGCGTATCCGTCTTCCGCACGGGTGAAAGCTCATACCGTTTTGTATGGAGCTTCCATCATATTGTGATGGACGGCTGGTGCCTGTCGCTGATGACAGACGAAGTGTTTGGTGCCTATGCTGCCTTGCTGGAGAACAAGCAGCCAGAGCTCGCACCTGTCAAGCCGTATAGTGACTATATCGAATGGTTGCAAGATCAGGATGCACAGGAAGCGACCCGTTATTGGAGTGACTATTTGGCAGGCTTTGAGCAGCAAACCTTGTTGCCTGGTGAGAATGCGCAAGCTTCTGTAGCCGCACGGGATGAAGAACCAGACGGAAGTGGTGGAAGTTCAAATTCTGGCTATGTTTCGGAAAAGCTGCCATTTATGTTGGGTAAAGAACGGAGTGCCGCATTAAACCAAATGGCCAAGCAACAACATGTCACGATTAACACCTTGCTGCAAAGTGTGTGGGGCGTTATTTTACAGCAATACAATAATAATCAGGATGTTGTGTTTGGTGGTGTGGTATCCGGTCGTCCGGCAGACATTCCAGGTGTGGAGAACATGATTGGATTGTTTATCAATACCATACCGGTTCGGATTCAAAGTGAACGGAATGCTACATTTGCTGAAGTATTGCAGCGCACACAGGAACAGGCTTTGGCCTCCAGTGTCTATGATACGTTTCCGCTCTACGATATTCAGGCACGGACTGAACAAAAACAAGACCTGATTCATCACATCATGGTCTTTGAAAACTACCCGATTGGGCAGCAGATGAAGCAGATAGGCGGTTCCGGCGAGACAAAGGCACAAACAGGCTTCTCGATTGCCAATGTGGCACTTGCCGAGCAAACCAACTACGATTTTAACCTGATTGTCGTGCCTGACGAGGATATCTCTATCCTGCTTGAATACAATGCTCTGGTGTATAACCGGTCTACTATGGAGCGTATCCAGGGCCATATCGACCATGTCATCAGGCAAATTGTGGACAATCCGAATATCCGTGTGAATGAGCTGGAATTGGTAACACCAGAAGAACAGGCACAGATCGTTCAGGTTTGGGGGGATACGGCGGTAGCCTATCCACAGGATCAGACGCTAAGTGCACTGTTCGAGCAGCAGGCCACGAACACGCCGGATCAGGTGGCAGTGTTGTGCGGATCGGAATCGTTGACCTACGCGGAGTTGAATGAGCGAGCGAACCGTTTGGCTCGGACGCTGCGTGCGGAAGGTGTTGAACCGGATCAACCAGTCGGTATTCTGGTCCGCCGTTCGCTGGAGATGATCGTAGGCATCTACGCGATCCTCAAGGCAGGCGGAGCCTATGTGCCAATCGATCCGGAATATCCGGTCGACCGCATCCGCTTTATGCTGGAGGACTCGGGCGCGAAGCTGGTGCTGACGCAAGCGCATCTGGCGGAGCAAGCCTCACTGAGTTTCGACGGCCAGGTGCTGGTACTGGACCGCGAGAACATCTATCACGAAGATGGCTCGAATCTGGAGCCTCTGGCGGGGCCGCACCATGTTGCGTACGTCATCTATACCTCTGGCTCCACCGGAAAACCGAAGGGTGTGATGGTGGAGCACCATTCCGTGCTGAACCGGATTTTGTGGATGCATGATCGTTACGGCTTGAGTGCGGAAGATACGATCCTACAAAAGACCGCTTTCACCTTCGACGTGTCAGTGTGGGAGCTGTTCTGGTGGTCAATGGTCGGCTCGAAGGTAAGCCTGTTGTCCGTGGGCGGGGAAAAGAACCCGGAAGAGATCGTGGACACGATTGCCCGCGATGGCGTAACCACGATGCACTTTGTACCCGCTATGCTGCATGCGTTTCTGGAGTACGTGGAGCAGCAGCCTCGGGAAGTGATGCAAGCGAAGCTGGGCACGCTGCGCCATGTCTTTGTCAGTGGTGAAGCTTTACCGCCACAGCATGTGGCCCGGTTCCAACGACTCGTGTCGAGCCTGACCGGAGCGAAGCTGATCAACCTGTATGGACCAACCGAAGCGACGGTGGACGTATCGTACTTCGATTGCGAGCCGGATGAGGAATATGCGGTGATTCCCATCGGGAAACCGATTCAGAATATTCGTCTATACATTGTGAAGGAAGGCACGGAACAAATGCAGCCGATTGGGGTTGCGGGTGAGCTGTGTATCGGCGGTGTCGGCGTAGCCCGAGGTTATCTGAACCGTCCAGAGCTGACGGCCGAGAAATTTGTGAAAGACCCGTTTGCCGGAGGGGAAGCCGGGTATGAACGGATGTATCGCACCGGCGATTTGGCGAGATGGATGCCGGACGGCAACATTGAATATCTGGGCCGGATCGACCATCAGGTGAAAATCCGGGGCTACCGGATTGAGCTGGGCGAGGTGGAAT
>NZ_JBSEDY010000039.1:0-6374 GCF_053570945.1 Paenibacillus sp. CMM36
GGTCGAGGGCTTATCCTAAGATAAAACGCAAAAGAGTTTCGGATCCAGTTTTCAGGGTGTAACCTTGAACGTATGTAGAAATACATACGAAATACGCATTGAAATTCATTCACACAGCTGTGATGAACCGAGTTTCAATACGGTAGAATTTGCATAGCAAATTCATGTTTGGTGGCGATAGCGGAGGGGTTCCACACGTACCCATCCCGAACACGACCGTTAAGCCCTCCAGCGCCGATGGTACTTGGACCGCAGGGTCCTGGGAGAGTAGGACGTCGCCAAGCGATATCCTTTAGAGGATGATAAATTTTTACATGTTAGGGCCTTTAGCTCAGCTGGTTAGAGCGCACCCCTGATAAGGGTGAGGTCGGTGGTTCGAGTCCACTAAGGCCCACCACTTCTAGAATAACAAAAAGATTGGGGCCATAGCTCAGCTGGGAGAGCGCCTGCCTTGCACGCAGGAGGTCAGCGGTTCGATCCCGCTTGGCTCCACCAATATTCCCTGATAGCTCAGTTGGTAGAGCACTCGACTGTTAATCGAGTTGTCACAGGTTCGAGTCCTGTTCGGGGAGCCATATTTTGAATATTTCTGACTTTTATATATTAAGGTGGCGGCGTAGCTCAGCTGGCTAGAGCGTACGGTTCATACCCGTGAGGTCGGGGGTTCGATCCCCTCTGCCGCTACTCGGAGAGATACCCAAGTGGCTATAAGGGGACCCTCTGCTAAGGGGTTAGACTGCGAAAGTGGTGCGAGGGTTCGAATCCCTCTCTCTCCGCCATAATTTATTGAGACCAGAACTTATTTTGCAAGGCCCGTTGGTCAAGGGGTTAAGACACCTCCCTTTCACGGAGGTAACAGGGGTTCGAATCCCCTACGGGTCATAATATGGAGGCTTAGCTCAGCTGGGAGAGCATCTGCCTTACAAGCAGAGGGTCGGGGGTTCGATCCCCTCAGCCTCCACCATAAGAAAATTTGAGAAATGCTTTTTAATGTCGCGGGGTGGAGCAGTTCGGTAGCTCGTCGGGCTCATAACCCGAAGGTCGTAGGTTCAAATCCTGCCCCCGCAATTAATTTCCTATTGGAAATGCCTCTGGAACTGTGGTGTAGAGGCCTAACATGCCTGCCTGTCACGCAGGAGATCGCGGGTTCGAATCCCGTCAGTTCCGCCATTTTAGCTTCATATATAATTGGCATATATAGTGCGGATTATATGATGTAGTAATAAAATTTAATATGGCTCGGTAGCTCAGTCGGTAGAGCAGAGGACTGAAAATCCTCGTGTCGGCGGTTCGATTCCGTCCCGAGCCACCTTTCAAGTGGGAAATGAGTAATGTGCCGGTGTAGCTCAACTGGTAGAGCAACTGACTTGTAATCAGTAGGTTGGGGGTTCAAGTCCTCTCGCCGGCACCATTTTGGAGGATTAGCGAAGTGGCCAAACGCATCAGACTGTAAATCTGCTCCCTTACGGGTTCGGTGGTTCGAATCCATCATCCTCCACCAGTCTTTTCATAATCATATGGCGGTCGTGGCGAAGTGGTTAACGCACCGGACTGTGACTCCGGCATTCGTGGGTTCAAGCCCCATCGGCCGCCCTTTATTCTTAATTTATTGGGGATTAGCCAAGCGGTAAGGCAACGGACTTTGACTCCGTCATGCATAGGTTCAAATCCTATATCCCCAGCCATTAAGAGCCATTAGCTCAGTTGGTAGAGCACCTGACTTTTAATCAGGGTGTCGAAGGTTCGAGTCCTTCATGGCTCACCATTTATAATTATTTTGCGGTCGTGGCGGAATTGGCAGACGCGCACGGTTCAGGTCCGTGTGGGCTAACCCCCCGTGGAGGTTCGAGTCCTCTCGACCGCACCATATTTTGCGGACGTGGCTCAGCGGTAGAGCATCGCCTTGCCAAGGCGAGGGTCGCGGGTTCGATTCCCGTCGTCCGCTCCATTATCCATACGGCGCCATAGCCAAGTGGTAAGGCAAAGCTCTGCAAAAGCTTCATCCCCAGTTCAAATCTGGGTGGCGCCTTGACTACTCATTATGGAATTTAATATGCGCCCTTAGCTCAGCTGGATAGAGCGTTTGACTACGAATCAAAAGGCCGGGAGTTCGAATCTCTCAGGGCGCGCCATTTCTTAAAAAAATGTATAATGTCGGGATGTAGCTCAGCTTGGTAGAGCACCTGGTTTGGGACCAGGGGGTCGCATGTTCAAATCGTGTCATCCCGATACTGTTTTGCGGGTGTAGTTCAATGGTAGAACTCCAGCCTTCCAAGCTGGTAGCGTGGGTTCGATTCCCATCACCCGCTTTTTGCTATAGCGGATTCTTGTTGCCTCAGTGGTGACACCTTATAAATAAAGAGAGCCTGTCTGGGGACAGAGCTCTCTCTTTTTTTGTATTTATCCTCATGTAATCCACAATGTGTTGATTATCCATAATCTTCGGTATCGGTGTATTCGTTCTGATCATACAACTGGCATACACCGATAACCGATCTAGTGGACAGTTTTTACACGGGAATGGTTAGCTGGATGGAGGTTCCCTCGTCTGGAGCAGAGGTTATGCTCATAAATCCCCCTACCCCTCTAGCTCGTTCTTCCATACTGAACAATCCAACTCCCTCTCCTTGGGACTTTCCAGAGAATCCAATGCCTTTATCCCGAATGGTCACTTGTATCATTTCATTTTGATCCTCAACGTCGACATATGCCTCTGCTACATCTGCGTATTTGGCTACATTCGTTAACGCCTCTTGTACAATCCGATAAATTGCAATTTCCTTGCGAATATCAACCCGTTTACGTAGATTGCATTGAAAATGCACCTCAATCCCGTAATGAGAACAGAAGTTTTCAATATAGGTTCTTATGGCTGGGACGACACCCAGATCATCCAGAACTGAGGGACGAAGTTCCCACGCTAGACCACGAACATCTTTGATGATGTCGGTCACCTGCGAACGGAGATTCTCCAGAGTAGCACTAGGTTGTTCGGCAAGTTGGCTATCCAATTGGATAATAAGTGAAAATAAGCTTTGCCCTATCCCATCATGCAGCTCTCTTGAAAAGCGTTTACGTTCTTCTTCCTGTATTTGCATGACTTGTGTCATCATAGACTGAAGTTCAGCTTCTACTCTCTTCAGTTTAGTGACCTCATTGCGGATCGCTAAGTACTGATAGGGTTTACCTTCCTCGTCCATAAACGGAACGATCGTAGTATTCACCCAGTAGTAGCTGTTATCTTTAGCACGATTACGTATTTCTCCTTGCCATACCTCACCTGAACGGATCGTAGTCCACAGGTTTTTCATGAAGGCGGGGGTATGATAGCCTGAATTAATGAGACGATGATCCTGACCGATCAGCTCTTCACGACTGTATTGCGAAATCTCACAGAACTTGTCGTTTACGTACTGAATAATACCTCGATGATCGGTCAAAGCAACGATGGAAGACGTATCTAGGGCAAATTTCAGATTGGATAATTGGTGGAGTGAGTTACGCAGCGCATGAAGAAAAGGGGATTCTGGTATATAAATTTCCAGATCATTCAGCAGTTTATCGGTTGATTCACCAAAGGCATGCTGCAGTAAAGGGTTAGAAGGTTCATTCATAATGGAGTAGCCCCTTTTTTAGTGCGAATTTGACTAGCTCAGGTCGTGTTTTCAAGTTAAGCTTCTCCATAAGATTGCTTTTATGGGACTCTACGGTTTTGACACTAATCACCAGGTGCTCGGCAATTTCCTTGTTGGCATATCCTTTGGCTACCCAGGATAGAATCTCTTTTTCCCGCTCAGACAAGGATTCATAGGGTCCGGCTATGCCTTCCTGTTTGATTTTGTCCAGATATTCACTCATCAGTCGTTTGGTTGCATTCGGGTACAAATAGGCACTACCTTCGGCCACAGACTGGATGGCAGCGAGTAACTCCTCGTGAGGTGCGCTTTTTAAAATATATCCGGATGCTCCAGCTTGAATGGCTCGGAACAGATATTCTTCATCGTCATGCATCGTTAAAATAAGGACTTCTGTATCGGGCAGCTGTTTTTTTAATTCAGTGGTTGCTGTGAGACCATCTTTTCCAGGTGGCATGCTAAAATCCATGAGCACAACATGAGGTTGTAGCTCCAATGCCTTGCGGATTGCCTCATCCCCGTCTGCTGCATCTCCTACTACCTTAATACCGTTTTTGCCGTCCAATAGGGCCATGAGGCCAGAACGTACGACAACGTGATCATCCACTACTAGTATACGAATCAATTTGTCATCCCCTCGAACGGTAAAAAACCGTACGTTTTGTCATAATCATAGCAAATTTTAGGGATTTCAATCAACAAAGATAGTTAGGGACAGCTATATCAAGTATCTGATGAGGATCATTATCTATAGAAACATTGTTGAGCTATGGAGTGAGAGGGTAAGCACATAGTTGGCTAAGGCGTTGAGCTACTTGAGTAGCCTCGGCTATATCAGACTCTGTGAACATCCTCACATCACGATTACCAAGAAGCAGCACACCGTTGGGCAGATCTCCTGTGCTGGAAAAGGGAATGGCAACAGCAGAGTGAAGCTGCTCGGCCAGCATTAGTGCACATTCCTGACGCAGACGTATACTACCTGATAGCAAAGCACTTACAGTTACGGTACGTCCCAAGCGAACAGCCATACCGGCAATACCATGGCCAATCTTAAAAGAAATAAGTCGATAGCGATTGCTTCGGCTACCAGAGGCGTAATACCAATGCAACTTACCACCTGACTTGGACATAAATGCGAGGGCAGTGAGATCACCATAAATAGTATCTCTTAACTGGTTCAGTTCTTTTCGCATTTCATCCGTTATTTGTAGCATAGAAGACACATCCTTTTTCATAACCAAACTATATCTCTAGTTCATTGTAGTTTCGACAGTTGCAAAAGTAGATCGGGGAACCCCCTGATCTATAGGCGCAGGAAACACTGACTTTTCATCTGGTCGGATAAGGAGTAGGGAAATGGTCGATAAATGGGGCGTTAGCTTACTTCAGAAGTGATATTTATCACAGCAAATCAGGGAGTAGGAAGGTATAAAATCAGGTGTTCTCCCGATAACAACCCAGGCGTTAAAACATTATGATATAGATATCAGGTAAACACGAGGAGGACGCTAACATGCAAGCCACTTGTATGGAACGGTTTGGGGACGAAGCGGAACGCACGGGAATTCAGATTTATTTGACAGATGAGCATTTTGATCTGCTAAAAGATATTATGTCCTGGAAGAAGGTAAAGGCAGGCGTTATGCTTTTCCGAGAGGGCGATGATGCAGAGCAGCTTTATTATATACATTCAGGTCATGTCAAACTTCGTAAATCGACAGAAGATGGTAAAGAACTGATTCTGACCATTCAGCATCAAGGCGACTTAATTGGGGAATTTAGCGGAATAGATGGAGAAGAGTATAGTTGCACTGCGGAAACAGCCGATGTGTGTGAGTTAGGCGTCGTGCTTGTTAAGGATCTGGAGTCGCTCTTGTCCAAAAATGGGGAAATGGCGCTTCAGTTCATCCAGTGGATGGCGATGAAGCAACGCATTATGCAATCGCGTTTTCGGGACTTACTGTTGTATGGTAAAACTGGAGCGTTAGCGTCTACATTGATCCGTGCTAGCAATACATGTGGCGTGGCTGTGAAGGATGGCATTTTATTAAATATGAAGCTAAGTCACTCCGAATTAGGTGAGATGATTGGAGCGACGCGCGAGAGCGTGAACCGGATGCTGAGCGCGCTGAAAGAACAGGGAACCCTAGATACAAGGGATGGAAAGATTGTCATTCACGATCTCAAGGTATTACGTGGCATGTGCTGCTGTCCTTCGTACGGCCAATGTGCCCATGAAATTTGTCGCCTCTAATATATGAATACCATTAGGCGGGGTCCAAGAGACTTCGCCTTGCCGCAGGTCTTATAGCAATCTAGCGCATGGGGTACGAACAACATAGATTACCAAATAACTAATTAACGTCGTATAGCGGCTAATTAGCAATAAAGTATATATATTAAATGGAACTGAATGCATGACATTTTATGCACCAACCGTTTTGAAGTAACAGTGGAGCTAATTCTAATAATGGTTAAATAAAAGGAGGAAGAAATCCCATATTTTAAAAAAAAGGGATATTTTTACAAGTTGCTTTCTCTGGCCGAAAATGATATATTATTTGAGCTGACAACAAAACAGCAGTTTCAAAAGCGAAAAGCTTGGGTGAAATGTATTTTTAAAAAAAAAGAAAAAATAACCCTTGCATTTTTGAAACGAACATGATATGATCTTATAGCTGCTGAAAAACGCAGAGAAAGAGAAATGTTTGATCTTTGAAAACTGAACAACGAGTG
>NZ_JBSEDY010000040.1:0-5605 GCF_053570945.1 Paenibacillus sp. CMM36
TACAGTCAGTATATTGAGTGGCTTGAAGCACAGGATGAAGCAGCAGCAGCTTCCTACTGGAAGGATTATTTGCTCGGCTATGATCAGCAAACTTCGATTCCGACCGGAAAAGTAGGCGTGAAAGCGGACGATGCCCAATTTGAGCATATCCTGTGTGATCTGGGCAAGGATTTGACTGGACGTATGGAAATGGTGGCCAAGCAGCACCACGTGACCCCGAATACATTGCTGCAAACAGCTTGGGGCTTGCTGCTCCAAAAGTACAACGGTAGTGATGACGCTGTTTTTGGTGGTGTAGTGTCGGGTCGTCCAGCGGATATTTCGGGGATCGAAAACATGGTGGGCTTGTTCATTAACACCATTCCAATACGTATCCGCAGTGGGGTTGACGATACCTTTGCCGACCTGATCAGAACGAATCAGAAACAGGCGCTGACTTCTCAAGATTATGAAACGTATCCGCTGTATGAAATTCAAGCCTTGACCGAGCAAAAGCAAGACCTGATCAACCACATTATCGTGTTTGAAAACTATCCGGTGGAGGAGCAGGTCGAGCAACTTGGGGAAGGTGCAGCGTCGGACTTTGAAATTCGCAATGCCGGCATGATTGAACAAACCAACTATGATTTCAATCTGGTTGTCATGCCGCAGGAAGCGATGAAAATCCGATTTGAATACAATGCGAAGTTATATGATCGTGAAGCCGTGAAGCGGACTCAGGGCCATCTGATACAGCTATTGGAGCAGGTGGTAGCGAAGCCGGACACTCGGGTGCAGGAGCTGGATATGGTAAGTACGCAGGAGCGCGAGCAAATTCTCCGCGTATGGGGCAATACAGCCGCCGAGTATCCGAGCGAGCAAACGATCCATGGCCTGTTCGAGACACAAACGGCACACACACCGGAACAGCCAGCATTGTTCTTTGAAGGAGAACAGCTGACCTATCGCGAGCTGAATGAACGTGCGAATCGTCTGGCGCGCACCTTGCGTAGTCAAGGTGTGACGAAGGATCGTTTGGTGGGACTGATGACCGAGCGTTCGGTAGACTTGATCGTGGGGATCTTAGGCATTTTGAAAGCTGGGGGCGCATATGTCCCCATCGATCCGACGTATCCGGAGGAGCGTATCCGCTACATGCTGGACGACTCGGGAGTAGAGCTGTTGTTAACGCAAAGCCATCTGGTGGACAAAGTAGCTTTTGATGGTCAGGTACTGGTGCTGAATGGAGCACAAAGTGTGTATCACGAGGATGGTTCCAACCTGGAGCCGTTGTCCGGTCCGAACGATCTAACGTATGTCATTTATACGTCAGGTACGACGGGGCAGCCGAAGGGTGTCATGGTAGAGCATCGTAATGTCGTACGTTTGGTGAAAAATACAAACTACGCGCAGTTGGATGCTGACACGCGCATTTTGCAGACAGGGGCTATTGTTTTCGACGCATCCACCTTCGAAATTTGGGGCGCTCTATTAAACGGTGGACAGCTGGTGCTAGTGAGTCAGGATATCATTTTGGACGTGCTCAAGCTTAAGGAAGCAGTGCGCAGTCACGGTATTACCACGATGTTTCTGACCACACCGCTCTTTAACCAGTTGTCTCAGCAGGATTTGGCGCTGTTCGAGGGGATACGGGAACTGCTGGTCGGCGGTGATGTGATGTCCGTACCACATATGAACCGGGTGCTGGAGGCCCATCCGTCCCTTCGAATCAGTAACATCTATGGCCCGACTGAAAATACGACTTTTTCCACAGTGCATGCGATCACCGGTGTGCAATCGGAATCGGTGCCAATTGGTAGACCGATCCATAATTCAACAGCGTACGTCGTGGACCGTTCGATGCGGCTTCAACCCGTCGGGGTATGGGGTGAACTGCTGGTAGGCGGTGACGGGGTGGCACGTGGATACCGCAACCGTCCGGACCTGACATCCGAAAAGTTCATTGATAGCCCGTTCCGCAGCGGAGAACGCTGCTATCGCACAGGTGACACGGTACGCTTAAATGTGGACGGTACGCTTGAATATAAGGGGCGGATCGATGCGCAGGTGAAAATTCGGGGCTACCGGATCGAACTGGGCGAGGTAGAAACGCAGCTGTTGAAGCTGGAGGCAGTGCGAGAAGCTGTGGTCATCGCACGGGAAGATGAGCAAGGGCAGAAGCAGCTCTGCGCTTATGTGGTCGCCGATGAGGAAGTTGTCGCAAGTGAGCTACGCAGCGATTTGAGCCAGAAGCTGCCGGGTTACATGATCCCTTCCTATCTGGTACAGCTGGAGCAAATGCCGCTGACACCGAACGGTAAAATCGACCGCAAGGCTCTACCAGCACCAGAAGACAGCCTGCAAAGCGTAGCCGACTATGTCGCACCGCGGACGTGGGTGGAAGTGAAGTTGGCGCAAATCTGGCAGGATGTGCTGGGCCTGGCGCAGGTCGGCGTGAAGGAAAACTTCTTCGAGATTGGTGGGCATTCACTGCGGGCGACGACGCTCGCCTCGAGGATTCACAAGGAGCTGAACAAGCCGCTTCCATTGCGCAGTATTTTTGAAGCACCAACGATTGAGCAATTGGCAGTCGTACTGGAATATCTGGATCAAGTAACATATGCGTCCATTCCAGTAACGGAAGAACGCAACTTCTACCCGTTATCGTCGGCGCAAAAACGACTGTATGTGCTGCATCAGTTCGACCCGTATGATGTGAACTACAACATGCCGTCGGTGCTGCAAGTGAGCGGACCCCTGGATGTGAAGCGGGTAGAAAACGCGTTCCATCAATTAATCGCCCGTCATGCGACCTTGCGTACCCGCTTTGCACTAGTGGACAGTGAGCCAATGCAATGGATTGAGGACACTGTGCCGTTTGAATTGGAATATACAAAGGTACAGGCAGAAGCTGCGACTATGGGTACAGACCAGGACACAACCACGGATGCGGACACGATGGTCAGCCAGGAAGTACAAGAACGGGTGCGGCAGTTTGTACGACCGTTCGATCTGCAAGCTGCTCCGCTGCTGCGAGTAGGCTTGGTAGATTTGGGCGTACAAGGAACCGAGCAGGAACCGCAGCATTTACTCATGCTCGATATGCACCACATCGTTTCGGATGGCGTGTCCATGGGTGTACTGACCGATGAATTTGTCCGCTTGTACGACGGTGAAGAGCTATTACCATTGCGGATACAATACAAGGATTATGCGGTATGGCAGCAAAGCGAAGCCCATCAAGAGTGGATGCAACGTCAGGAAGCGTACTGGCTGGGCACCTTCCAGGGTGAGCTGCCAGTGCTGGATGTACCTACGGACTTTGCCCGTCCGGCGGTGCGAAGTACGGCAGGCGATACGGTGGTGTTCGGATTGGAACGTGAAGTCAGCGAACGGCTGAAAGAACTGGCGGCGTACACAGGCTCCACGCTGTATATGGTGCTGCTGGCAGCGTACACTGCACTCCTACACCAATACAGCGGGCAAGAAGATATCGTAGTCGGCACACCAATTGCCGGACGACCGCATGCCGATCTGGAGCCGATGATTGGGATGTTCGTCGGAACGCTGGCATTGCGGAACTATCCGACGTCAGAGCAAAGCTTCCGAAGCTATGTGGAGGATGTGAAGACGCGTGCCCTGCAAGCTTACGAGCACCAGGACTATCCGTTTGAGGAGCTAGTGGAAAAGCTGAACGTGAAGCGGGATATGAGCCGCCATCCGCTGTTCGATACGATGTTTACGCTGCAAACGACTGAGGAAGGCGAACTGCAACTGGCAAACCTGAGCTTCCGTCCATACGGCCTGGAACAAACGCCAGTCAAGTTTGATTTGATGATGGAAGCTAGAGAGGAAGAGGCAGGCATCCAGTTTGGATTGCAGTATGCAACTGCGTTGTACGAGCGCGAAACGGTAGAACGGATGACGCGTCACTTTGTTCGCTTGGTCGAAGCCGTGGCGGCGAATCCGGATGCGAAGCTGGGAGAGCTGGAGTTGATTACGGCGGAAGAAACCGAGCAGATTCTGAAGGTGTTCAATGATCCGAATGCACATAGCGTGCGTTGTGCTGAACACAGACAGGTGCAAGGCCATTCGCTCAGCGAACGCTTTGAAGAGCAAGCTGAGCGCAACCCTGAGCGGATAGCCGTTGTGTCTGAGGCCACCGCGCTGACCTACACTGAGCTAAATGAGCGTGCGAACCAATTGGCTCGTGTGTTACGAGCGGAAGGGGTCGAAGCAGATCAACCGGTGGGCGTATTGCTGGAACGTTCTGCGGATATTCTGGTGAGCATTCTGGGGGTACTGAAGGCCGGAGGCGCGTATGTGCCGATGGATACGATGTATCCACAGGAGCGCATCGACTACATGCTCCAAAACAGTGGGGCCAAGGTCGTGATTACAAGTAGAGTTGCCAACCTGTCGCTCAGCTTGCCATCCACAGTTCGAGCTGTAGTCTTGGATGACGAGGACGCTCAAGCTCAACTGGGAGCACAGGATGCGAGCAACCTGATCCCTATCGCCGGCCCGCATAACCTGGCCTATATGATTTATACGTCAGGCACCACCGGTCAGCCGAAAGGGGTCATGATTGAGCAGAGCAGTGTTAGCAATCTGGTAGATGCTTTATGGAAACGAGTATACAGTCGTTACGAACAGCCGCTTCATGTCGCATGGCTGTCAGCATTTGTATTTGACGCTTCGGTGAAGCAAATCTTTGCCAGCTTGCTGTTAGGCCACACCCTGCACGTGGTGTCCCGTGACGTCAGTCTGAGCGGAGAGCATTTGATCGCCTACTACCGCACACACCGGATTGATTTGTCGGACGGCACACCTGCGCATCTGCATATTTTGAACGAAAGTGTCAGTGTGACGGAAGCACCGGAAGTGAAGCATTACCTGATCGGTGGCGAAGCATTATCCGTGCAGCTGGTACATGTGTTCCTACACAAATGGGCCGGGTATCGTCCGGTGATTACGAACGTGTACGGTCCGACCGAAACGACGGTAGATGCGACCGCTTATACGATTGAAGATATGGAGTCCCTGAACGCACTGCTGGAAAAAGGGGAGCATACGGTATCTATCGGAACGCCGATCGCGAACCAGTCGGTGTACATCCTGAACAGCCAGCAACAGCTGGTACCGATCGGTATCGCAGGTGAACTCTATATCGGGGGTGCAGGTGTCGGACGAGGATACCTGAATCTGCCAGAGCTGACGGCAGAGAAGTTTGTCCTGAATCCGTTCGCTGTTGCGGCAGCAACCGATCCAGCGGACAGCACTTACGCACACCGAATGTACCGAACGGGCGACCTGGCCCGGTGGTTGCCAGACGGCAGCATTGAGTATTTGGGCCGGATTGACCACCAAGTGAAAATCCGGGGGTACCGGATCGAGCTGGGTGAGGTGGAAGCGCAGCTGCTGACCGTGGACGGCATTCAGAAAGCCATCGTCACAGCATGGGAAAACGAAGATGGACACAAGGATCTGTGTGCCTATATCATAGCTTCAGCGTCCCTGAGTTTGCCGGAGCTACGGAATGCGCTGCAGCCGAAGCTGCCCGATTACATGATCCCGACGTATGTGGTACAACTGGATCGTTTCCCGCTGACACCGAACGGGAAAA
>NZ_JBSEDY010000041.1:0-5596 GCF_053570945.1 Paenibacillus sp. CMM36
TTTTCCCGTTCGGTGTCAGCGGGAAACGATCCAGTTGTACCACATACGTCGGGATCATGTAATCGGGCAGCTTCGGCTGCAGCGCATTCCGTAGCTCCGGCAAACTCAGGGACGCTGAAGCTATGATGTAGGCACACAGGTCCTTGTGTCCGTCTTCGTTTTCCCATGCTGTGACCACGGCTTTCTGAATGCCATCCACGGTCAGCAGCTGCGCTTCCACCTCACCCAGCTCGATCCGGTAACCCCGGATTTTCACCTGGTGGTCGATCCGGCCCAAATACTCAATACTGCCGTCTGGCATCCACCGTGCCAAGTCGCCCGTGCGGTACATCCGGTTTGCGTGAGTGCTGTCCGCTGGATCGGTTGCTGCCGCATCAGCGAACGGATTCAGGACGAACTTCTCTGCCGTCAGCTCCGGCAGGTTCAGGTATCCTCGTCCCACACCTGCACCCCCGATATAAAGTTCACCTGCGATACCGATCGGCACCAGCTGTTGCTGGCTGTTCAAGATGTACACAGACTGGTTCGCGATCGGCGTTCCGATGGATACCGTATGCTCCCCTTTTTCCAGCAATGCGTTCAGGGACTCCACATCTTCAATCGTATAAGCGGTCGCATCTACCGTCGTTTCGGTCGGACCGTACACGTTCGTAATCACCGGACGATACCCGGACCACTTGTGCAGGAACACTTGTACCAGCTGCACGGATAATGCTTCGCCACCAATCAGGTAATGCTTCACTTCCGGCGCTTCCGTCACACTGACGCTTTCGTTCAAAATATGCAGATGCGCAGGTGTGCCGTCCGACAGATCAATCCGGTGCGTGCGGTAGTAGGCGATCAAATGCTCTCCGCTCAGGCTGACGTCACGGGACACCACATGCAGAGTGTGGCCTAACAGCAAGCTGGCAAAGATTTGCTTCACCGAAGCATCAAATACAAATGCTGACAGCCATGCGACATGAAGCGGCTGTTCGTAACGGCTGTATACTCGTTTCCATAAAGCATCTACCAGATTGCTAACACTGCCCTGCTCGATCATGACCCCTTTCGGCTGACCGGTGGTGCCTGACGTGTAAATCATATAGGCCAGGTTATGCGGGCCGGCGACAGGGATCAGGTTGCTCGCATCCTGTGCTCCCAGTTGAGCTTGAACGTCCTCGTCATCCAAGACTACAGCTCGAACTGTGGATGGCAAGCTGAGCGACAGGTTGGCAACTCTACTTGTAATCACGACCTTGGCCCCACTGTCTTGGAGCATGTAGTCGATGCGCTCCTGTGGATACATCGTATCCATCGGCACATACGCGCCTCCGGCCTTCAGTACCCCCAGAATGCTCACCAGAATATCCGCAGAACGTTCCAGCAATACGCCCACCGGTTGATCTGCTTCGACCCCTTCCGCTCGTAACACACGAGCCAATTGGTTCGCACGCTCATTTAGCTCAGTGTAGGTCAGCGCGGTGGCCCCAGACACAACGGCTATCCGCTCAGGGTTGCGCTTCGCTTGCTCTTCAAAGCGTTCGCTGAGCGAATGGCCTTGTAATGCTCCAAGCACGCTATGCGCATTCGGATCATTGAATACCTTCAGAATCTGCTCGGTTTCTTCTGTTGTAATCAACTCCAGTTCACCCAGCTTCGCATCCGGGTTCACCGCCACAGCTTTGGCCAAGCGAACAAAGTGACGCGTCATCCGTTCTACCGTTTCACGCTCGTACAACGCAGTTGCATACTGCAATCCGAACTGGATACCCGCCTCTTCCTCTCTGGCTTCCAGCGTCAAATCAAACTTCGCTGGCGTTTGTTCCAAGCCGTATGGACGGAAGCTCAGATCTGCCAGTTGCAGTTCGCCTTCCTCAGTGGTTTGCAGGGTAAACATCGTATCGAACAGCGGATGGTGGCTCATATCCCGCTTCACATTTAGCTTTTCCACCAGCTCCTCAAATGGGTAGTCCTGATGTTCATAGGCTTGCAGTGCACAAACTTTCACTTCTTCCACGTAGCTGCGGAAGGTATGTTCCGCTGTCGGATAGTTTCGCAATGCCAGCGTTCCGACGAACATCCCAATCATCGGCTCCAGATCGGCATGCGGTCGTCCGGCAATCGGTGTGCCGACTACGATGTCCTCTTGCCCGCTGTATTGGTGTAAGAGCGCGGTGTACGCCGCCAGCAGCACCATATACAGCGTGGAGCCTGTGTACGCCGCCAGTTCTTTCAGCCGTTCGCTGACTTCACGTTCCAGTCCGAACACCACCGTGTCGCCTGCGGTACTTCGCACCGCCGGACGGGCAAAGTCCGTAGGTAGATCCAGTACAGGCAGTTCACCCCGGAAGGTGCCCCGCCAGTACGCTTCCTGACGTTGCATCCACTCTTGATGGGCTTCGCTTTGCTGCCATACCGCATAATCCTTGTACTGTATACGCAATGGCGAAAGCTCTTCACCGTCATATAAGCGGACAAATTCATCGGTCAGTACTCCCATGGACACGCCATCCGAGACGATGTGGTGCATATCGAGCATGAGTAAATGCTGCGATTCCTGCTCGGTTCCTTGTACGCCCAAATCTACCAAGCCTACCCGCAGCAGCGGAGCGGCTTTCAGATCGAACGGACGTACAAACTGCCGCACCCGTTCTTGTGCTTCCTGGCTGACCATCGTGTCCGTATCCGTGGTTGTATCCTGATCTGTATCCGTAGTCGCACCCTCTACCTGTACCTTTGTATACTCCACCTCGAACGGCACGGTGTCCTCAATCCATTGCACCGGCTCACTGTCCACCAGCTCAAAGCGGGTACGCAAAGTTGCATGGCGGGCGACCAGTTGACGGAACACGTCCTCCACTCGCTTCACGTCCAGCGGACCACTCACTTGCAGCACTGACGGCATGTTGTAGTTCACATCATTCGGGTCGAACTGATGCAGCACAAACAGTCGTTTTTGCGCCGAGGAAAGCGGGTAGAAGCTGCGTTCTTCCGTTACCGGAATGGACGCATACGCCACTTGATCCAGACCTTCCATGACCGTTGCCAGTTGTTCAATCGTTGGCGCTTCAAAAATACTGCGCAGTGGAAGCGGCTTGTTCAGCTCCTTGTGAATTTTCGAGGCCAGCGTCGTCGCCCGCAGCGAGTGTCCGCCAATCTCGAAGAAGTTTTCCTTCACACCGACCTGCGCCAGACCCAGCACATCCTGCCAAATTTGCGCCAGCTTCACTTCTACCCACGTCCGCGGTGCGACATAATCAGCTCCGCTTTGCAGGTTGCCTTCCGGTGTTGGCAGTGCCTTGCGGTCGATTTTACCGTTCGGTGTCAACGGCATCTGCTCCAGCTGTACCAAATACGAAGGCACCATGTAGTTTGGAAGCTCCTCGCCCAGTAAGCTGCGCAGCTCACCAGCGCTCACTTCCCTTTCAGCAACATAGTACGCCACCAATTGGTTTTGCCCCTGTTCGTCCGCCTGGGCCAGTACGATGACCTCTTGTACATCCTCCACTTTCAAAATTTGTGCCTCGACTTCGCCCAGCTCGATCCGGTAACCCCGGATTTTCACCTGATGGTCGATCCGGCCCAAATATTCAATGTTGCCGTCTGGCATCCATCTGGCCAAGTCACCCGTACGGTACATTCGTTCGTAGCCGGCTTCACCAGCCGCAAACGGATTTGGTATAAATTTCTCAGCCGTCAGCTCTGGGCGATCCAGATAACCACGGGCCAGACCCGGACCGGACACGCACAGTTCACCCGCTACGCCTACCGGAGCCAAATGTCCATGCACATCCACCATGTACACCCGATGATTCGGTATAGGGCGTCCGATGGAAATGAGTTGTCCTGCTCTCTCGTCCTCGGATACCGGCCAGACGGACGTCGCCACCGAGTTTTCGGTTGGACCGTAGCCGTTGTAGTACGCCACCTGATCCTTCCACTTGTATACCAATTCTGTTGAGGATGCTGAACCCGCAGTGAACAGAACACGCAGGTATGGCATCCGCTCCGGCTCCAGATACACCGCATAGGTCGGTGGTAACGTCGCCACCGTAATCTGATGTTCTGTCATATAATGTTCGAATCTCTCATAGTCCAAAATCGTCTCTGACGTTGGTACATACAACGTGGCTCCGCAGAACAGCGCCTGGAAGATTTCCCAGCAAGCCGCATCAAACGAATAGCTAGCAAACAGCAACGTATGATCCGACGTGCGGATCTTGAGCGTCTGATCAAAATACGTTTTCAGATTGCATAGACCGCGATGCTCCAACATAACACCCTTCGGCTGCCCCGTCGTACCTGACGTATAAATGACATAGGCCAGATCGTTCGGACCAGACAACGGCTCCAGATTGGAACCATCCTCGTGATACACACCCTGTGCCCCATTCAGCACCAGCACGCTACCGTCGAAAGCCACTTTATCAACCAGATGGTTTTGCGTTAACAACAGCTTCGCACCCGAGTCGTCCAGCATGTAGCGGATACGCTCCTCTGGATAGGTCGGATCGATGGGGACATATGCGCCCCCGGCTTTTAAAATCCCGAAGATGCCCACGATCATGTCCACCGAACGCTCGGTCATCAGACCCACCAGTCGATCCTTCGTCACACCTTGACTACGCAAGGTGCGCGCCAGACGATTCGCACGTTCATTCAGCTCGCGATAGGTCAGCTGCTCTCCTTCAAAGAACAACGCTGGCTGTTCCGGTGTCTGCGCCGTTTGTGTCTCGAACAAGCCATGAATCGTTTGCTCGCTTGGATACTCAGCGGCTGTATTGCCCCATACGCGGAGAATTTGCTCACGCTCCTGCTCACTTACCATATCCAGCTCCTGCACTCGAATGTCCGGCTTCGCTACCACCTGCTCCAACAGCTGTATCAGATGGCCCTGAGTCCGTTCAACAGCTTCACGATCATATAACTTCGCATTGTATTCAAATCGGATTTTCATCGCTTCCTGCGGCATAACGACCAGATTGAAATCATAGTTGGTTTGTTCAATCATGCCGGCATTGCGAATTTCAAAATCCGACGCTGCACCTTCGCCAAGTTGCTCGACCTGCTCCTCCACCGGATAGTTTTCAAACACGATAATGTGGTTGATCAGGTCTTGCTTTTGCTCGGTCAAGGCTTGAATTTCATACAGCGGATACGTTTCATAATCTTGAGAAGTCAGCGCCTGCTTCTGATTCGTTCTGATCAGGTCGGCAAAGGTGTCCTCAGCCCCACTGCGGATACGTATTGGAATGGTGTTAATGAACAAGCCTACCATATTTTCGATCCCCGAAATATCCGCTGGACGACCAGACACTACACCGCCAAAAACAGCGTCGTCACTACCGTTGTACTTTTGGAGCAGCAATCCCCAGGCTGTTTGCAGCAATGTATTCGGGGTCACGTGGTGCTGCTTGGCCACCATTTCCATACGTCCAGTCAAATCCTTGCCCAGATCACACAGGATATGCTCAAATTGTGCATCGCCCGCTTTCACGCCTACTTTTCCGGTCGGAATCGAAGTTTGCTGATCATAGCCGAGCAAATAATCCTTCCAGTAGGAAGCTGCTGCTGCTTCATCCTGTGCTTCAAGCCACTCAATATACTGACTGTA
>NZ_JBSEDY010000042.1:0-5372 GCF_053570945.1 Paenibacillus sp. CMM36
TCCCACTACACTATCAGGTTTTATTCCCTTTTCTCTTAATTTTCTGGCCAGTTGGTTTGCCTTTTCGTTTAGCTCCCTATAAGTCAGCTGTTTATCTTCAAACACTACAGCAATATTATTGGGTGTCCGTTCCACCTGTTCCTCAAAAATCTGATGGATGGTCTTTTCCCGAGGGTATCCTGCTTTTGTATTATTAAATTCATATAATATTTGATGTTTTTCGTCTTGTGACAGCATATCAATTTCTAATAGCCTTTTTTCAGGAAAGGCTGCTGCCTCTTCCAATACATTAAGGTAATGGGCAATAAGCCTTATAACTGACTCTTTCTTAAACAACCTGGTAGCATACTCCAATTCAAATGCAATACCGTCCTCTGTTTCCTCAGCGTTTAAAGTCAAGTCAAACTTGGATATTCTTACTTCACTGTCATAGGGCATAAACCTTAGCCCATCCATCTTCACTTCTGATGCCTCGATATTTTGCAGTACAAACATAGTATCGAAAAGTGGATTTCTACCCAGATCCCTTTCCAGGTTAAGCTTATCTACCAGTTCTTCAAATTGGTAATCTTGGTTTTCGTAAGCCCTTAAGGAGTTTTCTCTTACTTCATTAAGGAAGTCCACAAAAGTCTTTCCACCTTGAGGGTGATTCCTCATGGCTAGCGTGTTTACAAACATACCAATAACGTCCTGAAGATCAGTATGCGGCCTTCCTGCAACGGGACTTCCAACTATAATATCTTCCTGTCCGGTGTACTTGGATAAAAGGACATTGTATGAAGCTAAAAGTACCATGTAGAGCGTGGCACCATTATTCACTGCAAGTTTGTTCAGTTTAACAGCAAGCTCCTTGCCTGCTTTGAAACTGATCACATCTCCCTCAAAACTCTGTATAGCTGGCCTAGGGTAGTCTAGCGGCATATTAAGCAAAGGAATTTCTCCTTTGAATACTTGGAGCCAGTATTCTTCCTGCTTACTAATTGTCCCATCAGCAAACAGCCTGTTCTGCCATACGGAAAAATCCTTGTACTGAATCTTAAGTTCCGGAAGTTCCTTACCTTCATACAGGCTCATAAATTCTCTTACCAGTATGTCGTCAGACACCCCGTCAGATATAATATGGTGCTTATCAAACATCATAATATATCTGTCTTCTCCAACTTTTATAAGCCCAACCCTAAGTAAAGGAGCCTCATCAAGGTCAAAGGTCCTAATAAATTCACTGGCTATTTTCGCAGCTCTTTCCTCATCGGTTTCCATATACATAACACTAAAATCCACATTGCTATGGACCTTTTGTACCGGTTTACCATCTATCATATGGAATGAGGTACGGAAAGACTCATGTCTGTCAACAAGCTCCCTAAAAGCCTGTTCAAAGCGCAGTTTATCGAGTTTGCCTTCAATTAGCATAATACCAGGCATGTTGTATGCCATCCCAACTGCGTCAAGCTGGTTTAGAATATACAGCCTTTTCTGGGCGGATGAAATTGGATAGTACTCCATCTCCCCAGCCGGCCCAATAGAATGAAATACACTCTCCTTTGCAATCTTGATGCACTCGGCAACTTCAGACATATTTGGGCTCTTAAATATTTCTTTAAGCGGTATGTTTACATTGAACTCTTTGTGAATCCTGGCAATAAGATTTGCTGCCCTTAAGGAATGTCCCCCCAGCTCAAAGAAATTGTCGTTTCTTCCCACTTTCTCTATACTAAGGATATCCTGCCACAACCCCGCAAGTTTCTCCTCCACTTCACCCAAGGGTGCGACATACTCTATTCCAGCATCGATATTGCCGTCAGGTTCGGGCAATGCCTTCCTATCTATTTTGCCATTGGGAGTCAGCGGCAGCTTTTTTAACTGCATAAAATAGGATGGTATCATATAGTCTGGAAGGTCCTTTAAGAGATGTCCCCTTAGTTCTGCTATTGTTAATTCATTTTCCCCTGCCACATAGGCACACAGATACTTGTTTCCCTTCTGATCTTCCCTTGCAATAACCACTGCTTCCTTTATTGAAACGTGCTTTAGCAGTTGTGCTTCTATTTCCCCCAGCTCTATTCTAAATCCCCTTATCTTTACCTGATGATCTACTCTTCCTAAAAATTCCATATTCCCATCAGACAGCCATCTGGCCAGATCCCCTGTACGATACATCCTTTCCCCTGGTATAAACGGGTTAGGTACAAATTTTTCAGCTGTCAGTTCGGACCGGTTTAGATATCCCCTTGCAAGCCCTTCTCCCCCTATGCACAACTCACCCAAAACCCCTGTAGGCTGAGGTCTCAAGTGTTTGTCAACAACGTAGTATTTTATATTTTGCATTGGCTTTCCGATAGGTACACTCCCGGATTCCAAATAGCTTCCCAGTCTCTTTTCGTAATAACTGGAATCTATGGTGGACTCAGTAACCCCATAGCTATTAACAACCCGCAGTTTCTCTCCATACCAGGATTGTAATCTTTCATAATCTTCCACAGAGAGAGTATCTGATCCAAGTATAAGCAACTTGAGGCTATCAATAATCAAAGCATTATCATGGATATAATCCATAAGAGGAATAATCAGTGCCGGTGTGGATTCAAAGATGGTTATTTTATGGGTTTTAATAAGTGAATATAATCGTGCAGGATCGTATCTCTCCTCGGATGAACAAATAACCATTTGGCCTCCGTTGAGCAGCGTTCTCGAAACATCTCCCACAAATACATCAAAAGAAAAACTTGCGATTTGCAACAGCTTTACATCCATATCCGCAAGCCTATATTCCTTTTTCCATGCGTAAGATATGTTGACAAGACTTCTATGCTCTATCATGATCCCCTTTGGCTTTCCTGTGGTTCCTGATGTATAAATGACATATGCTAAATTACAAGATTTATTAATGACAGGAAGATTTTCTGTTCTCCCGTTGTAATTCACACAGTCATCAAAGCTTATAATATCAAGATCAAATTTAATTTTTTCTTTATGATGTTCTTGCGTAAGAATAATTCCAGCCAAGCTGTCATCGATCATATATCTGATTCGTTCTTCAGGATATTCGGTGTCTATGGGTAAATACGCGCCTCCTGCTTTAAATACAGCAATTACACCTATTATCATTTCTATGGACCGGTCTACCATTATAGCTACTACACTGTCAGGTTTTAATCCCTTGTCCCTTAAGATCCAAGCCAGTTGATTGGCCTTTTCATTAAGTTCTCCGTAAGTCAAGTATTTATCTTCAAATACTACTGCTATGTTATCAGGCGTCTTTTCCACTTGTTCTTCAAATAGCTCTTGTATGGTCTTATCCTTAGGATATTCTACTTTTGTATCATTGAAGCCATAGATTATTTGCTGTTTTTCCTCCTGGGACAACATATTTATTTCCGACAACCTTTTAAACGGATTTGCGGTTATCTCTTCCAACACGTTAAGGTAATGAGCCGCCGACCTTTTTATAGTCTCTTTTTTGAAAAGCCGAGTACAATATTCAAAGCTAAAAGCCATACCATCTTCACGCTCTATTGCATCAATGGATAGGTCAAATTTTGATATTCTATACTCTAGCCCGTTATTAAAAGGTCTGAAGCTTATACCAGGTACTGCAAATTCTACCTTAGAGGCATTTTGCATGGTAAACATAGTATCAAACAGTGGGTTTCTGCTCATGTCCCTCTTCAAGTTAAGCTTCTCAACCAGTTCTTCAAATTGGTAATCCTGATTGTCATAAGCCCTTAGAGCGTTTTCTCTTACTTCATTCAAGAATTCTACAAAGGTACTATCTCCCTTGGGGTAATTTCTCATAGCCAAGGTATTTACAAACATACCAAGGATATCCTGCAGGTCTGAATGTGGCCTTCCGGCTATAGGGCTTCCAACGATTATGTCTTCCTGTCCGGTGTGCTTAGACAGCAATATGTTGTATGCCGCGAGCAGTGTCATGTAAAGCGTAGCCCCATTATCCCTTGCAAGCTTGTTTAATTTATTCGTAAGCTCACTGCCTGCTTCAAAGCTAAAAAAATCCCCTTCAAAGCTTTGTATTACAGGCCTTGGATAGTCTAGCGGCATATTCAGTACAGGTATTTCTCCCTGGAATGCTTGGAGCCAGTATTCCTCCTGGCTGCTAATTCCGCCCTCATCAAACAGTTTATTCTGCCATACAGCGTAGTCCTTGTACTGTATCCGAAGTGCTGGAGGGTTGTTTCCTTCATAAAGATCCATAAACTCACGAATCAGTATGTCCATGGAGACACCATCGGATATAATGTGATGCATATCAAACATCATAAGATGCCTGTCTTCTCCCGTTTTTACAAGCTCTACCCTTAGCAGAGGAGCCTTGCCAAGATCAAAAGGTCTGGCAAATTCCCCAGCATACTCTGCGGCTTTTTCTTCGTTAGTTTCAAAGTACATCACGCTGAATTCCACATGGTCATGAACCTTCTGGACCGGGTTACCATCGATCATGTGGAACGATGTTCTAAGAGTCTCATGCCTTTTTACCAACTGCCTGAAGACTTCCTGGAAACGCGCTGTATCAATGCTTCCTTCCAGCAGCATAATACCAGGCATGTTGTATGCTGTCCCTGCCCCTTCAAGCTGGTTTAGTATATACAGCCTTCTTTGTGCAGATGACATAGGGTAGTATTCCATTTCTCCTGCCGGTTGGATTGACTGATATAGGCTCTCCTTTGAGTCTTTAATATATCTGGCAATTTCTAAGATGGTTGGTGTCTTGAATATTTCCTTAAGAGGTATGTCTATATTGAACTCTTTGTGAATTCTTGCTACAAGGCTTGTTGCCTTTAACGAGTGTCCCCCAAGCATAAAAAAGTTATCATTTCTTCCTACCTTCTCTATTCCAAGGATATCCCGCCACAACAGCACAAGTTTCTCCTCTATTTCTCCCGAAGGTACTACGTATTCTACGCCGGTATTAACATTGCTATCGAGCACAGGCAATGCTTTCCTGTCTATTTTTCCATTAGGGGTCAATGGCAGCTTTTCCATCCGCACAAAGTAGGAAGGGATCATGTAGTCCGGGAGCTCTTTTGACAAGTGTTCCCTCATCCCCTGTACGGTTATTTCTTGATCCGGTACGACGTATCCACAAAGATACTTATTTCCGTCAGCTCCTTCTTTGTCCAATACCACCGCTTCTTTTATTGCTTCATGCTTTAATAACCGGTTCTCTATTTCACCCAGTTCTATCCTGTAGCCTCTTATCTTTACCTGATGGTCGATCCTGCCCAGATATTCTAGGTTGCCGTCAGGCAGCCACCTTGCCAGGTCACCTGTCCTGTACATCCTTTCACCCGGTGCGAATGGGTTTGCTGCGAATTTTTCTTCTGTAAGTTCCGGTCTGTTCAAGTACCCTCTTG
>NZ_JBSEDY010000043.1:0-3681 GCF_053570945.1 Paenibacillus sp. CMM36
CCAGTGTGGCCGATCACCCTCTCAGGTCGGCTACGCATCGTCGCCTTGGTAGGCCTTTACCCCACCAACTAGCTAATGCGCCGCAGGCCCATCCACAAGTGACAGATTGCTCCGTCTTTCCTCCTTCACCCATGCAGGAAAAGGATATATCGGGTATTAGCTACCGTTTCCGGTAGTTATCCCTGTCTTGTGGGCAGGTTGCCTACGTGTTACTCACCCGTCCGCCGCTAGGTTGTGTAGAAGCAAGCTTCTACACAACCCCGCTCGACTTGCATGTATTAGGCACGCCGCCAGCGTTCGTCCTGAGCCAGGATCAAACTCTCCATTAAAGACCAACCGAAGTCGGTTTATAGAAAGAGCGATAAGCTCATTTTGAAACTGACGAGATAAAAAACATCTCTTGTTTGCTTCCATTTTATACAGCCTGATGTCATGTACCGAAACTTCAGCGTTGGATTTTGTAAACAAAATCCGTACTCACTCGTTGTTCAGTTTTCAAAGATCAAACTCGCATCATGTCTTACTTCGTTTCGTCACCGCGTCTCAGTGGCGACCTTTATAATATATCATCTCTTTTTAAAATTTGCAAGAGTTTTTTTAATTTCTTTTTTTGAGCAAATTCTTTAAAAAGGAACGAAAATTAATTTACCATGAATATTGAATAGAGTCAATACTTTTTTTGATATCAGAAAGTATAAACTTTTAAAAATAGTTTACTTCCTGATATCTGATGTAGTTTCTACCTTTTCATTGTTTAGTTTGTGGGACTCGCCCTCTGCGAGCATATTTTGATAGTTCCTTGGCGGGTGCAAAACGGGCATACATGCGGAAGACTGTTTTATATCGAAGTGCGATTGCGTAGCGAATATCTTGATCCAATCGAGTATCGCTCATATCAAGCAGCATTTCATCTAGCTCCTTACGAAGAACGTAGTCAAGTTCCTTGCATTCTTTTTCGTTAAACAGCATTCCCAACATATGACCATACTCCCTTATCAGCAGATTATAAAGTACTTATATTTGCTCAACTATTGTTCCAATCTTTACCTGTTTTTAAACTCAACTGCTAAGGTTTCAAACTTACCCCGATTAATCTTTAGCTTCTCTTTAGGCTCTCCCCTTTGTTATGTTCAATTTTCAAGAAATATATAAATAATTGGCCATAATATTTTATTGTGACAATAAACGATAAGTTATGCCACTCTCAATTGCAGCTGCTATAAGCAGTAAGATGACAGACCATATAGACACCCTCAACGTTTGTTTCATAAATACATCCCACGACAGGCCAGTTTCTTTACGCTTTAGCCCTATGCTTGTACCTATAGTAGCCATTATGTTGATTCCAAACTTCAATCCAAAGGCACAGGCGATAATCAAAACTGGCAATTCAATCACACCATGAGGCAGTAACCCTTTTACAACAACCTCATAGATACTTCTTCCTATATCTGTCTGCAAGTGTACTACGAACCCTAATACCATACCGTTCACAATCAAAAATATAAACGGTACGATTCCAAATACAGCCCCCATAAATATAACCAGCACACATTTAATTGCATTATTGAAAAAGATAAATACAAAAAAACTCCATTGTGGATGCTCAGAATTCTGCAAGCGCTGCGCTACTTCTCCCAGCCCCTCCATTTGTTGCGCCAGTATGGATTGAATAGTGCCTGAACTTAACCATCCCACTATAATACTTGCGCAGAAAAGAAGTGCAGAGATTAAAATTAACCGTCTTGTCGTGTGTAAATCGTGAAGAAATGCTTTTAGTCCCATTTGATAATTCCTCCTATTTTGTCCAATGGAATAATTGACAACCCCCGGCATAGCTTTAAGTAAACAAGCACTTCTAGGATGAAAGGAGCGTTATTAACCATGAATTCTTTTTTCTATGTATTAAACGGTAAAAAAATCAAACGATTCTTAATCGTAATGGCTGCAGCCATCTTTACCGTTGGAGTCATTTATGTAGAAACCGATAATGTTACGGTTTTTTCCGAGGAAGCACCAACCGCTATTTATAGTGTACCCACGGACAAAAAGTTGATCGCTCTCACCTTTGATATTAGTTGGGGAGATAAGCGTACTGCCCCCATCTTAAAAGTCCTTGAGGATAAAAAAGTGACCAAGTCCACCTTTTTCCTTTCTGCCCCTTGGAGTAAAACACATCCAGAGCTTGTGAATCAGATTAAAGAAAGTGGATTTGAAATCGGCAGTCATGGCTATAAACATGAAAATTACAGTAGCTTAAGCGATGAAGATATTCGTAAGCAGATTTCAATTGCTCATACCACATTAACCGAACTGACGGGACAGTCCCCGAAGTTGATCCGTATGCCTAATGGCGACTTTGATAAAAGGGTCCTTCAGGTTGCCGGCACTTTAGGCTACAAAACCATTCAGTGGGATACAGATTCCCTGGATTGGAAAAACCCTGGTACTCAGGTCATAATCGACCGTGTTGTAAATAAAGCGCATCCTGGCGATATCGTCC
This sequence comes from Paenibacillus sp. CMM36, assembly GCF_053570945.1. Classification (NCBI taxonomy): domain Bacteria; kingdom Bacillati; phylum Bacillota; class Bacilli; order Caryophanales; family Paenibacillaceae; genus Paenibacillus; species Paenibacillus sp. CMM36. Next base: position 2,504 of record NZ_JBSEDY010000043.1, read on the forward strand.
TTCTGCATGCCAGTGATTCCTGTAAACAAACGCATGAAGCCTTGCCCGTCATTATCGACAAGTTGCGTGCACAGGGCTATGAATTCGTGACTGTATCTGAACTGCTTCAACAGGGTACAGTAAAAGGCAAAGAGGTACGCGATCAGGCACTGGGTCTTTAAGGAGTTATTTTACATCGTTCTCAGCTAAAAACCAAAAGCAAATCGACATATTTCTCCCCATTCATCCGCATACTATCCACATTCATGATGAAGGAGGAATACGGCCATGAATTGGACTCGTTTGCGATTTGTTAGCACGGTATGCGTACTGGGCGTTGCACTGAGTGGATGCGGCTCGGATCAAGGTTCTGCGCCCCCCCAGAACAGTTATAAAGAGATGAAAACGATGGTTGTCGATATCCTGAAAAGTGATGACGGAAAAAAAGCGGTAGAGGAAGCTTTAACTGGGGAAAACAGTTCATCCAAAGAAGGACAATCCGGTCAAAGCAGTGAAGAGGGTGGATCTGGTGGTGGGGCTGGTGGCAGCATGGGAATGAAGATGCTTATGCCCATGCAATCGGCTGAGCAGATGAAGATCGCAGTCAAAGATACTTTGATATCACCTGAATATAAAAAAGAAATCGAAAAGATTATGACTGATCCGCGTTTTGCCGGAGAATTTGCCAAAGCCATCAACAGCCAAAGCAAACAGCTTCATATGCAACTTATAAAAGACCCTTCTTATCAAAAATCAATTGAAGCAATGCTCAAGTCGCCAGAATTAACCAAAATGTATATGGACTTAACTAAAACCCCTGAATATCGCAAACAATCTATGACAGTCATGCATGATGCCATGCAAAATCCGATTTTCCGACTTGAGGTTATGAATTTACTCAAAACCGTCGTACAAGAGGAGCTTCAACCCAAGGTTGAGAAAAAAAGTGGTGAGCAAGGCGGTGCAGGCGGCGATAAGCAAGGTGGGGGAGGCGGCGAAGGTGGGGGCGAAGGAGAACAAGGAGGAAGCCAATAATAAAAAGGCTGGTTTAAAAACCAGCCTTCAGATTGTCGAGAAACCCCGTCATTTTGAGACGTGGGTTTCTTTTTTACATCATAATGCTCTGGTCTCTGGAGAAGCAGGGGGGTTACCCCTGTTTCTCCAGGCGATCTAGGTGGATCGCCATCTTCTTCATGTTC
>NZ_JBSEDY010000044.1:0-3637 GCF_053570945.1 Paenibacillus sp. CMM36
GTTGGAGCGTAGCATATCAACACCATCCGTTCTACAATAGTTACCTATATTATACAACATTAACGCGGTGTCGTCTTAAACAAAATTAACATAAAATAGGCTGTCGAGACTTTCTCGACAGCCTGAGAACCTCTGTGGAGGTTCTCTTTTTGTTTAAAGAAAATAAAGTTGTAGACTGAGCAAATAAAGCGTTTTCTTAGTGCTTGGATTAATATAAGGCTCCTTTAGAAGCACTACATGCTACCCGCGTATGTTCTTTAATTAATATTTGGCGCTGGAGCTTCCTTTTTTATTGAACTCCCATGAAAGTTAAAGCAGCTAAAAACCCGAAAAAGACAATAACAAAATAGACCTAGCCAAATGATTTTTTTTAAAAAAGGCACTGCCTGAGAAGAGTTATGAAATTAAAGTATCAAAGATTTTTCAAGGCTGAACGTAAAAATGAGGCTGGTGTAAAGGTTGTTTTAGTTCATTTAAATGCTTAAACTAACGGTTAATAGTAGGTTCAAGTAATCGATGAGACGAAGAGGGGAAACCGAAATGAAGACGATCAAGTGCATGATGGACCACCTGTACTGGGCGGACGGACGCATCCTGGACGCGCTCGAGAAGAGTGAGACGAAGAACAAGGACCTTCTGAAGCTGGTTCGGCACGTCGCGGTCGCGGAACGAGTCTGGCTGTCCCGATTGCCGGGCAAGGGCAGCGCCCAATATTCGTTGTGGGAGGAAGCAGAAGACCTGACGGCGATCCGGACGATGTTCGAAGAAAACGCCGAGCAATATCGCGTCTATATCGAAGGACTTGAGGAATCCGAGTTGGACGAGATGATCGACTATGCGAATCAGAGCGGGGTTCCGTTCCAAACGTCCGTCCGGGACATCCTGTCACAGGTCCTCTTACATGGGCAATATCACCGGGGACAGATCAACCGGGCGCTTCGGATCGAATCGGTAGAGCCTGTCCAAGTCGATTACATCACGTTCGCGAGGCTCTAACAGGGCCTAATAATCACCATTATTCGGAATGGGATTGGCATTGAACGACGGGTACGATAGCTCAACAAATTGCTTTTACCATATAAGAGCAACATGCTAATGTATATTAGCAGACGATGATGTTTTATAAGTGATAAGAACCTACACTGCCTTATTTAGGATCAAAGAGAGCCCATACCCTTATAAATTGGAAAATTCATTTGCTTCCAAATACGGTTATGGGCTTATTTACTTTTCATAAGCACTACACCACATTAGACTGCCGGTACTTGTTTAAGCTAACGGGCAGGATAGTTCAAATACGTGGTATCATGTGGTGAGTAATTAATGGAGCCCTCTTTTACAATGTTGAGAATGAGGGAAATCGTGGTCGGCTTGGAATGGGAAGGTTTGTATAGAGAATTGTTGGGAGATGGAAACCAATTGCTTATGGAAGGCGCAATGGATGTCTGTCATCGCTTATCAAAGACCCATCGAATGTTCGTAATCACGAATGGTATCACTCACACGCAAATCAAACGCTTGAAGCAGTCTGGGCTATATAAGTTTTTCGAGGATATCTTTGATTCGCAAAGCATTGGTTATCAAAAACCGAAGGGAGAATTTTTCAATTACGTCATAAGTCATATTTCAGATGGTGGTCTTCAGTCGGGCATTGACACCTGTTGGGTCAACAGAACCGGACAAAGAAGTCCGGCAGAAATTAAAAGCACATATACAATCTCAAACTTAATGGAGCTCACTTCCATCTGTTAGGCTGTAAAAACAAACGCTTGTGCCGCCTCAATTATCACTTTTTGGTGACTATATCACAAAAAAGTGGGTACTGTTTTTCTTGTAACTTTTCCCCCATACTATCGTTCATAGGAGGTTCATGAAGCAGACAGAGCATCCTATACCATATAAATCATTATAAAAGGAGTGTAATAGAATGGGGAAATTTGACGGGAAGGTAGCAGTTGTAACCGGAGGTACAAGCGGCATCGGTCTCGCGTCGGCACAACAGTTCGTAAAAGAAGGGGCTTACGTTTTTATCACGGGACGCAGACAACGTGAACTGGATGAAGCAGTAAAGCAGATCGGAAAGAATGTTACAGGTGTCCGAGGTGACATATCTAAATCGGAAGATCTAGATATATTATTTGAAACAGTTAAGCGAGAAAAGGGACACTTGGACATTCTCTTTGCAAATGCCGGACTAGGGTCATTGCTTCCATTAGGAGAAATTACAGAAGCACAATACTACAAGACTTTCGATGTCAACGTGAAAGGAACCATCTTTACAGTACAAAAGGCATTAGCTTTGTTTCCAAATAAAAGAGGTTCGATTATTCTAACGGGATCCACTGCTGGCTCGACGGGGATGCCAGCGTTTAGTATCTATGGTGCATCCAAGGCAGCGATCAGACAGCTCGTCCGCAGCTGGATTCTTGATATGAGAGGGACCGAAATTCGTATAAACATCCTTAGTCCGGGAACAATCGTAACGCCGGCGTACGATGAGTTATTTGGCTCTGAACTAGATCATTTACTGGAACAGGCAAAAAATGATATTCCGCTCGGCAGAGTGGGGCAGGTTGAAGAGATCTCCAATGCTGTCATGTTCCTAGCCTCTAATGAAAGCAGCTATATGAACGGCGTTGAATTATTCGTAGATGGCGGAGTAGCTCAAGTTTAACCAGGACATAGTAATTTTCAAACGACAAAGATTTTTAAATCAACTTAAAGGCGATTGTATTATCCCCTCCATGTAACGTTCAATTTTTCCTTCAGTGATCCTTGAAGGATCAAGCGATACATGAAGGGGATATTCTTAGATCGGGAGATGGTGTATTGATATGAAAACATTTTTCTGTGAACTGGAAGTTACACTAGAGGTTATCGGAGGAAAGTGGAAGGGGCTTGTTCTGTACTATTTAATAAAAGGACCTAAACGGACGGGAGAGCTTAAGCGACTCGTTCATAATATATCGCAAAAGATGCTGATTCAAACTCTTCGGGAACTGGAAACAGACGGATTAATTCGCAGAAAGATGTACAATCAGGTACCGCCTAAGGTGGAATATTCAACGACGGAACTGGGTCAATCACTTGAACCCATTTTGAGATCGCTTTGTGATTGGGGGGGGAATTACGCAGAGCAATCCTTCGCTCCGGGCGAGATTGAGATTTTGTATCTGGATTAACTGTCGGGGGACAAGAGCATAGTCCCATTTGAAGTCGCTATTTTAGCGGCTTTTTTGTTTTATCGTTTTACGTTGATGTTTTCGAGTGATGAGCAATATTCTAGTACAGGTTACTTCGTAATTAACAAGGTGCACTACAAAACTAAGGACACAAAACTTGTCTCAGAGATTAATAAGTACGTCTTGGATTATGGCAAAAGCATCATGCCCCAGCTGTTGCCAGGAGTCTGAGCAGACAAGTAAGCGGTTGAGGCTAATGACAATGAACCCATTACGCTAACGAGAAACGTTAGTTTAATAAAACAGCGGTAGTCTGAGACTGCCGCTGTCAGGCTGTCGAGAAAGTCTCGACAGCCTATTTATGTTAATTTTGTTTAAGACGACACCGCGTTAATGTTGTATAATATAGGTAACTATTGTAGAACGGATGGTGTTGATATGCTACGCTCCAACCG
>NZ_JBSEDY010000045.1:0-3355 GCF_053570945.1 Paenibacillus sp. CMM36
ACTTATCCGGAGAACCGCATCCGTTATATGCTGGACGATTCAGGTACGGAACTGCTGTTAACGCAGCAGCATTTGGTTGGAAAAGTGGAATTTAGGGGCAAGGTACTGCTGCTGGATGCAGAAATGGGTGAAGGCAGTGCGGGTGCAAGTACGGCTGAGGCAAAAGGAAAAGCCATATCTGCATATCACAGGGATGGTTCGAATTTGGAAGCCACATCCGGTCCTCATAACCTAGCGTATGTAATCTATACGTCTGGAACGACAGGCCAGCCTAAGGGAGTCATGCTTGAGCATCATGGTCTCTGCAATCTGCATACGTACTTCAGGGAGACGTTGAGGATCAGCGGCTCGGATCGTGTCGTATCGTTTGCCAGTTATTCCTTTGATGCTTCGATCTGGGAAATGCTTCAGGCGCTCTTCAACGGGGCCACTTTATGCATCCCGACATCAGAAACCATTCTCAACTATGACAAGTTTGAGCAGTATATGGCGGATCATCGAATTACAATTACGATATTGCCGCCGACCTATGCTGTATACTTGAATCCGGAACGAATGCCGGATCTGCGCATCCTGTTTACAGGCGGTTCGGCTGCCTCATCAGAATTGTTATCCAAATGGAAGGATCATGTGACATACTACAATGCCTACGGTCCTACGGAAAATTCCATAACAACGTCTATTTGGCTTGCACCGGAAGGTCCCGAAGCAGGAGTGTCTATTTCAATCGGACGCCCTGTACCGAATCACCGCGTGTATATGGTCGATGTACATGGGCAGCTTGCACCAGCAGGAATCCCAGGCGAACTGTGTGTATCCGGTCCAGGATTGGCGCGCGGTTACCTGCACCGCCCGGAATTAACGGCTGAACAATTTGTGGCTAATCCGTTTGTAGATGGGGAAGCAGGCTATGAGTGCATGTATCGGACAGGCGACCTGGCAAGATGGATGCCGGACGGCAACATTGAGTACCTGGGCAGGATCGACCAGCAGGTCAAAATTCGCGGTTACCGGATTGAACTGGGCGAAGTTGAGGCGGCTATGCTGAAGGCAGATCGCATGCAAGAGGTCATCGTACTGGCACATGCAAACAGCCAAAACCAACACGAACTGGTTGCCTATTATGTGGCAGAACGGGAAGTGACGGGGAGTGAGCTTCGCAAGCTGCTGAGTGAAGAACTCCCGAATTATATGGTTCCCTCGTACTTTGTTCAGATGCAGCAAATGCCGCTCACACCCAACGGTAAAATTGACCGTAAGGCATTGCCGGCACCGGAGCAGATTTCCCGCTCCACGCAGGAATATAGGGCTCCGCGGACAGCAGCGGAGCAGGCGCTGGCCCATGTGTGGGAGGCTGTGCTGGGCGGCGGTCCGGTCGGATTGACGGATCAATTTTTTGATCGGGGCGGGGACTCGATCAAGGCGATTCAGGTATCCTCACGCTTGCTGCAGGCAGGATACAAGCTGGATATCAAAGACTTGTTTAAGTACCCTGAGGTTGCTGAGCTAGCTACGCACCTGCGTGTGTCGGATACCCAATTAGCTGATCAGGAAGAGGTTAGCGGAGCTGTGCTGCTGACGCCGATTCAGCAGTGGTTTGTGGAGCAAGGACAGCCTGTGCCGGACCACTTTAATCAGGCAGTTATGCTTCAGCGGGAGCAAGGATTCGAGGAAGAGTCGCTACGCCAGGCATTGACGCAGTTGGTGGTGCACCATGATGCGTTGCGGATGGTGTTCCGCCAGACGGATCAAGGCTGGAAAGCGTGGAACCGCGGAGTGAAGGAAGGGAAGCTGTATGATCTAGAAGTGGTCGAGTTCAAAGACGTGCCAATCGGTCCCACATTGGGTCAAGCTATAGAAGCCAGTGCCAACACTATTCAGAGTAGCATCCGACTGGATGAAGGACCTTTGCTGAAAGTGGGTCTGTTCCACTGCGCTGATGGGGACCATCTGCTACTGGCTATTCATCATATGGTGGTAGATGGCGTATCGTGGCGGGTACTGTTGGAAGATTTGTCGAATGCCTATGAGCAGGCTGTACGTGGAGAAGTCATACAGCTCCCGGCCAAAACAGACTCCTTCCGGGTGTGGTCGGAGCGGTTGTCAGCCTATGCCGACAGCCCTGAGATGGAAAGTGAGCACGCATACTGGAAGCAAGTGAACGAATCGGCGGCATACGATTCGTCCCAACTTCCAGTGTCCCAAGAGCATAGCGATAGGTTTATGCAGCAAGACATGGGTATCGTAAATGTGAGGCTTACGAAGGAAGAGACTGACCAATTACTGAAGCAAGCCCACCGCGCGTACAACACAGAAGTGAATGATCTGTTGTTGACGGGACTCGGCAAGACGTTAAGCGCTTGGACTGGCAATGAAAAGGTAGCGATTCTTCTCGAAGGCCATGGCCGGGAAGAAATCCTAAAGGATACAGATATATCACGGACGATTGGCTGGTTTACGAGTCAATACCCGGTACTGCTGCGGATAAACCGGGAAGATGATATCTCCGGGCACATCAAACGGATGAAGGAGATGCTGCGAAGCATTCCACGTAAAGGAATTGGGTATGGCATCTGGAGATATCTCAGCCAGAATGGACCGTCCGGGGCAACATATGCCGAGCCACAGATAAGCTTTAATTATTTGGGCGAATTTGATCAGACACTGCAGCATAGCGGCATGCATTTTTCTCCATATTCCAGCGGAGCCAGTACTCATGAACTGACCCAAATGTCCTGTGTTATGGACGTGGGAGGACTCGTTACAGATGGCATGCTGGAATTAAGTATTCAATACAACATTAAGGCACTCCAACAAAATGCTGCTGAGCAACTAGCAGAGCAATTCAAGCAGAACGTGCTGGAAGTAGTTCAGCATTGTGCATCTCGGGAGCAATCCGAATTGACGCCAAGTGATGTGCTGCTTTCAGACTTAAGCCTTGAAGAACTGAACCGGATGGTGGAGCAGATTCAGTCTGACGAAGAGCTTGAGAATATGTACCCCATGACGCCGATGCAAAAAGGCATGCTGTTTCACAACATGCTGGATTTCCAATCGAGCGCCTATGTGGAGCAGTCCACCTTTGAACTAAAGGGAACGCTGGATCTCACTGCATTCGCTGCCAGTCTGGACTTGCTGGTAAAGCGTCATTCAGCACTGCGGACCAACTTCCGGAGCGATTTGCAGGACCAGCCGTTGCAAGTGGTGTACCGGAATAAACGCGGAGAACTGTACGTAGAGGATATACGTGAGAAGGAGAAGTCGGCGCAAGAGCAGTATATCGAGGAGTTCACGCGTGGAGATCAGCGGAGGGGCTTTGATCTGGCCAAGGATGCACTGATGCGTGTATCTATCT
>NZ_JBSEDY010000046.1:0-3276 GCF_053570945.1 Paenibacillus sp. CMM36
AGGCACAAATCTTGAAAGTGGAAGACGTGCAAGAGGTCATCGTACTGGCCCAAGCGGACGAACAGGGGCAAAACCAACTGGTGGCGTACTATGTCGCTGAAAGAGACGTAAGCGCTGGGGAGCTGCGCAGCTTACTGGGTGAGGAGCTGCCCAACTACATGGTGCCTTCGTATTTCATCCAGCTGGAGCAGATGCCGCTGACACCCAACGGCAAAATCGACCGCAAGGCACTGCTGGCATCGGAGGGTAGCCTGCAAAGCGGAGCGGATTATGTAGAGCCGCGCACAGCGCTGGAGCAGACGTTAGTGTCCATTTGGCAGGCTGTATTAGGAACAAAGAGAATCGGGATTTTGGATAATTTCTTTGATCTGGGCGGCGATTCGATCAAGGCAATCCAGGTATCGTCCCGCTTGCTGCAAGCGGGCTACAAGCTGGAGATGAAGGATTTGTTCCAATATCCGTCCATTTCGTTGCTGAGCGGTCATGTACACAAGGTCAGCCGTACAGCCGATCAGCGGGTGGTCTCGGGAGCAGTTAAATTGAGCCCAATACAGCAATGGTTCTTTGGACAATCCTCAGCAGAGCCACATTATTTCAACCAATCGGTGATGCTGTATAGAGCACAAGGATTCGATGAAGCCGCATTGCATCAAACGGTGACCAAGGTAACTGAGCATCATGATGCGCTGCGTATGGTCTTCCGTCAGACCGAACAGGGCTATGAAGCGTGGAATCGTGGTTTGAACGAAGGTCAGCTGTACAGTCTGGACGTTGTTGATTTGACGGGTGTCGAAGACGCGGCAGATGTGACGGTGGCGATTGAAATGAAAGCCAATGCCATCCAAAGTTCCATTCGTCTGGACGAAGGACCGCTGGTGAAGCTGGGACTTTTCCGCTGCATGGATGGAGATCATTTACTGATTGCCATTCACCATTTGGTCATAGACGGGATTTCGTGGCGGATTGTGTTTGAGGATTTTGCCACGGGGTATGAGCAGGCCGTGCGGAGAGAAGCGATTCGCCTGCCATATAAAACGGACTCTTTCTCCGACTGGGCAGAACGTTTGTCTCAATATGCGAATAGCCCGGCGATCGAAAATGAACGCGAATATTGGCAGCATCTCGCTCAAATGGAAATTGCATCGTTGCCTAAGGATCAAGAAAGAGCGGAGGGACAACATTCTCTAATCAGAGACACTGCGACGGTGAGCGTAGCTTGGAGCGAACAGGAAACACGGCTGCTGCTGCTGGAATCGCATCGGGCGTATAACACAGAGGTCAATGATCTGCTGTTAACTGCACTCGGCACCGCGTTATATAACTGGAGCGGTCAGGAGCGCGTACTGGTCAATCTGGAGGGCCATGGCCGGGAAGCCATTGTTCCAGATATCGACATCACACGTACCGTGGGCTGGTTTACGAGCCAATATCCGGTGCTGCTTGATGTGGATGGGAAGGCAGAAGTAGGGCAGCGAATCAAGCGGGTGAAGGAAGACCTGCGCCATGTACCGCATAAGGGCATTGGCTACGGCATTTTGAAATATATGTCTCAGCATGATGTCCATCCTTCCTTGACCTTGCAGCCTGAAATTAGCTTTAACTATTTGGGACAGTTTGATCAGGACTTGGAAAATGGGGATATCAGGCTGTCTTCGCATCCAGGTGGAGAGCCGATGAGTGATCATACCGTTCTGGAGCAGCCGCTGAATGTGAACGGCATGATTACAGCAGGCGGGCTGACACTGGACATTCGCTATGACAGTAAGGTATATCAACAGCAAAATGTAGAGAACTTTGCGCAGTTGCTGCAGGAAAGCCTGCAGGAAGTGATCGCGCATTGTGCCTCCCAAGAGCGGAGCGAACTAACCCCAAGCGATGTCTTGTTCAAAGGCTTGTCGTTGGAACAACTGGAGCAATTGACGGAGCAAACGGCTTCTGTGGGCGAACTGGAAAATGTGTATGCTCTTTCGCCGATGCAGAAGGGGATGCTGTTCCATAGTCTGATGGAGCCGGACTCAGGTGCATACTTCCAGCAAGCGTCGTTTGATCAAAAAGGCAGCTTTGATGTTGAAATTTTCCGCAAGAGTCTAGATGTACTGACACAGCGTCATGAAGCACTGCGGACGAATTTCCATCGATTTGAAACAGGACATGGTCCGGAGCCATTGCAAATCGTGTTCCGTCACAAAGATAGCGATCTGTCCTTCAAGGATATACGCGAAATGCAGGAAGCGGAGCAACAGGCGTATATCCAGGCGTTTAAGCAGGAAGACCAGGCTAGAGGTTTTAATCTGGGTACGGATGCACTTATGCGCGTACAGGTATTGCAGACCGATGAAGAAACGTATCACTTGGTCTGGAGCTTCCATCACATTGTCATGGATGGCTGGTGCTTATCGCTTGTTACAGGCGAAGTGTTTGGTACGTACTTTGCGCTGCTGGAGCAGAAGCAGCCGGAGCTTGCTCCTGTTACATCATATGGTCAATATATTGAATGGCTGGAGCGTCAGGATGAACGTGCGGCAAAAGAGTATTGGAGCAGCTATTTGGCGGGCTTTGAACAGCAGACGTTGTTACCTGGATCGGATACCGCATCAAAAGACCAAGTGGCGGACAGCAGGGATCATACGGTATCCACTACAGCAAGTGAAACCAGCGAATATATTTCTGAAAAAATAACGGTAGATCTGGATTCAACGCGGAGCGAAGCCATGTACCGGATTGCAAAGCAGCAGCAGGTCACGATTAATACACTGATGCAGAGCGTGTGGGGCCTTATTTTGCAGAAATATAACAACAATGAGGATGTTGTATTCGGCAGTGTCGTATCTGGACGTCCGACGGATATTGCGGGTGTAGAGCATATGATCGGTCTGTTCATTAATACGATCCCGGTTCGGATTCAAAGTGAACGGAATGCCACGTTTGTGGACATCATGCGGAAAACGCAGGAGCAAGCGTTGGCTTCGGGGGTATATGACAGCTTCCCGCTATATGAAATTCAGGCGCTGACCGAGCAGAAGCAAAATCTGATTAACCACATTATGGTATTTGAGAACTATCCGGTTGAGGAGCAAGTCGAGCAGTTGGGTGAAGTTCGTCCATCCGCTTTTGAAATTACGAATGTAGAGGTTGTTGAGCAAACGAATTATGATCTGGACTTGATTGTGATGCCCGATGAAACCTTCCGCATTATGTTCAGATATAACGCCAATGTATACGATCGGTCTACGATCGAGCGGATGCAGGGACATGTACTGCATGTCATCGAGCAAA
>NZ_JBSEDY010000047.1:0-3276 GCF_053570945.1 Paenibacillus sp. CMM36
AGGCACAAATCTTGAAAGTGGAAGACGTGCAAGAGGTCATCGTACTGGCCCAAGCGGACGAACAGGGGCAAAACCAACTGGTGGCGTACTATGTCGCTGAAAGAGACGTAAGCGCTGGGGAGCTGCGTAGCTTACTGGGTGAGGAGCTGCCCAACTACATGATGCCTTCGTACTTCATCCAGCTGGAGCAGATGCCACTGACACCAAACGGTAAAATCGACCGCAAGGCCCTGCCAGCACCGGAGGGCAGCTTGCAAAGCGGAGCGGATTATGTAGAGCCGCGCACCGCGCTGGAGCAGACGTTAGTGTCCATTTGGCAGGCTGTATTAGGAGCAAAGAGAGTCGGCATTTTGGATAATTTCTTTGATCTGGGTGGCGATTCGATCAAAGCGATCCAGGTATCGTCCCGCTTGCTGCAAGCGGGCTACAAGCTGGAGATGAAGGATTTGTTCCAATATCCGTCCATTTCACTGCTGAGCAGTCATGTACACAAAGTTAGCCGCACAGCCGATCAGCGGGTGGTCTCGGGAGCAGTTAAATTGAGCCCAATACAGCAATGGTTCTTTGGACAATCCTCAGCAGAGCCACATTATTTCAACCAATCGGTGATGCTGTATAGAGCACAAGGCTTCGATGGAGCCGCATTGCGTCAAACGGTGACCCAGGTGACGGAGCATCATGATGCCTTGCGTATGGTCTTCCGTCAGACGGAACAGGGCTATGAAGCGTGGAATCGCGGTATGAATGAAGGCGAGCTGTATCATCTGGACGTTGTGGATTTGACAGGCGTCGAAGATGCGGCAGAGGTGGCGATGGCGATTGAAACGAAAGCCAATGCCATTCAAAGCTCCATTCGTCTAGACGAAGGACCGCTGGTGAAGCTGGGACTTTTCCGCTGCATAGATGGAGATCATTTACTGATTGCCATTCACCATTTGGTCGTAGACGGCATTTCGTGGCGGATTGTGTTTGAGGATTTTGCTACGGGGTATGAGCAGGCCGTGCGGGGAGAAGCAATTCGCCTGCCATACAAAACGGACTCGTTCTCTGCTTGGGCAGAGCGTTTGTCTCAATATGCGAACAGTCCGGCGATCGAAAATGAACGTGAGTATTGGCAGCGTCTTGCCCAAGTGGAAATTGCATCGCTACCTAAGGATCAAGAAAGAGCGGCAGGACAGCATTTTGTGGTCAGAGACAGTGAGACGGTGAGCGTGGCTTGGAGCGAACAGGAAACCCGGCTGCTGCTTCAGGAAGCACATCGTGCGTACCACACCGAGGTCAATGATCTACTGCTAACTGCACTCGGTACTGCATTGTACAACTGGAGCGGTCAGGAGCGTGTGCTGGTCAATCTGGAGGGGCATGGCCGGGAGGCTATTGTTCCAGATGTGGATATCACCCGTACCGTGGGTTGGTTTACGAGTCAGTACCCGGTACTGCTGGGTGTGGATGGAAAGTTAGAAGTAGGGCAGCGCATCAAGCGGGTAAAAGAGGACCTGCGTCATGTGCCACATAAGGGCATTGGCTACGGTATTTTGAAGTATATGTCTTCGGATATTGCCGACCCTTCCTTGAGCCTGCAGCCTGAGATCAGCTTTAACTATTTGGGACAATTTGATCAGGACTTGGAAAATGGTGAGATCACGCTGTCTTCACATCCAGGTGGAGAGCCGTTGAGTGACCGTACCGTACTGGAGCATCCGCTGAATGTGAACGGAATGATTACAGCGGGCACGCTGACACTGGAAATTCGCTATGACAGCAAAGTATATCATCAGCAAAATGTAGAAAACTTTGCGCAGTTGCTGCAGGAAAGCCTGCAGGAAGTGATCGCTCATTGTGCCTCCCAAGAGCGGAGTGAGCTAACTCCAAGCGATGTATTGTTCAAGGGCTTGACACTGGAGCAGCTGGAGCAATTGACGGAGCAAACGGCTTCTGTGGGCGAACTGGAAAATGTATATGCTCTTTCGCCTATGCAGAAGGGGATGCTGTTCCATCATCTGATGGAGCCGGACTCAGGTGCATACTTCCAGCAAGCGTCGTTTGATCAAAAAGGCAGCTTTGATGTTAATATTTTCCGTAAGAGTCTGGACGTACTGACACAGCGTCATGAAGCGCTACGGACGAATTTCCATCGATTTGAGACAGGGAACGGTCAGGAGCCATTGCAAATCGTGTTCCGTCACAAGGATAGCGACCTTTCCTTCAAGGATATTCGCGAAATGCCGAAAGTGGAGCAACAGGCGTATATCCAGACGTTTAAGCAGGAGGACCAAGCTAGAGGTTTTAATCTCGTTACCGATGCACTCATGCGTGTACAGGTATTGCAAATAGATGAAGAAACGTATCATTTGGTATGGAGTTTCCATCACATTGTCATGGACGGCTGGTGCTTATCGCTCGTTACGGGTGAGGTGTTTGGTACGTACTTTGCGCTGCTGGAGCAGAAACAGCCGGAGCTTGCTCCGATCACACCGTATGGCCAATATATCGAATGGTTAGAGCGTCAGGATGAACGTGCGGCAAAAGAGTATTGGAGCAGCTATTTGGCGGGCTTTGAACAGCAGACGTTGTTACCTGGAGCGGATATAACATCGAAAGACCGAGTAGCGGACAGCAGCGAAAGTGTTCTATCCACGACAGCAAGCGAAACCAGCGAATATGTTTCTGAAAAAATAACGGTAGATCTGGATCCAACGTGGAGCGAAGCCATGTACCGGATTGCGAAGCAGCAGCAGGTCACGATCAATACACTGATGCAGAGCGTGTGGGGCCTTATTTTGCAGAAATATAACAACAATGAGGATGTTGTATTCGGCAGTGTGGTATCTGGACGTCCGACGGATATTGCGGGTGTAGAGCATATGATCGGTCTGTTCATTAATACGATCCCAGTGCGGATTCAAAGTGAACAGAATGCCACGTTTGTGGACATCATGCGGAAAACGCAGGAGCAGGCACTGGCCTCAGGAGCCTATGACAGCTTCCCGCTGTATGAAATTCAGGCATTGACCGAGCAGAAGCAGCATCTGATTAACCACATTATGGTATTTGAGAATTATCCGGTAGAGGAGCAAGTCGAGCAGCTTGGGGAAGTTCGTCCATCCGCTTTTGAAATTACGAATGTGGAGGTTGTCGAGCAAACAAACTATGATCTGGACTTGATTGTGATGCCCGATGAAACCTTCCGCATTATGTTCAGATATAACGCCAATGTATACGATCGGTCTACGATCGAGCGGATGCAGGGACATGTACTGCATGTCATCGAGCAAA
>NZ_JBSEDY010000048.1:0-2369 GCF_053570945.1 Paenibacillus sp. CMM36
AGTGGCGGCAGTTCCTTGCCTTCATACAATTGAGAGAACTCCTGCACGATAATTCCTTCCGTGACGCCATCCGAAATAATATGGTGCATGTCATAGAGCATGACGTGACGCTCCGGTCCGGTTTCCACCAGCTGAACCCGCAGCAATGGTGCTTGTGCGAGATCAAATGCGCGTACAAAGTCTTGGGCATACTGCTGGGTCTCTTCTTCGCTTGCCTGCACATGCTCCACGCTGAATGCGACGCCCGATTCAATCCGTTGAATCACCTCACCATCCACCATCTCGAATCGGGTTCGCAGGGCTTCATGACGGGCAATCAGCTGGCGGAAGGCTTGTTCCAGTCGCATTTTATCCAAGGAACCTTCGATAATCAACGCTCCTGGCATGTTGTAGCTAACCTCTCCACCTTCCAGGTGACTCAGCACGTACATCCGTTTTTGCGCCGAGGAAACAGGATAATATTCACGCTCCTCCACCACAGGAATAGATACATACGTTTGCTGGGTCTGATCTTCACCCATCAACTGCACCAGTTGCTCAATCGTCGGATATTGGAAAATATCTCGCAACGCCAGCTTGTGATTCAGCTCCTGATGGATTTTCGCCATCAGGGTGGTAGCGCGCAGAGAATGTCCTCCCACTTCAAAGAAGTTATCCTGGATGCCTATTTGATGATGATTCAGAACGCTTTGCCAAATACGTACCAACTGCTCTTCCAGCGGTGTGCGCGGTGCCACGTACGCCGTGCCTCCTTCGAGGCGCGCTTCTGGCGCAGGCAACGCTTTGCGGTCAATTTTTCCGTTCGGTGTCAGCGGGAAACGATCCAGTTGTACGACATAGGTCGGGATCATATAGCCCGGCAGTTTGGGCTGGAGTGTGCTGCGCAGATCCGGCAAATTCAGCGCCTCCGAGGCTACGACATACGCACACAGATCCTTGTCTCCGTCTTCGTTTTCCCAGGCGGTGACGATGGCTTTCTGAATGCCGTCCACGGTCAGCAGCTGCGCTTCCACCTCGCCCAGTTCAATCCGGAAGCCCCGGATTTTGACTTGATCATCCATCCGGCCGATAAAGTCTACATTGCCGTCCGGCATCCATCGCGCCAAATCGCCTGTACGGTACAACCGTTCACCTGGTACATACGGATTCGCTACGAATTTCTCGGCTGTCAGGTCTGCACGATTCAGGTAGCCTCGTGCCACCCCGGCTCCGCCAATGCACAGCTCACCCAGTACGCCGATCGGCACCGGATTCAGCTGGCTGTCCACAATGTAGAAGCGTGCGTTCAGCCACGCCTGACCAATCGGCACATGGCCGCTGCTTGGCAGCTTCGACAGCTCTTCGTCGTAGAAGCTGGAGTCAATCGCCGCTTCGGTGACGCCGTAGCTGTTCATAATGCGGATATCCGCACCAAACCGCTCTTGCAGCACTCGGTAGTCCGTCACGCTGCAACTATCCGAGCTCGTGATCAGCAGCTCCAGACTGCTCATGTCCAGCCCCTGTTCATGCACATGCTGCATAAACGGTACGATCAGGGCCGGAGTCGATTCGAACACGGTAATCTGGACATCGCGAATCCAGTCATACAAACGGCTAAAATCAATCCGGTCGTCTTTCGGACAAATGACCATCGTGCCGCCGTTATAGAGCGTCCGCGCGATATCCCCGACGAATACGTCGAACGAGAAGCTCGCCAGCTGTAGCAGTCGGACTGGGAATTGGTTCAGGCGATAATCCCGGCGATACGCCGTAGCCGTATTCACCAGGCTGCGATGCTCGATCATGACGCCCTTCGGCCGTCCGGTTGTCCCGGATGTATAGATCACATACGCCAAATCGTGCGGTTCGTTGATGTGATCGACGTCTGTCGTATCTCCGGTGTACAGTGACTCATCGTCCAATGCCAATACGGTATGCAGACGCAGCCCTGTTGCCGGTTCGGATGCTGCTTCGCTGTCAGACTTCGAATCTGATTTTGAGCCTAAGTTTTCATTTAGGCTGTCTCTTTCCATCGTTTCAGCACCAGCCGCTGTTTCCAACTCACCCTCAGTCTGCCCTCCGGCCAAGGCCTGTCGGCTTTCCCCAAGCCATATCTGTGCTTGCTCCTGTAAGCCGATTTGGGTCAACAATACCGTCGCACCACTGTCCTCCAGCATGAAACGAATCCGTTCAGACGGATAGTCTGCATCCAGCGGCACATAGGCGCCTCCCGCCTTCCACACCGCCAGTACGCCGACCAGCATGTCTACCGAGCGTTCACTCAAAATGCCGACAATCGACTCGCGTCCAACGCCTTCATTCCGCAATCTCCGCGCCAATTGGTTCGCGCGCTCGTTCAGTTTCCGGTAAGTGAGCTGCTCCTCCTCGTA
>NZ_JBSEDY010000049.1:0-2219 GCF_053570945.1 Paenibacillus sp. CMM36
GCTGCGGACAGGTATCTCAACATCCCGTAGCCAATGCCCTTTTGCGGAATGCGGCGGAGTCCTTCTTTCACCTGTTTGATGCGCTGTGAAAGGTCTTGCCCCACGCTCATATCCAGCACCACCGGGAATTGGGTCGTAAACCAGCCCACGGTGCGCGTAATATCCAGTTCTGGCAGAATGGATTCCCGCCCATGGCCTTCCAGGCTCACGAGCACTCGTTCCAGGCCCGCCCAGCGATGAATCGTCAGTCCCAATGCGGTAAGCAGCAAATCATTCATCTCCGTGTTGTAGGCACGATGCGCCTGTTTTAACAACTGCTCCGTTTCCTGAGCTGTCCACGTAACTGTCATGTTCTCGCTGTCCCTATTCAAGGAATGAGAATGGGATTCGTCTTTTGGAAGCGGCTGATATACGCCCTGTTCCATTTCCTGCCAGAATGCGAGTTCTGCTGCCATGGCCGGACTGTTCGCATATTGAGACTGTCCATCCGCCCAGGTGCGGAACGAATCCGTTTTGTGCGGAAGACGAGCCGTTTGTCCGTTCAATGCCTGCTCGTAGGCGGTTGTAATATCCTCGAACAAAATTCGCCAAGATACGGTATCCACCACCAAGTGATGAATCGCCATCAGCAAATGATCACCATCTGGGCAATGGAACAGCCCCAGTTTCACCAGCGGTCCTTCGCTTAACTGAATACCCGCCTGAATTTCATTCACTTTAGCCTCGATCGCCGCTGACACCTCAGTCTCATGGCTGAGGTCTATACGTTCCAGCGTATACAGCTCGCCCTCCCCAATTGCGCGGTTCCAGGCTTCATATCCGTGCTCCGTAGGACGGAAAATGATACGCAGTGTGTCGTGATGGCTAACGATTTGATCCATCGCCGTGCGCAGGGCCGGTTCATCAAAACCATCCTTGCTATGCAGCATGATGGACTGGTTATGATGATGAGCATCCGTCAGGTTTTGCTCAAAGAACCAGTGTTGAACAGGTGTCAGCTTCACAGCGCCCACCACTTCGCTTTGATCCGCCAATCGGGTCACCGATTGAACTTTCAGTGCCAGGGCGGACACGGTTGGATGACTGAACAGGTCTTTCATCTCCAGTCGATAACCTGCTTGCAGCAATCGGGAGGATACTTGCAAGGCCTTAATCGAATCGCCACCCAGCTCAAAGAAGTTATCCTGCGCACCTACCGCTTCCACGCCGAGCACCCCGGCCCATACCGCAGCCAGTACTTGCTCCACCGTGGTACGCGGTGCCACATAGGCTGCACCCGTATGGATGCTTCCTTCCGGTTCCGGCAAGGCCTTACGGTCGATTTTACCGTTGCTCGTCAGCGGGATCGTCTCCAGTCGCATCAAACGTGCAGGCACCATGTGCGCTGGCAGTCCGGCTTCCAGTTCGGCCTGTACCTCCTCGATCCGCAGCTCAGCTTCTCCTGTGATGTATCCGCACAAGTACTTGTGTCCACGCTCATCCGTCCGGTCGATGACTACCGCTTGACGTACACCCGGCACCCGCTGGATCGCCGTTTCGATCTCGCCCAGCTCGATCCGATAGCCCCGGATTTTCACTTGATAGTCCATCCGGCCGATAAAGTCCACATTGCCGTCCGGCATCCATCGCGCCAAGTCACCTGTGCGGTATAATCGTTCACCTGGCACGAACGGATTGGCTACGAATTTCTCGGCCGTCAGGTCCGCACGGTTCAGGTATCCCCGTGCTACCCCAATTCCACCGATGCACAGCTCACCCAGTACGCCGATCGGCACCGGATTCAGCTGGCTGTCCACGATGTAGAAGCGTGCGTTCAGCCATGCCTGTCCAATCGGCACATTACCGCTGCTTGGCAGCTTCGACAGTTCTTCGTCGTAGAAGCTGGAGTCGATCGCCGCTTCCGTAACACCATAGCTGTTCATAATGCGAATATCTGCGCCAAATCGTTCTTGCAACACCCGATAATCCGTCACGCTGCAGCTATCCGAGCTGGTAATCAGCAATTCCAGACTGCTCATGTCCAGTCCCTGCTCATATACATGCTGCATAAACGGTACGATCAGGGCTGGAGTCGATTCGAACACGGTAATCTGATAGTCGCGAATCCAGCCATACAGACGGCTCGGATCAATGCGGTCGTCTTTCGGACAGATAACCATTGTGCCGCCGTTATAAAGCGTCCGCGCGATATCACCGACGAACACGTCGAAGGAGAAGCT
>NZ_JBSEDY010000050.1:0-2060 GCF_053570945.1 Paenibacillus sp. CMM36
GCATTCGTGCTGACAGGCACACCGATGGAATAGGAGGAAGGCTCCAGATCATTGCCTTTATAATCCTGATCGAATTGGCCCAAATAGTTAAAACTGATCTCAGGCTGAGCCTTTAACTGCACGCCTGCTTTCTCCAGAACATTCGTATCCGACAGGTATCGTAAAATACCATAGCCGATGCCTTTCTGCGGAATATGACGCAGCCCTTCCTTGACCCGTTTGATCAGACGAGCCGTATTCCCCCCCTTGTCCCAGACTTCCATCCAGTACAACCGGGAACTGGCTCGTAAACCAACCGACTGTCCGCGTAATATCCACATCCGGTACAATAGCTTCCCGTCCATGGCCCTCCAGGTTGACCAGCACCCGTTCAGAACCAGACCAGTCATATACGGCTTTTCCGAGCGCAGCCAGCAGCAGGTCATTCATTTCCGTGTTGTATGCGCGATGAGCTTGTTTGAGCAACTGCTCGGTTTCCTGCTTCGTCCAGCGGACCGTCACAACCTCACTGTCCCCAAGCAGTGCATTGTCATTCGCAAAATCCTTTGGCAAAGGCTTCGCAAGACTGGCTTCTGCTTGTTCGATATGCTGCCAGTAAGCAAGCTCCCGCTCCATCGTCGCGCTATTCGCATAGGCCGACAGCTGCTCGGCCCATACCTGGAATGAATCTGTTTTATGCGGCAGCCGAATAGCTGTGCCTGTTTTACCTGCAACAGCCTGCTCATAACCGGATGCCAAATCCTCCAGCAAAATACGCCACGATACGCCGTCCACAACCAAATGATGAATGACGATTAGCAAATGGTCGCCCTCAGCGCAGTGGAACAGACCGAGCTTCACCAGCGGCCCCTCGCTCAAATGAATGCTGGCTTGAATTTCACTCGCCTTAGCTTCTACAGCGGTGGATTCGTCTTCAACTCCACTAAAATCTACAATGTCCAGCGTGTATAGCTCGCCTTCCTCTACACTGCGGTTCCAAGCTGCATAGCCTTGCTCCGTCTCACGGAATACCGTGCGCAATGCGTCATGATGCTGGACAATACGGTCCATTGTACGGCGTAGCGCGTTGACGTCAAAGCGCCCAGCTCGGTACAGCATCATCGCCTGATTGCTGTGGTGCAGATCAGCAGGCTGCTGCTCGAAGAACCATCGCTGAATGGGTGTCAGATCTACCTTGCCTACTGCTTCTTCCTGACTGGCCATCTTACCATCTGTACGAAGCAAAGGACTGAGCGCCGCTACCGTCGGATTGCTGAAGAGATCCTTCATGTTCAATCGATAGCCTGCTTGCAGCAAGCGGGACGATACTTGCAGTGCTTTGATCGAATCGCCGCCCAGTTCAAAGAAGTTATCCTGCGTGCCTACCGCTTCCACGCCGAGTACTCCGGCCCACACTGCAGCCAGTACTTGCTCTGCCGTAGTACGTGGTGCCACATAGGCTGCACCCGTATGGATGCTTCCCTCCGGTTCCGGCAAGGCCTTGCGATCGATTTTGCCGTTGCTGGTCAGCGGAATCGTCTCCAGTCGCATCAAGCGTGCTGGCACCATATGCGCTGGTAACCCGGATTCCAGTTCTGCTTGTACTTCCTCGATCCGCAGCTCAGCTTCTCCCGTGATGTACCCGCACAAGTACTTGTGTCCACGCTCATCCGTCCGGTCGATGACTACGGCTTGACGCACACCCGGTACCCGCTGGATCGCCGTTTCAATCTCGCCCAGCTCAATCCGGTAGCCCCGGATTTTGACCTGGTAGTCCATCCGACCGATAAAGTCCACATTGCCGTCTGGCATCCACCGCGCCAGGTCACCTGTGCGGTACAATCGTTCACCGGCTACATACGGATTCGCCACGAATTTCTCGGCCGTCAGGTCTGGGCGGTTCAGGTATCCACGTGCCACTCCAGCACCGCCAATGCACAGCTCGCCCAGTACGCCGATCGGCACCGGATTCAGCTGGCTGTCCACGATGTAGAAGCGTGCGTTCAGCCATGCCTGACCAATCGGCACACTGCCGCTACTTGGCAGCTTTGACAGTTCTTCGTCGTAGAAGCTGGAGTCAA
>NZ_JBSEDY010000051.1:0-2059 GCF_053570945.1 Paenibacillus sp. CMM36
TTGACTCCAGCTTCTACGACGAAGAACTGTCAAAGCTGCCAAGTAGCGGCAGTGTGCCGATTGGTCAGGCATGGCTGAACGCACGCTTCTACATCGTGGACAGCCAGCTGAATCCGGTGCCGATCGGTGTGCTGGGTGAGCTGTGCATTGGCGGTGCTGGCGTGGCACGAGGCTACCTGAACCGTGCAGACCTGACGGCCGAGAAGTTCGTAGCGAATCCGTATGTAGCCGGTGAACGATTGTACCGCACAGGTGACCTGGCGCGGTGGATGCCAGACGGCAATGTGGACTTTATCGGCCGGATGGACTATCAGGTCAAAATCCGGGGCTACCGGATTGAGCTGGGCGAGATTGAAACGGCAATCCAGCGGGTGCCGGGTGTGCGTCAAGCGGTAGTCATCGACCGGACGGATGAGCGTGGACACAAGTACTTGTGCGGATACATCACAGGAGAAACCGAGCTGCGGATCGAGGAAGTACAGGCCGAGCTAGAAGCAGGACTGCCAGCACATATGGTACCTGCACGTTTGATGCGTCTGGAGACCTTGCCACTGACCCACAATGGAAAAATCGACCGTAAGGCCTTGCCGGAGCCCGAAGGAAGCATCCATACCGGCGCAGCCTATGTGGCTCCACGTACTGCGGTAGAACAGGTATTAGCTTCAGTGTGGGCGGGAGTGCTTGGTGTCGAAACGGTAGGCACGCAGGATAACTTCTTTGAACTGGGTGGCGATTCGATCAAAGCACTGCAAGTATCGTCCCGCTTGCTGCAAGCAGGCTATCGACTGGAGATGAAAGACCTGTTCAGCAATCCGACAGTAGCGGCACTCAGTCCGTTGCTTCGTACAGATGGCAAGATGGCCAGTCAGGAAGAGGTCGTAGGCCAGGTGGAACTGACACCTATTCAGCGGTGGTTTTTCGAGCAGCAGCCTGCTGATCTGCACCACAGCAATCAGGCGATGATGCTGTACCGAGCTGGGCGCTTTGACGTCGACGCGCTACGCCGTACAATGGACCGTATTGTCCAGCATCATGACGCATTGCGCACGGTATTCCGTGAGAGGGAGCAGGGCTATGCCGCTTGGAACCGCAGTGTAGAGGAAGGCGAGCTATACACACTGGACATCGTAGATTTTAGAGGAATGGAGAACGAATCTGCCGCTGTCGAAGCCAAGGCGAGTGAAGTTCAAGCAGGCATTCATTTGAGCGAGGGTCCGCTTGTGAAGCTCGGTCTGTTCCATTGCGCTGAGGGCGACCATTTATTAATGGTCATTCATCATTTGGTTGTGGACGGCGTATCGTGGCGTATTTTGCTGGAGGACTTGGCGTCCGGTTATGAGCAGGCTGTTGCAGGTAAAACAGGCACAGCTATTCGACTGCCGCATAAAACAGATTCGTTCCAGGTATGGGCCAAACAACTGTCAGCCTATGCGAATCGGGCGACGATGGAGCGTGAGCTAGCCTACTGGCAGCATATCGAACAAGCAGAAGCGAGTCTGGCGAAGCCTTTGCCAAAGGATTTTGCGAAGGATAAAGCCCTGCTCGGAGACAGTGAGGTTGTGACGGTCCGCTGGACGAAGCAGGAAACCGAGCAGTTGCTCAAACAAGCTCATCGCGCATACAACACGGAAATGAATGACCTGTTGCTGGCTGCGCTCGGAAAAGCCGTATATGACTGGTCTGGTTCCGAACGAGTGCTGGTCAACCTGGAGGGCCATGGACGGGAAGCCATTGTACCGGATGTGGATATTACGCGGACAGTCGGTTGGTTTACGAGCCAGTTCCCGGTTGTACTGGATGGAAGTCTGGGCCAGGGCGGAAATACCGCTCGTCTGATCAAACGGATCAAGGAAGGGCTGCGTCATATTCCGCAGAAAGGCATCGGCTATGGTATTTTACGATACCTGTCGGATACGAATGTTCTGGAGAAACCAGGCGTGCAGTTAAAGGCTCAGCCTGAGATCAGTTTTAACTATTTGGGCCAATTCGATCAGGATTATAAAGGCAATGATCTGGAGCCTTCCTCCTATTCCATCGGTGTGCCTGTCAGCACGAATGC
>NZ_JBSEDY010000052.1:0-1755 GCF_053570945.1 Paenibacillus sp. CMM36
GATAGTCGCGAATCCAGCCATACAGACGGCTCGGATCAATGCGGTCGTCTTTCGGACAGATAACCATTGTGCCGCCGTTATAAAGCGTCCGCGCGATATCACCGACGAACACGTCGAAGGAGAAGCTTGCCAGCTGCAGCAAACGTACCGGGAACTGGTTCAGGCGATAATCCCGACGATACGCCGCGGCGGTATTCACCAAGCTGCGATGCTCGATCATGACGCCCTTCGGACGTCCCGTTGTTCCCGACGTGTAGATCACATACGCCAGATCCTTCGGTTCATTAATAGGTTCAACGTCCGTGGCATCCCCGGTGTACAGCGACTCATCGTCCAGCGCCAGTACAGTATGCAGACACAGTCCCGTTGCGGGTTCGGATACTGCTTCGCTTTCATCCAGCCAGACCTGCGCGCGCTCCTGTAAGCCCGTTTGGGTCAACAGTACCGTAGCACCACTGTCCTCCAGCATGAAGCGGATGCGTTCAGACGGATAGTCTGCATCCAGCGGTACATATGCACCTCCGGCTTTCCATACCGCCAATACGCCGACCAGCATGTCGACCGAGCGTTCACTCAAGATGCCAACAATCGATTCACGGCCAATGCCTTCATTTCGCAATCTACGGGCTAATTGGTTCGCACGCTCGTTCAGTGTGCGGTACGTCAGTTGTTGTTCCTCGTACACCACCGCCACATGATCTGGTATAAGCTGGGTCTGTTCTTCCACATAAGTATGGAATAAGCCTCCTGCTTCAGCAGTAACATCCGATACTCCCACATCTCCAAAACCGTAGATGATTTGTGCTTTTTCCTCGACGGTTACCATTTCCAAAGCTGCCAGTGATTGCTGCGGATGAAGAGTAATCGCACGTACAAGTTCGGTAAAATGCTGTGCCAAGCGCGCAATGGTCTCAGGCTTGTACAGCGCCGTGCTGTATTCCAGACTGCACAGAATGCCTTCCGGCTGCTCCACGGCATCCAAGGTCAGATCAAATTTGGCCGTATGATTGTCCGTCGGATACGTCTTAAAGGTCAGTCCCTCCAGCTCGAACTCCTGCTGTTCAAATGTTTTCAATTCAAACATGGTGTCAAACAGCGCATTCCGGCTCGTATCCCGCGTTAAATTCAGCTTTTCAACCAGCTCTTCAAAAGGATATTCCTGATGTTCGTAAGCACTGAGCGCATGCTCTTTGACCTCTTGCAAGTAGTCTAGGAACGTTTTGTCACCAGACGGATAATTGCGGATTGCCAGCGTGTTGAGGAATACGCCTACCAAGCTCTCCAGTTCCGCATGTGGTCTTCCGGCAATCGGCGTGCCGACGATAATGTCTTCCTGTCCCGAATATTTATGCAAAAGCGTGCTATACGCGGCCAGCAATACCATGTACAAGGTGGAGCCGGTTTGCGCGGCCAGCTGTTTCAACTGTTCGCTGTCCTCCAGGCTGATCGCAAATTCCAATCGCGCTCCTTCCAGACGCTGTACGGCTGGTCTTGCAAAATCCGTAGGCATATCCAGCACCGGAATGTCACCAGCCATCGTGTTCAGCCAGTAGCTTTCCTGCTCACGAAGACGCTCACTTTGCATATCGGCATGCTGCCAAACCGCATAGTCCTTGTACTGGATGCGCAGTGGCGGCAGTTCCTTGCCTTCATACAATTGAGAGAACTCCTGCACGATAATTCCTTCCGTGACGCCATCCGAAATAATATGGTGCATGTCATAGAGCATGACGTGACGCTCCGGTCCGGTTTCCA
>NZ_JBSEDY010000053.1:0-1755 GCF_053570945.1 Paenibacillus sp. CMM36
GATAGTCGCGAATCCAGCCATACAGACGGCTCGGATCAATGCGGTCGTCTTTCGGACAGATAACCATTGTGCCGCCGTTATAAAGCGTCCGCGCGATATCACCGACGAACACGTCGAAGGAGAAGCTCGCCAGTTGCAGCAGTCGTACCGGGAACTGGTTCAGACGGTAATCCCGGCGATAGGCCGCAGCCGTATTCACCAAGCTGCGATGCTCAATCATGACGCCCTTCGGACGTCCCGTTGTCCCTGAGGTGTAGATCACATACGCCAGATCCTGCGGTTCGTTGATGTGATTGACGTCTGTGGTATCTCCGGTGTACAGCGACTCATCGTCCAGTGCCAGTACGGTGTGCAGACGCAGCCCTGTTGCGGGTTCGGATGTAGGTTGGCTTTCCTCGAGCCATGCCTGTGCACGCTCCTGCAAGCCGATTTGGGTCAACAGTACCGTCGCACCACTGTCCTCCAGCATGAAACGAATACGTTCGGACGGATAATCTGCATCCAGCGGCACATAGGCGCCTCCTGCCTTCCACACCGCCAGTACGCCAACCAGCATGTCGACCGAACGTTCACTCAAAATGCCAACAATCGACTCGCGTCCAATGCCTTCATTTCGCAGTCTACGGGCTAATTGGTTCGCACGCTCGTTCAGTGTGCGGTACGTCAGTTGTTGTTCCTCATACACCACCGCCACATGATCTGGTATAAGCTGGGTCTGTTCTTCCACATAAGTATGGAATAAGCCTCCTGCTTCAGCAGTAACATCCGATACTCCCACATCTCCAAAACCGTAGATGATTTGTGCCTTCTCCTCGACAGTTACCATATCCAAAGCTGCCAGTGGCTGCTGCGGATGAAGAGTAATCGCACGTACAAGTTCGGTAAAATGCTGTGCCAAGCGCGCAATGGTCTCAGGCTTGTACAGCGCCGTGCTGTATTCCAGACTGCACAGAATGCCTTCCGGCTGCTCCACGGCATCCAAGGTCAGATCAAATTTGGCCGTATGATTGTCTGTCGGATACGTCTTAAAGGTCAGACCTTCCAGCTCGAACTCCTGCTGCTCAAATGTTTTCAACTCAAACATCGTGTCAAACAGCGCATTCCGGCTCGTATCCCGCGTTAAATTCAGCTTTTCAACCAGCTCTTCAAAAGGATATTCCTGATGTTCGTAAGCACTGAGCGCATGCTCTTTGACCTCTTGCAAGTAGTCCAGGAACGTTTTGTCACCAGCCGGATAATTGCGGATTGCCAGCGTGTTGAGGAATACGCCTACCAAGCTCTCCAGTTCCGCATGTGGTCTTCCGGCAATTGGCGTGCCGACGATAATGTCCTCTTGACCCGTGTATTTATGCAAGAGTGTGCTATACGCGGCCAGCAACACCATGTACAAGGTGGAACCGGTTTGCGCGGACAGCTGTTTCAACTGTTCGCTGTCCTCCAGGCTGATCGCAAATTCCAATCGAGCTCCTTCCAGACGCTGTACGGCTGGTCTTGCAAAATCCGTAGGCATATCCAGCACCGGAATGTCACCAGCCATCGTGTTCAGCCAGTAGCTTTCCTGCTCACGAAGCCGCTCACTTTGCATATCTGCATGCTGCCAAACCGCATAGTCCTTGTACTGAATACGGAGTGGCGGCAGTTCCTTGCCTTCATACAATTGAGAGAACTCCTGCACGATAATTCCTTCCGTGACGCCATCCGAAATAATATGGTGCATGTCATAGAGCATGACGTGACGCTCCGGTCCGGTTTCCA
>NZ_JBSEDY010000054.1:0-1665 GCF_053570945.1 Paenibacillus sp. CMM36
AGAGATCGGTGCCAGCGAGCTGAGAAGTGAGCTAGGCCGGGAGCTGCCAAGCTACATGGTGCCATCGTACTTTGTACAGCTGGAGCAGATGCCGCTGAGTCCAAATGGCAAAATTGACCGCAAGGCCTTGCCGGCACCGGAAGGCAGCCTGCAAACTGGAGCTGATTATGCAGAGCCGCGTACGGCGCAAGAACGCGCACTGGTAGCGGTCTGGCAGTCGGTACTGGGACTACAGACGGTCGGTATTTTGGACAATTTCTTTGATCTGGGCGGCGATTCCATCAAGGCCATTCAAATCGCATCTCGTGCGTTCCAGGCCGGTTATAAGCTGGACATGAAGGATTTGTTCCAGTATCCAACGGTTGCAACACTGGCACCGCATATGCATGAGGTCAGCCGTATGGCAGATCAAGGAGAAGTGAGCGGGGAAACCGCGTTGCTTCCGATCCAGCATTGGTTCTTTGCGCAGGAGCGCGAGCGTCCGCAGCACTTTAATCAAGCGGTCATGCTCTATCGCGCTGAGGGCTTTAACGAGGCAGTGGTTCGGCAAGTCATGGATCACCTTGTGAAGCATCATGATGCGCTTCGTACGGTTTTCCATCAGGCTCCCGCAGGTTATACGGCTTGGACACGCCCTGTAGAGGAAGGCACGCTGTATACGCTGGAAACGGTGGATTACCGTGAACAGGAAACTTATGCAGAAGCGCTGGAAGCGAAGGTAACGGAAATTCAAAGCAGCATGGACCTGTCCGCAGGACCTTTAGTCAAACTCGGATGGTTCCGCACAGCCGAAGGCGACCATCTGCTAATCGCCATTCACCACTTGGTGGTGGACGGAGTGTCGTGGCGGATTCTGTTTGAGGATTTCTCTACTGGCTACGAGCAAGCGATCAAAGGCGAGCCTGTACGATTGCCCTATAAAACGGATTCCTTCCAAGCATGGGCACGGGAGTTGTCGTCTTACGCCAACCGCCCTGAGGCTGCCTCGGATGAAGTTTATTGGAAGCAGCTGGAACAGGCCAAAGCCGAAGCGGCGCCGCTGCCTAAGGATTTTGCCTACGAGGGCTCTTTGAATGCAGACAGCGAAGTGCTGACGGTAGAGTGGACCGAAGCTGAAACGCAGCAGCTGTTAAAGCAGGTCCATCGCGCCTACAACACCGAGGTCAATGATTTGCTGCTGACCGCGCTGGGACTGGCGGTGCACAATTGGACAGGCGCCGGACAGGTACTGGTGAACCTGGAGGGCCATGGCCGGGAAGCGATCCTGCAAGAGATGGATATTACACGTACCGTAGGTTGGTTTACGAGCTTGTATCCAGTGCTGCTGGAGACCGGCAAGGAAATGACACTGGCTCAGCGGATTAAAGAAACGAAGGAAGGTCTGCGCCGGATTCCACATAAAGGGCTGACCTATGGAACTTGGCGCTACTTGTCTCCTGCGTCTGCATCGGATGAAGCGCATACGATTGCAGCAGAACCGGAAATCAGCTTTAACTATTTGGGTCAGGTCGATCAGGATCTACAAAACAGTGGAATCGCATTGTCACCCTATAGTGCAGGGGAGACAGAGGATGCACATTCACCGCTGCAATATACGCTGGATTTAAACGCGATGATCTCGGAAGGCACGCTGCGCTTGACGATTGCTTACAGCCGTAAGCAGTA
>NZ_JBSEDY010000055.1:0-1665 GCF_053570945.1 Paenibacillus sp. CMM36
AGAGATCGGTGCCAGCGAGCTGAGAAGTGAGCTAGGCCGGGAGCTGCCAAGCTACATGGTGCCATCGTACTTTGTACAGCTGGAGCAGATGCCGCTGAGTCCAAATGGCAAAATTGACCGCAAGGCCCTGCCAGCACCGGAAGGCAGCCTGCAAACTGGAGCTGATTATGCAGAGCCGCGTACGGCGCAAGAACGCGCACTGGTAGCGGTCTGGCAGTCGGTACTGGGGCTGCAGACAGTCGGTATTTTGGACAATTTCTTTGATCTAGGCGGCGATTCCATCAAGGCCATCCAAATCGCATCGCGTGCGTTCCAGGCCGGCTATAAGCTGGACATGAAGGATTTGCTCCAGTATCCAACGGTTGCAACACTGGCACCGCATATGCATGAGGTCAGCCGTATGGCAGATCAAGGAGAAGTAAGCGGGAAAACCGCGTTGCTTCCGATCCAGCATTGGTTCTTTGCGCAGGAGCGCGAGCGTCCGCAGCATTTTAATCAAGCGGTCATGCTCTATCGTGCCGAGGGCTTTGATGAGACGGCGATTCGCCAAGTCATGGATCACATCGTGAAGCATCATGATGCGCTGCGTACGGTATTCCGTCAGACTTCATCCGGTTACGAGGCTTGGACACGCGGTGTAGATGAAGGCGCGTTGTATACGCTGGAAACCGCAGACTACCGTGAACAAGTAGTCTATGCGGAAGCGCTGGAAGCGAAGGTAAATGAAATTCAAAGCAGCATTCACCTGTTCGAAGGACCGCTGGTGAAGCTGGGAGTGTTCCACACAGCCGAGGGCGATCATTTGCTCATAGCTATTCACCACTTGGTGGTGGACGGAGTGTCGTGGCGGATTCTGTTCGAAGATTTCTCGACAGGCTACGAGCAGGCGAGCAAGGGTGAACCCGTACGATTGCCCTATAAAACGGATTCTTTCCAAGCATGGGCACGGGAGTTGTCGTCTTACGCCAACCGTCCTGAGGCTGCCTCGGATGAAGTTTATTGGAAGCAGGTGGAACAGGCCAAAGCGGAAGCCGCACCGCTGCCGAAGGATTTTGCCTACAAGGACTCCTTGAATGCAGACAGCGAAGTGCTGACGGTAGAGTGGACCGAAGCTGAAACCCAGCAGCTGTTGAAGCAGGCTTATCGCGCCTATAACACCGAGGTCAATGATTTGCTGCTGACCGCGCTGGGACTCGCAGTGCACAACTGGACAGGTGCAGGACAGGTGCTGGTAAATCTGGAGGGCCATGGCCGGGAAGCAATCCTGCCAGAGCTGGATATGACACGTACCGTAGGCTGGTTTACGAGCTTGTATCCAGTGCTGCTGGAGACCGACAAGGAAATGACACTGGCTCAGCGGATTAAAGAAACGAAGGAAGGTCTGCGCCGGATTCCACATAAAGGGCTGACCTATGGAACTTGGCGCTACTTGTCTCCTGCGTCAGGATCGGATGAAGCGCGTGCGATTGCAGCAGAACCGGAAATCAGCTTTAACTATTTGGGTCAAGTCGATCAGGATCTACAAAACAGTGGAATCACATTGTCACCCTATAGTGCAGGGGAGACAGAGGATGCACATTCACCGCTGCAATATACGCTGGATTTAAACGCGATGATCTCGGAAGGCACGCTGCGCTTGACGATTGCTTACAGCCGTAAGCAGTA
>NZ_JBSEDY010000056.1:0-1510 GCF_053570945.1 Paenibacillus sp. CMM36
CCATTTCTGCATCCAGCAGCAGTACCTTGCCCCTAAATTCCACTTTTCCAACCAAATGCTGCTGCGTTAACAGCAGTTCCGTACCTGAATCGTCCAGCATATAACGGATGCGGTTCTCCGGATAAGTCGGATCGATCGGAATGTAGGCGCCCCCTGCCTTCAAAATACCCATGATGCCGACAATCATGTCAATCGATCGCTCTGTCATCAGGCCGACTAGGCCGTCTGCCATCACACCGTTACTGCGTAAAGTACGCGCCAGACGGTTCGCTCGCTCATTTAATTCATGGTAGGTTACCTGCGCTCCTTCAAAATATACCGCTACCTGCTCCGGTGTCTGCTTGACCTGCTCCTCAAACAACCCGTGAATCGTCTGCTCACGTGGATATGCTGCTGTCGTGTCACACCAAGCACCCAGCATTTGCTCGCGTTCTTGCGCGGTTAATATATCCAGCTCGCAAATCCGGCCAGCTGGATTCACCTTGATTTGCTCCAGCAGTTGCAGTAGATGCCCCTGAATCTGTTCTACCCTTTCGTAATCATATACCTGGGCATTGTAACCAAAATGAACCCGTAGCGTCTCTCCCGGTAACACCACGATGTTAAAATCATAATTCGTCTGCTCAACTGCATCTACTCCGGTTATTTTAAAATCAGCTTCTTCCCTTTCACCTAATTGCTCAATTTGTTCATCCATCGGATAGTTCTCAAATACCATAATATGATTAATCAGTTCCACTTTTTGCTCAGCCTGTGCCTGAATCTCATAGAGTGGGAACGTTTCGTACGTTCCCGAAGCAAGCGCCTGTCGCTGAGTTTGCTTCATCAGCTCTGTAAATGCAGTTGCTTGTCCGCCTTGAATACGGACGGGGACCGTGTTAATGAATAGTCCAATCATCTGCTCTACTCCGGCAATGTCCGCTGGGCGTCCAGAAACCACGCTCCCGAAAACAACATCCTCTGTGCGATTATACTTTTGTAATAAAACACCCCAGGCCGTTTGCATCAGCGTATTTATCGTTACCTGTTCTTGCTTTGCTAGTTGCAGCAAGGCCCTTGTCAGGTCTATACCTAAATCAAATTCCAGATATTCGGCCTCATATCCCTGGGTCTTCCCTGTTTTGGCCTGCGGCAAGACTGCCGTTTCCTCATAGCCCCACAGGTAACCGCTCCAATACTCCGCTGCTTCCTGATGGTTCTGCCCCTCCAGCCATTCGATGTATCGGCTGTATGGTGTCACCACAGGCAATTGCGGTTGTTTCCCTTCTGCTAGGGCGGTATATCCTCCAAAGACTTCGTTGGTAACCAGCGACAAACACCAGCCATCCATGATGATGTGGTGGAAGCTCCATACAAAATGGTATGAATCATCTGATGTACGCAAGATAGATACACGCATCAGTGCATCCTTGGCCAGATCAAAGCCCCTCCGCTGATCTCCACGCGTGAACTCCTCGATATACTGCTCTTGCGCCGACTTCTCCTTCTCACGTATATCCTCTACGTACAG
>NZ_JBSEDY010000057.1:0-1489 GCF_053570945.1 Paenibacillus sp. CMM36
CATTGTCACCCTATAGTGCAGGGGAGACAGAGGATGCACATTCACCGCTGCAATATACGCTGGATTTAAACGCGATGATCTCGGAAGGCACGCTGCGCTTGACGATTGCTTACAGCCGTAAGCAGTATCGTAAAGAAACGCTGGAACGTGTGGCAGGACTGCTTCAATCCGCTTTGCAAGAGGTGATTACGCATTGCGTCGCTCAGGAACAGCCGGAACTGACCCCGAGTGATGTATCCTTCAAAGGTCTGACGACTAGAGAACTGGAACAAATTGCGAAACAGGCGGCACATACCGGTGATTTGGAAAATGTATACGCACTGACGCCGATGCAAAAGGGGATGCTCTTTTATAATCTGATGGATTCGCAATCAGGAGCTTATTTTGAACAGGCCTCCTTTGATCTGCGAGGACATTTTAATATCGCTGCATTTGCGGCCAGTTTGGATGTTTTAATGCAGCGGCATACGGTACTGCGCACGAACTTCTACAGCGGCTGGCAGGATGAACCGCTTCAGGTTGTGTACCGCAATAAGCGCAGTGAACTGTATGTGGAAGATTTGCGGGATATGAAGGACGAGCAGCAAAACGAATACATGCTCGAATTTACGCGTAAAGACAAGCAAAGAGGCTTTGACCTAGCACAAGACGCCTTGATGCGTGTCACTGTGTTGCGCACAGGTGAGGAGACGTACCGTTTTGTATGGAGTTTCCATCATATCGTGATGGATGGCTGGTGCTTGTCGCTGGTGACAAACGAAGTGTTTGCGAGCTATTTTGCGATCCTGGCCCATAAACAACCGGAACTGGCCCCTGTAACGCCGTACAGTCAATATATCGAATGGCTGGAGCAGCAGGATCGTCAGGCCGCATCAAGCTACTGGAGCAAGGCTCTGGAAGGATACGAGGAGCAGTCTCGTTTGCCACAGGCTAAAATTCAGGGCAAAACGGGGTATCAGTCGGAGCGTTTAGATTTTGATTTGGGCGCGGATCTCACAGCTGGTATTCAGCGCATAGCCAAGCGTTATCAGGTGACGATCAATACGTTGATGCAGACCGTTTGGGGCCTTTTGCTGCAAAAATATAATGGTACCGATGATGTCGTGTTTGGCAGCGTGGTATCTGGACGTCCGGCAGACATTCCGAATGTGGAGCACATCATTGGTCTGTTTATCAATACCATTCCGGTGCGTATCCGTAGTCAAGTGGGTAGTCTATTCTCCGATGTGATGAAGCAAACCCAAGAGCAATCGATTGCTTCCCATGCCTATGATACGTATCCGTTGTATGAAATTCAGGGACTGTCGGAGCTTAAGCAGGATTTGATCAACCATATTCTTATTTTTGAGAACTATCCGGTCGAGGAACAAATCGAGCAATTAGGTAGCGGTGAGGCGTCCAGCTTCACGATCACCGGAGCCGAGTCCGTCGAGCAGACCAACTATGACTTTAACCTGGTGGTGCTGCCGGGGAACACCATTCACATGAG
>NZ_JBSEDY010000058.1:0-1367 GCF_053570945.1 Paenibacillus sp. CMM36
GATTGCGAGCCGACGGAAGAATATGCAGTCATTCCGATCGGAAAACCGATTCAAAACATTCGCCTGTACATCGTGAAGGAAGGCACGGAGCAATTGCAGCCGATTGGGGTTGCAGGGGAGTTGTGCATCGGTGGTGTCGGTGTGGCACGTGGGTATCTGAACCGTCCGGAACTGACGGCCGAGAAATTTGTGAAAGATCCGTTTGCTGGCGGGGAAGCAGGAGACGAACGGATGTACCGCACTGGTGATTTGGCGAGATGGATGCCGGACGGCAACATTGAATATTTGGGCCGGATCGACCATCAGGTGAAAATTCGGGGTTACCGGATTGAGCTGGGCGAGGTCGAAACGCAGCTGCTCCAAGTAGCGTCCGTGCGAGAAGCGGTTGTCATGGCTCGTGCAGACGAAACGGGCCAAAAACACATGGTGGCCTACTATGTCGCGGGGCAAGAAATCAGTGCCAGCGAGCTGAGAAGTGAGCTGGGCCGAGAGCTGCCAAGCTATATGGTGCCGTCCTACTTTGTACAACTGGAGCAAATGCCGCTGAGTCCCAATGGCAAAATTGACCGTAAGGCCCTGCCAGCACCGGAAGGCAGCCTGCAAAGCGGAGCCGATTATGTCGCACCGCGGACGTGGGTGGAAGTGAAACTGGCACACATTTGGCAGGAGGTGCTGGGCCTCACGCAGGTCGGTGTGAAGGAAAACTTCTTCGAGATTGGCGGACACTCGCTGCGGGCGACGACACTGGCCTCGAAGATTCACAAGGAGTTGAACAAGCCGCTTCCCCTGCGCAGTATTTTTGAAGCACCCACGATTGAACAACTGGCAGCCGTTCTGGAAGGTCTGGATCAAGTGGTGTACGCGTCCATTCCGGTAACAGAAGAACGCAGCTTCTACCCGTTATCTTCAGCACAAAAACGACTGTATGTACTGCATCAGTTTGATCCAAGTGATGTGAACTACAACATGCCGTCAGTGCTGCAAGTGAGCGGTCCGCTGGATGTGAAACGAGTAGAAGACGTGTTCCGTCAACTAATTGATCGTCATGCAACCTTGCGTACCCGCTTTGAGCTGGTAGACAATGAGCCGATGCAATGGATTGAGGATACCGTGCCATTCGAGGTGGAATATACGAAGGTACAGGTAGAGAGTACGACTACGGCTACGTACACGAGGATTAGCGAGGAAGCACAAGAACGGGTACGGCAGTTTATCCGTCCGTTTGATCTAAAAGCTGCACCGCTGCTGCGGGTAGGCTTGGTGGATCTGGGTGTCCAAGGAGTAGAGCAAGAATCCCAGCATTTACTCATGCTCGACATGCACCATATCGTTTCGGATGGCGTGTCGATGGAGGTACTGACCGATGA
>NZ_JBSEDY010000059.1:0-1239 GCF_053570945.1 Paenibacillus sp. CMM36
CGCTGCTGCGGGTAGGCTTGGTGGATCTGGGTGTCCAAGGAGTAGAGCAAGAATCCCAGCATTTACTCATGCTCGACATGCACCATATCGTTTCGGATGGCGTGTCGATGGAGGTACTGACCGATGAATTTGTCCGCTTGTATGGCGGTGAAGAACTGTCGCCATTGCGGATTCAGTACAAAGACTATGCCGTATGGCAGCAAAGCGAAACCCATCAGGAGTGGATGCAGCGTCAGGAAGCGTACTGGCTGGGCACCTTCCGGGGCGGAGTGCCTGTACTGGATCTGTCAACCGACTTTGCCCGTCCGGCGGTGCAGAGTACGGCAGGGGATACGATCGAATTTGCATTGGAGCGTGAGGTTAGTGAACGCCTGAAAGAACTGGCTTCGCAAACAGGCGCTACCCTATACATGGTGCTGCTGGCGGCGTACACTACGCTCTTGCACAAATACACGGGCCAAGAGGACATTGTCGTCGGCACGCCGATTGCAGGACGACCGCATGCGGAGCTCAGTAATCTGGTGGGTGTCTTCATTAACACGCTGGCGATTCGCAATTATCCGTCCAGCGACAAAACGTTCCTGGATTATCTGCAAGAGGTGAAGGAGCATGCGCTCAGTGCTTATGAGCATCAAGACTATCCTTTTGAAGAACTGGTTGAACAGCTGAATTTGACGCGGGATACGAGCCGAAATGCGCTGTTTGACACGATGTTTGAGTTGAAAACCTTGGAGCAACAGGAGTTACTGCTGGAAGGTTTGACCTTGAGCTCCTATCCACTGGAAAATCATACGGCCAAGTTTGATCTGACTTTAGATGCAGTGGAGCAGCCAGAAGGCATTCTGTGCAGTCTGGAATACAGCACGGCGCTGTACAAGCCTGAGACCATTGCGCGATTGGCACAGCATTTTACCGAACTCGTACGTGCAATTACACTGCATCCGCAGCAGCCGCTGGCAGTTTTGGATATGGTACCTGCCGAGGAAAAAGCACAGATCATCTATGGATTTGGAGATGTAGGAGTATCGGATGTTGCTGCTGAAGCAGGAGCCTTATTCCATACCTTTGTGGAAGAACAGGCACAGCTTGTGCCGGATCACGTGGCAGTGGTGTACGAGGAGGAGCAGCTCACTTACCGGAAACTGAACGAGCGCGCGAACCAATTGGCGCGGAGATTGCGGAATGAAGGCGTTGGACGCGAGTCGATTGTCGGCATTTTGAGTGAACGCTCGGTAGACA
>NZ_JBSEDY010000060.1:0-1239 GCF_053570945.1 Paenibacillus sp. CMM36
CGCTGCTGCGGGTAGGCTTGGTGGATCTGGGTGTCCAAGGAGTAGAGCAAGAATCCCAGCATTTACTCATGCTCGACATGCACCATATCGTTTCGGATGGCGTGTCGATGGAGGTACTGACCGATGAGTTTGTCCGCTTGTATGGCGGTGAAGAACTGTCGCCATTGCGGATTCAGTACAAAGACTATGCCGTATGGCATCAAAGCGAAACCCATCAGGAGTGGATGCAGCGTCAGGAAGCATACTGGCTGGGCACCTTCCGGGGCGGAGTGCCTGTACTGGATCTGTCAACCGACTTTGCCCGTCCGGCGGTGCAGAGTACGGCAGGGGATACGATCGAGTTCGTACTGGAGCGTGAAGTGAGCGAACGCCTAAAAGAACTGGCTTCGCAAACAGGTTCAACCCTGTATATGGTGCTACTGGCGGCGTACACTACGCTCTTGCACAAATACACGGGCCAAGAGGACATTGTCGTCGGCACGCCGATTGCAGGACGACCGCATGCGGAGCTCAGTAATCTGGTGGGTGTCTTCATTAACACGCTGGCGATTCGCAATTATCCGTCCAGCGACAAAACGTTCCTGGATTATCTGCAAGAGGTGAAGGAGCATGCGCTCAGTGCTTATGAGCATCAGGACTATCCTTTTGAAGAACTGGTTGAAAAGCTGAATTTGACGAGAGATACGAGCCGAAATGCGCTGTTTGACACGATGTTTGAGCTGAAAACCTTGGAGCAACAGGAGTTACTGCTGGAAGGTCTGACCTTGAGCTCCTATCCACTGGAAAATCATACGGCCAAGTTTGATCTGAGCTTGGAGGCAATAGAGCAGCCAGAAGGCATTCTGTGCAGTCTGGAATATAGCACGGCGTTGTACAAGCCTGAGACCATTGCGCGATTGGCACAGCATTTTGCGGAAATCGTTCGAGCTATTGCATATCATCCGCAGCAGCCCCTGGCAACTTTGAATATGGTAACCGTTGAGGAAAAAGCACAGATCATCTATGGATTTGGAGATGTAGGAGTATCGGATGTTGCTGCTGAAGCAGGAGCCTTATTCCATACCTTTGTGGAAGAACAGGCACAGCTTGTGCCGGATCATGTGGCGGTGGTATACGAGGAGGAGCAGCTCACTTACCGGAAACTGAACGAGCGCGCGAACCAATTGGCGCGGAGATTGCGGAATGAAGGCGTTGGACGCGAGTCGATTGTCGGCATTTTGAGTGAACGCTCGGTAGACA
>NZ_JBSEDY010000061.1:0-1210 GCF_053570945.1 Paenibacillus sp. CMM36
GACACCGGCCAGATGGACGTTGCAACTGAGTTTTCAGTTGGACCGTAGCCGTTGTAGTACGCCACTTGATCCTTCCACTTGTATACCAGTTCGGTGGAAGATGCTGAACCCGCAGTGAACAGAATACGCAGGTGTGGCATCCGCTCTGGCTCCAGATACACCGCATAGGTCGGCGGTAAAGCGGCCACCGTGATGTGGTGATCCGCCATATATTGCTCAAACCGCTCGTAATTCAAAATCGTCTCTGTCGTTGGCACATATAACGTGGCTCCGCAGAACAGCGCTTGGAAGATTTCCCAGCAAGCCGCATCAAACGAATAGCTAGCGAACAGCAACGCATGATCCGATGTGCTCATCCGAAGCGTCTGATCAAAATACGTTTTCAGATTGCACAGCCCGTGATGCTCCAGCATAACGCCCTTTGGCTGCCCGGTTGTACCTGACGTATAAATCACATACGCCAAATCATTCGGGCCGGACCCCGGCTCCAGGTTAGAACCATCCTCGTGATACACCGTTTGCGCTCCATCCAATACCAGCACTTGACCATCGATAACTGCTTTGTCCACCAGATGACTTTGTGTCAACAGCAGCTTCGCCCCCGAGTCGTCCAGCATATAGCGGATACGTTCCTCCGGGTAGGTTGGATCGATAGGTACATATGCGCCTCCGGCTTTTAAAATCCCGAAGATGCCCACGATCATATCCACCGACCGCTCGGTCATCAGACCCACCAAACGATCTTTCGTCACGCCTTGACTGCGCAAGGTACGAGCCAGGCGATTGGCGCGTTCATTCAACTCGCGATAAGTCAGCGCTTCTCCTTCAAAGAACAAGGCTGTCTGCTCCGGTGTCTGCGCCGTTTGCGTCTCGAACAAGCCATGGATCGTTTGCTCGCTTGCATAGGTTGCTGCTGTATTCCCCCAAACCTTAACGATTTGCTCGCGCTCCTGCGCGGTTATCATATCCAGCTCATGTACACGGATGTTCGGATTCGCAGTCACCTGCTCCAGCAATTGCACCAGATGACCTCGAATTTGTTCTACACTTTCCCGTTCAAAGGCCAGAGCATTATAGCCAAAGCTCATGTGAATGGTGTTCCCCGGCAGCACCACCAGGTTAAAGTCATAGTTGGTCTGCTCGACGGACTCGGCTCCGGTGATCGTGAAGCTGGACGCCTCACCGCTACCTAATTGCTCGATTTGTTCCT
>NZ_JBSEDY010000062.1:0-1210 GCF_053570945.1 Paenibacillus sp. CMM36
AGGAACAAATCGAGCAATTAGGTAGCGGTGAGGCGTCCAGCTTCACGATCACCGGAGCCGAGTCCGTCGAGCAGACCAACTATGACTTTAACCTGGTGGTGCTGCCGGGGAACACCATTCACATGAGTTTTGGCTATAATGCTCTGGCCTTTGAACGGGAAAGTGTAGAACAAATTCGAGGTCATCTGGTGCAATTGCTGGAGCAGGTAACTGCGAATCCGAACATCCGTGTACATGAACTGGATATGATAACCGCGCAGGAGCGTGAGCAAATCGTTAAGGTTTGGGGGAATACAGCAGCAACCTATGCAAGCGAGCAAACGATCCATGGCTTGTTCGAGACGCAAACGGCGCAGACACCGGAGCAGACAGCCTTGTTCTTTGAAGGAGAAACGCTGACTTATCGCGAGCTGAATGAACGCGCCAATCGCCTGGCTCGTACCTTGCGCAGTCAAGGCGTGACGAAAGATCGTTTGGTGGGTCTGATGACCGAGCGGTCGGTGGATATGATCGTGGGCATCTTCGGGATTTTAAAAGCCGGAGGCGCATATGTCCCCATCGATCCAACCTACCCGGAAGAGCGTATCCGCTATATGCTGGACGACTCGGGTGCGAAGCTACTGTTGACACAAAGTCATCTGGTGGACAAAGCAGTTATCGATGGCCAAGTGCTGGTGCTGGATGGAACGCAAACGGTGTATCACGAGGATGGTTCCAACCTGGAGCCGTGGTCCGGTCCAGATGATTTGGCGTATGTGATTTATACATCGGGTACAACAGGGCAGCCGAAGGGCGTTATGCTGGAGCATCACGGGCTGTGCAATCTGAAAACGTATTTTGATCAGACGCTTCGAATCCGCACGTCGGATCATGCGTTGCTGTTCGCTAGCTATTCGTTTGATGCGGCTTGCTGGGAAATCTTCCAAGCGCTGTTCTGCGGAGCCACGTTATATGTGCCAACGACAGAGACGATTTTGAACTACGAGCGGTTTGAGCAATATATGGCGAATCACCGGATTACGGTGGCCGCTTTGCCGCCGACCTATGCGGTGTATCTGGAGCCAGAGCGGATGCCACACCTGTGTATTCTGTTCACTGCGGGTTCAGCATCTTCCACCGAACTGGTATACAAGTGGAAGGATCAAGTGGCGTACTACAACGGCTACGGTCCAACTGAAAACTCAGTTGCAACGTCCATCTGGCCGGTGTC
>NZ_JBSEDY010000063.1:0-1183 GCF_053570945.1 Paenibacillus sp. CMM36
GGGTGATGGCGTGCCTTTTGTAGAATGAACCGGCGAGTTACGTTCCCGTGCAAGGTTAAGGTGAAGAGCTGAAGCCGCAGCGAAAGCGAGTCTGAATAGGGCGAATGAGTACGTGGACGTAGACCCGAAACCGGGTGATCTACCCCTGTCCAGGGTGAAGGTGCGGTAACACGCACTGGAGGCCCGAACCCACGCATGTTGAAAAATGCGGGGATGAGGTGGGGGTAGCGGAGAAATTCCAATCGAACCCGGAGATAGCTGGTTCTCCCCGAAATAGCTT
Organism: Paenibacillus sp. CMM36; assembly: GCF_053570945.1. Lineage (NCBI taxonomy): Bacteria > Bacillati > Bacillota > Bacilli > Caryophanales > Paenibacillaceae > Paenibacillus > Paenibacillus sp. CMM36. The sequence goes on from NZ_JBSEDY010000063.1 coordinate 281, forward strand.
TAGGGCTAGCCTCGGAAAGAAGAATCGTGGAGGTAGAGCACTGATTGGGTGCGGGGCCCGCAAGGGTTACCAAGCTCAGTCAAACTCCGAATGCCATAGATTTAGTTCCGGGAGTCAGACAGTGAGTGCTAAGATCCATTGTCGAAAGGGAAACAGCCCAGACCATCAGCTAAGGTCCCCAAGTGTGTGTTAAGTGGGAAAGGATGTGGAGTTGCACAGACAACCAGGATGTTGGCTTAGAAGCAGCCACCATTGAAAGAGTGCGTAATAGCTCACTGGTCGAGTGACTCTGCGCCGAAAATGTAACGGGGCTAAACACACCACCGAAGCTATGGCTTGATGCTTGCATCAGGGGTAGGGGAGCGTTGAATGCGGGTTGAAGGTGTACCGTAAGGAGCGCTGGACTGCATTCAAGTGAGAATGCCGGTATGAGTAACGAAAAGATCTGTGAGAATCAGATCCGCCGAAAGCCTAAGGGTTCCTGAGGAAGGTTCGTCCGCTCAGGGTAAGTCGGGACCTAAGGCGAGGCCGATAGGCGTAGTCGAAGGACAACAGGTCGAAATTCCTGTACCACCGTAATCCGTTATGAGCGATGGGGTGACGCAGTAGGGTAGTGACGCGGACGGATGGATGTCCGTCTAAGCAGTGAGGCTGGTGTGTAGGCAAATCCGCACATCGTTAAGGCTGGGCTGTGATGGGGAGCGAAAATTATAGTAGCGAAGGTCATGATCTCAGACTGCCAAGAAAAGCCTCTAGCCAGGAGAAGGTGCCCGTACCGCAAACCGACACAGGTAGGCGAGAAGAGAATTCTAAGGCGCGCGGAAGAACTCTCGTTAAGGAACTCGGCAAAATGACCCCGTAACTTCGGGAGAAGGGGTGCCTCGGTAGGGTGAATAGCCCGAG
>NZ_JBSEDY010000064.1:0-1080 GCF_053570945.1 Paenibacillus sp. CMM36
GGGGTAACCCGCAAGGGAGCCAGCCGCCGAAGGTGGGGTAGATGATTGGGGTGAAGTCGTAACAAGGTAGCCGTATCGGAAGGTGCGGCTGGATCACCTCCTTTCTATGGAGAATCGTTTCCTGCAACGGAAACATTCAAATCAGCAGGTATAACGTACCTGCGACCGGATATTCAATTCGGTTCATCACGTTCGTGTGAATGAAATGAATATCCTTAAATTACTCACTCGTTGCTCAGTTTTGAGAGTTCAAACTCTCGAACGTTTGGTGGCGATAGCGGAGGGGTTCCACACGTACCCATCCCGAACACGACCGTTAAGCCCTCCAGCGCCGATGGTACTTGGACCGCAGGGTCCTGGGAGAGTAGGACGTCGCCAAGCGCAACCACTAAAGAAGAACTTCTTTGGTGGTTTATTATGGGCCCTTAGCTCAGCTGGTTAGAGCGCACCCCTGATAAGGGTGAGGTCGGTGGTTCGAGTCCACTAGGGCCCACCATATAACTTTATATTTCCTTTTGGGGCCATAGCTCAGCTGGGAGAGCGCCTGCCTTGCAAGCAGGAGGTCAGCGGTTCGATCCCGCTTGGCTCCACCAAAAAACTGCATGAATATCATCCGCTCGAATGAGATGGAGCGATGTTCACACAGGCTACAGTTTCGATGAAACTGTATTGCACCTTGAAAACTGGATACCGAAACGAAATTGCGTTTTAGAATATTCCTTTAAGCTGATCTTGTGTAAACAAGTGAAATAAAGGTAGCAGGTAAGGAAAGATCTTTTGCTTTTGGCAAAAATCATTCTTTATCGAACAGCGACATTTTCTTTCTTTGAAAGAAAAGTCTAGGTTAAGCTACAAAGAGCACACGGAGGATGCCTAGGCGCCAGGAGCCGACGAAGGACGTGGCGAACAACGATAAAGCCTCGGGGAGCTGTAAGCAAGCTTTGATCCGGGGATGTCCGAATGGGGAAACCCGGCTGTCTTCATCGACAGTCACTTTCTGCTGAATACATAGGCAGAATAGAGGCAGACCAGGGGAACTGAAACATCTAAGTACCCTGAGGAAGAGAAAACAATAGTGAT
>NZ_JBSEDY010000066.1:0-915 GCF_053570945.1 Paenibacillus sp. CMM36
TTCTGGTTCACCGTTCATTGGACATGATTGTAGGCATCTATGCGATTCTCAAGGCCGGCGGAGCCTATGTGCCGATTGATCCGGAATATCCGGCTGATCGTATCCGCTTTATGCTGGAGGACTCGGGAGCGAAGCTGGTGCTGACGCAATCGCATCTGGCGGAGCAAGCATCGCTGAGTTTCGACGGCCAGGTGCTGGTGCTGGATCGTCAGGAGCAGGCTGGCCAAGACATTTACCACGAAGACGGTTCGAATCTGGAGCCACTGGCCGGACCGCACCATGTCGCCTATGTCATCTACACCTCTGGCTCTACGGGAAAACCGAAGGGCGTGATGGTGGAGCACCATTCCGTGCTGAACCGGATTTTGTGGATGCATAATCGCTACGGCCTAAGCGCGAAAGATACGATTCTGCAAAAGACCGCCTTCACCTTCGACGTGTCGGTGTGGGAGCTATTCTGGTGGTCGATGGTCGGCTCGAAGGTAAGCCTGTTGCCGGTTGGCGGGGAAAAGAACCCGGAAGACATCGTAGACACGATTGCCCGCGATGGCGTGAGCACGATGCACTTTGTGCCCGCCATGCTGCATGCGTTCCTGGAGTATGTGGAGCAGCAGCCACGAGAAGTGATGCAAGCGAAGCTGGGCACGCTGCGCCATGTCTTTGCCAGTGGTGAAGCGTTGCCGCCACAGCATGTGGCCCGGTTCCAGCGGCTCGTATCGAGCCTGGCCGGAGCGAAGCTGGTCAACCTGTATGGCCCAACCGAAGCAACGGTGGACGTATCGTACTTCGATTGCGAGCCGACGGAAGAATATGCAGTCATTCCGATCGGAAAACCGATTCAAAACATTCGCCTGTACATCGTGAAGGAAGGCACGGAGCAATTGCAGCCGATTGGGGTTGCAGGGGAGTTGTGCA
>NZ_JBSEDY010000067.1:0-915 GCF_053570945.1 Paenibacillus sp. CMM36
TGCACAACTCCCCTGCAACCCCAATCGGCTGCAATTGCTCCGTGCCTTCCTTCACGATGTACAGGCGAATGTTTTGAATCGGTTTTCCGATCGGAATGACTGCATATTCTTCCGTCGGCTCGCAATCAAAGTACGATACGTCCACCGTCGCTTCCGTTGGGCCGTACAGGTTGATCAGCTTCGCTCCCGCCAGACTCGACACAAGCTGTTGGAACCGGGCCACATGCTGTGGTGGCAAGGCTTCACCACTGGCAAAGACATGGCGCAGCGTTGCCAGTTTCGCTTGCATCACTTCCCGTGGCTGCTGCTCCACATACTCCAGGAACGCATGCAGCATGGCAGGTACAAAGTGCATCGTGCTCACTCCATCGCGGGCAATCGTGTCCACGATGTCTTCCGGGTTCTTTTCCCCGCCTACCGACAGCAAGCTCACCTTCGAGCCGACCAGCGACCACCAGAACAGCTCCCACACCGACACGTCGAACGTAAAGGCGGTCTTTTGCAGGATCGTATCTTCCGCACTCAAGCCGTACCGATCATGCATCCACAAAATCCGATTCAGCACAGAATGGTGCTCCACCATCACGCCCTTCGGTTTTCCCGTGGAGCCAGAGGTATAAATGACATAGGCGACATGGTGCGGTCCGGCCAGTGGCTCCAGATTCGAACCGTCTTCGTGGTAAATGTCTTGGCCATCCTGCTCCTGACGATCCAGCACCAGCACCTGGCCGTCGAAACTCAAGGATGCTTGCTCCGCCAGATGCAATTGCGTCAGCACCAGCTTCGCGCCCGAGTCCTCCAGCATAAAGCGGATACGATCAGCCGGATATTCCGGATCAATCGGCACATAGGCTCCGCCGGCCTTGAGAATCGCATAGATGCCTACAATCATGTCCAATGAACGGTGAACCAGAA
>NZ_JBSEDY010000068.1:0-870 GCF_053570945.1 Paenibacillus sp. CMM36
CAAGCTGGGCACTCTAAGCAGACTGCCGGTGACAAACCGGAGGAAGGTGGGGATGACGTCAAATCATCATGCCCCTTATGACCTGGGCTACACACGTACTACAATGGCCGGTACAACGGGAAGCGAAATCGCGAGGTGGAGCCAATCCTAGAAAAGCCGGTCTCAGTTCGGATTGTAGGCTGCAACTCGCCTACATGAAGTCGGAATTGCTAGTAATCGCGGATCAGCATGCCGCGGTGAATACGTTCCCGGGTCTTGTACACACCGCCCGTCACACCACGAGAGTTTACAACACCCGAAGTCGGTGGGGTAACCCGCAAGGGAGCCAGCCGCCGAAGGTGGGGTAGATGATTGGGGTGAAGTCGTAACAAGGTAGCCGTATCGGAAGGTGCGGCTGGATCACCTCCTTTCTATGGAGAATCGTTTCCTGCAATGGAAACATTCAAATATGAAGCATTAGCTTCAAAAACTACTCACTCGTTGCTCAGTTTTGAGAGCTCAAACTCTCAAGCTTCGACGAATACTTCATTCACACATTCGTGTGGAACCGAAATATTCATCGGGTTTCGCTTCGATGAAGCGAATTGCACCTTGAAAACTGGATACCGAAACGAAATTGCGTTTTAGAATATTCCTTTAAGCTGATCTTGTGTAAACAAGTGAAATAAAGGTAGCAGGTAAGGAAAAATCTTTTGCCTTTGGCAAAAATCATTCTTTATTGAACATCGACATTTTCTTTCTGTGAAAGAAAAGTCTAGGTTAAGCTACAAAGAGCACACGGAGGATGCCTAGGCGCCAGGAGCCGACGAAGGACGTGGCGAACAACGATAAGGCCTCGGGGAGCTGTAAGCAAGCTTTGATCCGGGGATG
>NZ_JBSEDY010000069.1:0-825 GCF_053570945.1 Paenibacillus sp. CMM36
GTGGGGTAACCCGCAAGGGAGCCAGCCGCCGAAGGTGGGGTAGATGATTGGGGTGAAGTCGTAACAAGGTAGCCGTATCGGAAGGTGCGGCTGGATCACCTCCTTTCTATGGAGAATCGTTTCCTGCGATGGAAACATTCAAATATGAAGTGTAAGCTTCAAAATTCATCATTCCATTTGTTCAGTTTTGATGGAACTTGTGAGGGGCCATAGCTCAGCTGGGAGAGCGCCTGCCTTGCACGCAGGAGGTCAGCGGTTCGATCCCGCTTGGCTCCACCAATTACAATTTCATCATAAACTGTATGAGAATCGTTAACTCCTTGGAGATTGATTGATAATCAAACAGCCTTGCACCTTGAAAACTGGATACCGAAACGAAATTGCGTTTTAGAATATTCCTTTAAGCTGATCTTGTGTAAACAAGTGAAATAAAGGTAGCAGGTAAGGAAAGATCTTTTGCCTCTGGCAAAAATCATTCTTTATCGAACATCGACATGTTCTTTCTTGGAAAGAAAAGTCTAGGTTAAGCTACAAAGAGCACACGGAGGATGCCTAGGCGCCAGGAGCCGACGAAGGACGTGGCGAACAACGATAAGGCCTCGGGGAGCTGTAAGCAAGCTTTGATCCGGGGATGTCCGAATGGGGAAACCCGGCTGTCTTCATCGACAGTCACTACTCACTGAATTCATAGGTGAGTGAGAGGCAGACCAGGGGAACTGAAACATCTAAGTACCCTGAGGAAGAGAAAACAATAGTGATTCCGTCAGTAGCGGCGAGCGAACGCGGATTAGCCCAAACCAAGGAGCTTGCTCCTTGGGGTTGTGG
>NZ_JBSEDY010000070.1:0-766 GCF_053570945.1 Paenibacillus sp. CMM36
ACATTCAAATTAGCAGGTACATGTACCTGCGACCGGATATTCAATTCGGTTCATCACATTCGTGTGAATGAAATGAATATCCTGAACTTACTCACTCGTTGCTCAGTTTTGAGAGTTCAAACTCTCACATTGAATTTCCAGAATATACTTGTGTTCAAGTGTTGAGGAATTTGATATGATATTCATCCGGCCTTAAAAACCGGAAAAACGTGCACCTTGAAAACTGGATACCGAAACGAAATTGCGTTTTAGAATATTCCTTTAAGCTGATCTTGTGTAAACAAGTGAAATAAAGGTAGCAGATAAGGAAAGATCTTTTGCCTTTGGCAAAAATCATTTCTTATCGAACATCGACATTTTCTTTTATCAAAGAAAAGTCTAGGTTAAGCTACAAAGAGCACACGGAGGATGCCTAGGCGCCAGGAGCCGACGAAGGACGTGGCGAACAACGATAAAGCCTCGGGGAGCTGTAAGCAAGCTTTGATCCGGGGGTGTCCGAATGGGGAAACCCGGCTGTCTTCATCGACAGTCACTTTCTGCTGAATACATAGGCAGAATAGAGGCAGACCAGGGGAACTGAAACATCTAAGTACCCTGAGGAAGAGAAAACAATAGTGATTCCGTCAGTAGCGGCGAGCGAACGCGGATTAGCCCAAACCAAGGAGCTTGCTCCTTGGGGTTGTGGGACGTCTCACATGGAGTTACAAAGGAACCGGTTAGATGAAGAGGTCTGGAAAGGCCCGCCAGAGAAGGTAAAAGCCCTGTA
>NZ_JBSEDY010000071.1:0-759 GCF_053570945.1 Paenibacillus sp. CMM36
TCCCGGTGGTGCTGGATATGAGCGTGGGGCAAGACCTTTCACAGCGCATCAAACAGGTGAAAGAAGGACTCCGCCGCATTCCGCAAAAGGGCATTGGCTACGGGATGTTGAGATACCTGTCCGCAGCATGTGAGCAAGAGCGTTTTGTGACCGAACCTGAAATCAGCTTTAACTATCTGGGACAATTTGATCAAGATATGCAAAGTCAGTCCTTTGGCGTATCTCCTTACTCTAGCGGTGCAGAGCTTAGCGCCCATGCAGCCAGAACGCACACGCTGGATATGAACGGACTGATTTCGGAAGGCAAGCTTCAATTGACAATCAGCTACAGCAAGCAGGAATATCGCCATGAAACGATGGAGCAGTTAGCTGAACAGTTCAGAACCAGCTTGCAGGAAATCATTACGCATTGCACAGGCCGCAAACAGCAAGAACTGACGCCAAGCGATGTCATGCTTAAAAATGTAACGATGGCCGAGCTGGATCAATTGGTAGAACGGACTCGTGACATCGGGGAACTGGAAAATGTATATGCGTTGACGCCGATGCAAAAAGGCATGTTGTTCCATAGTCTGATGGATGCAGCATCCGGGGCTTATTTTGAACAAACGACCTTTGATTTGCACGGACGTTTCCAAGCGGATATTTTCCAGGATAGCTTGAATCATTTGGCGCAGCGGCATGAGATCTTTAGAGCTAATTTCATCAGCGGTTGGCAGGATGAGCCTGTGCAGGTGATTTTCCGCCGCAAGGAGGTTG
>NZ_JBSEDY010000072.1:0-759 GCF_053570945.1 Paenibacillus sp. CMM36
CAACCTCCTTGCGGCGGAAAATCACCTGCACAGGCTCATCCTGCCAACCGCTGATGAAATTAGCTCTAAAGATCTCATGCCGCTGCGCCAAATGATTCAAGCTATCCTGGAAAATATCCGCTTGGAAGCGTCCGTGCAAATCAAAGGTCGTTTGTTCAAAATAAGCTCCTGACGCTGCATCCATCAGACTATGGAACAGCATGCCTTTTTGCATCGGCGTCAACGCATATACATTTTCCAGTTCCCCGATGTCACGAGTCCGCTCTACCAACTGATCCAGCTCGGCCATGGTTACATGTTTAAGCATGACATCGCTTGGCGTCAGTTCTTGCTGTTTGCGGCCTACACAATGCGCAATGATTTCCTGCAAACTGATTTTGAACTCTTCAGCTAACTGCTCCATCGTTTCATGACGATATTCCTGCTTGCTGTAGCTGATTGTCAATTGCAGTTCGCCTTCCGAAATCAGTCCGTTCATATCCAGCGTGTGCGATCTGGCTGCATGGGCGCTAAGCTCTGCACCGCTAGCGTAAGGAGATACGCCAATGGACTGACTTTGCATATCTTGATCAAATTGTCCCAGATAGTTAAAGCTGATTTCAGGTTCGGTCACAAAACGCTCTTGCTCACGGGCTGCGGACAGGTATCTCAACATCCCGTAGCCAATGCCCTTTTGCGGAATGCGGCGGAGTCCTTCTTTCACCTGTTTGATGCGCTGTGAAAGGTCTTGCCCCACGCTCATATCCAGCACCACCGGGA
>NZ_JBSEDY010000073.1:0-605 GCF_053570945.1 Paenibacillus sp. CMM36
ACATCCCCGGATCAAAGCTTGCTTACAGCTCCCCGAGGCTTTATCGTTGTTCGCCACGTCCTTCGTCGGCTCCTGGCGCCTAGGCATCCTCCGTGTGCTCTTTGTAGCTTAACCTAGACTTTTCTTTGATAAAAGAAAATGTCGATGTTCAATAAAGAATGATTTTTGCCAAAGGCAAAAGATCTTTCCTTACCTGCTACCTTTATTTCACTTGTTTACACAAGATCAGCTTAAAGGAATATTCTAAAACGCAATTTCGTTTCGGTATCCAGTTTTCAAGGTGCAATATTCTCCCCGGCTTTAACCCCGGAAAAATATCATATCAAATTCCTCAATACTTGAATACAAGTATATTTTGGAAATCCAATGTGAGAGTTTGAACTCTCAAAACTGAGCAACGAGTGAGTAAGTTCAGGATATTCATTTCATTCACACGAACGTGATGAACCGAATTGAATATCCGGTCGCAGGTACGTTATACCTGCTAATTTGAATGTTTCCATCGCAGGAAACGATTCTCCATAGAAAGGAGGTGATCCAGCCGCACCTTCCGATACGGCTACCTTGTTACGACTTCACCCCAATCATCTACCCCACCTTCGGCG
>NZ_JBSEDY010000074.1:0-598 GCF_053570945.1 Paenibacillus sp. CMM36
TCATCGAGGATGGAGAACTGATTTTCACGATTCGCTACGGTACAACGCAATTCCGTCATGAGACGATTGCACGACTTGGAGAGCTGCTGGCATCCGGCTTGCGTGAGGTGATTCATCATTGTGTCGCTCAAGAAAGAACGGTGCTGACCCCAAGTGATGTCCTGTTAAACCATGTAACACTGGATGAGCTGGAGCAATTGGTGAAGGATACGCAAGATATGGGTGAGCTGGAAAATGTGTATGCTTTGACGCCGATGCAAAAGGGCATGCTCTTCTTCAGTCTGATGGATGAAAATTCGGCAGCTTATTTTGAACAGGCCACCTTTGAGTTGAACGGTCGTTTTGATGTGGTTGCTTTTGGTAAAAGCTTTGATCTGCTCGTGCAGCGTCATGAGGCATTGCGGACGAACTTTATCAGTTCATGGAAGGATGAGCCTGTACAGGTCGTCTTCCGCAACCGTAGCGGACAAATATATTATGAAGACTTGCGCGGACTAGAAAAAGAGGAACGAGAAGCTCGTGTTGAAGCTTTTGCCATCGAGGACAAAGCGAAAGGATTCAATCTCGCAGAGGATGCACTCATTCGTGTCTCCATTTT
>NZ_JBSEDY010000075.1:0-598 GCF_053570945.1 Paenibacillus sp. CMM36
TCATCGAGGATGGAGAACTGATTTTCACGATTCGCTACGGTACAACGCAATTCCGTCATGAGACGATTGCACGACTTGGAGAGCTGCTGGCATCCGGCTTGCGTGAGGTGATTCATCATTGTGTCGCCCAAGAAAGAACGGTGCTGACCCCAAGTGATGTCCTGTTAAACCATGTAACGCTGGATGAGCTGGAGCAATTGGTGAAGGATACGCAAGATATGGGTGAGCTGGAAAATGTGTATGCTTTGACACCGATGCAAAAGGGCATGCTCTTCTTCAGTCTGATGGATGAAAATTCGGCAGCTTATTTTGAACAGGCCACCTTTGAATTGAACGGGCGTTTTGATGTGGTTGCTTTCGGTAAAAGCTTTGACCTGCTCGTACAGCGTCATGAGGCATTACGGACGAACTTTATCAGTTCATGGAAGGATGAGCCTGTACAGGTCGTCTTCCGCAACCGTAGCGGAGAATTATATTATGAAGACTTGCGCGGACTAGAAAAAGAGGAACGAGAAGCTCGTGTTGAAGCTTTTGCCATCGAGGACAAAGCGAAAGGATTCAATCTCGCAGAGGATGCACTCATTCGTGTCTCCATTTT
>NZ_JBSEDY010000076.1:0-592 GCF_053570945.1 Paenibacillus sp. CMM36
GTATTCTGTTCACTGCGGGTTCAGCATCTTCCACCGAACTGGTATACAAGTGGAAGGATCAAGTGGCGTACTACAACGGCTACGGTCCAACTGAAAACTCAGTTGCAACGTCCATCTGGCCGGTGTCCGAGGATGCAAGGGCAGGACAACTCATTTCCATTGGACGTCCTGTGCCGAATCATCGGGTATACATGGTGGATGGGCATGGACATTTGGCTCCGGTCGGCGTAGCGGGTGAGCTGTGCGTGTCCGGTCCGGGTCTGGCGCGTGGATATCTGGATCGTCCAGAACTGACGGCGGAGAAATTTGTATCGAACCCGTTTGCGGCTGGTGAAGCAGGCTATGAACGAATGTACCGTACGGGTGACTTGGCGAGATGGATGCCAGACGGCAACATCGAATATTTGGGCCGGATTGACCATCAGGTGAAAATCCGGGGCTACCGGATCGAGCTGGGCGAAGTCGAGGCACAAATCTTGAAAGTGGAAGACGTGCAAGAGGTCATCGTACTGGCCCAAGCGGACGAACAGGGGCAAAACCAACTGGTGGCGTACTATGTCGCTGAAAGAGACGTAAGCGCTGGGGAGCTGCG
>NZ_JBSEDY010000077.1:0-579 GCF_053570945.1 Paenibacillus sp. CMM36
AACCGGTGCGAGGACAGTGTCAGGTGGGCAGTTTGACTGGGGCGGTCGCCTCCTAAAGAGTAACGGAGGCGCCCCAAGGTTCCCTCAGAATGGTTGGAAATCATTCGAAGAGTGCAAAGGCAGAAGGGAGCTTGACTGCGAGACCTACAAGTCGAGCAGGGACGAAAGTCGGGCTTAGTGATCCGGTGGTACCGCATGGAAGGGCCATCGCTCAACGGATAAAAGCTACCCTGGGGATAACAGGCTTATCTCCCCCAAGAGTCCACATCGACGGGGAGGTTTGGCACCTCGATGTCGGCTCATCGCATCCTGGGGCTGAAGTAGGTCCCAAGGGTTGGGCTGTTCGCCCATTAAAGCGGTACGCGAGCTGGGTTCAGAACGTCGTGAGACAGTTCGGTCCCTATCTGTCGTGGGCGTAGGAAATTTGAGAGGAGCTGTCCTTAGTACGAGAGGACCGGGATGGACGTACCGCTGGTGTACCAGTTGTTCCGCCAGGAGCACCGCTGGGTAGCTATGTACGGAAGGGATAAGCGCTGAAAGCATCTAAGCGTGAAGCCCCCCTCAAGATGAGATTTCCCA
>NZ_JBSEDY010000078.1:0-558 GCF_053570945.1 Paenibacillus sp. CMM36
CCCCCTCAAGATGAGATTTCCCAATTAGTAAGACCCCTTGAAGACGACGAGGTAGATAGGTTGGGGGTGGAAGTGCAGTAATGCATGGAGCTGACCAATACTAATCGGTCGAGGGCTTATCCTAAGATAAAACGCAAATAAGTTTCGGATCCAGTTTTCAGGGTGTAACCTTGAACGTATGTACAAGTGACATACAACAAGCGCATGGCTATTTGTTCACACGATATGTGATGAAGCTAATAACCTTACGGAAGAATTTGCATAGCAAATTCATGTTTGGTGGCGATAGCGGAGGGGTTCCACACGTACCCATCCCGAACACGACCGTTAAGCCCTCCAGCGCCGATGGTACTTGGACCGCAGGGTCCTGGGAGAGTAGGACGTCGCCAAGCAAAAGTGAAAAGGATGATAATCTCAATGAGATTATCATCCTCAGATTGTCGAGAAACCCCGTCATTTTGAGACGTGGGTTTCTTTTTCACATCATAATGCTCTGGTCTCTGGAGAAGCAGGGGGGGTTACCCCTGTTTCTCCAGGCGATCTAGGTGGATCGCCATC
>NZ_JBSEDY010000079.1:0-535 GCF_053570945.1 Paenibacillus sp. CMM36
TTCCAAGCGGATATTTTCCAGGATAGCTTGAATCATTTGGCGCAGCGGCATGAGATCTTTAGAGCTAATTTCATCAGCGGTTGGCAGGATGAGCCTGTGCAGGTGATTTTCCGCCGCAAGGAGGTTGGTTTCAGATGTGAAGATTTGCGTCATCTGAATGAGCAGGAACGTGACGCGTATGTGCAGGAATTTATTCGCAAGGACAAGGCAGCCGGATTCGATTTGTCCCGGGATGCGTTGATGCGCGTGGCGATTTTACGAACAGGTGATGAGGATTATTATTTTGTGTGGAGCTCTCATCACATCTTGATGGATGGCTGGTGTGTGGCGTTAGTCACGGATGAGGTGTTTGAGGCTTATTTTGCAGCCGTGGAGCATAGACAGCCGAAGCTTGCCCCCGTGACTCCATACAGTCAGTATATTGAGTGGCTTGAAGCACAGGATGAAGCAGCAGCAGCTTCCTACTGGAAGGATTATTTGCTCGGCTATGATCAGCAAACTTCGATTCCGACCGGAAAAGTAGGCGTGAAAGCGG
>NZ_JBSEDY010000080.1:0-530 GCF_053570945.1 Paenibacillus sp. CMM36
TATGATCTGGACTTGATTGTGATGCCCGATGAAACCTTCCGCATTATGTTCAGATATAACGCCAATGTATACGATCGGTCTACGATCGAGCGGATGCAGGGACATGTACTGCATGTCATCGAGCAAATAATTGACAATCCGCATATCCGTGTGAATGAGCTGGAATTGGTGACACCGGAAGAGCGGGCACAGACCGTTCAGGTCTGGGGGGATACGGCGGTAGCCTATCCGCAGGATCAAACGCTAAGCGCACTGTTCGAGCAGCAGGTAGCGAACACGCCGGAGCAAGTGGCGGTGTTGTGTGGAGCGGTATCGTTGACCTACGCGGAGCTGAACGAGCGAGCCAACCGTCTCGCACGCACCTTGCGTGCGCAAGGGGTTAAACCGGATCAGCCTGTGGGCATTCTGGTTCACCGTTCATTGGACATGATTGTAGGCATCTATGCGATTCTCAAGGCCGGCGGAGCCTATGTGCCGATTGATCCGGAATATCCGGCTGATCGTATCCGCTTTATGCTGGAGGACTCGGG
>NZ_JBSEDY010000081.1:0-520 GCF_053570945.1 Paenibacillus sp. CMM36
TATATTATGAAGACTTGCGCGGACTAGAAAAAGAGGAACGAGAAGCTCGTGTTGAAGCTTTTGCCATCGAGGACAAAGCGAAAGGATTCAATCTCGCAGAGGATGCACTCATTCGTGTCTCCATTTTGCAAACTGGGGATGAAACGTATCACTTTGTTTGGAGCTTCCATCACATTTTGATGGATGGCTGGTGCTTGTCCTTTATGACACAGGAGGTATTTGGCAGCTATCTGACACTGCGCGCCGGTCATGAGCCAGCGCTGGAGCCTGTCACGCCGTTCAGTCGATTTATCGAATGGCTGGAACGTCAGGACCGTGAGGCAGCTTTGCAATATTGGCGTGGGTATCTGGCGGACTATGAGCAGCAAATTACGCTTCCTCAGCAAAAAACACAGCCTAAATCGATGCAAGCCGGGCTATATGTCGCTGAAGATCTGGAATGTGACTTCCAGCCAGAGCTGGTTGCTCAGATCGAACGGGTAGCGAAGCAAAATCAGGTCACGATCAATACGCTGATTCA
>NZ_JBSEDY010000082.1:0-516 GCF_053570945.1 Paenibacillus sp. CMM36
ACGGCTCCCACCTATCCTGTACAGATCGTACCCAAATTCAATATCAAGCTGCAGTAAAGCTCCATGGGGTCTTTCCGTCTTGTCGCGGGTAACCTGCATCTTCACAGGTATTAAAATTTCACCGGATCTCTCGTTGAGACAGCGCCCAAGTCGTTACGCCATTCGTGCGGGTCAGAATTTACCTGACAAGGAATTTCGCTACCTTAGGACCGTTATAGTTACGGCCGCCGTTTACTGGGGCTTCGGTTCATAGCTTCGCTCTTGCGAGCTTACCACTCCCCTTAACCTTCCAGCACCGGGCAGGCGTCAGCCCGTATACTTCGCCTTGCGGCTTCGCACAGACCTGTGTTTTTGCTAAACAGTCGCTTGGGCCTTTTCACTGCGGCCCCCTCGGGCTATTCACCCTACCGAGGCACCCCTTCTCCCGAAGTTACGGGGTCATTTTGCCGAGTTCCTTAACGAGAGTTCTTCCGCGCGCCTTAGAATTCTCTTCTCGCCTACCTGTGTCGGTTTGCG